>NZ_ACCB01000021.1 GCF_000173735.1 Yersinia aldovae ATCC 35236 | reverse complement strand
TTTAGGCTTGGTGCTGGTTTTATCACAGGTACATAACGACGTTTTGGCTATTGGCCTTACCTTGACTAACCAACTAATGGTTAATAACAATATAAATTAGTTACTAACCTTCTATAAGGATCCCAAAAGATGATAATAACTCGGTAAACTTCCGATACTAAATACATCTCACAATACAAATTAAAATATTATATAGTTTAATAAACTAATAATTTAACCAGAAGTTAAATGCATGCAAGTTTTTTAATATAACAGTCCTAACAGTGAAATCATCACTTAAATAAATATATTGCAAGATAATACATCTTAGAAACAATTAGCTAAACCGCTATTTATATTTTTTAGCAGTAGGGTAAAATAATTCTACAACTCAGTATGATGAGGTGCAAAGATATGCCAACTCTTAAGCCTGGTACTATTCTTCCAACCCCAGAGGAAGACAAAGAGATCAGAAAAGCCGTTGCTACCGATCCTGACGCGAAGCTGCTTGAAGATCCAAACATCAAGCTTGTTTCTTTTTAGTGAGCTAGAAAAAAAAAGAAAAAAATGGGACGCCCCACAAAGGCAGATCCTAAAATCGATATACGCATGCGCTCTGATATCGTTGAAAAAACAAATATATCCACAATATTATGATGTGAATTAGTCACTTTGCAGTAAACACTCGCGCCAAATTATTTCTGCACAAAGGACACCTCAAAATGTCCTTTGTAAAGAGATAACTCCACGATGCTACAAGCTACCCTACCAACATGGTTGAATAGAGTGCCACCAAAGCAAAATTTGAGTGACATGGTAGATCACCGTACACTGAAGATATGAGAGCCAATTGGACAGACAAATTCAATATTACAGACAAGTACAGCTGTTATTACAACTCATCCTGTTTATTGGCCGTCACGTGCGCTTAGCTAAGGCTGTTCCAGTTCAGTCAGCTTGTTCACCCGCCTTCTCCAGTAGTGAAATAAGACCATGAATAAGCCGAATCTCAACCCAGCAATAAAACTGATCTAGTAACACTATTGATATGCTGTAACCCTCAGTATTATAAATTGTAAGCCACAGGAATAAGCTCCAGCCCCTCTTGTTAAACCAAGCGAAATCTAATCTGACAGTCGCCTTTGTGCCAAAAGCAGACATTGCTTGTTCCTCGCTGTAAAAAAATCATAATGCTAACTAGCGAGGACTATAAGTTGTCAATCGACAGCATTGTGTTTATTTTGTGACTCATAAGTTAAATTGTAGGCGTTGTTATATGGATATTAATGAATTTCCATCGGGAGTAATCGAACATCTTGGCTGGTATGTATACCGCTTGATTGACCCGAGGGATGGCAGTACGTTCTACGTAGGAAAAGGGAAAGGTAATCGTGTCTTTGCTCATATGCGTGGTGAGGTTGCAGCAGTGGATGATGATGAGTTACTTAGTAACAAACTCAAGCAACTTCGAGAGATCAGATTAGCAGGTCTTGAGGTTATCCATGTTATCCATCGGCACGGCATGGCTGAAGAAAAGACCGCTTACGAGGTTGAAGCAGCACTCATAGACGCCTATCCCGGTTTAACTAACATCATGAACGGTTCTGGCAGTAATGAATTCGGTGCTGCGCACATCAAAGAGTTAATCGCTACGTACCAACCTGAAACAATTACGTTCCAACATAAGACCCTGATGATATCGGTTAACAGGAGTTCAAAGGATATTGCCCTCTATGATGCTGTACGTTTTAGCTGGCGTGTCAGCGTTGAACGCGCTCGTAAGGCTGAAGTCATACTGGCGACAGTAAGAGGAATAGTGAGGGGCGTATATATCGCTGATGAGTGGCTCAAGTCTACCCCTGAGAATTTCCCAGAGATACCCTCATGGGATGCAGACGATGAGTTTGAAGCGACTCAAAGTTCCCGCTTTGGATTCCGGGGTAGTGTGGCATCTCCTGAGATCACGCAGCTTTATTTAGGTAAGAAGATCCCTGATGACCTCAGAAAGAAAGGTGCTATGTCTCCTGTGAGATATTCTCCAGGGTTTTGATTTCTTAATGGAGCTGGATTTCGGATTATAGTCACTTTTCGCGCATGACTACTGTGGGAGGCCGTCATAACCGGCTCCTCCGTGTCAGGATCGGACAATGAATAAAAAAACATTAAAGAGGTGTTTAAAAAATGGACTGCAGTGAGATTCGAAAGTTGGACAAAGGAGAGTTGCATGTTCATCTAAACGGTTTGGTGAGCACTTCGGTAATTAAAAAATTATTGGAGAAAACTGATAATGAAATACTGAATCAATGTGATTTGGATACTGACCTTAATACAATTCGCCCTGCAGGTTCACTTGTTGAGTACCTAAAACCTTGGAATCTATTAAGGTTAGTGCCAATAAGTAGATTTGACTTGAAATTAATTGTTGAAAGTGCCTTCTTAAATCTTTTAGAAGATAATATTAAGTTTGTAGAGTTACGAAATAGTGTTATTTATATAGCGCTTTTAAATAATATTTCTGTTACTGATGCTTTGGAATGGGTGCTAACAGAGATAGACGCGTGCTCGAATAAATTTAATATTCAAGCTGGTCTTATTTTAACAGTAACTCGTGGTGAATATACTTCTGAACATTTACGTTCTCTTATCAATGCCTACAAAAATTTAGGATGTCCTAAAAATGTTATTGGCTTGGACTTGGCTGGCAATGAAGATATTGAACCACCACGAGACACCGCGGCATTATTTCGCGAAGCAAAAGATTCGTACGGCCTAGGAATAACAATCCATGCAGGAGAAACTGGAAACTATACGAATATAAAAGATGCAGTAATTAATTATGGAGCTGATCGCATTGGACATGGCACTGCAGTTGTTAAATCTCATGAGATTATGGACCTAATTATTGACCGAAATATATGTATAGAGGTTTGCCCTATAAGTAATCGATTAACAAAAGCCGTACCTGAACTTGAATCTCATCCAGTGAATGAAATGATAAAGTATAATGTACCATTTGTTTTATGCTCTGATAACCCAGCGATTCATGCTTCAAGTCTTAGCGAGGACTACCTTGTTTTTATGAGAGAAACTAACAACAAAAAAAACTTACATGAAATGTATAAGACTCAGAAAACATATACTTTTTTAGAAGGTTTAAAATGAATATTAGATTCATAACTAAAAACAGACATAAAATAAAGGAGATAAAATCACTCCTTGAAAATACAGGGGTGTCTATTATTGCCGCAGAACACTCCATAGATGAAATTCAAACAGAAAATGTAGAGGCACTCATTAGAGATAAGCTTTTAAAAGCCTTCAAATTAGTAGGGAGGCCAGTTTTTGTTGAACACACAGGATTGTACATCGAAAGCTTAAACGGATTCCCAGGCGGTTTGACTCAAATATTTTGGGACAAACTTCAAGCCGATAATTTTTCGAAGCTATTAGGTGTCGGAGAAAATCCAAAATTAATAGCTAAAACAATCATTGGATATTGTGATTCGATGAAAATACATATATTTGAAGGTGAGGTATATGGAAAAATCTCCCCGGTGCCAAAAGGTCCTCGAGATTTTCAGTGGGATTGTATATTTATTCCTGATGGGGAAAGCAAGACATTTGCCGAAATGGGGGAAATGAAAAATGAAATTTCCATGAGAAAAAAAGCGTTTGATAAATTTAAAAATTATTTGTTAGGAGAGTGAGAATGATGGAACAGTTACTTGCTGACTATAAAAGGGGAAATGTTATTCTTTTTGTCGGCGCTGGAGTTTCAATGAATTTAGGCTTGCCGTCATGGAATCAACTTATTGACCATATTGCGACAGAGTTGGGTTATGATCCGGATATATATCGTACATTCGGAAGTGCGCTTGAATTAGCTGAGTATTATAAATTAAAAGTTGGTAAAATAGGTCCACTTAGAAGTTGGATGGACAGGAAGTGGCATTCTAATGACATAGATATAAATAAATCAAAAGTACATGAATACATTGCAAAAGCCAATTTCCCGATAATATATACGACAAACTATGATCGTTGGATAGAAAATTCATTAGAAAACTATGGAAAACAATTCATAAGAATAGCTTCGGTTTCTGATATAGCTAAGATTGATAACAACAAAACTCAAATCATTAAGTTCCATGGGGATTTTGATGATGATAGTTCCATCGTTCTCGATGAAACAAGTTACTTTCAACGCCTGGAGTTTGAAACACCATTAGACATAAAATTCAGAGCCGACGTCCTCGGTAAGTCTGTGCTATTTATTGGGTATAGCCTTTCAGACATTAATATAAGACTTCTTTTCTATAAATTATCTAAACTATGGAAAGAACAAAATCTCGAAGAGGCACAGCCTAAATCATATATTTTTTCACCTCGGCCCAATCCAATCCAGGAAGAGATACTAGAACAGTGGCGAATAAGTATGATTTCTTCCGAGATTGACAACCCAGGGGAAGCACTAGAGGAATTTTTGAAAAATTTTGTATCTGCTTAGACATTGAATTCAGGAGATAAAGTGATGGTTGCATTTTGAGCATCACTTTATTACACATAATTAGTTAAAATCATTCTTTTCGCTCACAGTAGCCTGCTTCTAAAGGTTTTCCATATAGTTAACCGCTTTCATCAACTCATTTTCTATAAGCAGCGATACCACACTTGCCCATGTATCTTTCTAAACTTTTATCAAAAACTCGCCGTAGGCAATTCCCAATCAATTAGCCACTTGGTTAATGCAACTCGGTACGTGGGATGCTCTGTGCGTCAAGGGGCATGATGTATCCAAAACCTTTCTTTTTGATGACGAGTGAGACATTAATTCCTCCTTAAGTCGAAACTATCATCCATACAGGCATTATCCGATAAGAAAAATGATAGATGTTGCTCTTCAACTTCTCCCCAGAGACACCGCTTGTATTATTTCTTAAGCCACAAGAGCTGAAGATGGTTATAGTGTCTGCTCCTCGCTCGAAGTATGACGCACTGTCACTGCATAAAAGGCGTCCTCGTGCCAGAGGTGGAATTATATCTCACTTGCTGAAAACTATATGGGCTATACGTAGACACAAGCAACCTATCCGTTTTTTCTCTTCGTCAAACTCCATATCAGTGATAGTGAATATTAGGAAAACATGCTTATTGGTGTGTCACTTTCCTGCATTGGTATACGTTTAGGTATACCAAACAAAGTTGAACTCGATTTTTATGACTAAATACAAAGCATTGATTAACCTATTCAGCGTCCCCCAGCGCAAAAATAACAGTTTGTACGGTCTGTCAAATGGTGCAAACTGCACGCGCAATAACAACCCAGAAGGTTCAAAACAGTGAAATTAATTTCTCAAACGTTGATAGCGACAGTACTGGCATCAGTGTGCTCTATGAGTATCGCAGCAGCCCCTGATGTGGCAACTACCGTTAGTAAGGCAATAAAACCGCTGATGCAGCAGCAAGGTATACCCGGTATGGCGGTGGCAGTGGTCGTTAAAGGTCAGCCTTACTACTTCACCTGGGGTATGGCCGATGAAGAACAGCGTCGCTCGGTGACAGAAGACACACTCTTTGAACTGGGTTCAGTGAGTAAAACCTTCACCGGTGTACTGGGTGGCGTAGCCGTAGCAAAAGGCGAGATTGCGCTTAACGATCCGGCCAGCAAATACTGGCAAGCACTTAACATACCACAGTGGAGTCACATCACTCTGCTGCAATTGGCGACTTACAGCGCAGGTGGCTTGCCGTTACAGGTTCCGGATGCAGTTACAGACGAGAATGAGTTGGTAAACTTCTATAAACAGTGGCAACCACAATGGTCACCTGGGAAGACGCGTCAGTATGCAAACAGCAGTATCGGTCTTTTTGGGGTTTTAGCAGTAAAACCAAGCGGGCTTTCCTTTGAACAAGCCATGCAACAACGTGTATTTACTCCGCTTAAGCTCAATCACACCTTTATTACCGTGCCGGATGAGGTCAAAAATACTTACGCCTGGGGTTACCATGAGGGCAAACCCGTGCGTGTATCACCGGGAATGCTGGATGCAGAATCCTATGGAGTGAAGTCTTCCATAAAAGATATGTCGCGCTGGATGCAGGCGAATATGAACCCGCAACAGGTTGCAGATAAGACGTTACAGCAAGCTTTGGATCTGGCGCAAACGCGCTTTTATCGCACCGATGCATTATATCAGGGGCTAGGCTGGGAGATGCTTAACTGGCCAGATCAGGCCGTAATGATAGTTAATGGCGCCGATAACAAGGTCGCTCTTGGACCGCAGCAGGTGCAGGATGCAAAATCACATCCTCGTGTGGATGCATCATGGGTTCACAAGACGGGAGCAACGGGGGGATTTGGCGCTTATGTCGCCTTTATCCCTGAAAAGCAGGTAGGAATCGTTATGCTGGCGAATAAAAACTATCCGAATACCGAGCGGGTAAAAACCGCGATGCAAATTTTAAAGGCATTACAGTAATAGAGAGGGGCGGATTTTTTTCGCCCCGAACTGCGTTCTTATTAGAACAGGGTTGCGCTACGCACAGTATTACCCAAAAATGCAGACTCAGCCCATGTTCAAACAGCTATTGTTTGGTTGCGAGCAGTGAAAGGCCACAGTAGAAGGCAGCCTTAGCGTGATTACTGAATTATTTAGCGAACCTCTCAGCCTCTTCTCGAGTAGTAATAAAACTTTCGCCAAAGCCAATCGCAATCAAAACACCCACAATGTAGCCTATCAACTTACTGTTTAAAATTTTCTTATACATGAAAGGAAAAGTCATTCTATGCCCTTTTAGCCTTTGATAGAAGACCCACATATACCGGTATTTCCTCCGTGTCCAACACGGTCTATATACACCTAAAACTGCTTGTGTTTATACCAAATGCCTTTCACTTATATAAAACTTAGCAATCCGAATATGATCCCAAGCGGTAGTCGCGTTGTGCAATGGCTTGTTTTAAGCTCGGTGAAGTGAGAATTTCCAGTTCAGTCAATCGGGGATAACAGTAACTACTGGTTAATAAAATATTATCGATAAGTGCCGGGTGACACATTATCTCTAACGAATTAACTCCACGTTGTTCGGCTAATTCCAACCGCTGTAAAAACAGTTGTTCTGATAATTCCTTGCCATAGAAACCCGCATCGAACCACTCGCTGCTGCGAGGATTATTGAGCGTAACACCACGTTGTTGTACTTCGTCACGATCAATACGCAGTGGCAGGGATTTTTCGCGGGCAAAGGCCTCAACCAACGGGTAAATTTGCGGTAACATATGCACATGATGATGACTGTCAATATGCGTTGGTCGGCGGCCAAAAACCTCAACAAACTTGTCAAGCTGAGCTGTCAATTCTTGCGCTATCTCATCCAGATTCAACTCTCGGGCTTCAGCTCGCTGCCACAACCATTTGCCCAACTTACCTTTATCATCAACTAAAGATGGCATCGCAGTTAATGGCTGACCATAGGTTAGTACAAAGTGCAGCCCTATCGGTAAGCTGGGATTTTGTGCGCTGAGTTCCGCTGCATGATAAATACCCGCACAGTTCATCATCGCCGTAGTCGATGAGACAATACCATGCCGGAACGCATCAATAATGCCGTAGTTTTGCCCCTTGCTCAGACCGAAATCATCAGCATTAACAATAAGTAACTTTTCCATTGATGACACCTTATAAATACATTCCGATAAAGATAGCGGGCCGGAAAACTAATGAGACAACTCCTCTCCGACACAGTAAAACTTCTTGCGGTAATTCCCTGGAGTGAAGGAGGTGAGTTTCTTAAAGTTTTTGATAAATAACGTGGTATCGCTATAACCCGCTTCAAAGGCAATATCCGAGACTAAATAGTTCGTGACTTCAAGTTGGGTTTTAGCGAAATTAATTCTCATTTCATTAATAATTTGCATCGGTGTTTTTTGATAATAACGCCGCGTCGCTCGAGTAAGATACTCTTGAGTTTTTCCGGAAAGCTCGACCATATTAATCAGCGCTTTCTCACCAAACATCGATTTATCGTGCATTTTATCGACAGTACTCTTCAGCCACTGCGGAATATCATCGTTAGTTTCGGTTTCTTTATAGTGGCTGATACGGTTAGTTACGTAAAATGTCAGTAGCTCGACCAGTTCAACAAGCTCATCTTCACGAAAATGCGGAGCAGAAATCGCTGATTCAATATAGGAAAGAAAATTACCTTTCAGGCGGTATGCCTGCGAAGCCACAATGGGGCGTGACAATAAATGAAAATAGTGCTCTTCAAAGAAGGCTTTACTGATCCCAACGTTCAAAATGCGTGTTGCACCATATTCGTAGAAACTTTGATGATGGGAACCCAAGGGGATAAAAACAAAATCGCCACGTTCTAAAAAGACTCTTTTTCCATTAACTTCCTGGTAGCACATGCCGGTTAATATTAAGGTATATTCATAATAATCATGCTGATGTAAGCCGGTGGCACTTTCCGTTTTATTATAAATAAATAGATGGAATTCCTTTCCGTTAAAAAAGTCTTTTTGACGTACTAATCTGACGTCCATCTTATTTACCTTCACTCTATCGTTCAAAATAGCCGATATTCCGTACCAATATCAGTGCATTTTTTGGTGTAATTCAATCAACTCGACAATCAATTCCCGAGCTAACATGGCGTTCATCAAATGGTCTTGTGCATGGACTAATACCAGCGTGACTTTGGTTTTCCCTTCGCCCTGATCAGCTTCAATCAGTTGAGTCTGAACCAGATGCGCTTCGTTCAACGCAAGGCGAGATTGTGCCATCAGTTCATCGGCTTGTACAAAATCACCGGTTTTGGCGCTTTTCAGTGCCTTGTAAGCGAGGCTGCGTGCCTGACCAGCATTGATAATCAAGCCCATGACCACATTTTCCAGCGCATCGCTCTGTGCTGCGCTATCAGTAATAGAATCTAAATCAAACATCTTATCTCTCCGTTAATTGAAACCATTTTGCCTGGCCACATCCGCAAACCAATAGCCGCTTTTCTTCAGTATCCGAGTCTGGTCGACGAGATTCAATCGGACTAAGCCATAGCGATTTTTATAAGCATTAAGCCACGACCAGCAATCGATAAAAGTCCAGAGATGGTAACCTTTGCAATTGCAGCCCTCCTGTAGCGCCCGATGTAGCCATTTCAAATGATCGCGAATAAAATCAATGCGATATTGGTCATCAATCATGCCAGATGGCGTAATAAACTGCTCTTCCCCTTCCACTCCCATCCCATTTTCTGAGATATAACAGGGGATATTGCCATAATTGTCTTTCAAATCTTTCAGAATGTCGTACAGCCCTTTCTCATAGATTTCCCAACCACGATGAGGATTTATTTTCCGCCCCGGCATCGAGTAAAAACTGAATAAATCTTCCGGTGTTTGCACTTGCCCTGGCTGCGGCTGGGCGTCCAGTGCCTGAACTCGTCTGGGCTGATAATAGTTAACACCGAGCAAATCCACCGTTCCGCTGGCAATTAATTGGCAATCACCGGGGTCAATCTGTGGTAACAGTGAATATTGCTGTAACAATGCGATCAGTTCGTCGGGATATGCTCCTTTGGTCACAGGATCAAGAAAACTTCTGTTAAGCAGTAGATCAGCACAGTTGGCGGCAGCCCTATCTTGCTCACTGTCTGAGCGCGGATAGGTCGGGGTAAGATTTAAAATAATACCGATAGCCCCGCCCTGCTCCAGTTTCCGATACTCTCCTACCGCTTTGGCGTGAGCCAGTACACTGTGATAAGCCACCGTCACCGCACGGCTAAAATCAGCGATACACGGATAATGCAGGTCATTCAGATATCCGGCTTCAACCGGCACTACCGGTTCATTAAAAGTAAACCAATGTTTAACGCGATCACCGAATAAGGTAAAGCAGAGGTTAGCATAGCGAGCATATGCGTCAACGACCGCTCGACTTTCCCATCCCCCTTTATATTGCATGCACAGTGGCATATCAAAATGATAGAGGTTAATAAACGGAGTAATTCCATTAGCCAATAAAGTATCAATCACCGCGTTATAAAAGGTGACGGCTTGGGGATTAAGCTCGCCATCACCACTGGGAATTAATCTAGACCAGGAAATAGATGTTCTGAAGGTGTTATGCCCAAGTTGTTTTAACAGCAAAATATCTTGCTGATAATTATCGTAAAAGGTGGAGGTGGTTTCAGGGCCGATTTCACCATGAAAACGTTGCGGTGCAATTTCATACCAGTAATCGAAAATATTTTTGCTTTTACCGTCCTGCAGTGACGCGCCTTCAGATTGCGTCGCTGAGGTGGCGCTTCCCCACCAAAAATCATCGGAAAATTGATATTTCATTCCAACCTCCACACCGGTACGACAAGGGCTACTCATTAAAATTTCAGGCTATTAGCCACGTCTTCTTCACTTTCAACGTCATTATCAATCACGCTCTGCGCTTTATTGGCAATAATCACGAACGGCAGATACATCAGTGTGGCAATCCCTAAGTTGAATAAACTCAATAACATCGCGGCAATACTGCCGTTAGTATTAAAGAATGCGCCTAACCCAACCGGCATGGTCCAAGGGGCAATATTGGTGATTGGCGGAATAAAGCCAGTGTAATAAGCCACTGAAGTGATAATCGCTAATACAGGCTGAACCAAAATGAACGGTATAAAGAACAGCGGGTTCATAATGACAGGTAAGCCAAATAAGATTGGTTCGTTAATCTGGAAAATACTCGCCGGAGCACCCAATTTTGCCACCTGACGATAATCTTCGCGACGGGAGGCAATAAAGATTGCGATAACTAAACCCAGTGTGGCCCCTGTACCGCCTAAGAAGATATAGGAGTCAACAAACGGCTTGGCCCACATATGGAACTCTTTGCCGGCAGCCATCGCGGCGGCGACTGAACCATATTGGGTATAAGTGGCTACGTTTTCCAAGGCAAATGGCATCATGATGCCACTTTCCAATGCAGAGAGGGCCATTGCACCGTGTATCCCGAAAAACCACAGCAGCGAGGAGAACATGACATACACCCAACCCACCACACTGCCCATTTTCGATAACGGAGCCGAGATGGTATCCATAATGATCTGGTGGAAGTTGGTGCCGTATAATCCGAGGGTATAGGCCAATATGCCCATAATGGAAAGAATGATAAATCCGGGAATTAATGCCGAGAATGAACGGGAAACAGAGGTTGGAACGCTATCCGGCAGGCGGATGACCCAGTTACGGCGCACGATAAAGGTAAAGACCTCTGCTACCACCAAGCCAATGATAATACCGGATATAATATTGGCCCCCCCCAACCAATTAGCCCCCACCGCATAGGCTTCACCCACGCTGTACGGAGTGACCGTCATAAAGGCCGCGATCGCCAGCAACGCCGCAGCCAGAGGATCAACTTTCTTCTCTTCAGCCAAGGCCATACTGATAAAGAATGGTGTCATTAACGACATAATACCGAGCGTACCATTATAAACGTTGCCACCAATTCCTTTAAAACCATTCAGCATAGTTATTGTATCAGCGTCTAATCTTACGCCCATTGAGAAGAAAAATGACCCTTCACCAAAACTTAAGAACACATTATTGATAAGAACGAACATGGCCCCGGTCAGGGTTAATGGCATCAACCGGATAAATCCATTTTTGATGGCATTGATGTGTTGCTGTCTGCCTATTTTAATAGCAAAAGGCAAAACAACCTTTTCCAGAGAATTAATAAATGCGCTCACAGTGATCCCCTTATTGTTTTGTCTTTTTTTATTGCGGCCACAGCTGCTTTTAATACCCCCAAACCATCTACCTTGCCGTAGAGAAGAGTGTCGATCACTTCAACCGGCTTATTCGGATACATTTTTGATATTTCAGGTAGCATATAAGCTATCTGCGGCCCCAGAAGGATCACATCTGCATCAGTACCACGTTCCGCAGCCAGCGCTTCTGGGTAGGCATTGATGATCACGGGTACTTCATATTTTTCCGCCTGCACTTTCATTTTAGAAACCAGTAGCGAGGTGGACATACCGGCAGAACAAAACAGATAGATCTTTTTCTTTTCCATACCAACACCTTTTGAAGTTCAAAAGACACGAGTGATTCATATGCCAGTGCAATGGTGAAATTCCCTTTATCTTTGTTTCATTGCCACCTTGCCCATCCCCATTGTTTCTGGTTGTCGTCAGTATACGGCGTTGATAGATAAGACAGTAATTCGCGGCCTACCACAATCGTCTCTCATTGACTTCCTACATTGATGACGTTCACATTTCTCAGCGATTAGAATGTGATGTTTATCGCAAAATTGTTTATTTTTTTGCTTGACGAATTAAGTTTAAATCATTTGTATTTCATATGGTTAGTTTTTATTTTTAGATCTCGATGTAGAACATTCAACAGTAAAAACAATAAAAGTTCAGATGAGGATAAGTTAGGGAAATTTATCTGTTTGGCAAATTTTTCAACTGTTTGAAGTGACAGAGAAAACGGTGGCCGGAATCACTCCCCGATTTAATCGACAGTATGTAGAACATCGCCCGATAGACGTCGTGAGCCGACAACAGCGAATAGCTGATTCTCCCTTAATACTCTAAAGTTAACGGGTGATTGCACATTTATGGAGTGGCGGATGACAATATTTGGGAATAATACACTGGGTTACAGCTTGTCAGGATTATTACTCGGCGTGTTTATTTCGATGTCTACGCTTGCAGCCCCGGCACTGACAGTAATGGAATTACAGAATGGGCTAGATCACCCTTGGTCACTGGCATTCCTGCCCGATAACAGTGGCATTTTGATCACTGAGCGATCAGGTCAACTGCGCTTGTGGCAGCAAGGGAAGAAACTGTCTGAGCCACTAATCGGCGTGCCGCCAGTGTATGCCAACGGACAAGGTGGCCTACTAGAAATCGCATTATCACCGAATTTCGTTCAAGATCACCGCATATATCTGAGTTTTGCAGAAGTTGGTCTGGATGGTAAAGCAGGCACAGCTGTGGGATATGGCCGTCTTAATCCACAGCATACCGCCATTGAGAATTTTAAGGTGTTGTTCCGTCAGCAGCCGAAACTGTCTACCGGAAACCATTTTGGTGGCAAACTGGCTTTCGATGAACAGGGTCATCTGTTTATTACTCTTGGCGAGAATAATCAGCGCCCTACCGCGCAAAACCTGAGCCTACATCAAGGTAAAATCGTGCGGCTGACCCTCGATGGTAAGGTACCTACAGACAATCCCTTGGTGAATAAATCATCGGCCAGACCTGAGATCTGGTCCTATGGTCATCGTAATCCGCAGGGGCTGGCGCTGAACCCGTGGAGTGGTGTGATGTGGGAAAATGAACACGGCCCTAAAGGGGGTGATGAGAACAATATCCCACAAGCTGGCAAAAACTATGGCTGGCCACTGGCGACACATGGCGTTAATTATTCGGGTTTGCCGATCCCTGAGGCCAAGGGTGCCTATGTGGACGGTACTGAGCAACCGGCTTATTACTGGGAGATCTCGCCTGGTATCAGCGGGATGGCATTCTATAATGCAGATAGATTTCCGACATGGAAACATTCACTGTTTATTGGCGCACTGGCACAAAAAGAGTTGATTCGTTTGCAATTAGAGGGCGATAAAGTGATTGCTGAAGAGCGTCTACTGAGCGAGCGAGGCGTGCGCATCCGTGATGTCCGCGTCGGGCCTGACGGCTATGTTTACCTGTTAACAGATGAGAGTGACGGTAAGTTACTGAAAATAGGTCTTACCGCAGTTAAATAACCATCTTACGGTTAGATGCTGGCTATTAATTAATAAATTATAATACCGAAGTGCTTCCCGAAGTTATATTATATATCGTTGACCTCATCTATTTATACTACAATTATTCCTATTGTGATGGATAGCTATAAGGATATTATTATGACTGCAATCGATATAATGTGGGTAGGGCTTGGAGGAGGTGTCGGCTCGATTTTACGATGGTGGATAGGACTCAGTGCAGGCAAAATATATAAAGGAAATTTCCTCTCGGTACGTTTCTTATCAATATTTCAGGTGCATTTGTCATCGGCTACCTGAGTATTCTATTCAGTGTTGACTGGCGTGATCGCTATGGTGATGTAATGAATGCTGCGGTATTAACCGGTATTTTAGGCGGCTACACCACCTTTAGTAGTATGCAATTAGATGCGGCAAAACTTGCTACCGCACGAGGCAGAGCCATTGCTGCCGGCTATCTAATTATTTCTGTAGTCGTTGGTCTGGCAGCTGCGGCATTTGGCGCATGGTTGGCTTATTAATCAGAAAACTAATTTATTAATCGGAGAGAGTTATCATGCCAAATCTTGTTATTCTGGTTTTTGTCGGTGGTGCTTTTGGTGCGATGTGTCGTGAGTTTATTATGCTGTTAGTACCAAGACTGGCAGATGGTTTCCCAATGGATATTTTCATCGCCAATATAATTGCGGCATTCTTATTGGGGTTAGCGACCTCTTTCTTTAAGAATGGGAAGATCAACCAATATGTGCATCTGATGGTAGGCACAGGAATTATGGGAGGGCTTTCAACATTCTCCAGTTTTGTATTCGGTGCCGTCGAAATGATGAAAACTCCCACTGGGGTTTTAGTCTCAATCTGTTATTTGGTC
This sequence comes from Yersinia aldovae ATCC 35236, assembly GCF_000173735.1. GTDB lineage: Bacteria > Pseudomonadota > Gammaproteobacteria > Enterobacterales > Enterobacteriaceae > Yersinia > Yersinia aldovae. The sequence goes on along the minus strand of NZ_ACCB01000021.1, from coordinate 54,352 downwards.
ACCAGTCTTATTGTTGGTTTTATTGCTATAGAGTTAGGTTTAATGATCGGGACAAAAGAAAAACCTAAAGATCCCCCGGCAACGGCCTAATAATAACGGCATTAACATCGTCGTCGTGAGATAGAAAATAAAACGCCCTCGATATGAGGGTGTTCAGCATAAATACACCCAAGTAACAGATACCAGAATTAATCCAGCTTCACGCATTTACCAAAAAACATTTCAGTAATAAGGTCATTATTGATAGTATCGCCATTCAAGGTTCTAACCAACAACTCACTTCCCAATAACGGCAATGAGAACACCATATCAGGGTTAACTCGTTTCACTTTCTGCATATTCTGAGTTTCATTGACTAATGCCAATGTCTTAGTGAACTCACCAGCAATTTCTTTCGCTGCCAGAATAGTGAAGGTGTTATCAGCATCACTATTGCATAGCGCAATAATATATTTAGCCTTAGCTGCACCTGCTAATTTCAATGTGGCAACTGAGGAAGGGTCGCCTTCGATAATATCTGCATTGGCAGGAAAACCGTGCTGTTCTCCCACTGCGCACACTACCGTGACATCATCACCACGGTCACGCAGACCGTTATATACATTCAGCGCCAGAGAGTTGGTACCGACAATAATAAAATGATTTTTACGTTCCACGTGAGATATCCTACCTTTAACTATCCGTTTGATATTATCACTGATAATTGGCCCAGCAATAGAAGCCACTGAAGCAGCAAAGACCGTGATACCAGAAATAATTACTGTAAGCGTAAACATCCGCGCCAGCGTGGTATGCGGGATAATATCCCCAAAGCCCACGGTCGACATACAAACAATTGCGAAATAAAAAGCCGTAGGTAAATCAGTGACTACCGGCGAGAATTGATCACCGATATAAAGGGTGCCCAACATGCTATAGACAATCAATGAAGCAATACTGACGATAGCAAAGAACGTAGCACTGCCGAGACTATAATAATCAAACTTACGCCAATAAAAGAGTAGAGCCAGCATAACTATGCTGGAATACGTCGTGAGGCTATTATGATCTTTAAGAATATAGAGATTGATAATAACAATGGTAAACAGTAACAATACCGAGAAAAACCATGCCGTGCGCACTTTCATCGATAATGAAAATGCCATAAATATCAATACCAGACCGATCATAAAACGTGGTATTTCGAATAGTTCCAGAAAACTGAGCGCATCCTTCCAAGTGCTGAAATTATTTATTGCATCGGTTGAGTGAGAGATTGCTCGATGGAGTACGGGGCTTAAAATAAGATACCCATTAATGGCTACCAATATAGCCAAAAAAATGGGGATCGATAACTTAGACTTAATTTCCTGTAATATTTTCATCAATAGAGTGACTAAAATTGTTATAGGTAACTTAAGTATAGATAAAAAAACCACAAAGATCATGGATGAATTTAATTGTTTTTGATTATAATCAAATGACAATTCGTTAATTTTACAAGCATCCAAATCGCAATATTAATTTTACATCTTGTAAAGTTATCCATACTCAATAACAAGTGAAATGACAGGGTAACTGTTGGCATTAATGATTTTTTGGTTAATAATATAACGGTATCTGGCATATCATAAATGCTAGTGTTCGTAGACTTGAGTGATATCTATCACCCTTAATTTAAGTATCTTAAATATCTAATCATATTTAACAGATAAATAAGGAAATAAGCATGTCCTACAAATCACTTCGTAATATTGCATTGACTGGTTTACTGCTTTCAGTTGCTGCAACTTCTTTTGCAGCTACTCCCACCGCGACTAAAGCAACCGGTACAACCCCCAGTGATATGACCTGCAAAGAATTCCTGGATCTGAATCCTAAGTCATTTACTCCGGTAGTTTATTGGGTATTAAATGATGATACTCAGTATAAGAAAGGTGATTATGTTGATTTTCATGAGACTGATACAATAGTGACGCCCAAAGTGGTCGAAGTCTGTAAAAAATCACCTGAAAGCAAACTCTCTGAAATAAAGCAGGATATCTTAGGTTTTGCTAAAAAACATATGTAACCTGTCAATATAGACCTTACAAAAAAGGTGCTTATTAAGTTAATTTAAGCGCCTTTTTTATTAAATTGTAAATTAACGATTAATACTTAATTTATCATAACCACGAACATAATAATTAATTGCGGAAATTAACCAGCACAATATGAACATACCAATGATCCAGTAACCTATCTCACCTAAGCTTCCACTAATATTATTAATCGGTGTCCAAATCCCTCCAGTTAGATTCATTTTATCTGCAATTAATCCCAATACTTCAATTCCGCCGATAAAGAAAGCAATAATCACGGAAGCTGCCGTGATGGTAATGTTATAGTACAATTTCCGTACCGGTTTGGAGAAAGCCCAACCATAAGCTCCGATCATCACAAAATTATCAAGTGAGTCGACCAATGCCATGCCCGCAGCAAATAAAATTGGAAATACCATAATCGACCACAAATTCATGCCATGAGCTGCACTGGCTGCGGAAATACCCAATACGCCCACTTCTGTGGCGGTATCAAAACCTAAACCAAATAAGAAACCGACTGGATACATATGCCAACTTTTATTGACCATATTAAATACACGTCTGAAGATTCTGGCTAATAGACCACCATTATTCACAACTAAAAGATCAAGTTCTTCTTCTTGATAGACATGGCCTGCTTTGACTTTTTTGAATTTTTTATAGACTGAAATTAGGATGGTTAAATTAAGAAAGGCGAATAACAGTAGAAACACCGATGACACCAGCGTACCAATCAAACCTCCGGTTTCACGAAACCACACCATATCATTTTTGAACGCCATCGCTGTTGCGGCAATCGCTAGTGAAGCTAATATCACAATGGTGGAATGGCCGAGCGAGAAAAAAGTGCCAACGGCAATCGGTGTTTTACCTTGCTGCATCAGTTTACGGGTGACATTATCGATAGCCGCAATATGATCCGCATCGACGGCATGTCGCAAGCCAAAGCTGTATGCCAAAAAGGCCATTCCCATGAGTACCGCATTGTTATTAAACTCACTAAAAGCCCAAACCCAAGCCAGTCCATTAACAACCAATAAACCAATAAGCAGGTAGATGGCGCGACATTTAGTTTGCTGATTACCAAACGCCACTCTTTTTTCTGTCACTGTTGTCATGTTCGCACTCCAGATTATTATCAACCGTCCTGCGGATAAAATGTTCAGAACAAAGCGTCCAGAGTGAAATAGTTATTGTCGATGTGCTGGCATCACATCTTTATTAGGAACCAGAAATAGCCATGAGGCTAAAACAAACGGCATGGTCAGGGTTGGAATACCAATGGGTGACAATAAAGTATTCATAGCCCCCTGCACCAACACAGTAAAAATAACCCCCACGATGGTGTAAGTCAGAACACGCCAACTGGGTTGATTAAAGGTTGATCCTAAAGCAATTGCGGTTAATACGGCGCTAAAAGCATAAAGCCCGGCATGAATACTGTGAGGGCTGGCATCGAGAAAAGCAGCGGTAAAGATCGCTAATAACGCGCCTAAAAGGGCAAAGATGGCGGCCCATAAAGATTCAACAGCTAATCCGATAACAAATATAATCCCTCCGACCAAGCTACTGAATAGAAACACCTGAGAAATACCGTTAAACATGCTGACAAAAACATTGCCACCACCAAAAATGGTGCCGGGCTCAGAGATTAATTGTTGCGGCAACGTCGGTGTCGGTAAGCCACTGCTATGCAAACCGGTAAAGGCATAGCTGGCGAGTAAAATCATCCAGGTCGTGAAGACGAAGGGGGCGGTCAATGCCGCAACTTTCCAGGTTTTTAAAATATCGGCAATACACACAGTAGCGATCACGGACACGATACTACCCAACACAATGCAGGCCCAGGCCACCGGAGTAGCCACTAAAAATGTGGGCAGAGCTGCGCCCACCAAGCACCCATTGTAGCCATACAGCCCTGCGCGCCATGATTTACGGTCGCGCATGGCTAAGCCGGTGAGAGTAGCAACGATGGTGCCTAAAACACAGCCATAGGCCACCGCCGGGCTTCCTTCACCATAAGCACCAACAAATATGGCAATAAAGAAGAGTAACCCAGTCAGAGGGTTATTCTGAAACATGACTTGAGCACAGCCGCGCAGCGTTGTATCGATAAATTCAATGAAAACATTCGAAGCACACAGTTGTGCCCAGCCGAATTGATTGCCCGTTTTCGCGTTCATTATTTTACCCTTCTAACTTGAAGCCGCAACTGTATTAGCTGCACTCACTTATCGTTGCACCCATCTATTGTTGCACCCATCTATTGTTGCAACGATGTTTTGCTGCAACGCCAATACTTTTGGGCAACACCTTAGCGCCACAAGAATTTCTCCGGCAATGTCACGCCGAGAATTTCCTCACGGGCTATCTTCCAAAACTGTCGAATTTCGTTCTTAACACCGGCGCTATCAATTCCCAGTGCTTTAAACACTAATCCGCAATCATTCGGTAAGCGTGTCGCTCCGCTGGCGATACCACCTTTGACATCAAAATGGGCAGGAACCCGCGCCAGAATGCGGTCGTGATGCTCTTTGGGCGTGAGTAAAATCACGTTGCCGAACACATCAAATGTCTGCATTACCCCGATGGCATCAAGGCTCTCTGACTTCGGCTCCAGTACATACTTTTCAACAAACAGCTCTTTACCTGTGGGCTGTTCTTTACCCAAAAAAACGTGTGCCGCCACTCGGGAGGAATAAACATCAAAACCGAATCGTTCGTCCGCATGGTGATATTTCCGCCCAGACATCAGCACTTCTGAATAAATCGCCGTCGCCGTAGGATGAATATTAATGGTGGTATCAGTAATAAAACGCGAATTACGATGTGGAATCAGCGGGTCTGGTATAAATTCCAGATAACCCCCCTCTTCCACCGTAAAATGCTGTATCTGCGAGGCATAGTTGGCATTCATCATATGAACTTTGGTCGCCGACTGCGTGGTGACATGGGCGCACGCCCCCTCCTCGACAATCACGTCAGTGGCCAGACGGTCACCTTGCAGAATACACCCTGACGTCGAAATCATGGTGATACACGGCAGTTCGGGCATTTCTTCATCCCAGTACAGTGCTTTTTGCACCATTGAGGGCACCCGCCGCTCCATTTCCGCCAAAATACTACGATGCTCACGTTTGGCGAATCTCAGTTTGAGATAGCCACTTTTCCCTACCGCTCCGCTACGCATCTGCGCCGGTTCGTCCTGATACTTCGCTAATTCCGGCGCGTTAACACCCAATGCGTGAGCGCGAACCCGTGAAGGAGTCTCCACGATATTCTTGCTCTGCGAGGTCATGCGTTGGCTCCTTGAGGCTGGACGTGAGTAAACAGGAAATCACGCATAATCATATCCACCAGCTCTTCAATGCCTTGCCCGGTTTTGCAATTGGTCAGGATATAAGGGCGCTCACCACGCACCACTTTGGTATCACTTTCCATCACATCCAGGCTGGCCCCCACATAAGGCGCAAGATCGATTTTATTGATAACCAGAATATCTGCCTGAACCAAACCAGGGCCATTCTTACGTGGGATTTTTTCACCTTCAGCCACATCAATAACATAGATATAGAAGTCTGCCAGTGCCGGGCTGAAAGTCAGTGTCAGGTTGTCACCGCCACTTTCAATCATGACTAAATCGCTTTCAGGAAAGCGCTCTTCCATCTCTTCTACCGCAGCAATGTTCATACTGGGATCTTCGCGCACCGCAGTATGTGGGCAAGCACCGGTTTCTACCCCAAGGATCTTCTCTTCATCCAGAATACCTTTCAGGGTGCGTTTCACCTGTTTGGCATCCTCGGTGGTGACGATATCGTTGGTAATGATCAGTGGTTTGATACCCCGCTTGATCAAAATAGGTGTAATGACTTCGATAATGGCGGTTTTACCTGAACCTACCGGGCCACCAATACCAATGCGGGTGATCTTTTTACGTTTATCGGTTGAATGGCTATTCACGGGGTTATCCTCTTAATTTTATCTGATATCAACGATGTGCCTGGTTAACAAACGCGCCCAGCACTCAGAATTCGTGTTCGATCAACCAGTTATTGATCAATCAGTTACTAAAGAGACGAACATGTGCTTTGACATGTACCGCCGCCAGAACATCCACAATCGGGACATAAGAAGACATCTGCTCGATATCGCCGATTTCGGCAATATCACAGAACTTCTCAATATCATGGTTCAACTCAAACAAGATATGTTGTGTGTCAAAGTGAGTGACGCGCATTAACCGCATCGCCGCACTCAAGATAGTCATCGCGACACCGTATTGGTGCATCACCACCACCTCTCGCTGCCCTATTCCCTGTGCTGCCATCACCACTGCCTGAGTCACAGGATAGGTTCCCGCCGTATTGCCACTTTTTATCTGTTCCAGCCACCAACTGATCAGCGGGTGCTGCACCACATGGATTGACATTTCCGCCAGTTTTTTCCCCATTCGGGTTGCCATCAGGCGGCTTTCTTCATTCAACTTACGGTTATTCACCGCCCAATCAGCGCGAATAATGCCATCGCGTTCATTAGCCATCACCGCACGATGGGCAGCAACCACCCCCATGCCATCACAACTGGCTGCTTGTTTCAGCGCCGTCAGAACAAAGCCTTTTAACGTCGGTACATCTCGCACGACGCCAGTTTGAATGGCAGACTCCACGCCATTGGAAAACGTGAAGGCCCCGACCGGCAGCACGGAATCACCAAATTGCATAATACGAATCAGATCTGATGCATTCATTACGGTGCCTCATTGCCTGAATCAGTGTTTATGATCGTGGTCGTGATCGCCGTGACTATGGCTGTGGTCATGGTCGTGATTATGCGAATCTCCATCACCGTGGGAGTGAATAGCGTGAATATGTAAACCAGAGCCATGAGGTTCATCCAGAGGGCTGGCAACATGAACATGGGTATCGCTGTCCTCGGCACCACCAAACAGCAGACGTGCTTCAGAGTTACTGAGCTGCGGTAAAATCTCTCCGCCTTTGACAAAACGGAAAGGCAAATGCTGGAAACCATGCGTTCTCATCACTGAATCCATCATGGTGGTGGCAACGGTTAGTGGCACGTACACTTCGTTATTCTTGGTGACAGCTTTCCAGTGCTGGTTCCCCAGCGCATGGCCAAGTTCAAAACAGGTTTTAATTAATTCATCCGGTGAACGGCTTTTCAGTTCACTTAAATCAATCACCATCACATCACGCAAATTGATTTGCACCACGACGGCAACGTTGGTTTCTTCATCCCAGGCCAACACATCGCCATCGGCAAGCACCACGTTTCGGTCAAGAGAAATACCCAGATCCAGCCCATGAGTGGTGGATTTGCGGCAGCGGCTTTTCTGCGCTTCCCGCTGATCCAGCACTAACAGATCCAGAGTGGCATGTTTAAGTTTTTCCTGCCAAACCGGATCTTTTTTACATTACCCAGAACGTGCTCGATCAAAATCATATTATTGATTTTTTGCATCATAAGACTCCTTGCATAGCTTCATCGCCAACAGCCGCCGCCCGTAGCCATGAAATCCGTTTCGATGACACCCTTCCCAGAGAATATCTGCCTCCGTACTGGGAACGGAGTGATACTGACTACAGGCGAGCTGGATTAATGCTCCTACATCGGATTAACCAAAGCTTTTATTAACCAAAGCTTTTATTAACCAAAGAAATAGCGCTGGTTCATTGACGCCGTTTCTATCGGCTCACAGGTGGCGTGTACCCCATCCACTTTCACCGCAAAGGTTTCTGGATCAACTTCAATGTTTGGCATTTGGTCATTACGCACCAGATCACGTTTGGAGATGGTCCGGCAGTTCTTAACCGCGATAACCTGACGATCCAATCCGGCTTTCTCTTTCACACCGTCATCCAGTGCCGCCTGAGAAACGAAGGTGACACAGGTGTCTTGCAGGGTTTTTCCCATTGCGCCAAACATTGGGCGATAGAACACCGGTTGCGGAGTCGGTAATGAAGCATTTGGATCACCCATTGCCGCCCAGTTGATCATGCCGCCTTTGATAACCATTTTAGGTTTCGCCCCGAAAAAACGCGGATCCCACAGTACCAGGTCAGCCATTTTGCCCACTTCGACGGAGCCGATGACATGGCTGACACCCTGTGCGATTGCGGGGTTGATGGTGATTTTTGCCACATAGCGCAGTACGCGGAAATTATCGTTACCCGGCGCATCTTCCGGCAACTTTCCGCGTGAGGTTTTCATCGCGTTAGCCGTTTGCATCACACGCAACCAGTTCTCCCCGACACGCCCCATCGCCTGCGAGTCACTGGAAAACATAGAGATAACCCCCATATCATGCAGCACGTTTTCTGCCGCGATGGTTTCCGGCCGCACACGGCTTTCAGCAAAGGAGACGTCAGCCGGCACGTTCGGGTTGAGGTTATGACACACCATAATCATGTCGAACAACTCAGCCTGGCTGTTGACGCCGTATGGCAGGGTTGGGTTAGTCGAGCTTGGCAGTACGTTAGGCTGGCTGGCGACACGAATGATGTCAGGTGCATGCCCCCCACCGGCACCTTCGGTATGGAAAGTATGGATAGTGCGGCCTTCAAAGGCATCAATAGTGTCTTCTACGTAGCCACATTCGTTCAAGCTATCGGTATGAACCGAAACCTGAATATCCATTTCATCCGCCATTCTCAATGCATGGCGCAGAGCATTAGCGGTCGCCCCCCAGTCTTCATGGACTTTATAACCCACAACACCGGCAATAGCCTGCTCCAAGAGTGGGCCACGCCCGTAGGAATTCCCTTTTCCCAGAATGCCGACGTTAACCGGCAGACCTTCGATGGAGCGCAGCATCTGGCGAATATTCCACGGCCCCGGTGTGACTGTCGTCCCGTTAGTGCCGTCGGTTGGGCCAATGCCGCCACCGAAGAAAGTTGCAACACCATTAGACAGCGCATGGTACGCCTGCTGTGGTGAGATCAAATGAATGTGGGTATCAATACCAGCGGCAGTGAGAATCAAATGCTCACCGGAAATAGCATCGGTACTGACCCCCACCACCATGCCGGGCGTCACCCCATCCATCACCCCGGGGTTACCACTTTTACCGATACCGGCAATTTTACCGTCGCGGATACCGACGTCAGCTTTAATCACCCCTAAACGGGCATCCACAATGGTGACGTTGGTGATAACCAAATCCAATACACCGTTATCGCGGGTCAGATGGTTATTTGCGCCCATCCCGTCACGCAGCGATTTCCCACCACCGTACACCGACTCTTCACCATATCCACGCAGGTCTTTTTCGATTTCGATAAATAGATTGGTATCACCCAAACGTATTTTATCGCCCGTAGTTGGGCCAAATAGACCCGCGTATTCTTGCCGAGAAATTTGAGGCATCTGTCGCTCCTTTCTTTTTCCGGTGCGTGTAACCTTCATCTTTCACGTTGCAGGTGTATTAGCGGCCCGCGCTCACCCGAATCACTTACCGGTGTAAGCTCATCGGACTCTCTCGTTTGCCACCTTCCTGAAACTTGAAATCTATTGGGTATAGCTAATTACACGTATGCGAATTTCGATGATTTTTAGTTACATAAGGCGTTATTTAGATGATTTAAAACCACGTTCAGCCGCACGACGAATAGCCGCCAGTTTATCCGGGCGTTCACTGTTAGGTACCACGCCGTCACCAGTCCAGCCATCCACCAGGTTATTGAAACCATACAGCGTTTGTTTGCCGCCAAAAGGAATCAGCGGAACTTCGGTTTCATCGCCGGGTTCAAAACGGATTGCGGTGGTGGAAGAGATATTCAGTCGTTTGCCATAAGCCGCCGCACGGTCAAACTCCAAGGCGCGGTTAACTTCAAAGAAATGGAAGTGCGACCCCACCTGAATTGGCCGGTCACCGGTATTACGGACTTTCACTTTGGTAACAGGCTTATTTTCATTAAAGGTAATCGGTGTATCGGCTAAAATGCAGCCTCCGAGCGGAGTATTCTGTTCTGCATTATCTTTACTGCTTTTCTTTGCGCTCATGCTTTAATCCTCTGCAATAATCAGTTCAGGTTTTTACTCGCATGTTGCCATCATTTATTTGATTGGATCGTGTACGGTGACCAAACGGCTACCATCGGTGAAAATCGCTTCAACCTGAACATTTGGAATTAGATCAGCTACCCCGTCCATCACATCATCTTTGGTGAGAACTTGACTGGCTTCTTTCATCACATCTTCTACCGATTTGCCATCTCTGGCACCTTCCATCGCGGTCACGGTAATGATTGAAACGGCTTCCGGATAATTGAGTTTCAAGCCGCGGGCTTTACGTTTGAATGCCACATCAGACAGCGTATAGATCATGAGCTTTTCAACTTCTCTTGGGGTGAGCTGCATAAGCCCTCCTGTTTATGTTAAGAAAGTGAAAGTGAGAAAAAGAACCTACTCGTTCTGTAACTTGCTGGCCTATACAAGGGTCACCCTTGTCGTTACTGACTAATCATTGTGACCAATAAATACGATGACGGGTAAAGGATAGGCCACCAAGACGCGCTACTTTGAATATTTCAGAATTAAGCACAACCTCCTGTCTAACTGATTAGGTCTCATACTGAAAATTTATTTTAAATAACAGTAAGGTAGACGAATAACATCCCCCACCCAATAAGTTTGCATGATAAATAAGTCTTGAAAAAATATTCTTATCGTTTTTAGTTATTTTATTCAACAGGAGAGTACAGGTAAGTAATATTTATTTACTAAAAAATGGTTACTGATTATATACACAGTAGATCATCTGCAGTTTGGCCTGTTAAATTTTCGTTTTCCATAGCCACTAAATTCCTTATTCCTTATTCCTTATTCCTTATTCCTTATTCCTTTAGAATTCGGCATGAGATGCTTGTAACAGGGATTAGCGTAAATCAACGCATAGCTATAAAGAATCGATTCCAATTAATATAGGCTAAAATTTAGAATTTTCACCATTAATTATCAATTTAACATCAAATGGTCTAAAAACAATTGACCACAAATAAAATAACTATTAAAATCAATTGAATAAAGAAAAACTCACAAGATTTGATGCTAATCAAGAAGTAGCTACAATGATATTAAACATTAATAACCGGAGTTTTAATTGATATTTTTCAGCGAGAAATAACCACCATAAATTCCAGGGAAAATTATCCAAACAGAATTTTCAACAACTCAACTTTGACTAACAGTATAAATATAGATTAATTAGTTAATTTATTAAACCATATCCTACCTTAATGGAATAAAAAGAGATAAATACTGAAATTCATTACTGTAAATTTTTATGAGCAACAGGTTAAATATCTTCCCTCTAGCTCGATATTATTATTTTCTCAAATAACCAATAACATGATCTCAATCAATAAAAATGTAACTCAACTAAAATAAGTTCAGCACACTCAGTAATTATCACATCAGATTATTATTAATAATAGTAGCTTTAATTACCCTGTAATTTCTGGCTATTATTTAGCAGGTTATTCACATCGCCAGACCAAGGTGGGTTTTCACATAGCAAGATGCCTTATTTTCTTTTTCCGGTATCCATATACGTGAACACACTTTGTCTAATAAGGACTTATTGTGGCTGAAAACAATTAGCCCCAATGGACGATGCGCGGCCTCCGCCAATAAAACTTGCCAAATCTTCGCCTGAACATGCGCATCCAATTGTGCCGTCACCTCATCAGCAATCAGATAACGCGTCCGTGGGTCGAGTGCTCGTAGCAAAGCAATGCGCGCCAGTTCCCCTCCCGATAACTCATCTGGGCGGCGTTGCAACCAAACAGGATTAATCACCATGCGCTCAAGCCAATGAGCATTGGGGTTCCAGGCATCGCGCAGACTCTCACCGGTAGTTCGATAAGGATTGAAGCTCTGTTCCGGATGTTGGGGAACAAGTTGAATCGGGCAATAGCCTTTCTTTTCAAGTGGTTTTCCTGCAATCAGAATTTGCCCCGATGTGGCAGATTGCCATTGTGCCAATACCCTGCCAAGAGTGGTTTTACCGAAACCACTGGGAGCCGAAATACCTAAGCGCTCACCTGCGGTCAGAGAGAATGAGATGCCATCCCATAGCCGTTTCCCGCCTTGAACCACCGTCAGGTTATCGACACTAAACATATTCGGCCACCTCAGCCTGCGAGCTGATAAATTGTTGCTCCGGTAATGCCGCCCATAATGATTGTAGCCACGGGCTACCCCCGTTATTTTTCAGTTCATCTGCACTCAATGTTTCATGCAGTTTACCCTGATGTAACACGGAAATTTTATCGGCAAACCGTGCCGCCAGCGCCAAATCATGTGTCACCCACAAAATACCGCGCCCTTGTTGGCAGAAGGCCCGTAGATGGGTCAGCAACTGGCAAGCATGCTCATCATCGAGCCACGAGGTCACTTCATCGGCCAAAATATAGCGAGCATGGGTCAGGGTTGCACAACTGGTCAGCACCCGTTTTGCCATACCGCCTGAGAGTTGCCGTGGGAAATCATGTATTAGCCCCGGCGCAAGATTATAGGTTTGCAGCTGCATCGCGACATCCTCCAGCCGCAGTTTTACACCGCTAAGCTGGGCTGCTCGGGTCATTTGTGAACCCACTTTAATCAAGGGATTCAGGGCACTGACGCCTTGAGGAACGTAACATAAGGTTTTACCGCGCTGCTCGGCTTTATCGCGCGCACGCAACACCTCGCCATCGAGCATTATTTCGCCGTGGCAGCGCATATTATCCGGCAGTAAACCGAGCGCACTTTGCAGTAACAGGCTCTTGCCCTCGCCACTCCCCCCCACTAATGCGACCAGTTCCCCCGGATTCACCTCCAGCGAGATATTACTCAGCAATGGGCACCAGGTTTTTCGCCCCAACCAGCGGTAATGAGCGATATCAATAGCAAACTGGTCAAACTTCAACATCAGGCTATCCTCACCCAGAGTTGCTGTAATGATCGTGCGAATTGATCGAATATCAACACCAATCCGACCAGAATCAGACCTGGGAAAAATGCTAACCACCATGCACCGCTACTCAGATAACGCAATGCATCGGCCAATAATATTCCCAGCGACGGCTCATGAGGTGCTAATCCAAAGCCGAGAAAACTAAGTGCTGCGCTGTGCAATACCGCATGAGGAAACATCAGCAGCGTACCAACAATCCATTGTGGCAGTAATAACGGTAGCAGATGGTGACGCCAACGGTAAAAATGACTGTTACCCAGCCGATGAGACAGCATGACGTAATCTGTCTCACGAATACGCAAGATTTCCGCACGCAAAATCAAGGCAAGTTTTGGCCAATGAGTCAAGGCCACCGCCAGAATCACCCCGTGTTTCCCGCCCCCCAGAGTAAAGCAGATCAACACCAGTAGCAGCAGGTGGGGCAATGCCAACAGGCTGTCAATCAGCCCGCGAATCAGGTAATCCAGCGTTCTATTGACCGCACACAGGCTGGCAGTGAACATCGCCAACAGGCCACTGGCAAAGGCGGCAATCAGGCCGATTTGCAAGCTGGTGGTCATTCCCTGAAAACAGCGCAGCCACAAATCACGCCCCAAGCTATCAGTACCAAACCAATAAGTGATGGAAGGTGGCTGCCGCCGCGCCATTAAATCCATTGGAACTTCAGCGGTATAAATCACCCAACCATAAACAATCAGAATGGATAACAGTGTCAGAGAAACAAAGAGTCGGAACAAAGCCCGGTTCGGGTTATAAGTCATGATTGCCGCGCAGCTCCCCGATTCAGGCGGTGCAACAGGCCATTAGCGACACTGTTACCGCAAAAAACCAAGATGGCGCAAAACATCACAATCCCCATTAACAGCGGAATGTCACCATGTAATCCGGCATCAATTGTGGCCTGCCCTAGCCCCGGATAGGCAAAGACCTTCTCGGCTAGTAATGACCCACCTAATAATTCACCCACCGAGGCAAATTGCAGACACAACGCGGGCGTAATAGCATGACGCAGAATATGAAAATTCACCAAAGGCCAGCCTTTGTCGCCCTGCGCTTGTGCATAGCGAATAAATTCGCTGTTCATCACCTCCGCTACTCTGGCGCGGGTATGTAGGGCAATATTACCCACACCCAATAATCCGAGAGCCAGCATTGGTAGGATCAAATGATGCAATTTATCGCCCCAACTGGCGGTTGTGGCATTGCTGCCGGGCGTCCAGGCACAGCAAATCGGTGCCCAGTTAAGTTTGACGGCAAATAATGACAGTAGTAATAGACCTATCCAGAAAGTCGGCAATGAAGCTAATAAATAGGACAGACTTGAGATAATACGATCCGGCCAGCGATTGAGATAACGCCCCGCAGTCAACCCCAGTAATAACCCAAGCACGCCTGAGAATAACCACGCCGATAATAGCAAGGCAAACGACGTCGCGAAGCGCTCACCGATAACCTGCGACACCGGCGCGTTGTACAGCATTGAATAGCCCAGATCCCCTTGCAATACTTGCATAAACCAATGGAGAAAACGTTGCCACAATGGTAAATCCAGCCCCCAACGCGCCGCAATCAGCGGATATTGCTCCGGCGGTACATGCAGCAAATCACTGCCAATATAGGCGCGTATTGGGTCAACTGGGGAGAAACTCAGCAGCGTAAAGGTGCCCACAGCCGTGACCAGCAACAGGCAGACTAAACGCAAGGTAAAGAGTGAAACCCCTTTCATTACTGGCAAGTCCATTTCCAGCTATCAAGGCTATTAAGCAGTGACCAGGAGCCGTGGATTTCCGGCGCACCTTTGCCTAAATCGACACAATTATTGGCCAGATAGGTGTGCTGGACATTAAGCAACCACGCCCAAGCCGCATCGCCTCGAATACCGGTACCGGTGGTGCCGTCCCAATCCACTTGCTGCCAAAATGGTACGGCTTGCTCCCAAGTTTTGGCATCCAGCGCTTGTTGCAGATGTTTATCCACCACTGGGTTTTGGTAGTAGCCCGGATTATAATATTCCACACCCGCGGCTTTGCTGCTGTAGTGGTGATACAACTCCATCGGGTCGAGGCTGCCCCAGCCAAACAGCGTCGGGTTGGCGTGCATGTTCCGTTCTACCGTTTCCCAGCTACCGGATTTCAAATCAGCCTCAATGCCAATCGGTTTAAGCATGGAACGCAGCGCCTGCGCCAAATCACGGCGTGTAGCATCACCACTGGTATACCACAGGGTTATTTTTGCCGGTATACCATTTTTCTCTCTGATGCCCTGGCTGTTTACCACCCAGCCAGCTTGTTCTAATATCTGTTTGGCTGTTTCAATATCACCGTCGTTGATGGCAGAGTCAGGGTTATTCCACGGCAACCCCTGCACGCCGCTATAGGCGGGAATGGCATGGCCTTCCATGATTTGATCGGCAAGTAGCTGACGATTGATGGCGTAGTTAATCGCGCGACGAATGGCGACATCGGCGGTGACATCATTACCAATTGGGTAACCCTGTGCATCCTTTTTACCCGCAGGCGTGGTCGGGAACACGATGCCACGGTTTTCCACGCTCGGTCTGACCCATAATTTCATGTTATTAACCGGGCCAACTGCCATTGATGGAGGAATACGAACTACGTCTAACTGCCCACTTTGCGCGGCGGCAAAAGCGCTGTCCTCATCAAGAAACACAAAAATCAGCTTGTCGAAATCATTTTTATTGCCCGCATAGTAAGGATTCGCCTCCACAATCATCTGTTGACCGGGTTGGAAACTGATTAAACGGTATGGCCCAGCACCAACCGGGTTTTGCGCATATGTTTTTGCATTGTATTTATCCGCTGAAACAATACCCAGCGAACCCAACACGTTCACAAAGGTGCTTTGTGGCGCTTTCAGTTGGATACGAACATTAAGAGGATCAATATCTTCTGCACTGACGAAGTTACCCATATCAACCTTGCCGCCGCTGGCCGCCGCATTGTTGTAGGTAAAAGCCACGTCTTTGGCGGTCAGAGGTGAGCCGTCGGAGAATTTGAGGTCAGGTTTGAGTGTCAGAGTCCAGGTTTTGCCGTCATCACTGGTTTTATAATCGCTCAGTAAAAAGCCATTCCAACTGAGATCTTCATTTTGTTTTAATAATGGGCTATGCAGCAGCAGATAACTGCCATGACTCCACCCGAGCATAGGGTCGAAACCTTCGGTTGGCTCGTCACCAATAGCCAGTTGCAGTGTGTGAGTTGTGGCACCGACCGGAGCTGCAAAAGCACTCAATAAAGCGGCAGTCACCAACGTGTTGTGTAGCCATAGACGTTTAGACATTTATCATCCTTTGACAATTTAATCAGCGAATATAAGTCATTGCCTGTCAAGGCACAGATTCAACAAGTTATTAAGCGTAGCACTAAACATAAACATGGATAATATATGCTTTAATCAGCATCAATGACTTATTTTTACGCCAAGTTAAGTGAATTTAAAGCACTTCCGTGACAAATATCAGATTTATATGAGTAAAATCAAAATAAAGCAAGTGGGAAATAAAAAACAGGAAATTGAAATTGATCTACATCTAAAAAAAGCGAAATAAATCCTTCGTTGCATCAACAGTTAACAGTAAAAACTAAATTCACCCCTATCAGACCATGTCTACCAAGAGATTAACTCTATGTATTAGCATGATTATTATTTTCAAACCTGATTGCTAACCAACTTAATTATCAATGAGAATTATATAGTCACAGGGTACGTTAGGTAATATACATAATAAGACAAGCTCAAGAAATTATTATTATTTTCTGACCAGAATTTATCATCACAAGAATGAAAAGAGAGCGATTTGGTAAATATTATTGAAACAGGAATTATGACAATACCATCTGCATAATCAATAAGTCGGTTGGTAGGTCATTTCATAAAAATAAGGGCTAAATGGTAGCTCATACAACACATGGGTACTTTCCAATAGCAATGGCAATATCCTTGATTCACAGTGTAAAGAGTCCTCATTGGGATACAGACGTTGGCAGTTACCTCGTGGACTATCGATAAAATTTATCTCTGAGGTACGCTTTAGAACCAACACTTTCCCCTCGCTGATACCAGCTTGAGGCTCGATAAAAAAGAAACTGAGCTGTGATACAATTGCTGTAATGCTAATCGCCACCACGACTATCCACAGATAAACAGAGCGCATACAGTATTCCTGTAATGAATAAACCGCTATAACTCTACCAGCAACCCCATATTGAGTACCAAGAATAATAGCTAATTCTAAGACATGCAACGTTATCTGGGCATTCATATTGGTGCCAATCTCTTATTTACAGATGGAGGGCCATCATTCCTTCAGCAGGCCGCAGTGCAGCTATTTTTATGGCGTTTTTCAGCCACGACCGGCCAGCGCCCAAAAACGGGCTACAGTATGAAAGAATGAATCAATCGAGGAGTTGCAGGAATAGGATAAAATAATATTACAAAAACGGTGAAATATTGTGGATAACAAACAAGAGGGGATTCAGAATGCATCTCGTCAGGCGGTAAGTGTTATATCGCCAGCAGTCCAAATATTGTTAATAGCAGAAATCAAAAAAGCCACATCCATAAGACGTGGCTTTTTATTACAGCTAAACGTGTATTACAGCAGTATAAATTACAGTGCTACAACGTTTACAGCTGAAGGGCCTTTCTGGCCTTGCTCGATGCTGAACTCAACGTTCTGGCCTTCATCAAGAGTTTTGTAATCATTACCCTGGATTGCAGAGAAATGTACGAATACATCTTTGCTACCGTCTGCAGGAGAAATAAAACCAAAACCTTTACCAGCATCAAACCATTTTACTAAACCAGTCATTTTAGTAGACATAAGATATTTCCTTCATTATTTGTGCCAAAAGTCGGCAAATTGTGGTCTGCTTATCAAGAGTTACTTATGGGGGCACTAAAGAAGGAAATTCGTCGGAGAAGTGATGTCTAGAAATATCGCTTTAACTAGGAACTGCTTTACTTAAATGGCTTACATAAATAGGTCTGTGCTACAAACCGATGCACCTATTAACGCATACTGTGAGAATAATGGCAAGGCTTATTTATTTTGCCTGTAAATGAGTGATAAAAACAAATCATTCTGATTTTATGATAAAACGAACAGTAATACATCGCCCGGTTCAATCCGCCACCGGAAACAAAAGTCAGATTCTAGCGGATGAGGTTATGCTCTGATTTCGTTATACTGCCCTTGAACATTGGAAGACGCCATAAAGGAAAAGCAATGACAATGCGTGAGCTTGAAGTACAGTTTCTTAATGCAATGAGTGAGTTGCAATCTACCTTTGAGAAACAACATCAGACCTGGCAGGCAAGCTACAATGCGTTGCAACATGAGCTGGAACAGTCAAAAGCGCGGGAAGCCGCAACGCGGGCAAAGAACGATATGTTATTGCGAAAACTCAATACGGCGAATACGTTGCCTGAACAACATTCACTGGTCAGGCAAATAAAAATGCTAGGTGCTCATCTTGATGCACTGGCGAAAGATGCCGCCGCGTTTAATCATCACCTGAATAATCAGCAGAAAAACAGCGATAATTTTAGTGGCGATAATCGTTAAGGACTGCATTGACGTTATCGGTTATGGCTATTTAACAGCCGGATGATTTTACGTCGTCAATTTCACCTTTTATGGCGCAAAGAAACATTAAATGACGTGGATAATTATTGCTGTTTTGATTGTTGTTTTTATTGTGGGCTACCGGGTCTTAACCTCGGATACCCGTAAAGCCGTGGATACGCTGGCTAATTTATTAAAGATCAAACCGATTTATATTGAATCCATGCTGCAAGAGATGGGGCAACGCCAGACACAAATGTTTATTCGCTCTACCAGCAATGGGTATGCCGAAGATGTCAGAAAGGCAGCCTATCTGATATTTATTTATCAGACCTTTATCAAAGATGCTTCCGATGAGAATATTATTCAGTGGCGTAATATATTGCTTCGTTCTCATATATCACCAGTGCTAACAGCCGAACACACTGATTCTGCTTTGTTCTATTTTGCTGAACTGGATTTAGATGCTTTTGAGTTAGCGCAATTTCGTCGCAATTATAATTCACAATTTAATCAAGAAGTTGACGCCGTATTGCATTAAATATTACGCTACGGCGCATTGAGCGTCCCTCAGCCAGGGAAAGGCAAGTCTACTGAAACATACTGTTCAGGTAGCGCAATAGCAATTCCCTTGAGCTAAATCCGTGGGCAATACCGTAGCGTTCTTCCTTTTCACTGGCCAGATAGAGAGGAAACTCAACATACTTATCACTGATGCGAATCGTTGCTGTCGGTGTGGCAAACAACAGGCTTTTATCTTTTTGCGCTGGGTGGATAACCAAAGCCGTTCTGCCCATGCGGGCTTCACGGTTAATATAAACGTAGTGTTCTCCCTTCCGATAACCATAAGCCTGATCAACCGTATAATCCCGTTCAAAACCGGCATTTTCCAGAACTTTAGCCACTTCATCTGGCCGTAAATACATTTATTTCCCCTCTTTTGGGCTGCAATCTTGCGACCTTACCGCAATAAATAAGGGAAACCACGTATTTATTAGCTCAAAGCGGCTATTTCGGAATAGTCTACACGCCATCGAGCCGGACGGTGTTATCCCGACGTTGTTGCCGCTGTAATAACCGTAAGGTGAGCAACACCCCAAAAACGACAATCAAGGCCGCTCCCAGATAAATTGCCGGTATACCAAATTGGCCGATTGCCAGCCCCGCCAGTGGGCCGGTAATCCCCAATCCTAAATCAAGAAATGCAGAATAGGTGCCAAGCGCGGTACCCTGATTCTGAGGCGCTACTTGTTTAACGGCCTCAACGCCCAAGGCAGGAAAGACCAGCGAAAAACCAGCACCGGCCAAAAATGCACCGACCTGAACCATCCAGGGTGCTCCCGCCCCCCAAATCAGTAACAAACCAACGATTTCTATCAAAAAGGACACCGCAGTCACTTTCAAGCCACCGTGGCGGCCAATGCTGTTGCTGAATAGCAAGCGGATACCGACAAATGCGACACTAAATAAAGTCAGGGAGAATGCGGCACCGCCCCACCCTTTGTCGGCATAGAAAAGTGTAATAAAGGTGGCTATCACCCCGAAACCCACAGTACCAAAACCCAGCCCCAAACCGTAAAGCCAGATTTTCCCAAGCACCGCACTAAAGGCAATGCGCTTACCCGCTGCCACCGAAACCGCCGCTTTACGACTGGCTAATACTAGCGCCAAGACCACGGCCAGGCAGATAAGCCAGGCGATACCCGCTAATCCCCAATGCAGATTAAGATAAACGCCCAGTGGGGCACCTATCGCCATCGCGCCATAAGTTGCCACACCATTCCAGGAAATAACCCGCGCCGTATGGATTGATCCCACCACGCCCATGCCCCATAAGGTCGATCCGGTACTGGCAAAACTTTCGCCTATTCCCAGAAAAAAGCGGCCAATCACTAACATCAACACACTGATTAATGGCAGATTATCCAACCAAAAAGCCAGGCCACAGAATATCCCGCTAACCCCGCAGCAGCTCAGGCCAAATAACACGACTTTTTTCGGCCCTAATAAATCAGCATATCGTCCGGCATGTGGGCGACTGATCAAAGTGGCAAAATATTGGGCGCTGATAACCAAACCGGCCAACAGTGAACTGTAACCCAAATGGTTATGGACAAAACCGGGCAATACCGCCAGCGGCAGGCCAATTGTCAGATAACAAACGAAAGTAAAAATAACAATCGAGAGGATACGTTTATTGATTTGGCGAGTGCTAAGTGGCGCACTATTCACCACCGCAAGGGCTGAATCAGCAGACATAAACAAGGCTCAAACAAAAAAGAACGTATTATCACCATACGCCGATCAGCTTTCAGTCTGAATCGAATATGTATAATAAAATATTATTTCAGATTGCAGACAAGCCTCTACAACTCGATCTTGCAAGGTGAGGACAGGTAGAAGAGTAAAGCGTCCGCGCCAAGGATGGCGCGGCTCTAGCCCCCAGGGAAGGCTTGTTTTAACAAAAGAAGTGTGGCGTCTTTACGATCTGCCTGTTTTCGCCGCTACAGCGACTTTGTCATTAACTTCATATTATTTACTTATTATTCCGCGCCTGCTGGTGCTCGCGCCACAGCGAGGGAGTCATCCCCTTAACCCGCATAAACTCACGGTTGAAGTTAGATTTGGTTTGAAACCCTGCCTCTAACATAATATCGATCACCGGTAGCTCGGTTGTCGCCAATAACTGCGCGGCCTGTTCAATGCGCAACTGATTGACATATTGTGAGACATTTTGCCCGGTTTGCTGATTAATCGCCTGTGACACTTTGCGCGCGGGCACCCCGACTTTACGTGCCAATTTAGATAAGTTGAGTTGGCTGTCCAGATACAGATTATGGTATTTTAAGGCCGATAAAATAGTCGAGAATAATTCATCCAGCGGTTCGCTCTCCGGTTTACCATTTACTGGTACCTCGGTGATAGGATCCGCACGATGAGCGCTGGTGAACAACGTGTAGCACATAGCTAATATAATCAATAGATTACTGATACTGACTATCACCCCTGCTTGATTTCCAGCAAAAAAGGCATAATCCACACTGATAATCATGTCGCCCACCCCAGACCCTATTAATAAAAGAGCCATCAGTAGCCATAAACGATAGCTGAGCCAACTTTTCTCTAACGAAACCTGTTGTAAGCGATCCTCACCGAGGCGCAAATAAAACAGTATTGCCACGCCATAGAGTAAATAGCTGATAATCACGATGGCATCGAGCCACTGTGGTGCCAGCCAGACACAAACCACGGTACTAATAGGTGCCAGACAGTGTTTCCACCATTGCCCCATCCCCACATTCCCTTTCGCTGTGCTTAATAAAGCTAAATAGGTCAGTGGCGGAATAGTCATGGCAACTATCGGTTGTAGGCCATTAAACAGAGTCAGGTGATAACCATAGCGCAACCCAATCAGAGCACTTTGTAATGCACAAACCAACAATAACAGCAGCAGAAAAATGCCTTGCCGATGGGTTTTAATCAAATAAAAAAACAGACCAAAACATAATAGAGACAGTAGAAAAGAGACCGGGATCAGCGGCATACCATTGCCTTAACAAATAGATATCGTGAATAGCTATTTTGCAGTGTAGACAGCCAGATGATTGAAAACAAGCAGGATCAGGGACTGGATCATGATCGAGGTCGCAACAGAATTTATGACTCGCTACGGTGATGGGAAACCCAATCAATCAGGATGTTACACCATGAAAACTACGTTTTTGTCTCTCTGCTTTCTGCTGTTTTTTCCGCTGACCGGCTACAGCTGGCAAACAGCAGCGACCGCTGTTTCATTCCATGACCTCCAACGCAATCGACAACTTGATAGCATCATTTACTACCCCACGGCTGATCAAGGGGAAACCCACTTGCTAAGTGATACTGCCGTTTTCCGGGGCATTTCTGTTTTACCCAACGCCCCCCTTGCTGAGGGTAAATTTCCATTGGTAGTACTCAGTCATGGCAGTGGCGGCAACAATACCAGCCTGGCGTGGTTGGCGGATAAGCTGGTGCAGCAAGGTATGGTGGTGGTCGCCGCCAATCATCCGGGCAGTACCACCGGAGATTCAATCCCAGCACAATCGGCTCAATTATGGTTACAAACTGAAGATATCTCTTTTATCATCAGTGCATTACTGTCAGACCGACGCTGGAAGTCAGCTTTGGATGAGCAAGCCATCGGGGTGATAGGCCATTCAAAAGGAGGCTACAGTGCTATCGCGGCATTAGGAGCTACACTTTCCCGCCCGCATTTTATTGCAAGCTGTCAGCAACAACCTGACCAACCTAATTGCCAGTTTTATACCCGTGCAGGCGTGAAGTTAGACCAGTTACCCGCTGATAAATTTGAAGGAAATTATGCAGATAAACGCCTGCGTTTTGCGATTGCGCTAGATCCGGGGATGGTTCCTTTTTACCCAAAAAGCAGCCTACTTCACTTAAGCGCTCCACTGCTACTGATCAACGCTGACTATTTTATTTCACCGAATGAATCCCTGAATCTGGGCGGTGCAACATGGGTAAAACAACTGAATCAGCCAGGTATTACCGCGGTCACGTTAGCCAATAGTGGGCATTTTGATTTTCTACCGCTATGTAAACCGGCGGCAGGTGCTATTTTGGCAGAAGAAGGAGAAGCCTTTATTTGTGCAATACCGGCAGTTGAAAGAGAGAAAATACATCAGCAGACGGTTCAACAAATAATCACTTACCTTCAGCAACTACATATTTTACATTGAGATTAGATAACAGAATCAGTGAGGAACAACGCACAGGCGAGTAATACACCACACAGAGTCATCACACTGAAAATCAGTTCGAACAGATAGCGATTGATCATGATGGTTAGCCTATAAAAAAAGTCACCCGGTATTAACCGGGTGACTAGAATTGGCTAGACTGTGCGGGGCGATGTCGCCCGCATTCCGGCGTTATTATGCAGCTGGAGCTATAGCTGATTTTTTAGCAGTTTTGTGGTGTTTTTTAGCAGCTTGCGCTTTCTGTTCCGTAGTTTGTTGAGTTGCTTTATGTTTTTTATGATGGGTCGCTTTAGCTGGAGCGGCAGTAGTGCTGGTTGCGGCAGGTGCTGCTGTCGCGGCTGCGGTTGTTTCGGCAGCGAAAGCAACAGAAGACAGACCCATGGTTGCAGCAACGATCAGCGCTAATACTTTTTTCATTTTAAAATCCTCAGAGTTTGTTTCGCTAAGCCCCCTATGGGGCCGTTGGAAGAATCATAGAGGAATGAAATTTTCCTTTCCGTGAGTCATTGGTTTCGCTAAGTAACCAAATGTACAAAGAGTGATCATAGGGTTCACCCCACACTCGGATTACTCCTGAAACCCATTTGCAGGCGAAATGATCGTCTATGCTTAGTACTCATCAGATAAATTGGAGTGTCAAATGTTCAAGAAATCAGAGAAAATTGAAAGAGACCTCAATCAGGACGTGACCCTTCTGGCTGATACTCTCGACGATGTATTGCGTTCATCAGGCGAAAAAACGAAAGAAGAATTGACCAAAGTACGTCAGAATGCCGAAGGTGTTTTACGTGATGCCCGTGCCCGTTTCAGTGGTTCAACCAACCTGAAACAACATGCCCGTGATGTTGCCGGTAATGCCGACAGTTATATCCGAGACAAGCCGTGGCAAGGTGTTGGTATTGGGGCTGCCGTTGGCATCGTACTGGGTGTGTTGCTTGCTCGGCGCTAAGGCCAAGTTGATTACCGCTAAATTTTTGCGCTGCCCCCCTCATTTTGGTGTCTATTAATACGTTTTTTGTTTTTGAATCATAGCGTTGTTAATCTGATTGGCTAAGCGGTTAATCAGTGGCCCGGTGATGTTGATACCGGGCTATTTTATTTTATGTCTTGATACTGAAGTGATTAGCGATGCCAACTGAGCCACCAGCCAGTTGGTTTATGCCATCGAAGTGAGATTGGTAAATCTTATTAGTACCCAATCTGATACTGAGATCTCTAATTTAATCTTTACTATCAGCATTATGAATTCTTTTAACCGTTTAGCGGTCAGTATGCGCCAGCAAGTAATCAATTCTGCCCCCAACCTGCAATAAAAATATTTTTACTCTCTGATTATTTTCAAACTCAGTCTCCAGCCCTGTGCTGGCGGCCTTGTCTCTAAAAAACCACTGAACTCACACAATTAACTACATATAGTGTGGTTGAATTAAATAAACACTAGATATAGTATTTATTCTATCACTGACGTAAATGAAACCACAGTTGATAATCATAGACAGGTCACCGCATTACACCAAAAACTGGACTATGCCGCCTTTCCTTAACCAAAAAGGTAAATACGAATCATGAGCATTATTATTTACACTAAACCAGATTGTGTCCAGTGCAATGCCACCTACCGCGCATTGGATAAACAAGGGATTTCCTATCAGATTATTGATTTAACAAAAGATCCCCACGCTTTAAGCCATGTTAAATCTCTTGGTTATCAGCAAGTACCGGTGGTGGTTGCAGGCACTGAACATTGGTCAGGTTTTTGCCCTGACAAAATTAACGCGCTGGTTCAGGCTGTCAGTGCCTGATGAGAATAATGCCATGAATCCGCTGGTTTATTTCTCCAGTTCCTCGGAGAACACCCACCGCTTTGTCAGGAAGCTGGAACTCCCGGCAATACGGATACCCATAGCAGGGGCACAGCAAAAGCTTCGGGTCGAGCAACCTTATATCTTGCTGGTACCCAGTTATGGCGGCGGTAGCCCGGTTGGCGCGGTGCCCATCCAGGTAATTCGTTTCCTGAATGACTCTCATAACCGCTCTTTAATCCGTGGTGTGATTGCCGCGGGTAATACTAATTTTGGCGACGCCTACTGCCTGGCGGGGAAAATCATTTCCCACAAATGTCAGGTTCCTTATCTGTATCGCTTTGAACTACTGGGTACAGCAGAAGATGTGGCAAACGTGCGCAAGGGAGTAACTGAATTTTGGCAACGACAGAACTGAGAATGACAGATTCATCCAGCAGTGAACTTGACTATCACTCACTGAATGCGATGTTGAACCTCTATGATGCCGACGGACATATCCAGTTTGATAAAGACCGGCTGGCGGCGCGACAATACTTCCTGCAACACGTCAATCAAAATACTGTGTTCTTCCATAACTTGCAGGAAAAACTCGACTATCTGGTGGAAGAGGGATATTACGAAAAAGAAGTGTTAGAAAGGTATGATTTCAGCTTTATCAAAAGCTTATTTCAACAAGCTTATGGTAAAAAATTCCGCTTCCCCACTTTCCTCGGCGCATTTAAGTATTACACCAGCTATACCCTGAAAACCTTTGATGGCAAACGCTATCTGGAGCGCTATGAAGACCGGGTTTGCATGGTCGCGCTGACACTGGCGGTAGGTAACCCGACGCTGGCGCGTGAGCTGGTAGAAGAAATCATCTCTGGCCGTTTTCAGCCTGCCACACCCACCTTCCTCAATTGCGGTAAAAAGCAGCGTGGCGAATTAGTCTCCTGCTTCTTGCTGCGTATTGAGGATAATATGGAGTCGATTGGTCGTGCTATTAATTCCGCGCTGCAATTATCTAAACGTGGCGGCGGTGTTGCTTTCCTGCTGAGCAATATCCGTGAAGTGGGTGCGCCAATCAAAAGGATTGAAAACCAATCCTCCGGCGTTATCCCGATTATGAAAATGCTGGAAGATGCCTTTTCTTATGCTAACCAGTTGGGCGCAAGGCAAGGTGCGGGGGCGGTATATCTCCATGCCCATCACCCCGATATTTTACGTTTTCTCGACACCAAGCGGGAAAATGCGGATGAAAAAGTTCGCATTAAAACCTTGTCGCTTGGGGTGGTTATCCCGGATATCACCTTTGAACTGGCGAAGAATAATGAAGAGATGTACCTGTTCTCACCTTATGATGTAGAGCAGGTCTACGGTGTGCCGATGTCTGAAATCAGTATCAGCGAAAAATACCGTGAGATGGTCGATAACAAGCGCATCCGTAAAAGCAAAATCAAAGCACGCGAGTTCTTCCAGGTTCTGGCGGAGATCCAGTTTGAGTCTGGCTACCCTTATATGATGTTTGAAGATACGGTTAATCGTGCCAATCCGATCAAAGGCCGTATTAATATGAGTAACCTGTGTTCAGAGATTTTGCAGGTGAATTCAGCAACTGAATATAACGACGACCTCAGCTATCGCCATATTGGTAAAGATATCTCCTGTAATCTCGGGTCACTGAATATTGCTCACACGATGGATTCACCAGACTTTGGTAAAACCATTGAAACAGCCATCCGCGGGCTGACGGCGGTATCTGATATGAGCAACATCCGCTCGGTGCCCTCAATCGAAAAAGGCAATCAGGAATCCCACGCTATCGGCCTTGGGCAAATGAACTTGCACGGTTATCTGGCGCGGGAGCGTATTTTCTATGGCTCGGAAGAAGCGCTCGATTTCACCAATATCTACTTCTACAACGTGGTCTATCACGCCATTCGCGCCTCCAACCAACTGGCGATGGAGCGTGGTAGTTACTTTAAAGGTTTCGACCAATCTACTTATGCTTCAGGCCACTATTTCACCAAATATATAGAACAGGGCTGGCAGCCTAAAACAGCCAAAGTTCGAGAGCTTTTTGCTACTGCGGGGATTTCCATTCCAAATCAACAGGATTGGACAGCCCTGCGCCAATCAGTGATGGAACACGGGATTTATAATCAAAACTTGCAAGCCGTACCCCCTACTGGTTCCATTTCTTACATCAATCATTCGACATCCAGCATTCACCCAATTATCTCACCGATTGAGATCCGTAAAGAAGGTAAGATTGGCCGCGTTTACTATCCTGCACCTTACATGACAAACGATAATCTTGAATATTATCATGATGCTTATCAAATTGGGCCAGAGAAAATCATTGATACCTACGCCGAGGCAACACAGCACGTCGATCAGGGGCTGTCACTGACCCTGTTTTTCCGCGATACCGCCAGTACCCGTGATATCAATAAAGCGCAAATTTATGCCTGGAAGAAAGGGATTAAAACCATCTATTACATCCGGTTGCGTCAAATGGCACTGGAAGGAACCGAAGTCGAAGGCTGTGTTTCCTGCTCGCTGTAACGCGCAACGTTGAATGAATAAGAATGGATAAATAATATGAACACAACAAAATCGATAACCCACGTCAGTGCCATCAACTGGAATAAAATTGAAGACGATAAAGACTTGGAAGTGTGGAATCGCCTCACGTCTAATTTCTGGTTGCCGGAAAAGATCCCGTTATCCAATGATATTCCCTCTTGGGCGACCCTGACACCAAATGAGCAGCAGTTAACTATTCGTGTTTTCACCGGCCTGACGCTGCTGGATACTATTCAAAATACACTGGGCGCACCGGCGTTAATTAAGGATGCTATTACGCCCCATGAGGAAGCCGTATTTTCCAATATCAGCTTTATGGAAGCGGTACATGCACGCTCTTATAGCTCTATTTTTTCTACCCTTTGCATGACATCTGATGTTGATGATGCCTACCGCTGGAGTGAAGAGAATGGCCCGCTACAAAAGAAAGCTGATATTATCTTGCAGCATTATCATAATGACGACCCCTTAAAGAAAAAGATTGCCAGTGTATTTTTGGAATCATTCTTGTTCTATTCCGGTTTCTATTTACCTATGTACTGGTCTAGCCGGGCTAAATTAACCAACACCGCTGACCTTATCCGCCTTATTATCCGCGACGAAGCCGTGCATGGTTATTATATCGGCTATAAATTTCAGAAGGGATTGGAGAAGGTGGATAACGCCCGACGTTTGGAAATAAAGAATTTCGCTTTCGACTTATTGCAAGACTTATATGATAATGAGGTTCGCTATACTGAAGACCTTTATGATAAGGTCGGCTGGACAGAAGATGTCAAAAAATTCCTCCATTATAATGCCAATAAAGCATTAATGAATTTAGGTTACGAGGCGTTATTTCCAATCAGTCAGGCGGCGGTCAGCCCAGCCATTTTGGCGGCTTTATCACCTAATGCAGACGAGAATCATGATTTTTTCTCCGGCTCCGGATCATCCTATGTGATCGGTAAAGCGGTCAATACGGAAGATGAAGACTGGGATTTTTAACCTTTAGTAACGCGGCCTCCGCCTCCCTTTCCAATAGGTCGAAAAACAGAGGTTCAGCATCCATCGGCAGTCGTAGCAGGGCTGCCGTTTTTTCTGCTCGATTTTATTGTCTATTTCGCTATGCCGTGACCCTTTAGATCTGGCCTCATTTTAGCCGTGTCCATCACCTGATTTTATCACCCAATGAAAAATCTTTACCCGCCCCTCTGTTTGGCGACAGACCAGAGCACAAAGGGGATTGGGCGCATCAGTCTGGCCCGATGAAAGAGCAAACAGGCGCTCATATCCTCACATAACTTATATGATAATTAGCAACGAAGAACAGGCTAATATAGTCAGTCACAATACAACAAAACATATTACTACTATATGGGTAACAAGCCCCCCATTGAATGCCTAATTCACCCACGCTCAGTTCTCGGATATTCAGTAACTAATAGACCATGAAAAATCACAATATTAACATGCGTAAGTTAACAAATTGAAAAGCTATATATTGGGATATTGACTATTGTACATTAGATTATAATAACATTGAGGGTTGTCTCAGATTCTCATTGTGTTAGGGTATATAGCGCTCTAATTTTCCATCAGGATAACAACGATCGAATAAACATAATTTAAAATTGACAGAGGAATACACCACTGCATGGCAATTAAACTCGAAGTAAAGAATCTATATAAAATATTTGGTGAGCATCCAGAACGGGCTTTTAAGCTGCTTGAATCAGGTAAGAATAAAGAGCAGATATTTGCCAAGACCGGTTTGTCCGTTGGCGTTAAAGATGCCAATCTGGCCATTGAAGAAGGCGAGATATTCGTCATCATGGGGTTATCCGGTTCCGGTAAATCCACCCTGGTACGCCTTCTCAATCGTCTGATAGAACCGACTCGTGGTGAAGTGCTGATCGATGGCGAGGATATTGCCAAAATATCTGAAAGTGCCCTGCGCACCGTGCGCCGTAATAAGATCAGTATGGTATTTCAATCCTTCGCATTAATGCCGCATCTGAATGTACTCGATAATACGGCATTTGGTATGGAGCTGGCAGGCGTTCCTTTACAAGAGCGCCACGATAAAGCAATGGAAGCGCTGCGTCAGGTCAGTTTGGAAAGCTACGCCCATTCTTACCCCGATGAACTTTCCGGCGGGATGCGCCAACGTGTGGGTCTGGCCCGGGCAATGGCGAATAACCCCGATATCTTATTAATGGATGAAGCCTTCTCGGCACTCGACCCATTAATTCGTACTGAAATGCAGGATGAGTTGGTCAAGTTACAAGCCAAACATCAAAGAACCATCGTATTTATCTCCCATGATCTGGATGAAGCCATGCGTATTGGCGATCGCATTGCCATAATGCAAGGTGGCGAGGTAGTACAAGTCGGTACTCCGGATGAAATATTGAATAATCCGGCCAACGATTATGTGCGTACCTTCTTCCGTGGCGTTGATATTAGTCACGTCTTTAGTGCCAAGGATATCGCGCGTCGCCGTCCGGTATCATTGATCCGCAAAACGCCGGGCTTCGGGCCGCGCTCAGCACTAAAACTGCTTCAGGATGAAGACCGCGATTACGGCTATGTGCTGGAGCGCGGGCAGAAGTTTATTGGCGTGGTATCGATAGATTCACTGAAAAAAGCATTAGCCGAGAACCAGCCACTGGACAGTGCCTTATTGGCCGAACCAGCACCGGTTCCCGCAGAGATGCCCCTCAGTGAGTTGATTTCACTGGTTGCGCAGGCCCCGTGTGCGGTTCCTGTCGTCGGTGAAGATAACAGTTATATCGGTATTATTTCCAAAGCCATGCTGTTGCAGGCTTTAGACAAGGAGACGCCAAATGAATAATCCAATCCAAAACAGCACCCCCGTAGACAGTAACCCGTGGGCGACGGATGCGGCGACTTCAGCAGCACCGGTGGCCACAGACACAGCTCCTCAGACACTCTCAGCCGCCGCTGACCCGTGGGGAGCGAGTATGGCCGAGGGTAGCCATGCCGCAAGTAGCGCCAGCCATGAGGTGGCATCTCAGGCCGTACAGAGCCAGGCGGCACAAAGTGCCGATTGGCTCAATAGTGCGCCGGCGGCAGCGCCTGAACATTTTAGCCTGATGGACCCGTTCCATAACACTTGGGTGCCACTGGATTCGTGGGTTACCCACGGTATTGATTGGGTGGTGCTGCATTTCCGCCCGCTGTTTCAGGGCATCCGCGTACCGGTTGATTTTATCCTCAGCGGTTTTCAACATCTGCTGCTAGGGATGCCGGCACCGGTGGCGATACTGGTTTTCGCCCTGATCGCCTGGCAGTTTTCCACCTTAGGGATGGGGGTTGCGACGTTGGTTTCCCTGATTGCCATCGGCGCTATTGGCGCGTGGTCGCAAGCGATGGTGACCCTGGCGCTGGTTCTGACCTCGCTGTTCTTCTGTATCCTTATCGGGCTACCGCTCGGAATATGGCTGGCGCGCAGTAATAATGCCGCCCGTATCATTCGGCCCTTACTGGATGCCATGCAGACCACGCCCGCATTCGTCTACCTGGTGCCGATAGTAATGCTGTTTGGTATCGGTAATGTCCCCGGTGTCGTCGTAACCATTATCTTTGCCCTACCGCCGATTGTCCGCCTGACTATTCTGGGTATCAAACAGGTACCGGAAGATTTGATTGAAGCGGCTGAATCGTTTGGTGCCAACCCGCGCCAAATGCTGTTCAAGGTGCAATTACCGCTAGCGATGCCAACCATCATGGCCGGTGTCAACCAGACCTTAATGCTCGCATTGTCGATGGTGGTTATTGCTTCGATGATTGCGGTCGGTGGCTTAGGCCAGATGGTGCTGCGCGGGATTGGTCGCCTTGATATGGGGCTGGCTGCGGTCGGTGGTGTTGGTATCGTGATTCTGGCGATTATCCTTGACCGCCTGACCCAATCATTAGGCCGTGACCGTCGTACTAAAGGCGTTGGCCGCTGGTATGCCACTGGCCCTATCGGGCTAATTACCAAACCATTCCGTAACACTAAGTAATTTCAATTTATTACGCTCAATGTCATCCCCAAAGTCATTGGCACTGCGGCAAGGCAGCAAGCGAGTAAATCCCGATGAGCTTACATCAGTAAGTGATTCGGGTGCGTGAGCGCCGCTAACACAGCTGCAGTGTCAAGGACGAAGGGGATAAGGGGAAAATTATGCGCACGACTGGAATCTGGGCCCTGGCCCTCACCACACTGGTAAGCACTCAGTTATCCGCCGCAGAATTGCCGGGCAAAGGTGTCACCGTCCAGGCACTGCAAAGCACTATTTCGGAAGAAACCTTCCAGACCGCGCTGGTCAACAAAGCGTTGGAAAAACTCGGTTACGATATTCAACCAACCAAAGAGGTCGACTACAACGTCGCCTATTCAACCATTGCCGCAGGGGATGCCACCTATCTGGCGGTAAACTGGGTGCCGCTGCATAACGACCAATATAAGGCCGCCGGTGGTGATGCCAAATTTTACCGTCAGGGTAACTATATTGAAGGCTTGGCACAGGGTTATCTGATTGACAAAAAAACCGCCGATAAATATCACATCACCAATATTGAGCAGTTAAAAGATCCGAAAATCGCCAAACTGTTTGATGCCAACAACGACGGTAAAGCCGATCTGACTGGCTGTAACCCAGGCTGGGGTTGTGAAGCCCCCATTAACCATCAGATCAAGGCTTATGGCCTGAGCGACACCGTCACCCATAATCAGGGTAACTATGCCGCGATGCTGGCCGATACCATTACGCGTTATAAAGAAGGTAAACCTATCCTGTACTATACTTGGACGCCATATTGGGTCAGCGATGTATTGGTACCGGGCCGCGATGTAGTGTGGCTACAGGTTCCCTTCTCTTCTTTGCCGGATGCCACTATCGACACCAAGTTAGCCAACGGCGCAAACTACGGCTTCCCGCCAAGTATTATGCATATTGTGGCGAATAAAAAATGGGCCGAAGCTAACCCGGCTGCCGCCAAACTGTTCTCCATCATGAAATTATCTATTAATGATGTGAATGCTCAGAATATGCGGATGCACGCAGGTGAATCATCAGATGCCGATATTGAACGTCATGTGAATGGCTGGATTCAAGGCCATCAGACGACCTTTGATGGCTGGGTGAAAACCGCCGCACAAGCAGCGCAGTAATAGCGCTAAGCGGTAAATACAACGCTAAACAGATACCTTCAGCAGTCTGTTTAGCGTTGCGATTTTAAGCGTTCAGTAAGAGGGGTATGGCACCAGTAGGCCATAAAGTTCACGCAGGAACGATCAAGATTGCTCTCACCAATCAGATAACGTCGCAAAGCTTTCACTGTTGAAGATTCCGCAGCGACCCAAGCATAGAAAGTACTCGCACCTTCAGCACGCTCCCACAACACATCACCGCCCAAACTATTCTCTGCCAATGATTGTGCGGCTACCCGCGCTGCAACGGGAATCTGTACCCACTGGCGCACCGCGTCGACTAACAAATGGCCGTGGGCTGGTTGATGTTCCGTATCGCGTGGCAACCAGTGTATTTGTGCAAACGGGAATCGCGCCAGATTGATACAATCACCGGCAACCGGCACCTCAAAAAAAACCTGAACCGGTGGTGGATTGGCCTGTAATGCTAACTGTTCCAAAATTGCCACCGCCGCGGGTAACGCGGTTTCATCAGCAATCAGTAACGCCTGCCTCATCTGAGTAGGTGCGGCCCACTCATAACCGCCACTGTCGGGCTTATACGCCGCATTCGGTGCCACAACCTGAATAGCATCACCCGGTTTGGCATGTGTTGCCCAGGCAGATGCAGGGCCGTCATCACCGTGCAGAACAAATTCCACGTCCATCTCGTTATGCTCGGTACGTAATGCACGCAGTGTATAGGTACGCATCAGCGGACGTTGTTGTTTTGGGATAGCCATGTATTGACCATACCAATCATCGCTTGCGGGTAACTGCGGAAGCTGGCCGTCTGCGGCGGGAAACAGCAGTTTGATACGCTGATCCGGCGCTTCAAGTTTCATACGATTGACGTCTGGCCCTTCAAATATACAACGCAACAGCGAGGGTGAGATATTCTCTTTTACTTTCAATTTGATATCAAAAATTCGGTAGCTTGATGTACCAGACATGTCAGTTACTCTCCCGCAGAATATGCTGTTTTTCGATGCTGACACCACAGCCAACCACTGATACCGCTTAACAGAATGGCCATCATCAGTGCCGCAGTGACCAATTGTGACTCACCGTAAAATTTTGCCACAACGGGCACCATTAACGCGCTCATGCCATAACCCAATGTATGGCTGGTTGCAATCACACCGGAACCTTTGCCGGTAGACAACTTATCGTTCAGCATCAATTGGTAACCGGGTGTCGCCATCGCGGCCCCAAAGGAAGTCAGCGCACAACCCGCATAAAATAATACCAAGGGCTGAGTGCACATCAATCCTAAGCCAAACACCATAAATAAGGCTGCCACCAGCAGCAACTGAGAAGGTGTAAAGCGTTGTGGACGCACGACCAGAAACTGTGCTAACAAAGTACAACCGGCAGCCACACTCAGCAAAATGGCTACATGGTGGCTCACTGTCGTAGCAGAATCATTGAATAATTGGCTCAAATGAGGGGCCAGCCCAAGTTGCATCAGACTCACCGCTGCCGCCAGCAATAGCGCACAGAGCAAATAAGGTAACATGCTGATCTGCAACCTATTTTGTTGATGTACCACCGGCAGTAACGGCGGATCATTATATTGGAAGCACACCACCAGCAGGGCGATCAATGGGGCTATCGCCATCAACCAGAGAGGGGCCATCGGGTGTATTGAAAGAAACAGCGCGGCACACAGCGGGCCAAGTAGACGGCCACAACTCAAACCTGAACTGATGGTGGCCAGTGCCGCCATCCGTTGCTCATATCCGGCGCGCTGCAAGGCCCATGTCTGGCAGGCTGGCACCATGCCAGACACCGTTAGGCCATAAATAATACGCGCCATGATAAGCCCCCCCAACCCGACCATTTCCGCTAACCACCCTGCCGCCAACCCCCACACCGCCAGAGTTAATAACACAAAACTGAGCAAGTAGCCGGTCAGCGCCATGATGACAACAAACTTACAACCACGAATCTCCGATTGGCGGCCCCACCACGGTGAACCCACTAAAAACAGTATTGAACCCAGAGTCAGCAAACCTGCCCATACCGACAGAGATAAGTGAGTCTTACTCACTAATACCGGTAGCACCACCAATAAACCATTTTGCCCGATACCCAATAGCCCAGCGCAAAAAGCTAACGGCCAATTGGAAGAGGACATATTCCCGCATGAACGGGAGCCAGACTGAGGGGAGATTTGCATTAAAAGTGAATTAACCGTTAATAACATTAAGGATTTAAGGGCATTCCATTGAAAAATGGTATCATAATCTTATTG
Organism: Yersinia aldovae ATCC 35236; assembly: GCF_000173735.1. Taxonomy (GTDB): domain Bacteria; phylum Pseudomonadota; class Gammaproteobacteria; order Enterobacterales; family Enterobacteriaceae; genus Yersinia; species Yersinia aldovae. The sequence goes on along the minus strand of NZ_ACCB01000021.1, from coordinate 19,155 downwards.
ATAATGATAAATATTATTGATATAAGAATTATTCTCAATTGAATCAAGAGTGATATGGGATCATGACTATCCAGTTAGAAACCGCGACAACCGATGTGGCTGCGCAATGTTTCCTCAACGCACTAATGCGTGAAAGCCAGGATTGGCAGGTAATTCCGGCTAAGAACAACCAGCAGTACCCACAACTCCACATTCCGCTGTCATCTTCACAAGCTATCCGCATCGCCTTACTGCATATTTCCCCGACACAGCATAATCACTATCTCTTTCCTGCTTATCTGCATCAGCAAGATGACGGAGCCGGTGCGGTCATCAGCGTGGAACAACTGGTGTCATTACTATTGGAGAAGCCCGCGATAAAAGGTGCGCTCTCTAAAGATGTCGTTGCGCGTTTTCGCCAAAGGGTGCTGGAAAGTCATAACAATACTCAGCAAGCTATCAATATTCGTCTGGATTGGCCGTCACTGCGCGATAAACCGCTCAATTTTGCCGAAGCAGAGCAAGGATTACTGGTCGGCCACGCTTTCCACCCAGCACCAAAATCCCATGAACCTTTTGATGAAAAACAGGCGCACCGTTACCTGCCAGACTTTGCGGCCCGCTTTCCACTGCGCTGGTTTGCCGTGGATAAAAACTACCTGTGCGGCGAGAGCCTCAAGCTGACACTGCAACAGCGCCTGCAACGCTTCGCCAGCGAGAGCGCACCACAACTGCTCGCGCACTTTACCGATGACATTTGGCTATTACCGATGCACCCGTGGCAAGCTGATCACCTGTTGACACAGGATTGGTGCCAACAATTAGTGCAACAAGGCGTATTACGGGATCTGGGCGAAGTTGGCGAACGCTGGTTACCCACTAGCTCCTCGCGCTCGCTCTACAGCTCATCAAACCGCGACATGATCAAATTCTCACTCAGCGTACGCCTAACCAACTCGGTACGTACCCTGTCAGTGAAAGAAGCCAAACGCGGTATCCGTCTGGCTCGGCTGTCGCTAACCCCGCGCTGGCAAGAGCTGCAAGCGCGCTACCCGACCTTCCGCGTGATGCAGGAAGATGGCTGGGCGGGTTTACGGTCGGCGGATGGCACGGTTCAAGAAGAGAGCCTGCTGGTGCTACGCGACAACCTGTTGTTCAGCCAGCCAGATACACAAACCAATGTCCTGGTGACCTTGACACAAGCAGCGCCGGACGGTGGTGACAGCCTATTGGCTTGCGCAGTACGCCGTTTAGCCACGCGGTTGAGCTTGCCATTACAACAAGCCACCCACTGTTGGTTAGATGCCTATTGCCAGCATGTGTTGTTACCGCTGTTTAGTACCGAGGCCGACTACGGGCTGGTGCTACTGGCGCATCAACAAAACATTCTGGTGGAGATGCAGCAAGACTTGCCAATCGGCATGTTGTATCGCGACTGTCAGGGCAGCGGCTTTACCCGTGGTGCGGCCCCGTGGCTGGAAGAGATTGGTGAAGCTGAAGCGGAGAATCGCTTCAGTGAGCAACAATTGCTGCGGTACTTCCCATACTACCTGCTGGTGAACTCCAGCCTGGCGGTCACCGCAGCGTTAGCGGCGGCCGGTTTCGACAGCGAAGAGAATCTGATGGCTCGGATTCGTGACGCACTTAGCGGCCTACGCGCTAGCGCTAAAAATACCCTGTGCCTGGATTATGTGCTCAATAGCACCCACTGGAACTGCAAAGGTAATTTCTTCTGTTATCTGCACGATCTCAACGAAAACACCATCGTGGATCCGGCAGTCATCTATTTTGATTTTGCTAACCCGTTTAATGTCATTCACCCAACCAAACAAGGTGTTACCCGATGATGCCACACGCCAAATTGATGCACTCTGGTGGCGGTTTTCGCTGTGAACATCTGGAAAAAAACCTCACCCTCGGTTTAGGCTTGGACGGCAGCGCCGTGTTGCACTTACCGGGGCCGCTGCCAACCGGCTGGCTGGTGTCCATGTTAGATCAATTATTCATCGCCGCACCAAAATTAACCGGTATTGCCTTACCGTATACTGAGTGGCGGGAAGAACCGCAGGCACAGGCATTGTTTGCCTTGGCAAACGGTGACTATCTGCCACGGGAGCTGTTTTATCAGTTTCCGCTGTGGCGGATAGCAGCACCCAACCAGAGTTCTGGTCAGATGCAATATGATGCCGAACGGGATATCTGCTTCCCGCAACGCCCTGCCCGCCCACACGGTGAGGTCTATCGCCGTTTCGATCCCAACATTAAACGCATCCTGAGCTTCCGGTTACCCGACATTGGCCGTGACGCCGAGCAATTTACCCGCTGGATGAACTCACCGCGCATCGATGCCTTCTGGGAAATGAGCGGCCCACTTGAGGTTCAGACGGCTTATCTGCAACGCCAATTAGATTCCAGCTATTGCTATCCGTTACTGGGCTGTTTCGACGACCAACCGTTTGGTTATTTTGAAGTTTACTGGGCAGCGGAAGATAGAATTGGCCGCCATTACCGCTGGCAGCCTTTTGACCGTGGGCTGCATATGCTGGTGGGTGAAGAGCACTGGCGGGGTGCGCAATACATTCGCAGTTGGCTACGGGGCCTGACACACTATCTCTATCTGGACGAACCACGGACAACCCGAGTGGTGGCTGAACCGCGCGCCGATAACCAGCGTTTGTTCCGTCACCTGCCAGCGGCGGGCTACCACACCTTGAAAGAGTTTGATTTCCCGCATAAACGCTCGCGGCTGATAGTGAATCAGCGCACTGATTTCTTCCGGGAGGGGGCGGTATGACCACCAACGATTATAGCCACTGGCAGCGGGTTAACCGCCAAATGGTAGCCAAGATCCTCGCCGAACTGGAATATGAGCGCACCCTGAATGCCGAACCACAGGGTCAGACATGGCGCATAGCCTTACCGAGTGCGGTTTATACCTTTCACGCTGAACGGGGTATCTGGGGTTGGCTGCAAATTGATCCCACCTCATTGCACTGCGAGGGAGTACCACTGACCGCTGATCACATATTGCGCCAGTTGGCTCAGGTGCTAAACATGGATGACGCACAGGTGGCCGAGCACCTGGAAGACTTATACGCCACATTACGGGGAGACATGCAATTGCTTGCTGCGCGTCATGGCATGAGCGCTGACAGCCTGATAGCACTCGATGCTGATGCGCTGCAATGTCTGCTCGCCGGCCACCCGAAATTTATTTTCAATAAAGGCCGCCGTGGTTGGGGCCTGACCGCCCTGCAACATTATGCGCCAGAATATCAAGGCCAATTCCGCCTGCATTGGGTTGCGGCCAAACGTCGCAGTTTTGTCTGGTGCGCGGATGCTGAACTCCCGTTGGACAGGTTGCTCAGCAGTGCGATGGACAGCACTGAACGCCAGCGCTTTGAGCACCGCTGGCAGGAGCTTGCGTTGAATGACGATTGGGTGCCGGTCCCTTTACACCCGTGGCAATGGCAGCAAAAAATTGCCCTACACTTCCTGCCACAGCTAGCCGAAGGTGAATTGGTAGAACTGGGGGAATTTGGCGATCACTATCTGGCGCAACAGTCACTACGCACCTTAACTAATGTCAGTCGTCGTGTGCCATTTGATATCAAATTGCCACTGACTATCTATAACACCTCTTGCTATCGTGGCATCCCCGGTAAGTACATTAGCGCAGGCCCAGCAGCGTCGCGCTGGTTGCAGCAAGTATTCGCACAAGACCGGACGCTACGTGAAAGCGGAGCCGAAATCCTCGGCGAACCGGCTGCCGGTTATATGACACACCCAACCTATGCCACGTTAAACAAAGCCCCGTATCGCTATCAGGAAATGCTCGGCGTTATCTGGCGGGAAAATCCATCCTGCTATTTGCAACCGGGCGAGCAAGCTATTTTGATGGCGACGCTGATGGAAACCGATAATCAGGGCTATCCGCTGATCGCGGCCTATATAGCACGATCAGGGTTAAGTGCCGAAGCCTGGCTGGAACAGATGTTCCGCGTGGTAGTGGTGCCAATCTACCATCTGATGTGCTGTTACGGCGTGGCGCTGATTGCCCACGGACAAAACATCACCTTAGTGATGAAAGACCATGTGCCACAGCGCATCTTATTAAAAGACTTTCAGGGTGATATGCGCCTGGTCGATGAAGAGTTTCCGCAAGCAGCCTCCCTGCCAAACGTGGTGAAAGAGGTGACCGCACGCTTGTCTGCCAACTATCTGATCCACGACTTACAAACGGGACATTTCGTCACCGTTCTGCGATTTATCTCACCGCTGATGCACGTTTGTGGTGTCAGTGAACAGCGGTTTTATCAACTGCTGGCACAAGTGCTAAAGCGCTACATGGCGCAACATCCCGACATGGCAGCGCGCTTTGCCTTATTTGATTTGTTTAAACCACAAATTATTCGTGTGGTTCTCAACCCGGTGAAACTCACCTATTCAGAGCAAGACGGTGGCAATCGTATGCTACCGAATTACTTGCAGGATCTGGATAACCCTCTTTATTTGGTCACCAAGGAGCTAGCCCAATGAATCAGACTCTGGATTTCATCGGCATTGGCATCGGCCCATTCAACCTCAGTATTGCCGCGCTCGGCAGTGAAGTTTCTGGCTTTAACAGCAAATTCTTTGAGCGTAAACCGCACTTTTCCTGGCACCCCGGTATGATGGTGCCGGATTGCCACATGCAGACCAGTTTTTTGAAAGACTTGGTCAGCGCAGTATCGCCCACTAACCCATACAGCTTTCTTAACTATTTGGTTCAGCGGAAGAAATTCTACCGGTTCTTAACCACAGAACACCGTACCGTCTCACGGGAAGAGTTTGCAGATTACCTCTGCTGGGCGGCCAATGGCCTGAATTCATTGGCGTTCAGTCAGGATATTCAGAGTGTGGATTTTGACGATCAGCAGCGCCATTTTGTCGTCACCACAGCACGGAAAGTCTACTATGCGCGCCATGTTTGCTTGGGGATAGGCAAACGCATCAAGCTGCCGGAATGCGTGACAGAACAAAATGACCGCTGTTTCCACGCCAGTGAGATGGCGCTACGCAATCCGAACCTGACGGGCAAACGAGTCACTCTTGTTGGCGGCGGCCAGAGTGGTGCGGATTTGTTCTTGAACATCTTCCGTGGGGAATGGGGTCAACCGGCACAACTGAACTGGATTTCGCGCCGCAATAACTACAACGCGTTGGATGAAGCCGCTTTTGCTAATGAGTATTTCACGCCGGAATACGTTGATAGCTTCTATACCCTTAACGATAACGCCAAACAGCGGATGTTGGCCGAGCAGAAAATGACGTCTGACGGCATAACCAGTGAGTCGCTACTGACTATTTACCGGGCGATGTATCACCAATTTGAAGTATTGCGTGAGCAGCCTTGGACCTGTTTGTTACCCAGCCGCTCACTGACAGCGATACATGCGCAGGGCAACGGCTACCAATTAGTGACCCATCACCATCTCGACCAAGGCAAAGAAAGCATTGATACCGACGTGGTTATCTTTGCGACCGGTTATCAGCAGGAACGCCCGGCATTCCTGCAACCACTGGCCAACCGCCTGATAACCACCGCCGACTATCAATACCGGGTGGCACCCGACTTTACCCTCGACTGGCGCGGCCCACGCGATAACTGCTTATTTGCGGTAAACGCCGGTATGCACAGCCACGGCATCGCTGAACCTCAACTCAGCTTGATGGCTTGGCGGTCAGCACGAATTCTCAACCGGGCTTTAGGATGTGAACAGTTCGACTTAACCTCCACCCCGGCGGTGATCCAGTGGCGAAGTCAGCAATCGGGGGTCACTCCCTGCACAGAACACGCCACGCTCAACCATACCGAGTTTTAAAACCACAACGACTTTTAACACAGCCCCCAATAGGGGAATACAGGGAATAATAATGAAACGCAGACACCTCTGGGTATTAAATCCGTGCCTGTTAGCCATGCTCGCACCCGCTGCATGGGCAGAAGATCAAATGGTAGTTTCCGCCAGCCGATCGCACCGCAGTGTGACAGAAATGGCACAAACAACGTGGGTGATTGAAGGCCAGGAACTAGAACAACAGGTTCAGGCGGGCAAAGAAATCAAAGACATTCTGGCACAATTGATTCCAGGCATGGATGTCAGCAGTCAAGGGCGAACCAATTACGGCATGAATATGCGTGGTCGCTCAATGATGGTGATGATCGACGGTGTTCGCCTGAACTCATCACGCAGCGATAGCCGCCAGCTTGATTCAATTGATCCGTTCAATATTGGCCACATTGAAGTGATCTCAGGTGCCACCTCGCTCTACGGCGGTGGCAGCACCGGCGGCCTGATCAATATCGTGACTAAAAAAGGTCAGGAAGAAAAACAAGTTGAGTTACAGCTCGGCGGCAAAACGGGCTTTAACAGCCATAATGACCACGATGAGAATGCCGCCGCCGCCGTCAGTGGCGGCACTGATAAAGCATTCGGGCGATTTTCTGTCTCTTACCAGCGTTATGGCGGCTGGTATGACGGCAAAGGCGATGAAGTCTTAATCGATAACACCCAAACTGGCCTACAATACTCCGGCCGCCTCGATGTGATGGGCAGTGGCACGTTCAATATTGATGACCACCAGCAGTTGCAGTTGACCGCTCAGTATTTCAACAGCGAATCCGATGGCAAGCATGGGCTGTATCTGGGGCAGAACTTCTCAGCCGTTACCGGTACTGGGCTGGCGTCTAACAGCTCAAATCTAAACTCTGATCGCATTCCAGGAACTGAGCGCCATCTCATCAATCTGCAATACTCCAATACCGATTTCTGGGGGCAGGATTTAGTCGCGCAGGTATTCTATCGTGATGAATCCCTGACATTTTATCCGTTCCCAACTCTGAACAAAACCGGCTCGGTGGTAACCAGTATTGGCGCTTCGCAGCAAAAAACCGATTTTTATGGCGGTAAACTGACGCTAAACAGTAAACCTATCGACAGCCTGACGCTGACTTACGGTATTGATGCCGAACATGAAAGCTTCAACGCCAATCAACAGTTCTTTAATTTGGCGCTGGCGCAACAGACCGGCGGTATGACATTACAAAATGCCTACAACGTAGGCCGCTACCCAGGTTACACCACCACCAACCTTGCGCCGTTCCTGCAAACCAGCTATGACATCAACCCAATCTTCACCCTGAGCGGTGGAGTGCGTTATCAGTACACCGAGAACAAGGTCGATGATTTTGTCGGTTACGCGCAGCAGCAAGCGATAGCCAACGGTACGGCGAGATCGGCCGATGCCGTGCCGGGGGGAAAACCGATTACAACAACCTCCTGTTCAACGCCGGTTTACTGGCACATTTGGCAGAGCGCCAACAGACCTGGTTCAACTTCTCTCAAGGATTTGAGATCCCCGATTTGGCGAAATATTATGGCTCAGGCAGCTATCAGTTAGTCAACGGCCACTATCAGCTACAAAACAGTGTCAACGTCAATGATTCCAAACTAGAAGGCATCAAAGTTAACGCCTATGAACTGGGCTGGCGCTACACCGGTGATAATCTGCGCACTCAAATCGCCGGTTATTACTCGCTATCTGACCAGACCATTTCAATCAACAAAACAGATATGACTATCAATGTGTTGCCGGATAAACGCCGGATCTACGGGGTTGAAGGTGCGGTGGATTACTTCTTCGAAGAGAGCGATTGGAGTACTGGGGCAACATTCAACCTGATCAAATCTGAAACCAAAAATAGCGGTAAATGGCAGAAATTGACGGTTGATACCGCCAGCCCATCGAAAGCCACCGCTTATGTTGGCTGGGCACCAGGTGACTGGAATCTGCGGGTACAATCCCAGCAGACCTTTGATGTTTCTGACAGTAAGGGCCGTAAAATCGACGGTTATAACACCATCGATTTCCTCAGCAGTTACGCCTTACCGGTGGGGAAAATCAGCTTCAGTATTGAAAACCTACTGGACAAAGACTACACCACGGTTTGGGGCCAGCGCGCACCGATTCTGTACAGCCCAACCTACGGTTCACCCGACTTGTATACCTACAAAGGCCGTGGCCGTACCTTTGGTGTGAACTATTCTGTCTTGTTCTGATAAGCCAGATTTTGATAAATAAAGAGTCATTCTGATGACTCACGCTAACTCAAACCCACCAGAATAACGGTGGGTTAACGCCCAATGAATCAGAATGAGTGTATTGCAGACTTTATCCATCCTCACCCCAATCAATTGGTTTAGTGGCGGCGAACGGAATATGGTATCCCCTAAAAAAGCACAAACAAAAAACCCCAGTCTGTAATAAGACTAGGGCTTGAATGTTGGCGGTGCGGACGGGACTCGAACCCGCGACCCCCGGCGTGACAGGCCGGTATTCTAACCGACTGAACTACCGCACCACGCTGCTGTTCCGGTTAAGAACGAAACGAATATTACGTTTGGAACGCTATCTCGTCAACACTTTTTCCAACAAAATAAGCCGGTTGCACAGTTTTTCATCTGGAAGTCGTTTTATTCTGCATTTGCACTATCTTCCGATTCAAGCGGCATCCGCCACAAACAACTGCCGCCCTTCTTCATCACCAAATCCAAACGCGATTCATGGGCTAGCAACTCATCTTCAGCCGCATAAATTATTTTCAACGCAGATGCTGGTCGGGTAATTCGCTGAATATCTTCGGAAGAATCATTTTGCGACTGATCGCCTTCCATAGAGAAAGACAGTGACGTCTGACCGCCAGTCATCGCCAGATACACTTCAGCCAGAATTTCGGCATCGAGTAATGCGCCGTGCAGCGTTCGCTTGGTATTATCTATCAGATAGCGATCGCACAACGCATCAAGGTTATTACGCTTGCCTGGGAACAGACGGCGCGCCAATAACAGGCTATCGGTGATGGTACAGAAGGTTTCCGTTTTCGGAATATCCTGCTGCAACATACGGAACTCGTAATCCATAAAGCCGATATCAAACGCCGCATTATGAATGACCAGCTCAGCACCACGGATAAACTCAAGAAACTCTGGTGTAATATCAGCAAATGAAGGTTTATCCGCCAAAAACTCATCACTGATACCGTGAACACCGTAGGCTTCCGGGTCAACCAGACGATCCGGCTTCACATAGACATGGAAGTTTCTACCGGTCAGGCGACGGTTGATCACCTCAACCGCACCGATCTCAATAATCCGATGGCCTTCATAATGAACGCCCAGCTTATTCATACCGGTGGTTTCAGTATCCAGAACAATCTGTCTGGTCGGTGTAACTTGCATATTGCCAGTGCTCATAGCGCTCGTTTATGTCAGACTTAACGTTTAATGAAACAGATAGGAAGAGTCTACCAGAGATGACTAAACAGGTAGAAATTTTCACCGATGGATCTTGCCTTGGCAATCCGGGTCCCGGTGGTTATGGCGCAATATTGCGTTACAAGCAACATGAAAAAATGTTTAGCGCGGGCTACTATTTAACGACCAACAACCGCATGGAGTTAATGGCTGCTATTGTCGCGCTAGAGGCGTTGACCTCGCCGTGTGAAGTGACAATTAGCACCGACAGCCAATATGTACGCCAAGGGATCACCCAGTGGATACACAATTGGAAAAAACGCGGCTGGAAAACCACTGACCGCAAACCGGTGCGTAATATGGATTTATGGCAACGGCTGGATCTGGCTATTCAGACTCATACAATACAGTGGGAATGGGTCAAGGGCCACGCCGGTCACCCAGAAAACGAACGCTGTGATGAATTGGCACGGCTTGCGGCTAACTCACCAACACAGGACGATGTCGGCTATAACCCCGACTAACCCCATTGCCCCGAATCAGGATTGGTCACGATAACTCTTCGTTGCACCCACCGCTCGGCTAAACCAGGGTTTACGCGCACCAAACTTCATCGGGTTGAAGGTCAGCGGCACCGTGCGTTTACGGGCCACAATCAAGCTGACACACCCCAAAGCAGGTAGGTGGGTGCTGATAAAGCGCCCCCCTTCTTTATGCCAGGGTAAAACGTGAAAGCATGACATATGCATAACTTCATAATTCAGCAAACTCAGCCAGTCGAGTAAACGCATCTGGGTAAACATCCGGCTGACATAAGGTTGCCGCTGACGTAATAATGGCACCAGCTTCCCGGCCCCTAATATACTCATGGGATTAAAATTGCTGATAACCAGCCAACCGTCATCAATCAGCACCCGATCCACTTCGCGTAAAATGCGGTGAGGGTCTGCGGCATAAGCTAAAGTATGAGACAGTAAACAGGCATCAACCGACTTTTCAGCAAAGGGCAACTGATATGGGCTGGCAAGTACCTGCATATTCTTGCCCTGCACCCCCACATTGACCTGATGCGAGATGGCACAGGTATCGCTGGCGATTTCAGCGCTCAAATGCCCTATCTTCAACAAGTGAAAACCAAAGAATTTCGGCCACCAGGGTTGCAGCTGCTGTTCAAGCGCAGCGCGATAATACTCCCCCCACGGTAATTCAGCCCAGGACGCGGGCGCATTGATCTTTTGGCGTGTTTGCGCTGGTTTCATGTTTTAACGTCTTCTTTCAAACTATTGCCAATAAAAAGAGGTATCTAATGAATCTTATCAGCATTCCGGCATTTCAAGACAATTACATTTGGCTTCTGGCTGACTCGCAAAAACAGTGTGTCATTGTGGACCCCGGAGAATCCGCTCCGGTGCTGGCGGCGCTGAGCCAAGATCAGTACCTTCCGCAGGCTATATTATTAACTCACCACCATAACGATCATGTGGGCGGTGTGGCCGATTTATGTCGCCATTTCCCCAACATTCCCGTCTATGGGCCACAAGAAACGGCGGATAAAGGTGCAACAGAAATTGTAAAAGGCGGAGATAGCCTGACAATTAATGGTCGAAATCACACCATTATTGCAGTCCCCGGCCATACCCTTGGGCACATTGCATACTACAGCAAACCTTATCTTTTCTGTGGTGACACGCTTTTTTCCGCCGGTTGCGGCAGGCTATTTGAAGGCACGCCAGAGCAAATGTATGCCTCTATTCAACAGCTCGCGCAACTTCCTGATGACACCTTAATTTGCAGCGCGCATGAATATACTCTCGCCAATCTTAAGTTTGCGCGTTTTATTCTGCCCGCAGATCACGACATTGCAACATATCAGCAGAAAATCATGCAATTACGAGCGAAAAACCAACCTAGCCTGCCCGTAAAGTTGCAAATTGAGCGGGAAATTAATGTTTTTTTACGCTGTAACGACATTGATTTACAAAGGAAAATAGGCGTAATGTCGCCACCGGACTCACTTATCTCAGTTTTTTCCGAATTACGCGCCCAGAAAGACCGATTCTGAGCTTTTAGTTGTGTTTTTTGTCGAAGCAAAGTATGATTGTTCGTCTTTTAAGCAACTACATTTGACACACACATGAAGACTAAAGCGATATTTCTCGCCTCAGTCTTGCTTGTCGGGTGCCAGACGTCCAAGGTGGGCGTTCAGGCTCCAGTACAGCATGCACAGAGTTTGTCTTCGGCAGGTCAAGAGAGTGAAGCAGGAGAGTACACAAATAGCGCCCGAGTGGGCAACGCGCGATGGCTGGATAATGATAGTAGCCTCGCGCAGCAAGATTTGTGGAACTTCATTAGCGACGAGCTGAAGATGAAGGTTCCGGAAAATTCCCGGATCCGTGAACAGAAGCAAAAATATTTAAAAAATAAGAGCTATCTCCACGATGTAACATTACGGGCAGAGCCGTACATGTACCTGATAGTCGAGCAGATTAAGCAACGTAAGATGCCGATGGAACTGGTACTGCTACCCATAGTGGAGAGCGCTTTTGACCCACACGCGACATCATCCGCCAACGCCGCAGGGCTATGGCAGATTGTGCCAAGTACAGGTCGAAATTATGGCTTAAAACAGAACCAATGGTATGACGGTCGCAGAGATGTGGTTGCGTCTACCAAAGCAGCGCTTGATATGATGGAACGCCTGAACAAAATGTTTGACGGTGACTGGTTGTTAACAGTTGCGGCTTATAACAGCGGTGAAGGCCGAGTCATGCAAGCGGTGAAAGTAAATAAGGCAAAGGGTAAACCGACGAATTTTTGGGCATTGTCGCTTCCTCGTGAAACGTCAATCTATGTACCAAAAATGCTGGCCTTGGGTGAGTTAATCAAGAACAGCAAAAAGTACGGTATAAACTTGCCGGAAACCAACAAAGACCGAGCATTAGCCCGTGTCGATGTTGGTCAGCAGATACAGCTAACTCAGGCGGCTGAGATGGCGGGGATGTCACTAACAAAGTTGAAATCCTTTAATTCTGGGTACAAGCGCAATGTAACGGCACCTGCTGGACATGGTCCCCGTTATATTATGTTGCCGAAAGCCCATGCTGAGCAGCTTAAAGATTCATTGGCAGATACTGATATTGCCGCCGTTCAACCAACCAAATTGGCACAGAACAGCACAAAATCAGCATCAAGTTCGCAGTATAAAGTTCGCCCCGGCGATACCTTATCTACGATTGCCAAGCGGTTGAATATCAAGACCAGCGATTTGCAGAGTTGGAACAACTTACGTGCCAAGAGCACCTTGAAAGTTGGGCAAACCCTGCAATTGGCAAGCAATACAACCACCAGCAACAGCATCACCTATCAAGTTCGTAAAGGTGACTCTTTTGCCAGTATTGCCAAGCGTCACGGTGTTAACACCGACGATGTGATGCGATGGAATTCGGTAGTCAGCAAGGCTAATAGTTTACAACCAGGTTTGAAACTGACGTTGTTTGTTAACGGAAAATCAGCCCCGGATACGTAAAGCCAGAATCGCTATTAACGCTGTTGAAAAGCACCCTTCGGGGTGCTTTTTTTATGACTAAAATTCAGCAGCAAACCATAAAGTGCCCTGTAATTTCACTACCGTAACAATTTGGTTTTATCTCAAAATTACAATCAAATAGTATCCCTGGCCTCACTACCGGAATTGATACCACAATCGATGTAAAAAACCGCGATTATTTAGCTCAAAAGAAAAATATGGCTACTTTTACAATAATCCTTCATCCAGTAGAACTCATTTATCCGTATCTAATATCCTCTACGCTTTCTTTTCTAATATATCCAACCTTCTTACTCAACTATTATCAGTACATTAAATACCCATTAGGTAAGTTAACAATATCCAGCCTCTATTGTGTTAATACTTTTAACTCAATCTCTATTTAATCATCCCTTTAACCACAGGAATAATCTTAGCGTTGGCATGAGAAGTCACGACACCTACTTATTGAAAAGACATTTAGCATTTGTAGAAATGATCAATAAAAAAATACATTGAGAGTATATTTTCGTATAAATCTACTGGAAAAAATCAGACCGGTTATTACGTTTATGGCGCAGGTTCATCCATTAATAATCAGACAACCGGTGCCCAGAATGTCGCAACTGAAGGGTCAACACTGTATCGCATTGATGGCGGAGCCAGCTTTAACGGCGGTTCAACGTAATCATTGATCAACGCTGATGGTAAAAATAGCACCGCATTGTTAGTCACAGGCAAGAGTGACATGGGAAATATTGCCAGCACCCTGTCCACTGGCTCAATGAAATTGAATGTAAATGGCACAGGAGCGACTGGGGTAAAAGTGGAAGGTGGCGCTAACGGCACTATAGATGCAGAAACCACACTGATCTTAAACGGATCACAGACCACTGCCGGTATTGTTGATGGTAACTCGACCTCAATCATCGGAACGGCCGGAGTCGTAGGTTTATCTACGCTAACCTCACTTGCGACGCTCACCAGCGGAAATACCGCCAGTGATGCGATGGGTTATATTACGCGTAACGGCGGCAAACTTATCCATAACGGTACACTTAATTTCGATCAGGCGAACAGTACTGGGGTACTGATCTCAGGCGGTACGCTTGAGAACAATAGCGGAATTTCCGTGAATGGTACGGCAGTAAATATTCAGGGGAAAACTCTAAAGTAACGAATACCGGCACCGTGGCAGCAACCGATGGTACGGCGGCATATCTGGTTGGAGCCAATGCATCGCTGGCTCTTGATGGCAAAGGGACAACGACAGCCAGCGGCACAGCGCACGGGATATTATTGGATAGCGGTGCGGTAGGTTTGACGGTCAATGACGCGATCATTAGTGTTAATGGCAGCGGTAATGGCATTGAAAACAAAGCTAATATTGCTGGCATTCAGTTGAACGCAACCACACTCGATGCTGGCAGTGGCGCGGGCGTGCGCACCGGTGCATCAATGGCAACCACTAACAGCGGCACCATCAATGTAAACGGTAAAGGTGGTACCGGCATTTTGTTCGCCAATACCGACTTGAGCATGACCAGTTCGATACTGGATATGTCGAAATCACAGCAGTTGATCATCAATGTGACAGGCGAAAATGGAATTGGTATCGATAGCCGCTCAACGGGTGATATCAAAACCGGTGCCAGTGTCAATGCATTGAACGGTGGCCCGGCCTTGAAAATAGGCGGCACCAGCAGCAGTGTGGAGCAATCGGGGAATTTGGTTTCTAAATCAACACAATCTCCGGTCGTCGACATCAGCAGTGGCTATGTTACAACCTTCATTAACTCAGGCAAAATTCAGGCGGCGACAACCTCACAGAGTGCGGTACAGAACAGCGCGAACAATGGCGTTGCCTTTACCAACGATGCCGGTGGGGTCATCAACGGTAAAGTAAATTTACGGTCAGGTAACAACACCGTCACCTTAATGAGTAGCAGTCAAGGCACTGATTTTATTACTGGTAGTGGCGATGACACCTTTATTCTGAAAGATATTACCGCAACTGACAGCGCTCTGTTTACCTCATTGCAAGGCGGTGCTGGCACTGATAGTTTGATATTGGATAACTCACTATGGACACTGAGTGATGCCACATCGCTACAGCAGATAGATAAAATCAAGCTGATCAACAATTCCACTTTCACGCTGGATAACACCTTGCTAGCCTTAGGTGATGCTGCCGATGACAATGCCTCAACCGGCTTTAACATTGAGTCAGGTAGCCGCCTCAATGTACGTAATAATCAGGCAGTCAGTTTTAATAACAAATTATTAGGTACCGGGCTGGTTGATGTCGATACCACCGGTAACGCCTTTGATTTTACCACCAATGCCGCCAGCAATACTTTTACAGGCACATTAGCGCTCGGAAACTCACGCTACGCCCTTTCTGGGCTGAATACACAAGCACTAACAACCGCGACACTGCAACTGAACCAAGGAAACTATACAAAAGTTGGTACAGGCAAGCAAACCATCGGTGGTCTGGCGTTTAATGGCGGCACCGTAGATTTCGGCAACGTATCACCGGGTGATAAAACGGCGGTCAATAATATTCATACCCGTCAGAATATGGATCTGCGTGGTAATGGGGTAGTACAAGTTACCCTATCAAATATGATTATAATCCGACACCGGATACGAAATTATCCCTACTGGCACAAGATGACGCACAGACAATATTAAAACTGGCTGACTCCGATACCACGGTCGTAGGAAGTGGCGGCAATCTGGTGCTGGAAGATCAACACGGCGATGATGGTAAAGATCGTGAGTTTGAACCATTCATTGAAGCAAACTGGATTCATAATACTAAAAACGTCTCCACCAATATGGACGGAGCTACGGTTTCTCAACAAGGCACCAAAAATATTGCTGAAATTAAAGTCGGCGTTGAAGGGCAAATCAACAAACAGCTTAATACCTGGGGTAATGTGGGAGTGCAGGTAGGTGATGCGGGTTATAACGATACGGCGGCAATGATAGGAGTGAAGTATAACTTCTGATTGGAGTATAATTAACCAGTAAATACAACAGATTGAGCCAACGGTGATATACCGTTGGCTCAATACATTACCAAGATATGTTCTGATTTTGGATTATTGAATGTGAGGTTAAAAAAACAATCCATAAGCCAGAGATAAAACACATCACGCTGAAGGCGATGACCGATAGCAATCAACTACATGATAAACAAGATGTTACCACCCACCCATCACGAAATTTTAAAGCTGAAATTCAACCAAAAGTGGGTTGTGATCAGAGGCTCGGGTCACTAATACCGAAGCATCAGCCACCGAAAGACCACGGTAAAAGACAAAATCGAGCGGGCGACCAAAGGCACGGCTACGGTTATCTGCACGAAACGCCACTTCTTCCAAACCAGAACCTTGAGCGAAGCGCTGTAAAGCATTGACGCGCTGACGGCTCCAGGCATTGAAATCCCCCGCCAAAATCACCGGGCCACGGTGTAAGGCAATTTGCTCACCAATCGGCTCTAACTGCTTACTGTATACATCGACACCCAGGCTAAAATTCACCGCATGAATGTTCACAACCATCAACAGCCGGCCATCATGAATCGGGTAAACCGTCACTAAAGCTGATTTAGATAAACGCAGCAGCGGTTCACGCTCGCGTAACGGACAACAATAAACTGGATGTGCGGCAGCCAACGTCATCACGCCAGAGGGATGCTGGGGCAGCGCAAAAGCAGGAACTTGATCGGCGGCCTGGTAATGAGACGTAGCAAACCGCACCAGCTCAGGTGTCGTTTGTGCTTCTTGCAGTAACATCAGTTGAGCATCGCGCCCGAACTCTTTGAGCACAGAGAGCCATTGCGCCCGCTGCTGCTTAAAGATATTCCATACCATCACCCGCAGAAACTCAGATGTCGGTAATGGAGCACCCGGCGGTAACCCCTGCCCCAGTAATTTGGCGGAGCCTGGGAAAATCTGTTCAACCGGTTGACCTGCAACATACCGCATTGCATAGGTTCGTTTCGGCACTTTAATGGCCTATTCCTTATTCGAAATAACTCCGGCTTAAGAGGAGCGGCAGCCGGTCGTTTCTGATTATACGCTCAGTTGCTGCCACCCGTAATTTCTTTTAGCCACGATATTATTCTGATATTGGGATACTCAAAGACAGATTCAATCTATGCGCTTAATGAAGATAAATAACGCATCACGTTTAATACCGCTTTGAGCAATCGCCCCCCTCGCCATCGCATTGATTTTCATTGCTCAATATACTGCGTTATACGTAATTTCTTGATAAAAAATCAACAATAGAGTTGTTACGGCCAGCGACGGATCACCAATGAGGTATTAATACCGCCAAAAGCAAAGTTATTTGTCTGGAAAAATTCGGTATCGATATAGCGCCCTTCGCCCATCAGATAATCCAGGTCACCGCAGGCCGGGTCTGGATCGGTCAGGTTAATGGTGGGGGCAAAACGCCCGGCTCGCATCATCTCCAAACTCATCCAGGCTTCAAGCGCGCCGCAGGCACCTAAGGTATGACCGAAATAACTTTTCAGAGAGGAAATGGGCGTCCGATTACCAAAAACTGCGGCCGTAGCCTGACTTTCTGCAATATCTCCGCGTTCAGTCGCGGTGCCATGCGCACTGATATACCCAATGTCAGCAGCAGACAGGCCCGAACTCAATAACGCCTTTTCAATACAGATTTGCATCGTCTCTTTTTGCGGCTGAGTAATATGGCTGGCGTCGCAATTCGTGTAAAAACCAATAATTTCGCCATAAATTGTGGCTCCACGGGCTTTGGCATGATCTAACTCTTCCAGAATTAGCGTGCCTGCCCCTTCGCCAATGACCAAACCATCACGCTGACGATCAAATGGCCTTGGTGATAAGTTTGGTGAATCATTTAGCTGGCTGGTCGCAAATAAGGTATCAAATACCGCGGCTTCTGAAGGGCATAACTCTTCTGCACCACCTGCAACCATCACGGTTTGATAACCATGACGGATATGATAAAGACAAAATGAGTGCTTTAGCGGCAATCACTGAAGCTCAGAAAATAGCTTTTTCCCCTATGCTATTTCAAGCTGCGCTTAACCTGAGAGAGTCAGGAATTTTAGCTACATTAGATGAATCAGGTAAAGGTGGTATTACACTCGATGAGCTTCAGACTCATTGCACACTAAGCCGATATGCAATCAGCATCCTGCTAGACATGGGGCTTAGCGGTAATATCCTCTACCAGCAGGAGAAGCGATTTTATTTGGGCAAGGTCGGTCACTACTTATTGCATGATCAAATGACCCGCGTAAATATGGACTTCACTCAGGACGTTTGTTACCAAGGATTATTTAATTTAAAAGAAGCCCTAGCGACAGGCAAACCCGCTGGACTATCCGTGTTTGGTGAATGGCCTACGATTTATCCTGCCCTGAGTGAACTACCTACTGCCGCCCGTGAAAGTTGGTTCGCCTTTGACCACTTTTATTCTGATAATGCCTTTCAACTTGCGCTCAAAACTATTTTTGATCTTGAACCAAAACATATATATGACATTGGTGCCAATACTGGTAAGTGGGCTTTACAGTGTGCGGCCTATGACCCTGATGTGAAAATAACATTGCTGGATTTGCCACAGCAGTTAGTCTTAGCCAACGAGAACGTCAAAAGCAAAGGCTATAGCGACCGTATTAGTTCGTATCCCGTAGATCTGTTACTGGCAGATAAATTACCTGGGGAAGCCGATGTTTGGTGGATGAGCCAATTTCTAGACTGTTTCAGCGAAGAAAGAATTGTACATATTCTAAAGCTTATTCACCGCGCGATGAAACCCGATAGCTACGTATGCATTATGGAGATATTTTGGGATAGGCAACAATTTGAAGCTGGTGCATTCAGTTTGAATGCCTCATCTCTTTATTTTACATGTATGGCTAACGGTAATAGCCGTTTTTATCATTCAGATACTTTTTACCAGTGCTTATCTACTGCTGGATTCTACGTTGAGAAAGATATTGATGGTCTTGGTATTGGGCATACATTATTAATTTGCCGTAAAGAACCCGCATAACATTAAGCCCTCAGCCAGGGGGCCTAATATCCCGATGATAAGCCCATATCCTCACATTTCCACCTGTATCTTGGCTACTTTGGACCAAATCACTCTCTTTATTTAAACCTGTACTGACTAACCACCAGTAAAATTAGAAATGAAATCACACTAAGGGTAAAAGCCTTGGGCATGAATATTGTAGTAAGAGAGTGATAATGGATCTTTATCGGAGAATACATCTGGTAGATCGAAGATTTTTAAAAAATGTAATGCAAAAATCCCTGAATCTATGATCCAGGGATTTGC
>NZ_ACCB01000022.1 GCF_000173735.1 Yersinia aldovae ATCC 35236 | reverse complement strand
GGTTGCTATGATCATATTCATTATATACCCAAAGTAATTGGAGTTGCAGGTAGGCAGCCAGCAAACTCATCCCGATGAGCGCACGACGGTAAGTGATTCGGGTGAGCGCGCGTAGCTAACAACCCTGCGGCTTCAAGTCCGAAGGGTATAGTTATAAATCCCTGGCGGTAGCACCAACTGCCAGGCAACCTCTGCGGCTTTTTCTCGTCCGAGCAGTAAAAAAACAATCTTTAGCGCGAAATCAATGGATGTGCCTGGCCCCTGGCTGGTAACCAGATTGACTCGACGGTCATAAACAACGCGTTGATTCATCCATTTAGTCGGATCAATTTTATCTTTCAATGCCGGAAAACCGGTCATATTGCCAACCGGGAATAACTTGTGATGCTCAAGCACTAAAGCGGGGGCGGCACAAATAGCAGCTACTAATCGACCCTCGTTATGGGTTTGGCGTACCATCTCTACCAGTATAGGGCTGTCGCGAAAACACTCTGCCCCCTTAATACCACCGGGTAGTACTACCACATCAAACTCTTGATCCGTGACATCCACCAGTCGGGCATCGGCCAGCAAACGGACGCCGCGTGAGCACACTATTTCTAATGCCCCATCACTGGCGACACTGGCTGTCGTGACCTTAATACCGGCGCGCACCAGAATATCAATCGTGGTGACGGCCTCGGTTTCTTCGCTACCAGGAGCCAGGCAAACCAGCGCCGATACGCTCATACTCATTTTCCTTACGTCTAATTAAGTCATACAACCGGGTATTCTCAGGTAAAACCATGCCGTGGTGGCGGGCACGTTGCAGTAAATAACCGGTAATGTAGTCGATTTCGGTATGCCGCTGACAGCGTAAGTCTTGCAGCAGTGATGAGATATTATCTGCCGTACTCTGGATAACATCATTAACATAGCCGAGCAGGCTTTCTGTTGAGGTATGGTAGCCCTCCATTTCCATCACACTGGCCACTTCAGCACATAATGTTTCAATGAGTTCAGGATAACGCTGCAAGTCACCATTGCGGCAGTTATACAAGCCGGTAAGCGGGTTAATCACGCAGTTTACCGCCAGCTTATGCCAACAGGCCGCTGAGATATCGTTATGCCAGGCCACATCCGGTAGCGCCTGATGCAATACATCGGCCAGATGGCTGATATCGGTTGCGGTCGGTGAGGTTGGGCCGATATGAGTAATCCCACTGGCGATATGGACAATCGTGTTACCGTCATGACGTGCGGCATGGGTGGTGACACCTTGCAGGATAGTGAACTCATTGCGCGGTAATTCTTGATCCGCCCCCATGCCATTATGCAACAGCAAAATTTTGCATTTAGGGTTAAGTTTGGGCAGCAGCACCGTGACCGCGCTGGACACCTGCCACGCTTTTAGGCACACCAGCAAGAGATCACTTTCCCACAGATGCTCTGGATCATTGGTGGGGAGGTTCTGATTGAATGCCTCACCATTGAGTGTGATGACATTGACGGAACAAAAGGGGCGTGGTACGCGAAGCCAGCCTTGTACATCGTGGCCTTGTTGGTATAACGCGGATAACCATAACTGCCCGAGAGCTCCGCAACCAAGCACAGTAATTATCATTGAGACCTCCTTGGTATCAGCGGACAACACACGGTTTATTTCTAAGTATTATGCCTTGATTATAAACTTTTTAGTCATTAAACGTAGGCTTAGCCGCCATATGGCGTGAGTTAAGTCATTATCAACGGCTTGGCTTTGTCTACGGCGATAAAGCGGTTATTATGCTCACCATTCATCTTATCAGGAGGAGGGAACATGCCATCTTTCGACATCGTATCTGAAATTGATATGCAGGAAGTGCGTAACGCAGTTGAAAACGCCACCCGTGATCTGGCGAACCGTTGGGATTTTCGTAATATTCCGGCAAGTTTTGAGTTAAATGAAAAGAACGAAAGTATCAAAGTCGTCAGCGAATCTGATTTTCAGGTTGAGCAGTTGTTGGATATCTTACGTGCTCAATTGAGCAAGCGTGGTATTGAAGGTGCTGCATTAGAAATCCCGGAAGAGATGGAGCGCAGTGGGAAAACCTACAGTGTGGACGCCAAACTAAAGCAAGGTATTGAAAGTGCGCAGGCTAAAAAGCTGGTTAAGCTGATTAAAGACAGCAAACTGAAAGTTCAGGTTCAGATTCAGGGCGAACAAGTTCGGGTTACCGGCAAAGCGCGTGATGACTTGCAGGGCGTGATGGCATTGATTCGTGGCGCTGATCTGGGCCAGCCGTTCCAGTTCAATAACTTCCGCGATTGATTTATAGCTAAGGCAGGTACAAAAGCCTATATCACTTTTGTACCTGCTTTTGTTTATATCGCGTTGACTAGCGCTTCTAGCTGGTTACGATTGGTTTTTTTGGTATCGACTTTAACGTAAGCACTGCGCTCGTCTCTCACCACGACTGCTTCCGTGACACCCGGTTGCGCCTTGATTCGCTCCTCCAGAGCCGAGTCTTTTACCGCCAGCTCAGACAAGGTAATTCGCAGGCTACTGACATAAGGGGGTTCTTGCATGGTGGCACTCACGCCAAACCACACCAGGGCGATAGCCGCACCGCCAGCAAATACCATACTTGCCCCTTCCATACCAAACAGCCAGCCACCCAAGCTGCCACCAATAGCCACACCAATAAACTGGCTGGTGGAATAAATCCCCATAGCCGTCCCTTTATAACCGGCTGGCGACTCTTTGCTGATCAATGAGGGGAGAATTGCTTCCATCACATTGAAAGCAATGAAAAATAGCTGTACACCTGCAATAATAATCCACAGTTGTTGCCCCGCAGACCACAATACAACTTCGGCGGCAAACAACACGGCGACGCAGCCCATAAAGACCTGCTTCATGCGGCGTTTAACTTCAGCATAAATAATAAACGGCACCACGGCGGCGAAGGAAACCAACATCGTCACCAGATAGACAACCCAGTGTTGGGCAGGGGCTAATCCTGCACTTGCCATCATTTGTGGCAAAGCCACGAAGCTCGACATCAATAAAATGTGCAGGCACATGATGCCAAAATTGAGTTTGAGTAGCCGGCTGTTGTTGAGCACTTTGCTCACACTGCCTTTGACGATACTGGATTCGCGATTAAGCACATGGTTATCGGCGTTCGGCACCACTGCCAGAGTGATGATGATGCCTAACAAGGCCAGAACAGCAATTCCCCAAAACAGCGCTTGCAGGCCAAAGGCGTGAGTCACGATTGGCCCAAGCACCATTGCGATAGCAAAGGTGATGCCGAAGCTTACGCCAATAAAAGCCATCGCTTTGGTTCGGTTTTGCTCACGAGTCAAATCAGACAGCAACGCCATGACTGCGGCGGCGATAGCTCCAGAGCCTTGCAGCGCGCGGCCCAGAATGATGCCCCAAATGGAATCACTCATGGCTGCAATCACACTGCCAAGAGCGAAAATTAACAGGCCACCGACGATCAATGGCTTGCGACCTATGCGGTCAGAAACCAAGCCGAAGGGGATCTGGAAAATGGCCTGGGCCAGCCCGTAGATACCGATTGCAATGCCGATCAGCGCTTCGCTGGCACCGGAAAGCGCCATACCATAAGTGGTGAGAACCGGCAAAACCATGAACATGCCAAGCATACGCAAAGAGAATACCGTACCCAGCCCCCAAGTTGCCCGAAGCTCTAGCGGGGTCATTTTATTGTCGTTCATTACCACCTCAAAAAAACATTCTGCGCCATTGTAATGATGTTAGGGCCAGTGGGTAAATCTATTGATGTTTAGAATGTATTACAGGGGCGGTTTAGCAGGGTAGGGCAGAAATAAAAAGTGGCTGATAAGACAGCCACTTTAATATCAATACGAATGGTGTTACCCGATGTAAGTCAGTAATCCAGCCGAGGAAGGAACATTGAAATCAACCGACATCATGACGCTCAATGACGTAATAGCAATGATAGAGAATACAAAGAGTTTTCTCGCCCAAACGCTGTCATTGGTCGCTTTGTAGCCGCGCAGCGCCATACCCAACCACCAGACACTGACCGCAGCAGCGACAACCAGGTATTTGTAACCGGCATAGCCACTTAAGGTCAGCATCAAGGTGGCGACCATAAATGCCAAGATATAAAGGGTAATATGGTTTTTGGTGACCGATATGCCTTTTATCACCGGCAGCACCGGAATGTTGGCGGCTTGATAATCCTTAAAGCGGAAAATCGCGATGGCGTAGGAGTGCGGCATCTGCCACAGGCTGAAAATCAGCAGTAAAATCAATGCACCCATATCGAACTGACCGGTTACTGCACAGTAACCAATCACTGGTGGAGCGGCACCTGACAGGCTGCCGATCAACGTACCGTAGACTGATTTGCGTTTCATGTAGAGGCTGTAAACCCCAACGTAGATAACGAAACCGATGACTGCCAGCCACATGGCTAATGGATTGGCAGCCACGTAGAGCAGTAACATGCCAGCAATACCCAGTACGGATGCGTAAATCAGGCTCACTTTCGGATCAATAAGCCCTTTGACCAGGACACGATTCTTCGTTCTCTCCATGATGCGGTCGATATCACGATCGATATAGTTGTTAAATACGCACCCGGAGGCAACAACTAACGAGACACCGAACAGGGTGGCGAGAAAAAGGGGGTAATCAATCACGCCTTTGGAAGCGAGGAGAAATCCCCCAACGACAGAAATTAAATTGCCGAAAATAATTCCTGGTTTAGTTACTTGCAGGTATTGCTTAATCATCACATGCAGCTCTTCAGTCAACCATCATATTGATGTTGAGGTTGTACATAATCCAGAGTGAGCCCACTACAACGATTGCGATAATCATAGCGGTGAACAGGAACGCCACCAGATTCCAGCGTTCTTCAGACTTACCATTCATATGCAGGAAGTACACTAAGTGAACGATAATCTGCACTACAGCTAAACCGACCACCGTGGCCAGAATAGTGGTATGAGAAGCGGTACCGCTCATCACCATCGCAAATGGAATCACAGTCAGAATGACCGACAAAATGAAGCCGATAAGATATGACTTCAAGCTACCGTGGCTGGCTCCACCGTGAGTCGTTGTTGAATGACTAGATGTTGGATGGCTCATCACATAGCTCCTAACAGATAGACAACGGTGAATACGCAGATCCAGACCACATCCAGGAAGTGCCAGAACAAGCTCAGACACATCAGGCGGGTACGGTTAGTTTCATTCAGGCCGCGTTTTGCAACTTGAATCATCATAATGATGATCCAAACCAGGCCTGCGGTAACGTGAATACCGTGGGTGGCAACCAGTGCGAAGAAGCTGGACAGGAACGCACTGCGATCCGGGCCATAGCCTTCAGCAATCAGGTGATGGAATTCATAGATTTCCATTGCCACAAAGCCCAGACCGAACAAGAAGGTCAGACCCAACCAGGTGTTGACCTGGTTTTTATGGCCTTTGTTCATGCCCAGCATCGCGATGCCGTAAGTAATACTACTGAACAGCAACAGGAAGGTTTCAACCAGAACAAAGTTCAAGTCGAAGATATCCCGGCCTGAAGGGCCGCCAGCTGTCCCGTTTACCAGCACTGCATAAGTTGCGAACAACGTCGCAAACAAAATACAGTCGCTCATCAGGTAGATCCAGAAGCCGAAGACTTTCGTCGCTCCTGCATCGTGATGCCCATGCTCTGCATGGGCGACGTTATGGTTAGTCAGAGTTTCAGTTGACATGATTCACGCCTGCTTTGCTGATTTGTTCATGATGAAGATCTTCAATGCGCTCCACTTCTGCAACCGGCACATAGTAATCAACATCCTCGTCGAAGCTTTTCACAATCCAGGTCACAATCATACCGACGAAGCCAACGATGGCCAGCCACCAGATGTACCAGATCATGGCAAAGCCGAAGATCAAGCTGAAGCCAGCAATAATCACACCTGCACCGGTATTCTTCGGCATGTGGATTTCTTCGTATTTCGCTGGGCGTTTGTACGCTTCGCCTTTCTCTTTCATATCCCAGAATTCGTCACGGTCAGTCACTTCAGGTACAACGGCGAAGTTATAGAACGGCGGCGGGGAAGAGGTAGACCACTCCAGCGTACGGCCACCCCACGGGTCACCGGTCAGGTCACGATTTTGTTCGCGGTCACGAATACTGACGAACACCTGAATAACCTGGCACAAGATACCGCAAGCAATCAGTACAGCGCCCCCAGCGGCCACCATCAACATTGAGTGGAACTCAGGGTTGATATCCTGGCTCAAACGACGGGTCATGCCCATAAAGCCCAGTACGTACAGCGGCATAAAGGCAACGAAGAAGCCGATAATCCAGAACCAGAAGGCACGGATACCCCATTTCTCGTTTAGCGTAAAGCCAAAGGACTTAGGCCACCAGTAAGTCAGGCCAGCGAAGCAACCGAACACCACACCACCAATAATCACGTTATGGAAGTGCGCAATCAGGAACAGACTGTTATGCAGCACGAAGTTTGCACCCGGAACCGCCAGCAGAACCCCGGTCATCCCACCGATAGAGAAAGTGATGATGAAACCAATGGTCCACAGCATTGCTGAGTTAAGCTGAATACGGCCTTGGTACATAGTAAACAGCCAGTTGAAGATTTTCACCCCAGTTGGGATAGAAATAATCATCGTCGCGATACCGAAGAAGGCGTTAACGTTGGCACCTGACCCCATAGTAAAGAAGTGGTGTAGCCAAACAATAAACGACAGCACGGTAATCGCGATGGTGGCCCACACTAAAGAGGTGTAACCAAACAAGCGTTTTCTGGAGAAGGTCGCGGTCACTTCGGAGAACACACCGAACACCGGCAGAACCAGAATGTACACTTCCGGATGGCCCCAGGCCCAAATCAGGTTGATGTACATCATCATGTTGCCACCCATATCATTGGTAAAGAAATGGGTGCCAAGGTAGCGGTCCAGCGTCAGTAACGCGACGGTCACAGTCAGGATCGGGAAAGATACGATAATCAAAATGTTGGTGCAAAGTGCCGCCCATGTGAAGACAGGCATCTTCATCATCGACATGCCTGGCGCACGCATTTTCAAAATAGTGGCGAAGAAGTTAACACCGGTCAGCAAGGTACCTAAACCCGAAATCTGTAGACTCCAGATCCAGTAATCGACCCCGACACCTGGGTTGTACTCTTTACCTGACAGTGGCGGATAGGCCAACCAACCGGTTTGCGCGAATTCACCGACCCCCAGAGAGATGTTAATTAACACCACCCCGACGACAAAGAACCAAAAACTCAGGGAGTTCAGGAACGGGAAGGCAACGTCACGAGCACCGATTTGTAGCGGTACGACCACGTTCATCAAGCCCACTACGAAAGGCATCGCCATGAAGAAAATCATGATAACGCCGTGAGCGGTGAAAATCTGATCATAGTGATGAGGCGGCAAGAAGCCTGCCTCACCAGCAGAAGCAAGTGCTTGCTGACTGCGCATCATGATGGCATCGGCAAAGCCACGCAACAGCATGACCATGGCGACCAGAATGTACATGATACCGATTTTTTTATGGTCAACCGAGGTCAGCCATTCGCTCCATAACCATTTCCATTTGCCGAAATAGGTCAGAGCGGCGACTAATCCCAGCCCACCCAGAACAATCGCAGCAACGGTAACCATAACGATTGGTTCGTGTAGCGGAACCGCATCAAGTGTTAATTTTCCCAACATCGTTTATTCCTCGGCTCCGGCGTGAGCGGCGTGTTCGCCCATATCCATGCCCTGACTCATATCCATGCCTTTATGCATGTCATCGCCTTTTTGGTGCATGTTCATATCGCCCATAAATTTGCCAATGATTCCTTTAAACATCTCCGGCTTGACGCTGGAGAAATACTCAACCGGGTTATTTTCGCTCGGTTCAGCCAGTTTATTGAAATCCTCAGTGGTATTCAGGGTATTTGGCGATTTTTTCACTTGTGCAACCCACTGGTTGAAGTCTTCCTGCGTCGGTGTTGCGATTGCAGTAAATTTCATACCAGAGAAGCCCTTACCGCTGAAGCTGCTGGAAATACCATTGTATTTACCGGCTTCATTGGCAATCAGATGCAGCTTGGTTTGCATCCCGGCCATCGCATAAATCTGCCCGCCTAACTGGGGAATAAAGAACGAGTTCATTACTGAATTAGAGGTGATTTTAAAA
Organism: Yersinia aldovae ATCC 35236; assembly: GCF_000173735.1. Taxonomy (GTDB): domain Bacteria; phylum Pseudomonadota; class Gammaproteobacteria; order Enterobacterales; family Enterobacteriaceae; genus Yersinia; species Yersinia aldovae. The sequence goes on along the minus strand of NZ_ACCB01000022.1, from coordinate 58,283 downwards.
TTCACCGGAACATCAGTAGGGAAAGCCAGTTCATTTACTGTAGCAATACCTTGTTCTGGATAAATAAATAGCCATTTCCAGTCGAGGGAAACCACTTCAATGGTAATCGGTTTTTTACCGGCCACTTCAATCGGTTTAAACGGGTCAAGTTCGTGGGAGGTTTTCCAGGTTATCGTTGCCAAAATGGCGATGATAATGATTGGAACAGCCCAGACAACAAGCTCAATTTTGTTGGAATGGGACCAGTTTGGGGTGTAGGTCGCACTTTTGTTGGACGCGCGGAACTTCCATGCAAAAGCGAACGCCATAAAAATAACCGGAACAACGACGATCAGCATCAAACCGATAGCAGTAAGTATCAGTGTTTTCTGTTCGACTCCGATTGCGCCTTTGGGGTTCATCAATACCATATCGCAACCACTGAGCATTACCGTGGCGGCTAATAAAGACAACATCCCCATATTTTTAATGTATTTCTTAAGTCTCATCTAACGACCTCAATTACAAAAGGGCTCTATTGTCGTTTCATGTGTGCGGGCATTTTACGGGAAGGTTGCAAGACTGTAAACATGCTTAAGATTGTGTCAGCGGCTTGTTGACACTTTATGTTAAGGGGGTCACAGATGTTACTCTACGTGACAATTTACTAATGGCAACAATATGTTGGCGATAGTGTCAGGTATGGAAACCGTGGATGTTAAGGAAAAATAACGTTAATTACGCTTTTATTCGTGGTAAATACTGATTTTAAATTAAGACGTCAGCTTATTTTCTGTAAATAATATGTGATGCAGGGGTTAATTAAAAATAATTCCGAGGCGTCATAAATAGGCACCTCGGAATCACTCAGTTAGAAATTATATTTAATTGAGTAAATGATACCATCTTGTAAAAAATCTTCGCCTAATTTGTTATAGGCATAACGATACTGAATACCGGTAGTAAATTGCTTAACCGGTGTCCACCAAAGCGCGATGGCGCCATTTACCCCATTACGGCCACCATTACCTGCGGCATAACGCTCTGCACGGTTGAATTCAAGCTCGTTCCAGTTGGTGATACTGAATTTTTCTTCAAAAGCGGTAAAGTCATAACCGGCAACCCAACCGACCACATAACCGTTGTTACCTGAATAGTAAGTCTGGTCAACATAGTGCAGTGCGACGAAAGGCTTCATCCACACGCCAGCGACGGTGGCGTTATAGCCGATCCCGTACAGGGTATTTACTTCGTGGAAGTTGCTGTAATTGTTGCCTTCAGCGCTGGGCAGTGAGTAAGTGCCGTAAACATGACCATACAAGTTGAAACCGCTATCGCCTAAATAGTAACGACCCGTCGTTTTGAAGGTATAGCGTTGATTATCACCCGGTTGTGCTGTCTTTGAGTTGAATGGGTTTTCCAGGTCAAAGAAACCGTAAACCTCGCCCCAGCTAAAGCCAGCGCCGCCTTCCAACTCGATATAGGCGAAGTCATCTTTATGTGAAGAATCACCTGATTTATGCGTAGTGCTGCGGGTCCAGTCAAGGTAGTTCATGCTGATATTACCAAACCCCCACTGGTACTCAGCTTGAGCTGCCGGAGCCAAAGTGATTGCAGTCAGTGCGAGCGCACCGATAAGAATTTTACGCATAAATGCCTCTGTGTAGTTAAAAGATGTCAGAAGAAACAAAAGGACACAGTCCTTAACAAAAAGTGCGCTCATCATAGTCTCACAGCACGAAAGGATAAATAGTTCAGAGTGATGGAGATCTCGTTTTATGAATAATAATTTGCAAGGGTTGCTGAAACTTGTGATGTGGCTCAATAATTGATTGGTGATGTATTTGGCAGATTTATTCATCAGGTATAAAAAAGCCAGCACAAGTACCGGCCTTATGTTGTCAATATGGTGTATTACGCGAGTTTTTCCCGCCTGAGTGCCAGATAATCCAGTATCCCGCCTAACACCATGCCCACCACGCTGAGCTGAATTCCGCGCAATAGCAAGATATCGGCCACTTCTGTTGCAGAAGTCCAATCCAGTGCATTGGTGATAAGCAAAATTAGCCATGCTGCAAGTAATGCGCAGCCGATGGTTAAGAAGCGCAGCGCCCAACGGTAGGCATTTTTAAAGGCGGTTCGAGGTAGAAATTCATCCGTTTTCTGGGTGTGTTCCAGTGTTTGGCGACAGATATAGAGCAGTATTAACCCTGGAATGGCTGCTGCAATTGAGAATAAATAGAAAAGAGGCCAGCCATGAGTCTCAACAAACCAACCCGCAATAGGGCCGACATAAACTCGCCCCACAGCCGAGAGTGCTGAGAGCAAAGCAAATTGTGTCGCGGAGAACGATTTATTACACAGTGTCATCAGCAAGGCGACAAAAGCGGCAGTTCCCATGCCACCACACAGGTTTTCCAGGAAGATGGCGCTGCCCATCGATAAGATATTTTTATCAGTGATGGATAGCAGCCAATAACCCACATTCGAGATTGCCTGCAAAATACCGAATATCATCAAAGCACGGAATAAACTCAGCCGCTGCATTAACAGGCCGCCATATAACGCACCAATAATGGTAGCAATCAGCCCCAGAGTCTTGTTAACCAGCCCCACTTCGCCAGCATCAAAACCAACGCCACGGATTAAAAATGTGGTGCTTAAGCTGGCCGCAAAAGCATCACCCATTTTGTACAATACGATCAATAGCAGGATCAACCAGGCATTGTTGCGACCAAAAAAATCACGTAATGGTGCGACGATTGCCTCTTCCAGCGTTTTTGGCGGAGCAATTCGGAGGTCGGGTTCAGGAGCGAAAATGGTGGCGAATACGCCAATTAACATTAAACCAGCCATCAGCCAGTAAGTGGATTGCCAGCCAAGATAGCGATCGGCAATCCATAGCGCCAACCCGCCAGAAACTAACATCGCCAGCCGGTAGCCTAATACTGATATGGCAGCCCCCGTGCCGCGTTCTTCTGCCGTGAGTAAGTCGGTCTTATAGGCATCAAAAACAATATCTTGCGATGCAGAACAGAACGCGACCAACACCGCAATAGCCGCCAGCCACCATAAATGTTTAGCCGGTTCCATAAAGCCCATCGCGACAATGGCGACGATTAATAACAGTTGGCTGATGATCAACCAGCCGCGCCGTCGCCCCAGAAAGGAAGGGGTGTAGCGATCCATCAACGGGGACCAGAGGAACTTAAAGACGTAGGCTTGACCAACCAAAGAGAAAATACCAATGGTCTTTAGGCTGACGTTTTCAACCGTCATCCAGGCTTGCAACGTACCACCGGTCAGAGCTAAGGGAAGGCCCGAAGCAAACCCCAACAATAAAAGTACCAGTGAATTACGTTGGGTAAAAAGGTTCGAATAGCGATTGGACATGGGTAACCTACATGCTCCGCCCTATGGCCGCAGCAGAGCATTCTGTTAAGCCGAAATAATGATATTAAGCGAACACAGGATTAACGGGCGTTTTGTTTGATAAAGCTACTGACACTGGTATCTTGCGCCATATCCGCGATCACATCGCTCAACACCGTGTTAACAGCATTGGTGATTTTTTCGTTAGTGGCGGTAAATGCGCCCTGAACGTTGTAAGACGCACGGTAGTTTTTAACCTGCTTGTTGCCGTTTTTCGCCGTAGCAGTGATAGAAATATCGGCTTTGGTGGTGATGTTGTAGCGCAAATTACCTTCCTGAACGTCGGCAAATAGTTGATTTACCACAATTTGCAAATCAACTGGAGCATTAGTGCCAATCATATAACCACGGGCTGTCATTTGCTTTTCGAGCACTTCTTGTAACAGGAAACGCAGATCACGAGACGGTGTTAATACGACCAGTTGGCCATCACGATTCACTTTAGCCAAGGCAGAATCCTGGCGCTGATCGGCGCCATTAATGCTGATAGTCACCCCCATCAGCGTTGGATCTTGGGGTGGCAAGACCACTTTCGGGGTAACGTTCAAGGTGTTGTTACTGGCCGCACAGCCCGCCAGTATAAAAACAGCCAACAGCGGGAAAAGAATTTTTTTTAGCATGTTCACTTTCTCAATAGTTATGGAATTCTTTAATAAACAGAGCGGGATAGCTGCCATATTATTTTGCGAATTTGCAGTTGCAACATCATAACACTGCCATTGGCCGGGGGAAGATCCCGATGGAGAGAAATTCAGCAAAAAAGCGTTTTCCCTTCGGTCATCTTCCATTCTCGCGAAAGACCTTACAAGTTAACCTTTCAACTGGCTATCGGATTTGCCCCATAGCGCTGCACCTATAAGGTGGAGATGTGCAAGATATTTTGTAGCTTAAATGTTATAAAACAGCGAAAATCAACTACTATTGCAATAGTAGCGTGGGCAGTTTTTTTGCCTCAGTAGTAAGGAGAGTTAAGATGATTTTGATTCGGGAACAAATTGAAGAAAAACTAAAATTGGCATTCGAACCGGATCATCTGGAGGTGATTAATGAAAGTTATCGCCACAATGTTCCGGCCGGTTCTGAAAGTCATTTTAAAATAGTGATCGTCAGCGATAAATTTCAAGATCAACGCTTTTTAAGCCGTCATCGTGCGATTTATGGTGTGTTGGCTGATGAACTGGCGGGCAGTGTCCATGCGCTGGCATTGCACACTTATACCCAAAAAGAGTGGGAGGGGTTGCAAGATACTGTACCTCGCTCGCCGTCTTGCCGTGGTGCAGGTACATTGGCTTAATTTGTTCATTTTATCGGAAATAGAGTGAATAGCAGTAGTAATTCTGACCTAATTTAGGGTATTAAGTAGATGAGAATTTTGCAAACGGCCTCAGGGCCGTTTGTGTTTCTGTATAGGCGACACCGTTGTTTCATTAGTGTGCCGCAGGAGTTTTAGCCGAGGGATCAACTCACGCGTGAATTTTACCGCGACAACATTCGCTTGCTTTCCTCGACTCATACCCTGCGCACCGCTATAATGTCGCGTCTTATTTTTCCGGAATGGTTTCGGGACGCTTCTGACATCTGGGATACTCGGTTCTGTTTAATGCGGCCGTCCCGGTTCTTAGAAGGTGTTTTCAGAGTTCGCATCATTCCTGAAAGGGGAGTGGTGGTGCTTCGTTTGCAGCTTCTGGAGTTGACCGAGCACTGTAATTTTTTTGAGGTAACAAGATGCAAGTTTCTGTTGAAACCACCCAAGGCCTTGGCCGCCGTGTAACAATTACCGTTGCTGCTGACAGCATTGAGAAAGCCGTAAAAAGCGAATTAGTGAAAGCCGCTAAAAATGTTCGAATTGACGGCTTCCGTAAAGGCCATGTGCCAATGAACATCGTTGAACAACGTTACGGCGCTTCTGTTCGCCAGGACGTTTTAGGTTCCCTGATGCAACGTAACTTCGTTGATGCGATCATTAAAGAAAAAATCAACCCAGCTGGCGCACCTAACTATGTGCCGGGCGAGTACAAAGAGGGTGAAGATTTTACTTATTCCGTTGAGTTTGAAGTCTATCCAGAAGTTGAGCTGAAAGATCTGGAAAGCATTGAAGTAGAAAAGCCAGTTGTTGAAGTAAATGACGCTGACGTTGATACCATGCTGGAAACGCTGCGCAAGCAACAAGCTACCTGGAAAGAAGCTGACGCTGTAGCAACGGCTGAAGATCGCGCAACTCTGGATTTCACCGGTTCTATCGACGGTGAAGAGTTTGAAGGCGGCAAAGCGACTGATTTCGTACTGGCAATGGGTCAGGGTCGTATGATCCCAGGCTTCGAAGAAGGTGTTATCGGCCACAAAGCCGGTGAAGAATTCACCATCGACGTAAACTTCCCAGAAGATTACCACGCAGAAAACCTGAAAGGTAAATCCGCTAAATTCGACATCGTGTTGAAGAAAGTTGAAGTGCGTGAACTGCCAGAACTGACTGAAGAATTCATCAAACGTTTCGGCGTTGCTGATGGTTCAGTTGCCGGTCTGCGTGCTGAAGTACGTAAAAACATGGAGCGTGAGCTGAAAGGCGCAGTACGTAACCGTGTGAAAACTCAGGCAATCGACGGTTTAGTTAGCGCGAATGAAATCGACGTTCCAGCGGCACTGATCGAAGGTGAGATCGACGTTCTGCGCCGTCAGGCTGCACAGCGTTTCGGTGGCAACGAAAAACAAGCTGCTGAACTGCCACGCGAATTGTTCGAAGAACAAGCTAAACGTCGCGTTGTTGTCGGTCTGTTGCTGGGCGAAGTTATCAGCCAGCATGAACTGAAAGCTGATGAAGATCGTGTTAAAGCATTGATCGAAGAAATGGCTTCTGCTTATGAAGATCCACAAGAAGTTATTGAGTTCTACAGCAAGAACAAAGAGCTGATGAACAATATGCGTAACGTTGCTCTGGAAGAACAAGCGGTAGAAACTCTGCTGTCTAAAGCCAAAGTCACTGAAAAACCAACGACCTTTAGTGAACTGATGAATCAGACCACGGCGGCGTAATAGTTTTTAGCGCATCAAACCGGATATAATCTATCTGGTGTATTGAAAAAGCCCGTAGCCCTCTGGTCACGGGCTTTTTCTTTTAGTAACAATAATCCCTCAATAGTATGATTAATCTGGCATGTTTCTGAGTAATCTGCGCTATATTTGAAAAGTGAATGAAGTGCTTAACCGATAATTAAACTATAGGGCGTCGGGATTACGGCAGAGGTAACGAAGGTCGGCTGAAAAGAGCATTGTTGGGTTAAAAAACGTGATTAGGCTAAAAAGATGTCAGTGGGGCTTGAAAATGAAGAGTAATCCCCCAATTAACCTAACAGACGTTCATATAAGGTGTTGATGAAACACTGGCTGATTGCCACGGTCGAATGTATCTGGATAACCAGACGGCTTGCACGCGACCTTGATGCATGAATATAGTCATCATTACTTATCTCAAGTAGAATCGGTTATGAATGGCGCCAAAGTAAATTCTATTAGGAGACGGTAATGTCATACAGTGGCGAACGAGATCAATTTGCACCTAACATGGCTCTGGTGCCTATGGTGGTTGAGCAGACTTCACGCGGGGAACGTTCTTACGATATCTTCTCCCGTCTGTTGAAAGAGCGCATTATTTTCCTGACCGGCCAGGTTGAAGACCATATGGCCAACCTGATCACTGCACAGATGCTATTTTTGGAAGCGGAAAATCCAGAAAAAGATATCTTCCTGTATATCAACTCACCTGGTGGGGTGATCACTGCCGGGATGTCAATTTATGACACCATGCAATTCATTAAGCCAGATGTGAGCACGATTTGTATGGGGCAGGCGTGTTCAATGGGGGCATTCCTGTTGACGGCTGGCGCTAAGGGTAAACGTTTCTGCTTGCCGAATTCACGGGTCATGATTCACCAACCGCTGGGTGGTTTCCAGGGGCAGGCCACAGATATTGAAATTCATGCCAAAGAGATTTTGAAAGTGAAATCACGCATGAATGAACTGATGGCACATCACACGGGCAAATCTCTCGAAGAAATAGAGAGAGATACGGAACGTGACCGTTTCCTGTCTGCGCAGCAGGCTGTAGAATACGGATTAGTTGATTCCGTGTTTACCCGTCGTGACTAACGACTTATTTCTGTGAGCCGATATACTATAGTTGTAGGTAAACAACCGTTGTAGGTAAACAACAGTGGAATGGAAATAGAACAATTCGTGTAATCGAACCGTTGTATTGCACCGTGTTGAGTGCCTGCCTGATATATCGGCTGCCCGCTGAACGTTAGCGTGGTGTCCAGAAATAGCGAGAATAGTCTCACTGCCACCCTAGTTTCCGGTATGGCAGATACTGAAGAAGAGGTTTACTGATGACAGATAAGCGCAAAGACGGTTCTGGAAAGCTGCTGTATTGCTCTTTCTGCGGCAAAAGCCAGCATGAAGTGCGTAAGCTAATTGCCGGGCCGTCAGTGTATATCTGCGATGAATGTGTCGATTTGTGCAATGACATTATTCGCGAAGAGATCAAAGAAGTTGCCCCGCACCGGGAGCGTAGCTCGCTGCCAACGCCGCACGAAATTCGCCACCACCTTGATGATTATGTCATCGGGCAAGAACCGGCGAAGAAAGTGCTGGCCGTTGCTGTGTACAACCACTACAAACGTCTGCGTAACGGTGATACCAGTAATGGTATCGAGCTGGGTAAAAGTAACATTCTGCTGATTGGCCCGACCGGTAGTGGTAAAACGCTGTTGGCGGAGACATTAGCTCGCTTCCTGGATGTGCCATTTACAATGGCAGATGCGACCACGCTAACTGAAGCAGGTTACGTGGGCGAAGATGTTGAAAACATCATTCAGAAGTTATTGCAGAAATGTGATTACGATGTGCAGAAAGCGCAACGTGGTATCGTCTATATCGATGAAATTGATAAGATTTCTCGTAAGTCTGATAACCCATCTATCACCCGTGACGTGTCAGGTGAAGGTGTGCAACAGGCTCTGTTGAAATTAATTGAAGGGACGATTGCCGCTGTGCCACCACAAGGCGGGCGTAAGCATCCACAGCAGGAGTTCTTGCAGGTTGATACCTCAAAAATTCTGTTTATCTGTGGTGGTGCTTTTGCGGGCCTGGACAAAGTTATCGGCCAGCGCATTAACACCGGTACCGGTATTGGTTTCGGGGCGACGGTAAAAGGCAAGTCAGAAAAGGCAACCGAAGGCGAGTTGTTGAGCCAGGCTGAACCAGAAGACTTAATTAAATTCGGTTTGATTCCTGAGTTTATTGGTCGTCTGCCCGTGGTTGCAACCTTGAGTGAACTGAGCGAAGACGCGCTGATTCAGATCCTGAAAGAACCGAAAAATGCGCTGACTAAACAGTATCAGGCGTTGTTCAATCTTGAAGGTGTTGAGCTTGAGTTCCGTGATGAAGCGTTGACCGCTATTGCCAAGAAAGCGATGGCGCGTAAAACAGGTGCTCGTGGCCTGCGCTCTATCGTGGAAGGTGCCTTGCTCGATACCATGTACGACTTACCGTCAATGGACAGTGTGGAGAAAGTGGTGGTAGATGAGTCAGTTATTGCTGGTCAATCTGCGCCAATGCTAATTTACGGTCAACCGGAAGCGCAGGCCTCTGGCGAATAATTAGCCAAATAATCCAGGTGGTTAGTGTGACAATGGGGGATTTTATCCCCCATTTCTTTTTCCTCGCATTGTTATCGTTGAATGTAAGACATTCGTCCCCATATACTCAAATACCTATTTAGTGAAACTCGTGATGACTCGTGTTTCACGAGATTCCCAGTAATCTGGCGGAAGCTAAACTAAGAGAGAGCTCTATGAACCCTGAGCGTTCCGAACGCATAGAAATCCCCGTATTGCCTCTGCGCGATGTGGTGGTTTATCCGCATATGGTGATCCCACTGTTTGTTGGCCGGGAGAAGTCGATTCGGTGCCTGGAAGCGGCAATGGACCATGATAAAAAAATCATGCTGGTTGCGCAGAAAGAAGCCTCGACGGATGAGCCTGGTATCAATGATCTGTTTTCAGTCGGCACTGTAGCCTCGATTTTACAAATGTTAAAGCTGCCTGATGGTACGGTAAAAGTGCTGGTTGAAGGGCTACAGCGTGCGCGTATCACCACGCTTTCCGACAGCGGCGAGCATTTTGCGGCCCAGGCTGAATATCTTGAAGCACCCGTGATGGATGACCGTGAGCAAGAGGTCTTGGTGCGCACGGCGATTAATCAGTTTGAAGGCTATATCAAACTGAACAAAAAGATCCCACCAGAAGTTCTGGCTTCGTTGCACAGTATTGATGATGCAGCGCGTCTTGCAGATACTATTGCAGCGCATATGCCATTGAAATTGAATGATAAACAAGCTGTTCTGGAAATGTTCGATATCACCGAGCGTCTGGAATATCTGATGGCAATGATGGAATCCGAAATCGATCTGTTGCAGGTCGAAAAGCGGATTCGTAATCGTGTCAAAAAGCAGATGGAAAAGAGCCAGCGCGAGTACTATCTGAATGAGCAAATGAAAGCCATTCAGAAAGAACTGGGTGAAATGGACGATACGCCGGATGAACATGAAGCGCTGAAGCGTAAAATTGAAGCGGCTAAAATGCCGAAAGATGCGCGCGAAAAAACGGAAGCGGAACTGCAAAAACTGAAAATGATGTCACCGATGTCGGCGGAAGCTACCGTGGTGCGTGGTTACATCGATTGGATGTTGCAGGTGCCGTGGAACAGCCGCAGTAAAGTTAAAAAAGACTTGGTAAAAGCGCAGGAAGTTCTGGATATCGATCACTACGGTCTGGAACGCGTTAAAGATCGCATATTGGAATACCTCGCAGTCCAGAGCCGGGTCAGCAAAATTAAAGGGCCAATCCTGTGTCTGGTTGGGCCTCCAGGGGTGGGTAAAACCTCGCTCGGGCAGTCTATTGCTCGGGCAACAGGCCGTCAGTATGTGCGTATGGCGCTGGGTGGTGTGCGTGATGAAGCGGAAATCCGTGGCCACCGTCGTACCTATATTGGCTCGATGCCGGGGAAATTGATCCAGAAAATGGCGAAAGTTGGGGTGAAAAACCCACTCTTCCTGTTGGATGAAATCGATAAAATGGCCTCCGATATGCGCGGTGATCCGGCGTCTGCCTTGTTGGAGGTATTAGATCCAGAGCAAAACGTGGCGTTTAACGATCACTATCTGGAAGTGGATTACGATCTGTCGGATGTGATGTTTGTTGCGACCTCTAACTCCATGAATATTCCAGCACCGTTGCTGGATCGTATGGAGGTGATTCGTCTGTCCGGCTATACCGAAGATGAGAAACTCAACATTGCCAAGCAGCATTTGCTGCCAAAACAATTTGAGCGCAACGCCATTAAGAAAGGCGAGCTGACCATCGATGACAGCGCCATCATGAGCATTATCCGTTATTACACCCGTGAAGCTGGGGTGCGTAGTCTGGAACGTGAAATCTCCAAACTGTGTCGTAAAGCAGTAAAAAATCTGCTGATGGATAAAACGGTTAAACACATCGAAATCAACGGTGACAACCTGAAAGATTTCCTTGGCGTGCAGAAAGTCGATTATGGCCGTGCTGATACTGAAAACCGTGTCGGTCAGGTGACTGGCCTGGCATGGACAGAAGTGGGCGGTGATTTGCTGACCATCGAAACCGCGTGTGTACCGGGCAAGGGCAAGCTGACTTACACCGGTTCACTGGGTGAAGTGATGCAAGAATCCATCCAGGCTGCGCTGACGGTAGTGCGTGCGCGTGCGGATAAATTAGGGATTAACCCTGATTTCTACGAAAAACGTGACATTCATGTGCATGTGCCTGAAGGTGCCACGCCGAAAGATGGCCCAAGTGCCGGTATTGCAATGTGTACCGCGCTGGTTTCTTGTTTAACCGGTAACCCGGTGCGTGCTGATGTGGCGATGACCGGTGAAATTACCTTACGTGGTCTGGTATTGCCAATCGGTGGTTTGAAAGAGAAATTACTGGCCGCTCACCGTGGTGGGATTAAAGTTGTGTTGATCCCAGATGATAACAAACGTGATTTGGAAGAAATTCCAGACAATGTTATCGCCGATCTGGAAATTCATCCGGTTAAACGAATTGATGATGTTTTAGCCATTGCATTGCAAAATCCCGCCTTCGGGGCACAGCCGGTAGCGTCAAAATAGTGACGGATCGCAAGAAGTATTGATAAAACTGATGCTGGTAAGTGAAATGCTACTTGCCAGCTATTTTTTGTGCCGCTAAGTTAGTTCGGCTGTCCGGCAAAAGTTTAAGTCTTTGGGCTGCTTGCCAAGGCTGGGCAGGATTGATATAACAGCTGCGCTGTCGTGTTGTCCGTAGGGATTTTCGGCGCGACAATAGAATTTTAAAGGGGATGAAAGAGTGAATAAGTCACAACTGATCGACAAAATTGCCGCAGGTGCTGATATTTCTAAAGCGGCCGCTGGGCGCGCATTGGATGCAATTATTGCTTCTGTTACTGAATCTTTGAAAGAAGGGGATGACGTAGCTCTGGTTGGTTTTGGTACTTTTGCAGTACGTGAGCGTTCTGCACGTACTGGCCGTAACCCTCAGACAGGCAAAGAAATCAGTATTCCAGCAGCCAAAGTACCAGGCTTCCGCGCCGGTAAAGGTCTGAAAGACGCTGTAAACTGATTGCCGCGTCAATACTCAGCGGTGTTTGTGTTAAACAATAACCTGACGCAATTGAGTTGGTAAGGTAAGATACAAGGCGCATCGTTAATGATGCGTCTTTTTTTTCGTTTAGTTGCCGTGCTGACATCATATATGGGCCTGGCGTAAGTCTGCCAACGGCTGAGCGTTGATAAGTAAAGTAAGATAAGTACGGTAACAAAAGACAGTAAGCAGTTTTAACGCGCAGCAGCACAATGGGCTGTCGCAAGGAATGCTGGGTTTATTTAGACCTGCGCAACAGTTTTAATCCACATTACAGCGGAGTATTGTCACATTATGATGGACAATTTACGCGCGGCTGCTAATAACGTCGTGCTCAAAATCATTCTGGCCCTGATCATGTTGTCCTTTATCCTGACCGGGGTTGGCAGCTATTTGATTGGAGGCTCCAACGACTATGCAGCCAAAGTTAACGGCCAAGACATTAGCCGTGCCCAGCTAGAACAAGCTATGCAGAGTGAACGTGGCCGCTTGCAACAGCAATTGGGCGAACAGTTCTCCGCGTTGGCCGCGAACGAAGGTTACATGCTGCAACTGCGTCAGCAGGTGCTCGGGCAGTTGGTCAACAATATGCTGCTTGACCAATATGCTCAAAAATTGGGTCTGAGTGCCAGTGATGCGCAAGTGAAAGAGGCCATCCGTCAGGCACCTTATTTCCAGACCGATAATAAGTTCGACAATAACAAGTATCTCGAACTGGTTAACCGGATGGGATATACCCCTGAGCAATTCGCGCAATTACAACGTCAGCAGCTTATCAATCAACAATTGCTGCAAGCCTTTGGTGATACCGGATTTGTCCTGCCAATCGAAGCACAGGCGATGTCAGAGCTGATTTTGCAGCAACGCGACGTTCGTTTGGCCACCATTGACCTTAAAGCTCTTCAAGCACAGCAGAAAGTGACCGATGAAGAGCTGAAAGCGTATTACGAGCAAAATAAAAATAGCTTTATTGCACCGGAACAGATGAAAGTCAGTTTCATTGCGATGGATGCTGCCGCGATGCAAGACAAAATCACGGTAACTGAAGAAGATATCGCTGCGTATTACGAGCAACATAAAAGCAGCTATACCCAACCTGAACGCCGTAACTACAGTGTCATTCAGTTTAAAACAGAAGCTGAAGCCAAAGCTGCGTTGGATGAACTGAAAAAAGGTGCTGATTTTGCTGCGATGGCAAAAGAGAAATCGACTGACATCATTTCGCGCAAAAACGGCGGTGAGTTGGGTTGGTTGGAGCCTGAAACGACCGCTGATGAGCTGAAACAAGCGAATCTTACGGAAAAAGGCCAGTTATCTGATGTGGTTAAATCCTCTGTGGGTTATTTGATTGTTCGTTTAAACGACATCAAACCAGAACTGGTTAAGCCGCTGTCAGAAGTGCATGAGGCACTGGCTAAGCAGGTTAAGCAGGAAAAAGCGGTTGACGCATACTATGCGTTACAGCAAAAAGTGAGTGAAGCTGCAACCAGTGATAACGAGTCACTGGCGTCAGCAGAAGAAGTCGCCGGCGCTAAAGCCCAGCAGACCGGGTGGTTTACCCGTGATGCGGTGCCAACTGAGGTTAATTTCAAACCTGTGGTTCAGGCAATCTTTGACGGTGGTCTGGTTGGTGAGAGTGGCGCACCCGGCAGCAACTCAGATGTCATTACTGTTGATGGCGATCGTGCTTTTGTTATCCGCATTGTCGGTCACAAACCAGAAGGGATAGAACCATTTGATCAAGTTCGTGATCAGGTCGCGGAATTGGTAAAACGTCAGAAAGCAGAGCAAGAAGCCCGTCTTGATGGCGAGAAGATTCTGACGGCACTGAAACAAGGTAAAGGTGAAGAGGCCATGAAAGCCGCTGGCCTCACCTTCGGCGAGAAGAAAACCTTGTCACGCGCGCCAGATGGTGATCGATTAGTACAAACTATCTTTGCGCTGGCTCATCCGCAGAAAGACCAACCAGTATATGGTTTGTCTCAGGATCGCCAGGACAACATCGTATTGATCGAACTGCTGTCCGTGACGCCGGGTAAATTACCGGAAGGCGAAATGAAGACCTTTACCGCTAAAATGGCCGAAGGAGCAAGCAATGTTACCTTTGATGCGTTGATGGCAAATCTGCACAAACAGGCAACCATCAAGATGGGGCCTGCGGAGCAACAACAAGCGCAATAACGTCATTGCCGCAATAAGGTTCGCATTGATTTGCAAACCGATGTAACAACGAAAGGTCGCTCTGGCGGCCTTTCGCATATCTGGAATCTGCCCTTTGCGATGAAGCAAAGGCTGCGGCAAGGTAGCCATGCTGTCAAACACAAGGAGGATACAGCATGAAATTCATAGGAAAATTATTTGTAATCACCACATTACTTGCCAGTCTTAATATCCATCAGGCAGTGAGCGCGGCTCCTGTTAGTGCTGACAGTCGTTCTCAGGAAAAAGTACTGAGTCAGCCCCTTAGTTCAGCAACCGATAACATCAGCAAAAAGTCTGCAAAAGTGGCTGAAGGTAAATCTGAGAACCCTAAAACAATCGCTGCTCACCCAACAGAAAATCAGACGAACCAAATCAATGTAAATAGTGCCAGTGCAGAACAACTAGCACAGTTTCTCAGTGGTATTGGCAGAAAAAAAGCTGAAGCGATCGTTAATTACCGCGAACAGTTTGGCCCTTTCTCGGATGCAGAACAACTCCTTGAGATTCCCGGCATTGGCCCTTCATTTTTAGAGAGAAATAGCAATAAGCTCAAAATGTGATTCTGGTTTGCCATAAGTCGATGTACTGGTCAGGCGGATATTAATGAGTATTTGCCTGGCCCTTTCGTCACAAATTGTTGTTTAGAAAATCGATGTTTAATTAACGATCCTCTGTTGCTCACCATGCAAGACAACAGAGGCATTAACGTAAAACTGTGACTCTGATCGAGATTATATAGCGGGCTTGCTATGGAGTGATTTTCCTCTGCTAATCTTGCCATGAGGTCTAACCAGTAGCGTTAGTGACCCTATAAACTTCAATGATTAGACTGGAGAATCTCGTCGTTATGCATACTTATATTAAAGTCCGGGGATTCCATATTGATGTATTTCAACATGTTAATAATGCCCGCTACTTAGAGTTCCTTGAGGAAGCGCGTTGGGAGTGGTTAGATGGACAGCCAGCATTTGATTGGATGACTGAGCGCCAGATTGCTTTCATTGTGGTGAATATTAATATTAATTACTGCCGACCGGCAGTGTTGGGTGACCTGCTGCGCATTGATAGCCAGCTACTGAAACTAAACGGTAAAAGTGGTGTGATGAAACAAACCGTAACACTTGAGCCCGCAGGAGCCGCAGTTGTTGATGCCGAGTTGACATTTGTGTGTATCGATTTGCGTAGTCAGAAGGCTTTACCATTGGAAGGTGACTTACGTGTCAAGCTGGAAGAACTGGTCAATCGGGTTAGTTGAGGTTAGCAAAACGCACTGAGATTAACAAAACAATGGGGTTGCCTTATTTATATAAAATCAGGCAACCAAACTATCAGCGTATCAAACTATCAGCATATCAAACCAAACCGGTCTTCTTTTTCAGGCTCAATAGCACTTGTGCCTTATTCGCCAAATAGTGTGACAACCCTTTAGCCCGTAGATGGCAAGCCGCACATTGGCCGCAGCCCTCACCCTGAATCCCGTTATAACAGGTCAGTGTATGATGGCGAACAAGGTCCAGTTGTTGATAATAATCGGCTAAAGCCCATGTTTCAGCTTTATCCAGCCACATCAGTGGGGTAATAAACGCAATATCACGGCCAATGCCTAAATCGATAGCGTGGTTGAGTGCTTTGACAAATTTATCACGGCAATCTGGGTAACCAGAGAAATCCGTCTCGCAGACACCGGTTATCACCGCCTCAGCCTGCACTTGATAAGCATAGATAGCTGTCAGTGTCAGAAAAAGGATATTGCGGCCAGGGACAAAAGTGCTCGGAACGCTATCTTCATCCTCCTCGTCAAAGGTTGGCACGGGGATGCTGTCGCGGGTCAGGCTACTGACAGCTAATTCATTAAGCATCCCCACATCGAGCACTTTGTGGGCTTTTGCTCCAAGTTGAATTGCAAGCTTACGGGCAACATCGATTTCTGCACGGTGGCGTTGCCCATAATCGAAAGTGATGCAATGGACTTCATCATATTGCTGTAACGCCTGGATCAGACAAGTCGTGGAATCCTGCCCGCCACTAAAGACAACTACGGCACGTTTCATAAAACTACCTCATACAGCTACGCGGTAGTGATATTCATCAAACCGGCAGCAAAAATTAATAACTGTCGGTATGTTACCCAGTTAGCTGACTAAAAGGTAGGTACCTGTCGTTCGGTAGCTCATCGCGCGGGCTGTGGCGCTCTGTATTGATCAGGTTGTTGTCGGGGGTAGCCAAGCCTGACAGAAATCGAACCAACCGTAAGCGGTTAACATTACGCCGTTAATTCGCGGTGGCGCATTGACCTGATATTGATAATTAAACAGCGGCAATATTAAGCCTGCTTGCATTAGATGATTGTAATATGCCCGCAATTGACGAAAACGCTCCGGGGCATTTTCTATCTGCTGAATGAGCATTAAAGTCTGTTGCTGCTGTAGCCACTGTTCAGAAGAGAGGATGCCGCGCCATAATGGGTCAAGTCGCAACCAGCTTTCCATTGTCGCCTCTGGAGATTCGCCAACTAAATGATCTGCCAATAATAAATCGGCTTCTTCAATCTGGTGAGTATCTTTCCAGTGTTTGTCATGGCTGGCTCGTATTGTTAGCGTGCAGCCATGCGCAGCTAACACTGTTTTGAGCCGTTGGGCAACCACTTCAAGCTCCATTGGTGGTTGATAGGTTAATATCAGATGAGCTGGAAGTGGTTGATCTTCATCCGCTGTAAATTGAGGAATAGGCCAACCGGGCAGCATTTCATGACTCGGTGTGACCACGCCGTGGCTTATTGATAGCTCTTCTAATATGCCAGAAGTTTGCATTAACATCAGTAACCTGGCTGCTTGTTGTGGTGAGATTTTACTGAGGTGATGATTAATAGCCAGATAGCAAAAACCGAGGCTCATGCTGCGCTGAACGGGGCGAACTTGGGGGAAATCCTCTTCCTGACCGATAGTAATGCGCACCGGGTGTTGGCAACTGCTGTCAGTCGGGTGTACCGCCGCTTTGGGCGTTATCCAGTATTCGATAATTTCCAGATAAGGGTGCTGCAAATGGTAAAATTCGTGTTGCTCCAGCCGCACCAGGCGTTTATCAAATGTGGCCAGCTTAAATGGGCCAGCCCCCAGTGATGGTGAGTCAGGATGAAACAATCGGCATGGCAAATCTGCCAGACGGTGTGCCAGCCAATAATCAGGTTGGGCAAGCGTAAATTGCAGACACAGTGCATGGGGCAGGGTGATAGCCAAAACATTGGTAAAGCTGGGTTGGCTGCGTGGGTTTGCCTGTAAGAGTATCAGTGTTTGCAGTAACTGTTTGCCGTGGATGGGGTCACCATTGTGCCAACGTAATTGGCTACGTAAGAAGAATTGCCAGGTTAGACCATCTTCGCTGACCTGCCAGTGATGCGCGAGATCGGGTTTGGGCTGTGGGTCACCGGTATTAAACCGGGTCAGGCCAGCATACAAGGTATAAATTAGGTGCTGCTCCGCCCGGCCCGCCACCATCATTGGATTTAAGGGTTCCAGTTCGCGATAATAAGGAATTCGCAGAATTGGGCTGTCAGCTTGCCATTGCCCGCCCATATGCGGGTTAAGCAAGGCTTGTAGGCGTTCTGGCTCCAGTTTTGCCAATTCGAGTGCGGCTTGATGATCACCTCGTTCAAGGAATAGTTTTAGGTAAGTTGCGCGCAATAGATCAGGGGTTTTCAGGCATTGCAACTGTGCGCGTTTGCCCCGGCCAACCTGCGAATGCCAACTTAACCACTCATTAGCCTGTAGCTGCTGAATTAGGGTGCGGGTATGTCGTTCGCTGCAAAAAAGTAAGCCGGCGAGTTCACTGACAGTCGTGGCAGCAGGGTGATCACCGAATTTCTGATATAAACGCTGATATTGGGTTAGCCGGTGAATAATGCGCATAATTAAGAATCTACCCATTAGGACTATTTTATTTGCCATTTTGAACTCGGTAGTGCACAGAATCCGCATGTACTGCGAGTACGCTACGGTTCTTCCGCGCTATCTATGTTCAAGCTGCCTGTCACAATGACACCTACTGAGATAGGCTCTAAATCCGGAATAGTTTAAATTATTTGTTCACTATTAGTTCCGTAAATACTACGTCATAATTTTATCCATGCCATTAATTTCACATTCTTCGAGGTTTTAAATGTATCGCCTGGCCGCTTTTGATATGGACGGAACCTTGTTGATGCGTGATCATAATATTGGTGGTGCCACACTGAGCGCGCTACATCAACTTGTGGACAGCGGAGTGATTCTCACTTTTGCAACAGGCCGCCATTATCTTGATATGAAAGGGATTTTATCTCATTTTTCCCTGGGCGGTTATCTGATTACTGGCAATGGTACTCGGGTTTGTGACGCGCAGGGTGAAGCGCTGTATGGTATGGATTTAGCGGCGGAGCTGGTGGCGTTTGTGTTGCGTACTCCTTGGAAGACCACGGCCACTCTCCATATATTCCGTGACGAGGGGTGGTTTACCGATTGTAATGATCCGTCGCTACTGGCAGCCCATAAAACCAGTGGTTTTCATTTCCATCTCACCGCACTGGATACATTACCGCTGACCGGAAACCACAAAATTTGTTTCATTGCACCCCATCAGGAATTGGTGGCGCTCAAGGAACAGTTGGAGCAGCAGATGGGCAATGAGGCCGATTTCTGTTTCTCGGCCATCGATTGTCTGGAAGTCTTGCCGCGTGGATGTAACAAAGGAGCGGCTTTAGAACGGTTGAGCCATCACCTCGGTTTAACGCTGGCAGACTGCATGGCATTTGGTGATGCGATGAATGACAAAGAGATGCTGTCGCGCGTTGGGCATGGATTAGTGATGGGTAATGCATTACCTCAATTGAAACAAGAGTTACCTCATTTACAGGTTATTGGTCGCTGCGAGCAACAAGGCGTCGCCCACTATTTGCAACATTGGCTAAGTTCACCACACCTCACCTATTCCCCCGAATTCTGAGGTTATATGCCCTTGGTTCTTGATAGTGAACTTTGGGGATAGCTATTAGCCAGCCGGATAACCATCCGGTTTTTTCTTCAGAAAGGCGGTTTTCCCCATTATCGATTAATACGGGAAAACCGCTTTTTATCATGGGATTATAGGTTAGCTAATTCATTGCTGAATGGGGTCAAGTCACCAATATTGTTGCTGACCCATTCAGTGTTGTAATAAGTATCCAGATAACGTTCACCACTGTCACACAGTAAGGTCACGATGGCACCGGTTTTACCTTGCTCACGCATCTGCTTGGCTAACTGCAAGGCTCCCCAGACGTTAGTGCCAGTTGAAGCCCCAACTTTGCGCCCCAGGATACCTTCCAGCCAATGAATCGTTGCCACACTGGCGGCATCAGGCACACGCAACATGCTGTCGATCACTTCCGGAATAAACGAAGGTTCAGCCCGTGGACGGCCAATCCCTTCAATGCGGCTACCACAACTGCCGGTTACCGTGCGATCACGATTGCAAAAACAGTCATAAAATACCGAATTTTCCGGATCAACTACCACCAGTTGCGTATCATGCCCTTGGTAGCGAATGTAGCGGCCCAATGTGGCTGAGGTACCGCCAGTGCCAGCACTCATCACGATATAGTCGGGGACCGTGAACGGTTCTCGCGCCATTTGGCGGAAGATGCTATCGGCAATATTATTATTGCCGCGCCAGTCGGTAGCACGTTCGGCATAAGTGAACTGATCCATGTAATGGCCGTTTAGGTCATGTGCCAATTGTTCTGAGGCGGCATAAATCTGCCCGGCGCTCTCGACAAAATGGCAGCGGCCACCGTAGAAGGTGATCTGTTCAACTTTGCGCCGTGCCGTGCAGCTTGGCATAACAGCAATGAAGGGTAAGCCTATCAAGCGGGCAAAGTAGGCTTCAGATACCGCAGTGCTGCCGGATGAAGCCTCAATGATGGTTGTCCCTTCGGTTATCCACCCATTACATAAGCCATATAAAAACAGTGAGCGTGCCAGACGGTGTTTCAAACTACCCGTCGGGTGGGTGCTTTCATCTTTTAAATAAAGATAGATGCCGGGAAACGCCGGTAAATTTAAGCGGATCAGGTGAGTATCAGCGGAGCGTTGAAAATCAGCTTCTATTTCACTGATAGCATTTTTTACCCAAGTATTGGTCATATTATGGCCTGCGATGTCGGGAGTTAACTAATGATGACTAGAGTAACGGTTAGCAAAGAAAAAAACGTTGCCATTTTTACTTCTTTATCGCCAAATGGTAGAAATTTATTCTATCGGTGACCGATATGTTAGATAAAACAGACCGCAAGTTACTCCGTATGCTGCAAGAAGACTGTACGCAATCACTGCAAGTACTGGCTGAAGCCGTTAATCTGACCTCGACGCCTTGCTGGAAACGCTTGAAACGCCTGGAGGATGAGGGATTTATTCGCGGGCGGGTGGCGTTACTGGATAGCGAAAAGTTAGGATTAGGATTGACAGCATTTGTACTGATCAAGACGCAGCAGCATAATAGTGGCTGGTATCAGGAGTTTGTTGAATTTACTAAGCAAATGCCTGAGGTGTTAGCATTTTACCGTATGGCAGGTGAATTTGATTATCTTATGCAGGTCGAAGTTGCTGATATGAAAAGTTACGATAGTTTTTACAAACGTATGGTGAACGGCGTACCGGGGCTGATTGATGTGACATCGAGTTTTGCGATGGAGAAGATTAAATACACCACGGTACTACCTGTCCCCGAGTGAATACTGTTTTAGCAAGGGTATTCTCGTTTAGCGGGAAGAACATCCCTCTAATTTGTTGTTAGACCAGGAATAAAACCGAGTGAGACTGTTTGCACAATTAGGCTGGTATTTCCGCCGAGAATGGCGTCGCTATGTAGGTGCGGTGCTGTTGCTGATTATTATTGCAGTTCTGCAATTATTGCCACCTAAGCTGGTAGGGGTAATTGTGGATGGCATTAGCGCTAAACAGATGTCCGCCGATAGGTTACTGGTGTGGATTGGTGTCATGCTAGTGACTGCGGTGGTGGTTTATCTGCTGCGTTATGTCTGGCGAGTGCTCTTATTCGGTGCGTCTTATCAATTGGCCGTGGAGTTACGGGCTAATTTCTATCGCCAACTTAGTCGGCAGGCTCCTGGCTTCTATCAGCGTCATCGCACTGGTGATTTGATGGCCCGAGCGACCAACGATGTCGACCGCGTGGTTTTTGCCGCAGGCGAGGGGGTGCTAACGTTGGTTGATTCACTGGTGATGGGCTGCGCGGTATTGATTGTGATGAGTACCCAAATTAGCTGGCAATTAACCCTGCTATCACTGTTACCGATGCCTGTGATGGCGGTGGTGATCAAATATTACGGCGACCAACTGCATCAACGTTTCAAATCAGCCCAAGGCGCTTTCTCAATGCTCAATAATCAGGCGCAAGAAAGCCTCACCAGTATCCGCATGATTAAGGCCTTTGGGCTGGAAGAGAGCCAGTCGCAGCAGTTTGCGCAGGTGGCATCAGAGGCCGGTGCCAGAAATATGTATGTGGCACGTATTGATGCCCGTTTTGATCCGACTATTTATATTGCTATCGGTGTTGCCAATTTATTAGCCATTGGCGGCGGTAGTTGGATGGTGGTTAACCACAGTATTACCTTGGGGCAATTAACCAGTTTTGTGATGTATCTGGGGCTGATGATCTGGCCGATGCTGGCATTGGCCTGGATGTTTAATATCGTGGAACGCGGGAGTGCCGCCTATAGTCGCATTCGCAGTTTGCTCGAAGAAGCGCCGGTGGTTAAAGACGGTGATATCGAATTATCTGACGGGCGCGGCACATTAACGGTAAATATTCGCCATTTCCATTATCCTGCCACTGAACAACCGGCATTACATGATGTGGCGCTGAAATTGGTTCCAGGCCAAATGCTGGGGCTGTGCGGGCCAACCGGTTCGGGTAAAAGTACCTTATTGGCACTGATTCAGCGGCAATTTGATGTAGATGATGGTGCCATTTGTTATCAAGGGCATCCGCTGGCGGATCTGCGTTTAAATGATTGGCGTGGCCGTTTATCGGTGGTCAGTCAGACCCCTTTCCTGTTCTCCGATACTGTTGCTGGTAATATTGCTTTGGGTAAACCTGACGCCACACCAGCGCAGATTGAGCGGGCCGCTCGTTTAGCCAGTGTGCATGAGGATATTTTGCGTCTGCCCCAAGGTTATGACACCGAGGTTGGTGAGCGTGGCGTGATGCTTTCTGGTGGGCAGAAACAGCGTATTTCTATTGCCAGAGCACTGCTGTTAGAGACCGAAATTCTCATTCTTGATGATGCTCTTTCCGCCGTTGATGGCCAGACCGAATATCAAATTCTGAAAAACCTGCGTGAGTGGGGAGAGTATCGCACGGTGATTATTAGCGCGCATCGTCTCTCTGCGTTGACCGAGGCCTGCGAAATTCTGGTGATGCAGCATGGCACGGTGGTGCAGCGCGGAGCACATAACTTATTGGTCAATCAATCCGGTTGGTACCGGGAGATGTACCGTTATCAGCAATTAGAGGCCGCACTGGACGAGGGTGAGCCAGAGGTGCCAGCAGATGAGTAAGGTTCAGCAACTTTGGCCAACACTAAAACGCCTGCTTTCCTATGGTTCCGCGTACCGTAAGCCGTTGGGGTTGGCGGTATTGATGTTGTGGATAGCGGCGGCCGCAGAAGTCAGTGGCCCGCTGCTGATCAGCTATTTCATTGACCATGTGGTGGCAAAAGGCACTCTTCCGCTAGGGTTGGTTAGTGGTTTGGCATTCGCTTATCTGCTACTGCAACTATTGGCGGCAGCATTGCACTATTTTCAGGCATTGTTGTTTAATCGTGCGGCCGTTGGTGTGGTGCAACGCCTGCGAATTGAAGTGATGGATGCGGCTTTGCGTCAACCGCTCAGCGCGTTTGATACTCAACCGGTAGGGCAATTGATTTCTCGCGTAACCAACGATACTGAAGTTATCAAAGATTTGTATGTCATGGTGGTGTCGACGGTATTGAAAAGTGCGGCGCTGATTGGCGCAATGCTGGTGGCAATGTTCAGCCTGGACTGGCGCATGGCGCTGATTTCAATCTGTATTTTCCCTGCGGTGCTGGTGGTTATGGCGATTTATCAGCGCTACAGTACGCCGATCGTGCGCCGTGTAAGGGCTTATCTGGCTGATATTAACGACGGTTTTAATGAAGTCATCAATGGGATGAGCGTCATTCAGCAATTCCGCCAACAAGCCCGATTTGGCGAACGGATGGCATCAGCCAGTCGCGCCCACTACGTTGCGCGTATGCAGACGCTGCGGCTGGAGGGCTTTTTATTACGCCCATTATTAAGCCTATTTTCAGCACTGGTGTTATGTGGTTTATTGCTGTTATTTGGCTTCAGCCCGGAAGGTTCGGTTGGGGTTGGTGTCCTGTATGCCTTCATTAATTACCTTGGCCGCCTGAATGAACCATTAATTGAACTGACTTCACAGCAATCAGTCTTGCAGCAAGCTGTGGTTGCGGGCGAACGCATTTTTGACCTGATGGATCGCGCTCAACAGGGTTATGGCACCGATGATCGCCCTCTGACCAGTGGCCGTATTCAGGTTAATAATGTCAGTTTTGCGTATCGTAGCGACAAGATGGTGCTGCAAAACATCTCTCTTGATGTGCCCTCACGCGGTTTTATCGCGTTGGTGGGGCATACCGGCAGTGGCAAGAGTACGTTAGCTAACCTGCTGATGGGTTATTATCCGGTCGTGCATGGTGAGATATTGCTCGATGGGCGGTTGTTGTCGGGGTTATCTCACCAAACTCTGCGTCATGGGGTGGCTATGGTGCAGCAGGACCCGGTGGTATTGGCTGACTCGTTTTTTGCCAATGTGACGCTGGGGCGTGATATCAGTGAGCAGCAAGTGTGGGATGCACTTGAAACAGTACAACTGGCACCGTTAGTTCGCGCCTTACCTGACGGTTTGCACAGTTTGCTGGGTGAGCAAGGCAATACGTTGTCTGTGGGGCAAAAGCAGTTGCTGGCGATGGCGCGGGTGTTGGTGCAGACGCCGCAAATCCTGATCCTCGACGAAGCAACCGCTAACATTGACTCTGGCACCGAGCAGGCGATACAGCGAGCGTTGCAGTTGATTCGCCAAAATACCACGCTGGTGGTCATTGCCCATCGCCTTTCAACGATTGTTGATGCTGATACTATTTTGGTGTTGCATCGCGGTGTCGCGGTTGAACAAGGTAAGCATCAGGCATTGCTGGCTGCTCATGGGCGCTATTATCAGATGTACCAATTGCAGTTAGTCAGTGAAGACTTGGCCGCAATTGATCAAGTTGAAAGCGCGGTGAGTTAACAAAACTCCGTTGGGGCTGAAGGTCATGGCCCCATCTTTCCCAGAACCCTACGGCTACGATGTTATCGCTCTATTAATGCACATCTATGATGACTGGAGCACCCTAATCAGGCAGAGCAATTGTGCAGCGAAGGGCGCACGCACTTTTGTGACGCATATCGCACTCTTTTGGTGCGCAAAAACTGTTCACTGCCATCGCTAATCTCATATCTCCTCTGAATCAGTCCGTTTGACCTGCCTGTATCTGCCATTTCGACGCTAAATCATGGTCTGCTCAATTTGTGGCATAGCCTTTGCTTTATTTGTTTTGTGGCAGGCATGTGTGGGTGGCGGAGATAAATTCGACTTAACTCGAGAAGGGGAAAATATGAAGCTGGTTACCGTGGTGATAAAACCATTTAAACTCGAGGATGTGCGTGAAGCCTTATCCTCTGTGGGTATTCAGGGGCTGACCGTAACCGAAGTCAAAGGATTTGGTCGTCAGAAAGGACATGCAGAACTCTATCGGGGAGCGGAATACAGCGTCAATTTCTTACCTAAAGTAAAGATTGATGTCGCGATTGCCGACGACCAATTGGATGAAGTGATTGATGTGATCAGTAAGGCGGCCTACACCGGCAAGATTGGTGATGGCAAAATTTTCGTTGCTGAATTGCAACGTGTTATTCGCATCCGTACTGGCGAAACAGACGAATCAGCACTGTAATTTGTAGGCTCAAATTGAGTGAATAGGGATGGGTTGATGATGAAAAAACTTTTATCCATGTTGGGCCTGAGTACGGCAGCGATGCTGCCTTCTTTGGCAATGGCCGCAGCCCCGGCTGTGGCTGATAAAGCAGATAATGCTTTTATGATGATCTGTACCGCTTTAGTTTTGTTTATGACTGTCCCCGGTATTGCCCTGTTCTACGGTGGCCTACTGCGCTCTAAAAACGTGTTGTCGATGATGACGCAGGTGATGGTGAGTTTTGCGCTGGTGTGCGTTCTGTGGATTCTCTACGGTTACAGCCTGGCATTTAGTGCCGGTAATGCTTTCTTCGGTGGTTTTGATATGGCAATGCTGAAAGGTATTGGCCTGACCAGCTTGAGTGGCACCTTCTATCAATATATCCATGTGGTATTTCAGGCGTCATTTGCCTGTATCACGGTGGCATTGGTGGTGGGATCATTCGCTGAACGTATTCGTTTCTCTGCGGTATTAATCTTTGCGGCGCTGTGGTTCACCTTCTCCTATCTGCCAATGGCGCATATGGTGTGGGGCGGCGGTTTCCTGGCAATGGATGGTGCGCTGGACTTTGCTGGCGGCACCGTTGTACACATTAATGCGGCGATTGCGGGCTTGGTAGGCGCTTATTTACTGGGCAAACGCGCAGGTTTCGGCAAAGAAGCATTCAAACCGCATAACTTACCGATGGTGTTTACCGGCACTGCCATTTTGTATATTGGCTGGTTTGGTTTCAATGCCGGTTCAGCCAGTGCAGCTAACGAAATTGCGGCACTTGCCTTCCTAAATACCGTGGTCGCCACTGCCGGGGCTATTTTGTCCTGGGTATTTGCCGAATGGATTTTACGCGGCAAGCCTTCATTGTTGGGCGCATGTTCAGGATGTATCGCAGGTTTGGTTGCGATCACTCCCGCTGCGGGTACGGTGGGGGTCGGGGGCGCACTGATTATCGGCTTGGTCGGGGGTGTTGCTGGTCTGTGGGGCGTGGTTCTGCTGAAGAAATGGCTGCGTGTAGATGATACCTGTGATGTGTTTGGTATCCACGGCGTTTGTGGGATTATCGGCTGTATCTTAACCGGCGTTTTCACCTCTGCTTCATTGGGAGGTACAGGTTATGCTGCGGGTGTCACGATGGGTCATCAGGTCGGTGTCCAGTTATTCAGCGTCGGTGTATGTCTGGTTTGGTCTGGTGTTGTTGCCTTCGTTGCCTTCAAAATCGCTGATTTGGTTGTGGGCCTGAGGGTGCCAGAAGAACAAGAACGCGAAGGGTTGGATGTTAATAGCCACGGCGAAAATGCTTATAATCAGTAAGTTAGCAATGTTAGAAAATAAATAATAAGAAAGTAAAAGGGGCGATGAAGATATCGCCCCTTATCTATTTGGCTGGTATCAACGATGTAATCGGATAACCCCTTCCTGCACTGTAGAGGCCACCAATACACCTTTACGGTTGTATATCTGCCCGCGAACAAAGCCGCGTGCACCAGAGGCTGACGTGCTTTCGACCGCATAAAGCAGCCAATCATCCAAACGGAATGGCCGGTGGAACCACATAGAATGGTCAATGGTGGCAATTTGCACGCCTGGCTCAAGGAAACCGATGCCGTGAGGTTGCAAGGCGGTAGGCAGGAAATTGAAATCTGAGGCATACCCCAGTAAATATTGATGAACCGATAAATCATTTGGCATGGTGCCGTTAGCACGGAACCAGACAGCGCGATGCGGTTCGGCCACTGCGCCTTGCAGCGGGTTGTGGAACTTTACCGGGCGCATTTCAATGGGCTGATGGCCAATAAATTTTTCCCGCACTTTTTCAGGAATTAAATGAGCAAACTTATGGGCAATGTCAGTTTCAGACATCAAACCTTCAGGTGGCGGCACATTCGGCATGGTGTTTTGGTGTTCGAAACCGGCTTCCTGGCTTTGGAATGAGGCCGTCATATAGAAGATGGGCTTGCCATTTTGAATCGCGCTGACCCGACGGGCGCTAAAACTGGTGCCATCACGCAGGGTTTCTACATCATAGATTATGGGTTTGCTGCTGTCGCCGGGGCGCAAAAAATAGCTGTGGAAAGAGTGGGCAGCGCGCTCTGCGGGCACCGTCTGCTTGGCTGCATAAATAGCCTGACCCACCACTTGGCCACCAAAGACCTGACGCAAGCCCAAGTCTTCACTTTGGCCACGGAATATCCCTTCCTCAATTTTTTCCAGAAAGAGTAGATCGAGCAGTTTTTGTAATGCCTGGCTCATGTTGTGGCCTCTGATAATTGAGTTCATACACAGTGTGCTGAATCTGCTGGTCAGTCGTCAATATATTGCGGTGAAAGCCAAATTTGTTGCTGATTTTCTGATAAGGAATCGTCTGATAAATAGCTTAATTGGGTATGAACTGATAATAAATAGCACTTTGTGCTATAATTAGCTTGCTAGGTGGTTGAAGCCACTTATTAAACGCAAGCTTATGTCAATAGCCTGCATCTTAATAATAAGAAGGAGTGCGACCTATGAAACCTTGGCAACCAATGAAATTCTGGCAGATCGTGGGTGGTGCAGCCGTTGTGGTCAGCCTGGCCGGTTGTGCTCATCAAGGGGCTGATGTTCCGGTACCTGCGCCCGCAGGCTCATCAACGGCGAACGCCGCTATTGCACAACCTGCGGTGAAGGGGACCGTGAATATCCGCGAGCGCGTAGCATTACCACCCGATGCGGTAGTGACCGTCACGCTGTCGGATGCTTCACTGGCTGATGCACCATCACGGGTGATTAGTCAGAAAGCGATGCGCACTGAGGGTAAGCAGGCACCGTTTAATTACATTTTGCCGTTTAACCCAGCAGATATTCAGCCAAATGCACGGATAATCGTCAGTGCAGCCGTTACCCATAACGGGCGGCTATTGTTTATCACTGATACCATTGCGGAAGTGATAAACCGTGGTGCAGGCACCCAGGCTAATTTGTTGCTGGTTCCTGTTACCTCTGTCGCGATCGAGACAACGCCTCTGGCAGCACCGACACCAGGCGTTGCGACCATACAGTAGTCCCACACACGCATAAACTGACATAGCGCCGCAGGCTACTCGTTATGCTGTGGCGCTATTTTGTTCGGTTTTTCCAACGATACTGTGGTAAGTCAACCCGGCCAGCCGCATCCATTTCGATTCCTTCGGCCTGTAGCGCCTTCTTTTGCCTCAGGTAATCTTCGCCGGTCAGCGATATTTCACCATAACGGTTGATCACCCGGAACCAAGGCAGCGTCGAGCCTTCAGGTAAGCGTTTCAATACGCCACCCACCTGCCTGGCCGCTCTGGGGGAGCCGATGAGTTGCGCAATATCGCCATAAGTTGCTACCTGACCATGAGGAATAGCAGCAACCACATAGAATACCCGTTGACGAAAGCTGTCCTGATGGGGCGG
Organism: Yersinia aldovae ATCC 35236; assembly: GCF_000173735.1. Taxonomy (GTDB): domain Bacteria; phylum Pseudomonadota; class Gammaproteobacteria; order Enterobacterales; family Enterobacteriaceae; genus Yersinia; species Yersinia aldovae. The sequence goes on along the minus strand of NZ_ACCB01000022.1, from coordinate 29,459 downwards.
AGTGTCTTGCCGGGCGGCGTCAGACCCATTTTGATCCACGCTAGCGTATTTTGATGGCATCACCGCCTCCTGTTACTTGCCATTCGCCGTTACCTGCATAAAGGCTATCATCGGCGATTTTAGTGTCTGAGGAAAATAGATTTAACGCTAAGTTGATGATGGCTGGACAAGAAAGCACCGGTCAGCGCGTGTTGCCTTGCTATTTACTGGCTCATGGCCGATAATGCCCACCGCTCCAGAGTTTAGGGGCCGTCAACGTCAATGGAGGCCCTGTTGGTTCTCCCGCAACACTAACTTGTGAACTCGGTCAGATCCGGAAGGAAGCAGCCGTAGCAGGCGAGGTGTGTGCCGGGATGTAGCTGGCAGGGCCTCCACCATTTCTGTAGCTTAATTTATTAACCACTCAGTGCCACTCGCACTACTATTACCTCCTTTTGTTATCTATTTGATGGGTACCTTGACCTGTTTAACTGTTGTATTGCTAACTGTCTGACATGCTTTGCATCAATATCACCCGATGGGCGTTATTCTTATCCTCTGGGATTTTATTTTATCGATAAGACATTGTTGTGGCATATGTTAATGCATCGGTAAATTGTAACCGGAAATGGGATTTTTCTTATTATGTAATGAAGTCTGTTTCTATGTGGGTTTTTAGTAAGCTAAATATAACGGACTAATAATATGTTTCAATTATCGGCTATTAACTAAAATTGAATAAATTGGAAAGTTCCTGGCTACTTTACTTAAATGCTCTTACATAAGTCTGATGACTCAGGTGTTTTACCTAAACTCGAGGTACACAATAACGCAGGATTGAAATTTGCTTTCAATACCGTTACTTAATCAATAAGTCATCAAAAATTAAAACACTTACTCACCACCGAACTCATTGAAGCCGATAGCGATTATCGGCTCAACGTTGTGTGTCTTAACCAGCGTTAAGCAGACTATTTCACATGTTGCCAGACAGTTGGTGGGATTTTATCATAAAGCTTATTCATTGTTAGCTCAGCCAGACGGTGGTCCGCAGCAGAGTAAAACAATTCCAACTCGTCATCAGAAAGCTCATACTTATTTTTTTCAATTACACGTTCCAGCGTATCAATAGTTGTACATTTTCTTAAACGCATCAGGTAGTCAGTTTTTGTCATGGTGGTTTTTCTTCTCGATATACAAATTAATATAGGGAAACTATCCCTTAAGTTTTCATCAGGGTACAGATGTATTCCCCTGAGAAAAGTCTGAATAAACGCTCTTTAGTTTTTTGCCAGCGGTGCAATTCGGGATCATTGATGCCATAACTACTAAACAGAGTATAAGTATCGTCTAAATATTCTTCCACTAACTCTGACAAATCGCCGTCATCTGGGTATTTTATTTTAAAACTCATCACAAATGAAGCTATATGCTCGATCAAATCATTAAGCTGAAGGTTTACCGCAGATGTAGGATCATTTACCCAGCCATGATGGCTATCGCCAAGGGTTGCAATGCCTTCATCATACAGGTTTTCGCATAAAAATTTCAACTGGGCAATGTCATGCCGCTTAGGCGAGTACTCATCCATATCATCCCCTCCGTAAAGACTTAATTCGGTGTTGATAACACAATGTGAGTAGATTGATAATCGTATAAACGCAGAGGCTTATCTTTAAACTAAATAAACTTGCCATACTATGAATATAAATCATTTCTCCACTCGCCGCGTAACTTTATTACTTAATCTTACAATTCATCTGCGGTTGAAGGTCTGTCGTTGTTAATTATATCAAAGAGAATTCTTTTGGGATGTACAATAAATGTTACAGCGTTCGTTAGAAGTTCTTCAGTATTGATATCCAGACATGCGTTAAAGAGATACCACTGATATCGGTAAGTCATTGAATAACGGTTATCTTCGATATGCATAATCTCAAGAATCTCTAATGAACCCGGTGTATAGTGCGCATCTTCCGAATAATACATTAACCCGGAAACAAAACTTTCTTCGATTGTATGGATATTATTTCGGATAACATTTTTCAGTAATGAGATCGGGTAATGACCTGAAGTGAAGTCGCCAGCTATTTCATTGTTCATTAATTGTCCGTTTATGATAGTGGGAATAATTCATTTTTGCCGGGCAATACTCAAAAGAATGTACTGTTTTTTTCGATAGTAACTACTTACATGATTTAAATCAGAAAACTCAAGATAAATGAGATTTTCAACACATGCTGCCATTTAAGCCATCATGGCGTTATTTGAGCCATCATTCTTCGATAAAATAACATCCTCTAAATAGGATTTCCCATATTAAAGTCTATTACTAACAGTAAATCTAACATTTCGCTCTATTAAGCTAGAAGGTATTGTGGGTTTGGTCAAGAAGGGGCGATTTTGCATCCGTTCATGCAAGCTGTAACGATATGGTTTGCTATGTTTAAAGTCTGACAAATACTCAGGGCCACTTGAATTTGGTTATCTTATGTGATGTTATAATGTATCACTTAATATTCAATCATTTTCGCTATGAATAAACAGGATTTCCTTACCCGATTAAATTCGCTGCCTTATTGGACGCTATTTTCACTACCCTCATTGCAGCGTGTAGCAGGAGTCGCTTTACTGTGCCTGCTGTTATGGTGCGCCATCATTTGGGCGAATGTATTACCATGATAAATCTGGAAAACATTACACTGGGTTATGAGCGAGAGGCTCTGACACCCCCGTTAACGGGTTGCTTTAGGAAGGGTTCATTGACTGCGGTTATTGGTGCCAATGGTACCGGTAAATCGACATTACTTAAAACGTTGGCCGGGTTACAGCCTGCGCTCTCAGGGAAAATGAGGTTCACTTGCGGGAAATCGCCTCAAATTGCCTATCTTCCTCAACAGGCTGAATTGGATAAGCAGTTTCCGATCGTAGTGCAAGATGTGGTGGCGATGGGGTGCTGGCCGCAATGCGGGTTACTCGCTGGGCTGAGCCATCTATCACGACAACGTATCCAGCAGGCGTTGGATGCCGTTGGGATGGCTGATATGGCACGCCGACCTGTTGCCGAACTGTCGGGCGGGCAGCTGCAGCGGGTATTGTTTGCGCGCGTATTAGTACAGCAAGCGCAATTGATTCTGTTGGATGAGCCTTTTAGCGGTATTGACAGCCAGACGGTGCAACTTTTACTCGCAGTCATCCATCAGTTACATACTGAAGGCCGCACTATTATTGCGGTGTTGCATGATATGTCGATGGTCGCAGATCATTTTACAGAGGCATTGTGGTTAACGCCCCAACACTATGATTGGCAGCAATCGGCCCGGGTTCTTGCGCGGTTACATCAATCACAGCATACCTCTTGTCCCCTTTCCTCAGTGTTGCGTCAGCCCGAATCTCAGGCGGTTATCAATTTATGATGGTATTTCATTTGCTTACCGATCCTTTTGTTGACTTCGGTTTTATGCGACGGGCGTTGGTTGCGTGTCTGGCATTGTCACTTAGTGCAGCGCCACTTGGGGTTTTCTTATTATTGCGACGAATGAGTCTGGTAGGCGATGCTTTGTCTCACGCGGTATTGCCCGGTGCGGCTATCGGCTATTTGATCTCCGGCATGTCGCTGGTGGCGATGGGGATAGGGGGGTTTATTGCTGGTTTGGCGGTGGCTATGATGTCTGGTTGGGTGAGCCGCCGGACATTATTAAAGGAAGATGCCAGTTTTGCGGGTTTTTATCTTGGTTCACTGGCGTTAGGGGTCACATTGGTTTCGCTGCGCGGTTCCAATATGGATCTGCTACATGTTTTGTTTGGTTCTATTCTGGCGGTCGATAGAGAAGCCATGACGCTGGTCGGCGCGATTACCACCGTGTCGATGCTGGTTTTAGCGGCTATTTATCGTGCGCTGGTGATTGAGTCATTTGATCCGGTCTTTCTGCGCGTCAGTATGGGCCGCTGGTTGATGGTGGTACACGCCTTGTTTCTCTCATTGGTGGTTATCAATCTGGTCGCCGGATTTCAGATCCTTGGTACGTTAATGTCAGTAGGATTAATGATGTTACCGGCTGCCAGCGCCCGTTTCTGGGCAAAAAACCTACCAAATACGCTGGTTGTCGCCATGTTGATTGGTGTGGCTGCTAGTGTTATCGGCCTGCTCTGGTCGTATTACGCATCATTACCCGCCGGGCCTGCCATTGTGCTCAGTGCCAGTTTTATCTTCTTTTTGTCTATTTTATTTGGAACGCGTGGTGGTGTTTTGACTGCCGCGCGCCGTTGAGAAGTGCCTGTTATTAAAGGAGAGTTAAATGAAGCGTTTACCTATTGGTTTGGCGGTAGCTGCCCTGCTGTCAAGCCCGCTGGCAATGGCTAAAGTCGTCGAAGCGGTAGCCAGTTTTTCTATTTTGGGTGATATCGTCCAGCAGGTGGGGGGCGAACATGTCAATGTGGTCACACTGGTTGGGCCGAATGGCGATCCGCATGGTTTTTCACCGTCACCGAAGGACAGTAAACAGATAGCGAAAGCGGATGTGGTATTTATCAGTGGTTTGGGGTTGGAAGGGTGGCTGGAGCGTTTGGTTACCGCATCTGGCTATAAAGGTCAGGTCATTACGGCTTCACATGGGGTTGATAGCCGCAAAATGGATGAAGAGGGTAAAACTGTCACAGACCCTCATGCATGGAACAGTATGGCGAATGGTATCAAATATGCTAACAATGTAATGAATGCTTTGATTGCAGCAGATCCCGCAGATGCTGATTATTTCCGCAAACGTGGTGGAGAGTACATTCAGCACTTGGAAAAGCTGGATGCTTTTGCGAAAGCGCAGTTTGCCGCAATTCCCGCGCAACAGCGTAAAGTGCTGACCAGCCACGATGCTTTCGGCTATTTCGGCCAAGAGTATGGGGTTACTTTCTTGTCACCTGTCGGTTTCTCAACCGAAGCTGAAGCCAGCGCTAGCGATGTGGCTGGCTTGATCAGGCAAATCAAACAAGAAAAAGTAAAAACCTATTTTATTGAGAATCAGACCGATCCCCGCTTGGTAAAACAAATTGCCGCAGCCAGCGGCGCTCAGGCGGGAGGCGAGCTTTATCCTGAGGCATTGTCCCTAGCCGATGGCCCGGCAGCGACATATACCGACGCTTTTAAACACAATGTGGATACTCTCGTGAAGAGCATGAAGTAATGGTGTAAACATGAGTGCTGGCCTCTGATTTGAAATGAGGCCAGTCTTCACTGACATTTCTGACAGGCAAAAAAAGCCCCGTTGGGCAGCAACAGGGCTTTGACTTACAAATAGCTTCACCAGCAATATCACCGCTTTTTATGGGTTCCCCCCTGAACTGCTTTAAAACGCGGGTTACTTTTACAAATCACATAGACACGGCCACGGCGACGGACGATTTTACAGTCTGGATGGCGGTTTTTCGCAGAACGTAATGAACTTAATACTTGCATGGTTAATTCTCTGGGTTAGCTGGTTTTTTTGGTTAGGAAACTGCCAAAGCGTTGGTTGAAGCGTGCAGTACTGCCTTCTTTTGCATACTCTTTTTGTTTTCCGGTGTAATACGGATGTGACGCCGAGGAGATATCCAGTGTGACATAAGGATAGGTTTGACCATCACGCTCGATAGTGCGGCTGGTCGCGATGGTTGATCCGACGGTGAAATAGGTATCTGCACTGGTGTCATGAAAAACCACCGTACGATAGTTAGGATGGATGCCCGTTTTCATAAGAATCTCATATGTTATGTTATAATATAACATTAATTATGCACTCTTCACTTGGGGGTTTCAAGCCTAATAAAAAAGAAAAAAGCCCACAAATTGAAGTTCGCAGGCTCTATGAATGGCGTTCGACTGCTGGCGTTGTATTAGGCGACGGGGTGTCATTTTGGTATGTGTGGCTTCATTACCTAAGGTCACAGGGTTACTACGTTCAATCAGTTGCGGGGTTCAGCTAACTGCTTCCAGAAAGAGCGGCCATTCTGTGGTGCCTTGGCTGCGAAAAATTCGCATACCGTTGCACCAATGTCTGACATTGTTTGGCGTATGCCAAGCTGTGTTGCGGTTTGATTGATGCGATAAACCAGCACCGGAACGTGCTCGCGGGTATGTTTACTGTGGCCGATAGTGGGATCGTTACCGTGATCCGCCATTACGACCAGACAATCATCGATTGTCATGGCGGCCATGATTTTGCCTAACATGCTATCGACCAATTGCAGACGTTCTGCGTAGCGCTCCACATCCTGCGCGTGTCCTGCAAGGTCAGTTTCCTGAATATTGGCACAAATAAACGCACTCTTCGGGCGCTGAACTTCTGCCAATGTGATATCTAAAATGGTTTGCGAATCAACCCGCTGCGGGTAACTCCGCCCAGCACAATTGGCCACGATATCAGCAACTTTGCCAACCAATATCGTTGGCACTCGAACTTGATCAAGTTGATGAGGTACCTGAACATCGGCATCGACACCATAACCGAGATGAATAACCTGAAATCCGTTATCATAAACACCAGACTTCGGGCTATTAATGCCAATATATTGCTGTTGTTTAACTTCAGCTGATCTTATGATTTCATGGCTGTCCATCAATAGCCCGCCATAGGCAATGACACGGTTTACCTCCACGCAACGGCGGACAATACGGCCCATGTTTTCTACCTGCTCAAAATTGATGGCATTTAAATTAGCACAAATATTAAATACCTGGCCTAAGTCTGCCTCAAGATTGTCACCGATGGCGACAGCATCGTTTACCCACAGAAAGCGTAACTCGCTGCTATCGTCAGGCGCACCGCGCTCCTCAACCTGATAACCTTGCCGGATCAACGCATTAGCCACACGCGCTTTTACCCTGGAAAAGGGCATAAGACGCGGAGCGCACGGCAGGGTTCCCATAATTTCCTGATGCCCCATAAAGGTATCGCCGCCAACATGTTGTAATCGGGCAACACCAAAGCAGGCTTGTGGATTCTCCTGCATGACGCTATCAGTGAAATGGGGAGCTGCCAGATGTAAGGCATTCATCAGACCTAGCTTTTCCAGGTGGGGTAAACGCATTTGCGGATAGGTTTGTAAAATATGACCACAGGTATTAGCTTCGACATCTTGTGGGCGAATCTGTGCAGCATCAGGCATAGCACCCACCCCAAAGCTATCAATCACCAAAATGATGAATTTACTCATAACCCCTCCTAATGTGTGGATGGTGGAATGGTATTTCCCTGGCTATCAAAAATGCCGAGGAGCATGGGCTGGCCTGACTGGATGCCGGTTACCAAAGCCACATCACTGCGGGTAACAAAAATTTGGGTACGAAAACACATAATGACCGGGCTGCCGACAGGGAACACTTCAGCCAGGCCGAGGGTATAATCAATGCTGTCATTATCGTGGCTCAATACGTTGCCTGGCCGCCATTGTTGGTCATACACCAGAGCGTGATTGAGGTGTCCGCGCCGATAGTACCCACCGCCATAGCAGTAACTATGGTTCTGATAACAATGGGATATTTCAGAGAGATAGAGCATCGCAATATGTTCGGGCTGCTCACCTTGCTGATTGGAAGGCATCGTGCCGGTCAATGAATGGCCGGGTTCGGCATGGGTAATGCCATAATGTGCGAGTATCGGGATACTCTCGACGCTGGTTGCCGATGGGCCATTGACCTGATCGACACAAATCCCCTGATGCTCAAGAATACTTTTTGCCTCAAGCAGCGTATTGAGGTTCGGGCTGGGTAAGGTTTTGCCTTTTTCACTGTCAAAAAGCAGGCAAGGGAAGTGGGTGACGCCCGCCAGTCGCACACCGGCTAGCATTTTTATTTCACTAATGACCTCAGGCAGTTCATCTAGCGAGAATCCGGCTTCCTGCCCCGGATAAATCAAGTCATCGGGATGGGAGACTTTCAGCAGCAAGGCTTGTTTTATTCCCAGACGTGTCGCGGCGGCGGCGATTTCCTTTGCTTTTGCCACGCTGTAGACCGTAATGACCTCCGGTTGGTGGGCAACTATCTCATCCACCATTCCGCTTGGGATCTGCACCAAGTGGCCGATATGAGCGACGGGCAAATGGTGCCGATAAAGCTGGCGTGCCTCTTTATAATCGACGGCGACAATACCTTTATAGCCACATTCCAACAGGATTTTGCATAGCTGTGGATTGCGGCCAAACTGCTTGCTCATCAGGTAAAGGGTAATGCCATAGCGTGCTGCGGTTTCCAACAGTAAACGGGCATTGTCTTTGACCTGATCGACGTCAATAACGTAGGTATCCGGCTTAATGGCCCCCCGTTGCCATAATGTGAGCGCTGCATCTATGAGTGCTGGATTCTGTTTTTCTAGTGCTTTCAGTAGCATATAAATCCCTTTGCGATTCCCTTCTTGCTTGACGTTACACCGTTATTCGCCGCCCAGCGGCAATCTCAATAGCATTAGATCGACATTATATAATTTCATTATTTTGAATATTTAATCTGAGTATAGGACGAATTTGGTGTGGCAGTCATATTATCGCTCTACTGTTATAAATACTCAGGTGTATTCGCTGTGTGGCTACTCTCTTGGGTTATATTCATTTTTATGAGGGTTTTTATCTTAGTAACTTATTACCTGACTGTAAATGCGTAAGATGCTACTCGATAGACTGATCACAATATAACCCTACTAATGCAGCGGATGACTGAATAATAGTGATAGCGTGCTGTTTTATCTGGTCTAAAGTGGGACTGGTGAGCCAAAAGAAAAGGCCGCTGAGCGGCCTTTATGGTAATACATGAACTCGGTATCTAATACCTATACGATTTACTTCACCGTATGGTCAACCGCATGAGTGTGCTCTATATCTTCATTTTTTCTACTGAAGCGGCGGCGAACCACCACAAAGAATACCGGAACAAAGAAGATAGCCAATACGGTCGCGGTGATCATCCCGCCCATAACACCGGTACCTACCGCGTTCTGTGCGCCAGAGCCTGCACCACTACTGATAACCAGTGGCAGAACCCCAAGGATAAAGGCCAGTGAGGTCATCAGAATTGGACGCAAACGCATACGAACCGCTTCCAGTGTTGATTCCACCAGGCCTTTGCCTTCTTTATCCATTAAGTCCTTGGCGAACTCAACAATCAAAATGGCGTTCTTGGCCGATAGCCCGATAGTGGTCAATAAGCCCACCTGGAAGTAAACGTCGTTATTCAGACCGCGTAAGGAAGCGGCCAGTAACGCACCCACGACACCCAGTGGTACCACCAACATTACGGAGAACGGAATCGACCAGCTTTCATACAACGCCGCCAGACACAGGAACACGACTATCAGCGAGATGGCATACAGTGCCGGAGCCTGATTACCAGACAGACGTTCCTGATAGGACATTCCCGTCCAGTCATAACCGACGCCGCTTGGTAATTTAGATGCCAACTCCTGCATCAGGTCCATTGCCTCACCGGTACTTTTACCCGGTGCAGCCTGACCCAGGATTTCCATTGATGGCAACCCGTTGTAGCGTTCAAGTCGCGGTGAACCGTATTCCCATTTCGCGCTGGAGAAGGTATTAAACGATACCATCTGACCGACGTTGTTACGGACATACCACTTATCAATATCATCCGGTAACATGCGGAATGGTGCAGCAGCCTGGACATAGACTTTCTTCACACGACCACGGTCGATAAAGTCGTTTACATAGTTGCCGCCCATAGCTGAACCGAGCGTAGTATTGATGTCAGAGATAGAGACTCCCAGAGCCTGGGCTTTCTCCTGATCCACTTCCACTTTGAACTGCGGCGTATCTTCCAACCCGTTCGGCCGCATCCCGATCAGCATATCCGGATGTTGTGCCGCCATGCCAAACAGTTGGTTACGTGCTTCGGTTAATTTCTGATGCCCGACGTTACCCTGATCAATCAACTGGAAGTCGAAACCGGTAGCCGTACCCAATTCAACAATGGCGGGTAAGTTAAAGGCGAACACCAAACCGTCTTTAATTTGCGAGAAGGCTGCGGATGCACGATCTACAATTGCCGGAACCTTGTTTTCAGCCCCCGGACGTTCGCTCCAGTCTTTAAGACTGATGAATGCCAGACCGGTATTCTGCCCCTGACCACTAAAACCGAAGCCGTTAACGGTAAACACCGAGTTAACGACATCTTTTTCTTTGTCGAGGTAATAGTCAGTCACCTGATTGAGCACTTTCTGAGTACGTTCTTGTGTCGCACCTGCTGGCATCTGCACCATCGTTAGGAACACGCCCTGATCTTCTTCTGGCAAAAATGAAGAAGGTAAACGCAGGAACAGCACGCCCATACCAACTACAATTGCCAGGTAGATCAACAAATAACGGCCAGTGCTGCGCAGAATGTTGGCTACGCTGTCAGTATAGTGGTGAGTGCTTTTTTCGAACATGCGGTTAAACCAACCGAAGAAGCCGGTTTTCGGCCCATGTTCGCCTTTGGCGATAGGTTTTAGCATGGTGGCGCACAGCGCGGGTGTCAGAATCAATGCCACCAGAACCGAGAGCACCATTGCCGAAACGATAGTAATAGAGAACTGACGATAAATCGCCCCGGTTGCACCGCCGAAGAAGGCCATCGGGATAAATACCGCCGACAGTACCATCGCGATCCCCACCAATGCGCCCTGGATCTGCTCCATCGACTTCTTGGTGGCTTCTTTCGGTGGTAACCCTTCTTCTTGCATGACACGTTCGACGTTTTCTACCACGACGATGGCGTCATCCACCAATAGCCCTATCGCCAACACCATCCCGAACATCGTTAGGGTGTTTATCGAATAGCCAAAAACAGAAAGTATGGCAAAGGTACCTAGCAATACTACCGGCACTGCAATCGTTGGGATCAAGGTTGCGCGGAAGTTTTGCAGGAACAGGTACATTACCAGGAACACCAGAATAATAGCTTCTATCAGCGTCTTAACCACTTCGTGGATTGAAATCTTAACGAATGGTGTGGTGTCGTACGGATAAACCACTTTCAACCCGGCAGGGAAGAAGGGTTGCAATTTTTCCAGTTCGGCTTTAACCGCCGCAGAGGTGTTCAGGGCGTTAGCACCGGTTGCCAGCTTAATACCAATACCCGCAGCAGGTTTACCGTTATAACGGGCGATGACGTTATAACTTTCAGCACCCAGTTGAACGATAGCCACATCTTTCAGGCGCACCTGAGAGCCGTCAGTATTGACTTTCAGCAAGATCTGGCTGAATTCTTCCGCGTTAGTTAACCGGGTCTGCGCAATGATTGATGAGTTCAGTTCCTGACCCGGTACTGGTGGCGTGCCGCCGAGCTGACCGGCTGCTACCTGGTTGTTCTGCACTTTGATAGCATTGATAACATCAACCGGCGTCAGGCCGAAGTTATTCAGTTTGTGCGGGTCCATCCAGATACGCATTGCGTATTGGGAACCGAATAACTGAACATCCCCCACCCCAGCGGTACGGCTGATAGGATCTTTGATGTTAGAACCTACATAGTCAGCGATATCTTCCTGTTGCATGGTGCCGTCTTCAGAAATAAAGCCGGCCACCATCAGGAAGCTACTACTGGACTTTTCAACACTCACACCTTGCTGCTGCACTTCTTGCGGCAGCAATGGCATGGCCAATTGCAGTTTGTTCTGGACCTGAACCTGAGCGATATCCGGATCAGTGCCTGAGTTAAAGGTCAACGTCAACTGCACGCTACCGGATGAGTCACTGCTGGAAGACATATATAACAGGTTATCGATACCGTTCATGTTCTGTTCGATAACCTGCGTTACTGTATTCTGCACAGTGGTCGCATCGGCGCCTGGATAGTTGGCGGAGATTGAAATTGCCGGTGGCGCGATGGTTGGATACTGCGCAACGGGTAATTTCATTATCGCAAGGGCACCCGCCAACATGATGATGATGGCGATAACCCATGCGAAAATAGGGCGATCTATAAAGTACTTAGCCATGAATTACCGGCTCCTTTTAAGACTTCTTCGCTGTTTCAGCCGGGGCTGGTTTTTGCGCCGGGTCAGTAACTTCCTGCACTTTAACCTGTACGCCCGGTTTGATTTTCTGCAAGCCGGAAACAATCAGGCGATCACCTGCTTTCAATCCGTCAGTAACCAACCACTTATTACCAATAGCCTGATTAGCGGTCAGCGTGCGCATTTCAACTTTGTTATCTGCACCAACCACCATTGCCGTTGCTTCACCACGCGGGTTACGGGTAACACCTTGTTGCGGCACTAACAGCGCATCAGGTCGCACACCTTCATCCAAACGGGCGCGAACGAACATTCCTGGCAGCAGCGCTTCATTCGGGTTAGGGAAGATAGCGCGGATAGTAATTGAACCGGTGGTTTCATCGACGGTCACACCCGAGAACTCCAGTGTCCCGGTTTCAGCATATTCAGTGCCGTTTTGCAGCAACAAACGAACCTTAGCTTTACCGTTTTCCTGCTTGAGCGTGCCATCAGCCAGCTCTTTTTTCAGGCGTAGGAACTCGTCACTTGATTGCGTTACATCAACGTACATTGGATCAAGTTGTTGAACCGTGGTCATTGCTGTCGCCTGACCACTGGTTACCAGAGCGCCTTCGGTAACTGAAGATTTACCTGTACGGCCAGTGATAGGCGAGGTTACTTGAGTATATGCCAGGTTAATGCGGGCAGTTTCCACAGCGGCTTTCGCTGCCAGAACCGCAGCATTGGCCTGCATAGAATCAGACACCGCCTGATCATACTCTTGTTTACTGATGTAGTTGGTACCCAGTAATGGTTTGTAGCGGTTTACCGTCAGACGCGCAATTTCAGCGGCGGCTTGTGCTTTGGCTAAATCACCTTTAGCGCTGTCATAAGCGGCCTGGTAAGTCGCCGGATCAATTTGATAAAGGGATGTTCCGGCGGTGACATCACTGCCTTCAACATAGTTACGTTTAAGGATAATACCGCTAACTTGCGGACGAACTTCTGCAATACGGAATGCGGACGTGCGGCCCGGTAGTTCGGTTGTGATATTCAGCGGTGCTGCTTTCAATGTCACAATACCAACTTCAGGAGCCTGTTGAGCATGGGCTTGTGCCGCATCTTTATCATTACATCCTATAAGTACTAAGCTGCCTGAAAGTACCAGAATTGCAGCCAGAGGCATTACCCCTCTGTTTTTGCTCATAGATAAACCTCAAGTGTCCGATTTTTAATTTAATTCAATGGATCACAAGCTTTAAAACCCATTGCTGCGTAAATTGTATGTGCGTGCTATGGTACATACATTCGTGAATGTATGTAAATCGCACCCCCTCGAAAAAACAACCCTATGGCACGAAAAACCAAACAGCAAGCCGAAGAGACCCGGCAACATATTCTGGATGCCGCAGTGCGGGAATTCTCCGCGCATGGTGTTTCCGGCACCTCTCTTACTGATATTGCTGTCGCCGCGGGCGTAACCCGAGGCGCTATTTACTGGCACTTCAAAAACAAGGTAGACCTGTTTAACGAAGTTTGGGAGTCATCAGAGTCTAAAATTGATCAGCTCGAGTTAGAGTATCAGGCAAAATATCCCGATAATCCACTCCGTATATTGCGTGAAATCCTTATTTATATTCTGGTTTCCACCCGCGAGGACCGCCGACGTCGTGCTTTGATGGAGATTGTATTCCATAAGTGTGAGTTTGTCGGTGAAATGACCTCTGTCCATGACGCGCGTAAAGTCCTTGATTTAGCTAGTTATGAGCGAATTGAACTGGCTTTGCAAGGCTGTATTTCGGCCAATCAATTACCAGCAAATCTTGATACGCGTCGTGCTGCGATTATCATGAGAGCCTATATTACCGGCTTGATGGAAAATTGGCTTTATATGCCAGAAAGTTTTGATATAAAACAAGAAGCTCCGGTATTAATCGATGCCTACCTGGAAATGCTGAACTATAGTCTTTCATTACGCAAAGAGGCTAATAGCAAGCTATCGGATTAACTGGAAGGAAAGTGATATGAATACAAATATGAGTGAAAAGATGAGTTCGCTGGTTGTGATTGCCAATGGTGCCGCTTATGGTCATGAATCTTTATTCAATGCGCTGCGTTTATCTATTACTTTAAAAGAACAGCAAGTTTGCCTGGATTTGCGCCTATTCCTGATGTCGGATGCGGTAATTGCCGGTTTGAAGGGGCAGCAGCCACGCGAAGGTTATAATTTACAGCAAATGCTGGAAATTCTGACTGCCCAGAATGTGCCAGTTAAATTGTGCAAAACCTGTGCCGATGCCCGTGGCGTGAGTGGGTTAACATTGGTTGAGGGTGTAGAGATTGGTACGCTGGTGGAGCTTGCTCAATGGACTCTGGCGGCAGATAAGGTTTTGACGTTCTAAACCATTAGAGGCTTACTGTGATTTCGTTTACTCATCAACTGATATTGCTAGTTGTTACATCCTCTTCAATCACAAGTGCGTAACGGCCCGCATTCTTACAGCCATTCATGCTCTGAAAGACTTTTCTTATTATGGCCCGAGACTGAACGTGATAGGATTTCAGCCTCTCTGTTGAAATGAAGTTCAAATATGAACAGCAGATTTCATGCACAATCTTCTTTAGTCCTGTATTCACGCTTTTCATTGCCATTGACCGCGTCATCGGGCGTATTTTTATTACGCCAGTGGATGATGGTTACCATGCTTATAATTAGTTTGATTTGCATGTCGTCGGTATTTGCGGCGGGAATCAATATTGATGTTCCGACCCGCAATGAAGTGATGAGTCAGTTAGATGCGTTATCCAAACAAAAAATATTGTCGCCAGCGGAAAAGCTGTCGCAGCAGGATCTCACCAAGACGTTAGAGTACCTTGATACCATTGAACGCACCCGTCAGGAAGCCAATCAGCTTAAACAACAATTAGCACAAGCTCCGGTGAAGCTACGTCAGGCCACTGAGGGGTTGGATGCACTTAAGAATAGTTCAGCAGATACATTAACGCGTGAGTCACTGGCAAACTATTCTCTGCGCCAATTAGAGTCGCGTTTGAATGAAACCCTGGACGATTTGCAATCCGCTCAGGAAGACCTCTCAGCCTACAATAGCCAATTGATCTCTCTACAAACTCAGCCCGAACGGGTGCAGAGTGCGATGTATAACGCATCTATGCGTTTAATGCAGATTCGCAATCAACTGAATGGATTGTCCCCAAACCCGGAGGTTTTACGTCCTAGCCAGCAACAAGAGCTGTTAACTGAGCAGGTAATGCTCAATGCGCAACTGGATTTACAACGTAAAAACCTGGAAGCCAATACCACGTTACAAGATTTACTGCAAAAACAGCGGGATTACACCACCGCTCACATTAACCAACTGGAGCGTTATATTCAGTTGCTGCAAGAGGTTGTCAGTGGTAAGCGGTTGATTCTTTCGGAAAAAACAGCCAAAGAAGCTCAGGTGCCGAATGATGCCACCGATATCCAGAATGACCCGCTCGTCAGCCGTGAATTGGCGATTAACAAAGAGTTGAGCCAACGGCTAATTAACGCCACGAAAGAAGGTAACACACTGGTTCAACAGAATATCAGAGTAAAAAACTGGCTGGATCGTGCGCTGCAATCTGAGCGGAATCTCAAAGAGCAAATCACGGTATTGCGCGGCAGTTTGCTGCTATCACGTATTCTGTACCAGCAGCAGCTAAACTTACCCGCCTCCGGTTTGATTACCAATATGGGGCCGCGCATTGCTGATTTGCGGCTAGAGCAATTTGAAATTAATCAGCAGCGCGACCAGCTATTCCAGGGGGATGATTACATCCAAACCCTGATTAATGAGAGCAAAGAAAAGATTAACTCAGACGTAGAAGATGCACTGGGGCAGATTGTTGACATTCGTCGTGAGCTGCTGGATCAACTCAATAAACAGCTAGGTAACCAACTGACACTGGCAATTAATCTGCAAATTAACCAGCAACAGCTACTGAGTGTTAATGAATCGCTACAACACACGCTAACACAGCAGATTTTTTGGGTTAGCAGCAATAAACCGATGGATTGGTCCTGGCTGAAAGCATTGCCAGGTGCTCTCAAAGCCGAACTGAGCAGCTTCAACTTTACTCTGTCACTGGGTGATGTTTTGACTGGCCTCATTAATTCGCTGGTTTTCCTGATACCAATGCTACTTGTAGCTGGGGTAATCCGCTCCCGTTATGGTGTCATTAATAAGCATCTGAACCGGTTGGCCGCCGATGTCGGGCAATTAAAACACGACAGCCAAATGCACACCCCAAATGCTATTCTGCTGACCTTGCTGAAAGTTTTACCCGGCTCATTAGTTATATTAGGTATTGGTTACTGGTGTCTGCGCTCTGACTTCAATCTCAGCGAATTATTTTGGAGCTTCTTCCAGCGTTTGGCGCTGTTCTGGCTGGTATTCGATCTGACTTATCGCATGTTGTCCCCCGGCGGGATTACTGAACGGCACTTTATGATAGCGGTTGACCGCTGCGCGCATTATCGCCGTCAGATGGTGCGCTTAGGGGGGGCGTTACTGCCCGTGATATTCTGGTCTGCATTGGGTGATAAAAGCCCGCTACGATTGGTTGATGATGTTATCGGGCAGGTCGTGATTGTTATTGCCTTGGCATTATTAGCGTTATTTGTCTACCCATTCTGCCGTGATAGCTGGCGCGAGAAAGACTCCCATGCGGTGCGGTTAGTCATTGTTACCGCAGTGGCTACCACACCCATTATATTGATAGGTTTAATGGTAGCAGGGTATTTCTATACGACGTTACAACTTGCAGGGCGTTGGATAGATAGCCTGTACTTATTATTCCTATGGAATATTGTTTATCTGACGGCAATCCGTGGCTTAGGTGTTGCAGCGCGGCGTTTGGCTTATCGTCGAGCGATTGCCCGAAGGCAAAGTTTGGCAAAAGAGGGGGCTGAAGGTAGCGAACCCGTAGAAGAACCCCCATTGGCACTGGATCAAATTAACCAGCAGTCATTGCGTTTGACCACCTTGGCGCTGTTCGTGATTTTCGCCACCTGTTTCTACTGGATCTGGGCCGATCTGATTACGGTTATCTCTTATCTGGATAGTATCTCTTTATGGCATTACAGCACCACAGTTGCTGGCGCGGGCGTCACGCAGGCGGTGACGTTGGGCAATATGCTAGTGGCTCTGATGGCGTTGGTCGTTGCTTACATTTTGACGCGCAACCTGCCCGGCTTGCTTGAGGTCGTGGTACTGTCACGTCTACAACTGCGACAGGGCACTTCATATGCCATCACCACTATCCTAACTTACCTTATTACCGCCATCGGCGGGATAACTGCGCTGAGTTCACTGGGTGTATCGTGGGATAAATTGCAGTGGCTGGTTGCTGCGCTGTCGGTCGGTTTAGGGTTCGGCTTGCAGGAAATCTTTGCCAACTTTGTCTCGGGCTTGATTATTCTATTTGAACGTCCAGTTCGTATCGGCGACACCATCACCATTGGTACCTTCTCGGGCAATGTCAGTAAAATACGTATTCGGGCGACGACAATCACCGATTTTGACCGCAAAGAAGTGATTATCCCGAATAAAGCATTTGTCACAGAGCGCCTGATTAACTGGTCACTGTCCGATACCATCACCCGAATAATTATTAAAGTGGGGGTTGCGTACGGTTCTGATTTGGAAAAAGTAAAAGAGATACTTCTGCAGGCCGCTCATGAAAACCATCGTGTCATGACAGATCCTGAGCCTCAGGTGTTCTTCCTTAACTTTGGAGCCAGCACTCTGGATCACGAGCTGCGTTTGTATGTGCGGGAATTACGCGATCGCAGTTATACGGTAGACGAATTGAATCGTGCAATTGATAAATTATGCCGTGAAAATGACATCAATATCGCATTCAATCAGTTGGAAGTGTATCTGCATAAGGCGGATGGCACCGAGGTACAAGAAGTGAGTCGCCCGCTTGATGCTAAAGGCTTACCTGTACCGCAATCTGGTTTAGGTGATACTAAACCAGACTTACCGGATATCAACAAGCCACTGGCTTGATAACATAACTTATCAGGCTCGACTCTTTTTCGTCAGCCTGATAAGTATTAAACGCGTAGTCGGAATATTCAATCTGAGATTTTATGACCGAGCTTACGTTGATAATCAAGTTGCACGATTGCCAACGCGGCCAATGCAGTTTCCGGCGCGATTTCATTGCATTCGAGCAGATAGATAAGATCTACTGCCAGTTGCAATTCTGGTGAAGCTTGTTCAACTGACATAAGGTAGCCAACATTTTTAATCTTCAGTTAATAGGGAAGTCATACAGCAGATTGCTATCTGGCTTCAATCGATTCATAAATATTATAGAGAACAAATCGATGCCGGAACCCTATCAATTCAAAAAATGTGACAAATATTCAAAAACCGTTCTCTTTTCGTTCAATACTGCGCTCTATTTTGATTAATGCCTGGCGGCAGCGCATCAAGCGGCCCTCCAGTGCGGCCAGCTCTTTTTGGATTTTTTGCTGTTCGGATAACAGACTCTGTTTACCCAGTTGGCTCTCTCTATCGTGGATCATTACCAGAATTCGCCGCTCATAATCTTGATGCTCAGCCAGCTTGTGGTAAGGGTCCATCTTGGTATCGCGGGGTTCAGGATTGGATTTTCGCAGCTTTTGTGTGGCAAGTTCTCTTTGTAGCGCAGAAATTTGGGCGACCAGTTTTTCCGCCAGGAACGCAACCTGCTGTGTACGGCTTTGTGCAACAACCTGTTTCAGTTGCGTCATGTTTTTGCGAACTTCCTGTAGGTAATCGCGAAAACGGTTACCATGATTACCAAACAGATTCAGGTCAAAGCGTGCCTGTTGTGAAGGGGCATTGGCCTGCGGAGCGATTTGTGTCGACAGTGCTTCGATCTGGCTTTCAAGCACCTGCAATAACTTTTCTGTACTCATGGCGCTTCTCCTGAACGTTTGCCGCTAGCTTGCCTATGAACTGCGGGGGTTACAAGCGGTCTGACAGGTATATAAAAGGGGATGAACCCAGTTGTAGTCATAATGGCAATAATATCTGTTGAAGGTCAGCAACGCATACGTTAATGATAACGCCATGTTGTTTAGTATTATAAAGGGAGTATATGTCTCGTTGGTTGTTAATAGCACTGGGGTGGTTAGCGGTTGTATTGGCGACCTTAGGTGTCGTGCTTCCTCTTTTACCCACAACGCCTTTTTTGTTGCTGGCGGCAGGGTGTTTTGCACGTTCTTCGCCCCGTTTTCACCATTGGCTGCTCTATCGTTCGTGGTTTGGCAGCTATATCCGAAGTTGGCAACAGCACCGTGCGTTACCTCCTGGGGCGAAATGGAAAGCAGTATTGATTACCCTGCTAACATTTTCCCTTTCACTTTGGTTAGTGAAAATTTGGTGGGTGAGAGGCATATTACTTCTGATACTAATCATATTGTTGACCTTTATGTTGCGCATACCGGTTATTGACCTGTCGCAACAAAAACGGCGCTGAGTGCTGCTCATCAGTTGCAATTTTGCGCCAGTTTGCATAGATTTGAGCGTTTTCGTGCGCGGGGTAATCCCTCGTTGTGTCCTTAGAGTTCAGGATGCAGTGATTTAAACTATCGTGGAGTCATTGATAGAGTCAATTACTTAGCCAATGCCACCTTGGTATTGGCTGCCGCGCTTTAGTATGTACAGCAGTTTTATCCAGGCACAAATTATGACCGCTACTGCAACTAATACAGCACAACAGCTTAAATATATTAAAGACAGTATCAAAACTATTCCAGATTATCCAAAAGCGGGAATACTGTTCCGTGATGTGACCAGCTTGCTGGAAGACCCATTAGCTTATGCTGCCAGCATCGAATTGCTGGTAGCGCGCTATTTGGATGCGGGCGTGACGAAAGTCGTCGGTACTGAGGCCCGTGGTTTTCTGTTCGGCGCTCCGGTTGCCTTGTCTCTGGGCGTTGGTTTTGTTCCCGTACGCAAACCCGGTAAATTACCGCGAGAAACTATCAGCGAAAGCTATGAGTTGGAATACGGCACTGACAAGCTGGAAATTCACACTGACAGCATCAAACCAGGCGATAAGGTCTTGGTTATTGATGACTTGTTAGCCACCGGTGGGACAATTGAGGCCACTGTAAAACTTATCCGTCAACTTGGCGGTGAAGTGACTGACGCGGCGTTTGTAATTAATTTACCTGAATTAGGGGGCGAAGCACGTCTAACCCAGCAAGGGATTCATTGCTACAGTTTGGTTTCATTCGACGGCCATTGATTTTATACCCAAAGAGCCAGAAGGTGCCGGTAGGCTGCAAGTGAACAACAAATCGGCTGAAAACCGATTTTAATCGCATTGATGCCAGTCGGTAGGGGGAGCCTCAAGGAGGAGGCTCATTAAACCTGATGAACCGATTCAAGTCGTCTTAATTACAACTAATTGATTCAGTTAGCGAACTCGCTAGCAACGCTACAGCCTCAAGCCCGAAGGGGAATTGAAAATATCGGCCTCGCGGTCAGTGCCGAGGCTGTGTTAGCATGACCTACTGGATTATCCAACTTCTCCGGTATTAATGAGCTATTAGTATCGTAATTAACTTTCCCCCTATGAATTTTAAATGAGAAAACCATTTTTATATTAAATCTCAACTAATTATGTTTTTTTCATGATGTCAGTTAGTCTCATGAAATCCCACTAAAAACCACTGAACCCTACATTTTACTGTAGGTCAAAATATAGGTTGCTGATTATCTGTGGTATAATATGCGTCATATAGTAGTAACAGCATATGGAGCTAACAGGTTGAAAAAACAGATGAAAATCCACTATCAACCAAAGTCATTGAAGCAATGAAGCCCGCTGACAAAGATAAAGCAGATACCGGTGAAAACCGAGGATTACGGCTTACTTGTGTGCTACTGGTGTTAAACCTTTTTCTATCGTTATACCAGTCCTCTAACCCACAAACTCACCCAAATTAAGATAGGCCACTTTCCCAACATCACCCTTGCGCAAGTTAGAGCTAAACTCCAAGACCTAAAACAAGTGAAGAATGAAGGGCGCTGTCCTACAACTGAAATCAAAGCAGCTAACCAACTTAAAGCTGATGAATATAAAAAGCAGCAGGAGCGGACTCTGGCGCTAGAGGGGCTTGTTGAACTGTATTTGACTCAACGTATTGAAGATCGAAAAGGGCCAGATGGTCGGATTATTCTTGGTTCACGTAACAAGCTAGGACAGGCTGAAATAAGACGAACTCTTCATAACGATGCCGCGGGGTAAACGAGTATTTTCTGACAAGGAACTCTCCCTCTTTCTAAGCTGGTTAACTAATTCAACCTATTTAGCGACGATCAAAAATATATTGCAGCTAACTTTATGGACAGGGTGCCGTACTGGAGAAGTCTGCAAAATGGCTTGGGGTAATATAGATTTTGATAAAAGTACAATCCACCTTAAAGAAACGAAAACAGGTGCTGAACGCTTTGTTCAACTTTCTTATCAAGCAAGGCAGTTTTTGGAAACTTTGCACTCTTCCTCTGATATCCATATTTTCCCGTCCAGAGGTGGTAAAACCCCTTTTCATCAAAAATCACTTTCATAGTCCTCATGTAGCTTATGAAGACATTACTAACACCGGGGTGTACTAATCAACGGGGAGCAGGTCACAGAAACTAATAATGATTTATTACTGCATCGCAGGGTACAAAGAATCGACAAGTCTACTTCCACAAAGTAAATTTCTGGGAATGACGATGGTCGTACTGGTACACTAAGATTCAGCCTGTAGTTATTTGGGTTAATGTGTTAGAAAACAGACCATTTAATATATGTAGGTTAAATTGTTGTTTTTTTATTGGTGATTAAATTATTCTTTATAAATCAATGATGAAGTATTAATGAGCTATCAGGTCCTTGCCCGTAAGTGGCGCCCCCAAACGTTTGCAGATGTCGTTGGTCAGGAACATGTACTGACGGCGCTGGCTAATGGCCTTTCGTTAGGGCGAATCCATCACGCCTATTTATTATCCGGTACCCGCGGTGTCGGTAAGACCACTATCGCTCGATTGTTGGCCAAAGGCCTCAATTGTGAAACTGGGATTACTGCCGCGCCATGTGGTGTTTGTGCGAATTGTCGGGAAATTGAGCAAGGCCGTTTTGTCGATTTAATCGAGATAGACGCCGCTTCACGAACGAAAGTAGAAGATACCCGTGAGCTGCTGGATAACGTGCAATATGCTCCGGCTCGTGGCCGCTTCAAAGTGTACTTGATCGATGAAGTTCACATGCTGTCGCGCCATAGTTTTAACGCATTATTGAAAACCCTTGAAGAGCCACCAGCCCATGTGAAGTTTTTGCTGGCAACGACGGACCCACAGAAATTACCGGTTACGATCCTTTCCCGCTGTTTGCAATTTCACCTCAAAGCCATTGATGTTGAACAGATTCGTGCGCTGCTCGAGAAAATTTTGCAAGCTGAGCAAATCACCAGTGATGCCCGCGCCTTACAATTACTGGCTCGGGCTGCTGATGGCAGTATGCGGGATGCGCTAAGTCTGGCGGACCAGGCTATTGCTATGGGGCAGGGGCAAATCACCACCTCGACGGTCAGCCAGATGCTGGGTTCGTTGGATGATGAACAGCCGCTGGCGATTATCGAAGCGCTGGTCAGTGCCGATGGGGCTAAGGTTATGGCACAAGTTGAGCAGGCGGCTTCACGCGGCATTGACTGGGAAAATTTATTGGTCGAAACCTTAAGTCTGCTGCATCGCATTGCGATGGTGCAATTATTGCCATCAATGCTTGATAATCATTATGCCGCCATTGAACCACGATTACGTGAGCTGGCTCGCACATTGCCCCCTGTTGATATTCAGCTCTATTATCAAACGCTGTTAATGGGGCGCAAAGAGCTGGCTTATGCTCCGGATCGCCGCATGGGGGTTGAAATGACCTTATTGCGCGCGCTGGCTTTTCATCCGAAGGCTATAATTGCTGAATCGCAGATTGTGCCTGTGAATGCTCCGGTTGCGATAACCAATAATACGACTCCCGCTCCTTCGCGTGATTCAAAGGCACAACTACCGGTGTCAGCAATAGCAGATGTACCTCCTCCACGGGGGGCGGCTGAGGTGAATGGCCAGCTACCCGATGCCACCGCGCAACTTCTTCAGGCGCGCACACAGTTACTGCGGCAATCAGGGACGACCACACCAAAAAAGAATGAGCCGGCAGCGCCAGGAAAAGCGCGGCCGGCAAACTCAGCGCTGGAGCGTTTGGCTTCAGTGACTGAGCGCAGCCAGCAGCGTCTGGCGGCCAAAATAACAGAAGAAAAGAAACCAGCGAAAAAAGAAGCCTATCGTTGGACTGCACAGAACCAGCCGGAAGCTGCGCCAGAGCCGGTAACGACGCCTAAAGCGTTGCGTTCTGCGCTGGAGCATGAAAAAACGCCAGAGTTGTCCGCTAAGTTAGCTGAAGAGTCTATGGCACGAGACCCGTGGGCGGCAGAGATTGATAAATTACAAATTCCTAAATTGGTGCAGCAGCTTGCTCTGAATGCATTTAAACAAGAAATAGAACCGGGTAATATTTGTCTTCACCTGCGTTCTGCTCAGCGTCATTTAAATTCGCCGTCAGCTCAAAAAGCGCTGAGTGATGCGTTGAGTGAATTACACGGTAGCACGGTTACACTGAGCGTCGTGGAAGACGATAATCTGGCGGAACGTACCCCGCTGGAATGGCGGCAGGCTATTTATGAAGAAAAACTGGCGCAAGCGCGTCAGTCAATTATTGCGGATAATAACATTCAGACACTGCGTCGTTTCTTTGATGCAGAACTGGATGAAGAGAGTATCCGGCCAGTTTAATCGCTGCGATAAGTGCATGGTGCACTGACGCGGCCCCTTGCGATGAGAGATGACTATGTTTGGTAAAGGCGGTATTGGCAATTTAATGAAACAAGCCCAGCAGATGCAGGAAAAAATGCAGCAGATGCAGGAAGAAGTCGCCAAATTGGAAGTTACCGGTGAATCTGGCGCGGGCTTGGTAAAAGTAACCATCAATGGGGCGCACAACTGCCGCCGGGTTGAAATTGACCCAAGTCTGTTGGTTGAAGACGATAAAGAAATGCTGGAAGACTTGATTGCTGCCGCATTAAACGATGCTGCTCGTCGCATCGACGAAACGCAAAAAGAAAAAATGGCGTCTGTATCCAGTGGTATGCAGTTACCACCAGGCTTTAAGATGCCGTTCTGATGCAAACCAGCCCTCTCCTTGAATCATTAATGGAGGCGTTGCGCTGCTTGCCGGGCGTTGGCCCGAAATCAGCGCAACGTATGGCCTTCCAATTGCTACAGCGTGATCGTAGTGGCGGAATGCGTCTGGCGCAGGCATTGACTCAGGCAATGTCTGAAATCGGTCACTGTGCTGATTGCCGCACTTTTACCGAGCAAGACCGTTGTACTATCTGCTCTAATCCGCGTCGTCAGCAAAATGGCCAAATCTGTGTGGTCGAAAGCCCGGCAGATATCCATGCTGTAGAACAAACTGGCCAGTTCAGTGGGCGCTACTTTGTGCTGATGGGGCATTTATCACCGATGGACGGTATTGGCCCCGGTGATATCGGTTTGGACTTGCTGGAAGAGCGTCTCTCTACAGAGACGATCACTGAAGTTATTCTGGCAACTAACCCGACAGTGGAAGGGGACGCGACCGCCAACTATATTGGTCAGATGTGTGGTCAGTATGGCGCATTAGCCAGCCGTATCGCTCATGGCGTACCGGTAGGCGGTGAGCTGGAAATGGTCGATGGTACGACACTGTCGCACTCACTGGCCGGACGTCATCCCATTAAGTATTGATACCATTCTCTACCGTGGGCGGTGGCCTTGTTATTGATTAGCTTACGAATAAATTTATTCGGGATAACAAGTCAATCGCCCTCGATTCTCTATTTTTTCTGTGTGTAGACTTGAAACCTTCATCCATTGGCCCCATCTGATCCTCATTGTTCGACTTTATCTACCTATCGATAATTTGGATTGAGGTAATTAATGAGTATGAAAGGTCAAGAAACCCGTGGATTCCAGTCTGAAGTAAAGCAACTTCTCCATTTGATGATTCACTCGCTTTATTCTAATAAAGAAATCTTCCTGCGCGAGCTGATCTCCAATGCCTCGGATGCTGCGGACAAACTGCGTTTCCGTGCGTTATCTAACCCGGAATTGTTCGAAGGTGATGGTGAGCTGAGAGTGCGTTTATCTTTTGATAAAGAGAAACGCACGTTGACCCTGAGTGATAACGGCATCGGTATGAACCGTGATGAAGTCATCGATAACTTAGGTACTATCGCCAAATCAGGTACTAAAGCATTTCTTGAATCTATTGGTTCCGATCAAGCTAAAGATAGCCAGTTGATCGGCCAGTTTGGTGTGGGCTTCTACTCGGCGTTTATCGTGGCAGATAAAGTCACGGTGCGTACCCGCGCCGCGGGTGCTCCAGCCGATGCCGGTGTGTTCTGGGAGTCGCAAGGCGAGGGTGATTACACCATCGCGGATATTACCAAAGAAGAACGTGGCACAGAAATTACGCTTCACTTGCGTGAGGGTGAAGATGAGTATCTGGATGACTGGCGTCTGCGTTCAGTTATCAGCAAGTATTCAGACCATATTGCGCTGCCGGTTGAAATCCAAAGTAAAAATGAAGAAGATGGCACCGTTACTTGGGAAAAAATCAACAAAGCGCAGGCTCTGTGGACTCGCGGTAAAGCAGATATCACTGACGATGAATACAAAGCATTCTACAAACACATTGCTCATGACTTTACCGACCCGCTGAGTTGGAGCCACAACCGCGTTGAGGGTAAACAGGAATATACCAGCTTGCTGTATATCCCGGCACAGGCACCGTGGGATATGTGGAATCGCGACCACAAGCATGGCTTGAAACTTTATGTGCAGCGCGTGTTTATTATGGACGACGCTGAACAGTTCATGCCGAATTATCTGCGTTTTATTCGTGGCCTGATCGATTCCAACGACCTGCCGTTGAACGTATCGCGTGAGATCCTGCAAGACAGCCGTGTGACTCAGAACCTGCGCAGTGCGCTGACCAAGCGCGTACTGCAAATGCTGGAAAAACTGGCTAAAGATGATGCTGAGAAATATCAGCAGTTCTGGCAGCAGTTCGGTATGGCGCTGAAAGAAGGCCCGGCGGAGGATGGTAGTAATAAAGAAACCATCGCCAAATTATTGCGCTTCGCGTCGACCCATACTGACAGTTCAGCACAGACCGTCTCGCTGGAAGATTACGTTAGCCGTATGACCGAAGGGCAGGAGAAGATTTATTATATCACTGCCGATAGCTATGCCGCCGCGAAGAGCAGCCCGCACCTGGAACTGTTCCGCAAAAAAGGCATTGAGGTCTTGCTGCTATCTGATCGTATAGATGAGTGGATGATGAGCTATCTAACTGAGTTTGATGGTAAATCCCTTCAGTCAGTCAGCAAAGCAGACGACTCGCTGAATAAGCTGGCAGATGAAGAGCGCCCAGAGCAGCAAGAAGCTGATAAGGCATTGGAACCGTTCGTTGAGCGTGTGAAAACTCTGCTGGGTGAGCGCGTGAAAGATGTGCGTCTGACACATCGCCTGACAGATACCCCGGCGATTGTGACCACTGATTCTGATGAAATGAGCACTCAGATGGCTAAACTGTTTGCTGCTGCAGGGCAGCAAGCGCCGGAAGTGAAGTATATCTTCGAACTGAACCCGGAGCACAGTTTGGTTAAGCGCGCAGCAGATGTCACTGATGACACTCAATTTGCTGAATGGGTCGAACTACTACTGGATCAGTCACTGTTAGCTGAACGGGGAACGTTAGATGATCCCAATCAGTTTATCCGTCGAATGAATCAGTTGTTAACGGCATAATGCCTCATACAATGCCCCTGATTAATGTCTTATCAGGGGCGTTTTTTTTGATAGATGCTTGAGTTGACGCCCTATTTCACTCTGTTTTCTCCGCAGTAATCTTGCCAACTGGCCTCACGCGCCTTGAGCCAACCCCCCTGAAAATGGTATGGTTGCTTGTTTTCCACAATTTCGATTTGTTTAAGTAAAAACACATAGAAAAACTACATAGCAAGGGGATTTACGCAATGCGTATCATTCTGCTGGGCGCTCCGGGCGCTGGTAAGGGTACTCAGGCTCAATTCATCATGGAGAAATACGGTATTCCGCAAATCTCTACTGGTGATATGTTGCGCGCCGCTGTAAAAGCTGGTTCTGAGTTAGGTCTGAAAGCGAAAGAGATTATGGATGCTGGCAAGCTGGTTACTGACGAGCTGGTTATCGCATTGGTAAAAGAGCGTATCACACAGGATGATTGCCGTGACGGTTTCCTGTTAGACGGGTTCCCACGTACCATTCCTCAAGCTGATGCCATGAAAGAAGCCGGTATCAAGGTTGATTATGTGCTGGAGTTTGATGTTCCGGACGAACTGATTATTGAGCGTATCGTTGGCCGTAGGGTACATGCTGCTTCTGGTCGGGTTTATCACGTTAAATTTAACCCGCCTAAAGTTGCAGATAAAGATGATGCTACCGGTGAAGAACTGACAATCCGTAAGGATGACCAAGAAGACACGGTGCGTAAGCGTCTGGTTGAATATCATCAACAAACTGCTCCTTTGGTTTCTTACTATCGTAAAGAAGCTGATGCTGGCAATACACAGTATTTTAAGCTGGATGGAACCCGTAAAGTGCCAGAAGTTAGTGCAGAATTAGCGACTATTCTCGGTTAATCCTGGATGCTAAAATAGAAAGGCGGCCTAGGGTCGCCTTTCTATTTTACAGATATTAGCTAAGGTGTATTCGTTAGCTCGAATAATCGGCGTAGCATATACAATAAGGACATCTGGCATGATTCAAAGCAAACTCGGTGTACTGATGGTCAATCTGGGCACACCGGATGCTCCGACTGCACAGGCGGTCAAACGTTATCTGACTGAGTTTCTGAGTGATCGCCGGGTGGTTGATACCTCACCGTGGCTGTGGTGGCCCTTGTTACGCGGTGTAATTCTTCCTATTCGATCTCCTCGTGTAGCAAAGCTCTATCAATCTGTCTGGATGGAAGAGGGGTCACCACTGCTGGTTTATAGCCGCCGCCAGCAAAAAGCCTTGGCAGCACGTATGCCCGAAATCCCAGTAGAGTTGGGGATGAGTTATGGTTCGCCAAATCTGCCTGATGCCATTGATAAACTGTTGTCACAAGGTGTCACCAAGCTGGTGGTTTTGCCGCTTTACCCACAATACTCCTGTTCAACCAGTGCTGCGGTTTGGGATGCTGTTGCTCGCATATTGAAGGGCTATCGCCGTTTGCCTTCAGTTACATTTATCCGTGATTATGCAGAACATCCAAGCTATATCTCAGCATTAAAACAAAGCGTCGAACGCTCTTTTGAACAGCATGGCAAACCCGATCGATTAGTCCTATCATTCCACGGGATACCAAAACGCTATGCGAAACTAGGTGATGACTATCCGCAACGTTGTGAAGATACTAGCCGCGCTTTACGTGCTGAAATAGCATTACCGGCTGAGAAAATCATGATGACATATCAATCTCGCTTTGGTCGTGAACCGTGGTTAACTCCCTATACCGATGAAACCTTAAAAAGCTTGCCCTCTCAAGGGGTTAAGCATATTCAGTTGATGTGTCCTGGTTTTTCTGCCGATTGCCTGGAAACGTTGGAAGAGATCAAAGAACAAAATCGCGAGATTTTCTTACATGCAGGGGGTGAAAAGTTCGAATACATCCCTGCTTTGAACGATGATGAAGGGCATATTGATCTTTTAGAACAGCTAGTTATAGAAAAATCACCATGTTAGTGGCTAAATAACCTTAGGATGGCTATATTCATATCGATCAAAATAATTACATATGTATTAAATTGCACTAATTTAATGGTCCTACTGACGGCTTTTAAATTATTTCAATCAGAAAATACCGAAACAATATTCACATGATGATAACTTACTTGCATTGTGAAATATCAGAAAATAATATGTTTCACATTTCTCTTGTAATGCTAGGTTATATGTAAGAAAATTAGCTAAAATATTATCGAACAACATGCTTTGACATTAGCTAAAAGCGGTGAGAATTTAATAGTTTTGGTCGGTAGAAATACAGTCTAAATGTGGCATGTGTGTAATGTTACTAATTTGGGTATCATATATCAGTGTATTGGTTACTGTAAGCCAAGGGCGGTAGCGTATTTTTTACCTAACACTTCATGTAACCAATTGATTTTAAATGGTAATTTTCGCTTGATGATTAGTCTAGTGAACTCTTTAGTTGGCTATATATTAAGTTTCACATATGTCATGTATTAATACATGACATATGTGAAATAGCTGAGTTTTGATTTATGTTATTTTAAGTTAATACTCTAGCAATTAGGGGTTTAATTTGAAAGTGCAGTGTTAGCAATAATTTTAGATACTGTTATTAGTT
>NZ_ACCB01000023.1 GCF_000173735.1 Yersinia aldovae ATCC 35236 | reverse complement strand
CCATAATTGACAGTTGTAGGGCTTTGGCTTACGCAGCCTATCACATTGACCATATAGAAGTTCAAGAGCTTCTTTTATTTACGCTCATTGAGAAACAGCATCAATTAACAGCAATGTTAGAGGCAGAATATAAATAGGCCAAAGGGAATGATATTGTTAATATGAATATATTGGGTATGTAACTTTCAATTTATTAATGGTTACCCTATGTCTATCTATATAGAGTTATTTAACGTTATGATAGTCATGGGTAACCCATTAATATTGGTTGAACAAGGAAGTTAAAAATGAGCCATATAACATTTGAATTGCTCTTGGAAAAATATTTTTTCAGTAAATCTCTACGACCTACGACAGAATGGAGTTATCAGAAAGTCGTAAACTCATTTGAACAATATACAACCAAACTCCCGCATGAAATTAATGATCAAATTGTATTAGAATGGCGTCGGTATGTATTGAACGATTTGAGACTGGAGCCTAGAACCTGGAATAATAAGGTGGCTCATCTTCGCGCATTATTTAATTTTGGTATGAAGAAAAAACTATTAAAACATGAGGAAAATCCATTTAATGGTTCTGTGGTAAGAGCGGGAATTAAGAAAAAGAAAATTCTGACGTTAGGTCAAATGAATAGCCTCTATCTATTGATGAGACAATACTGTGGAAGAGAGCGGGATTTACCCGCGTCACATTGTTTTAATATTCGTAACCACGCGTTTTATCCTTCATGGTTTTGGCTTACTGTATTAGATGTTTTACGTTATACCGGTGTGCGGCAAAACCAACTGCTGCACCTAAGATTGTGTGACATCAATTTAGATGAGCGGAGTATTGAGCTGAGGATCGCGGGTTCTAAGAATCACAAAGAGCACCGTGTACCAATAGTATCCGCGCTGTTCCCACAGTTGAAACTACTGGTTAACAGAGCGCTAGATGCCGGTGCAGAACCACAAGATCAATTATTTAATGTTGGGCGATTTGATTTACGTCGTCGCGATAAATATCCGTTAGAAATGGATCAATATCCATTACGGGCATTTTTCCGACGTCTGTCCAAAGAATGCCGTTTTACTGTGAGCCCACACCGTTTCAGACACACTATTGCCACGCATATGATGAAATCCCCGGATAGGAACCTTCAGGCTGTCAAAAAGCTATTGGGGCATGTCAGCATCCAATCGACTCTTGAGTATATCGATGAAAACGTTGATAGCTTGCGGGATATTTTGGAAAAAGAGTTGATGTAACAGCTTGAGGCAAGGGCTCAATTAGCCTTGCTGGTTTGACACGAGAGGAAACTCTATGTAACCATAACACGTAACAAAGCCCACTTAATTTAACAAGTGAGCTAATTGATTGCTAACTACTTTTACAATTCAGGTGGCGAAATTACGAGCGCATCGTATTCCTACCCAATCACCTGCTTGTTAAGACTGATGTTTAGTCATAATAACAAACAAGCTTAAATATGGTGCCCGGACTCGGAATCGAACCAAGGACACGGGGATTTTCAATCCCCTGCTCTACCGACTGAGCTATCCGGGCAACGGGGCGCATTAAACCGTATTGGCACCAAATCGTCAATGAGTTTCTTATATAAAGCTGACCACTTGCTCTCTTTTCATTCAAAAATATATAAAAACTGTCGCTCTGCGTGTTTTTCCGAGCCAAAAGTAATGTAGGTGACAACCATAGTGGAGAAGGTTGCCATCATTTCAAAAATGGCACAGCTTGGGGCTGTGCCATTTCAATTAATGCCTGTACTAACACTAGCTAGTAACGACGGTAGCTCTTCTGTGCACTGTTCACCTTAACCAGATAACGGCGAGACTCACCGGATGGGTGTTTGGTGGTCAGTGTTTGGAACACATCGCCAGGTGCCATATTGTTGATTATCTTCACTGCTTGATTCTTATCGCTGGAGAATACTCGCAGTACGCTGCCCGCACCGCCATTGTAGGAAGTAATGACGGCATAGCGCCGCGAGGTGGTATTTTGAATCCCCCCCAAATAGGTATTTTGCAGGATAGACAAATAGGCGGTCCCCGCATCGATATTATTTTCAGGATCAAAAAGATAGCTGCGGCTAGGCTGGCCACTTTTGCCTTTCATTTTGAACACATCCCGCCCAGCAGTATGCTGTACCACTTGCATCAGGCCCAGAGCATCAGATCCACTGACCGCATAGGGGTTGAAGCTTGATTCTGTTTGCATAATGGCCAGAATCAAGGATTCCTCAACGCCATACCGTTCAGCAGACTTTCTCACCAGAGGCAGATATTTATGGGCACGTTTATCCAGATGGTTAGGCACCAATTGCAAGGTGACAGACCAGATGACATGCAGGCCAGAGGTGCGTTTTTGCATTTTATTTTGCAGTAAATAATCAGCGAAATGTGCGGCTCGCCATTCCCAACGGATCGGCTGGCCGTTGTTATCGAGCACCTGTCCATAAAGGAACGGTTCTTTACTGATCTGAATATCGTTTACGTCAGAATAGAGGTCGATCGAACCGGGATCATCGCCCATTAACAGCGTAGTGATAATAGCTTGACGCAAGTGAGCCGCCGGATCGGTCGTGG
This sequence comes from Yersinia aldovae ATCC 35236, assembly GCF_000173735.1. Lineage (GTDB taxonomy): Bacteria > Pseudomonadota > Gammaproteobacteria > Enterobacterales > Enterobacteriaceae > Yersinia > Yersinia aldovae. The sequence goes on along the minus strand of NZ_ACCB01000023.1, from coordinate 62,974 downwards.
CAATGGTTTCAACCGTAATCGTACCGGCATCAAAGTTGATATGGCTGCGGGTTTGATATTGATCCGTATACTTAACATAATCTTTCGGACCCGCAATGAGGACTTCTTTTAATCCCCAAATGTTTTCAATGTTATGGGCAAATTGGCCCATTAGAATCTCAAATCCATTGGTGTCTTTGACATAGGCTTCTTTTTCTGCCTGATTTTTATTGCCTGAGCAAGACACTAACAAGGGTGCAATTATCAGCAAAGCTAAAATTTTCTTCATCTTACAAGCCATATCTTGATGAGGAACATTCCCATGAGGGAATAAATAACAGCGGGGCCAACGCCAGCCCCGTGTGGTTACTGACTCGGTGGAGTATAACCTTCAATATGTACGTCCTGCCCTTCGAACAGGAAGTTAACCATCTCTTGTTCCAGCAGTTTACGGTCTTCTACGTTCATCATGCTGAGCTTCTTCTCGTTAATCAGCATGGTTTGTTTAGTTATCCATTGTGACCAGGCTTCTTTTGAGATTTCGTTATAGATCCGTTTGCCAATTTCGCCGGGATAGAGCTGAAAATCTTGCCCTTCAGCCTCTTTCTTTAAAAACGTGCAAAAAATCGTTCTACTCATGATAAATCCTCTTCTGTGGCGCAATTGCCAAATAAAGCTGTTTGGATAGGCTGGTTATTGCTTAGCCAACTGGTGTAATAAGCGCTCAACTGGGGCGGCCAGCCCTACTGACGGTGGCTGTGCTAAGTTATACCAGAGACCCGCACTATCATCCATGCATCCAGCGGGGGATGCCTCATTCAGCCACATCGGGACAATATCCAGATGGAAATGACTGAAGGTATGACGAAACGCAGTCAACTGCTGCAATCCGCTGGATTTGATCCCTTGTTGCTGTAGCCAGCGGTTAAGATCTTCGGCTTCGGCAAATTGTGGGAAACAAAATAAGCCGCCCCATAAACCTACGGGGGGCGCTGTTCGAGCCAGACTTGCGAGCCATTCTGCATTAACAGAAAATAGGCGGTCTTCTCTGGTAAGGTTTGTTTAGGTTTCTTGCCCGGATAACGCGCCCAACTGTGGTTAGCATATGCCATGCAGCCAGTATTTAGCGGGCAAAGCTCACACTTGGGTTTAGAACGGGTGCAAACAATTGCGCCTAAATCCATCATTGCCTGATTAAACTGACCCACACCCTTGGCTGGGGTAACATCCTCACTTATTTGCCACAAACGGCTTTCGACTTCCTTTTTACCCGGCCAGCCCTCAACGGCATAACAACGAGCCAGCACACGCTTAACATTACCGTCTAAAATCGGGAAATGTTGCCCTAAAGAGAGCGACAAAATGGCACCAGCGGTTGAGCGCCCAATACCTGGCAGCGCGAGTATTTCGTCAAAAGTGGTGGGAAATTCACCTTGATGGCATTCAACAACCGTTTGAGCCGCTTTATGCAAATTTCGGGCGCGAGCGTAGTAGCCCAATCCTGTCCATAAATGTAAAACTTCATCCAGCGGAGCGGCCGCCAGTGCACGGATATCAGGGAACCGCAGCATAAAACGCTGGAAATAGGGAATGACGGTCGCAACCTGAGTTTGTTGCAACATCACTTCTGACAGCCATACTTGATAAGGTGTTTTATCCAATTGCCAGGGCAAGGTTTTGCGGCCAAAGCGTTGGTACCACTCAAGTACCATGTGCGCGAATTGTTGCGCTTGCATCATAAGCAGGTATCGATATCCGGCAGATAAATAAATTAGGGCTGGATTGCAGCATAGAGTTTACGTGCTGTAAACCGGAACTTTCTGTATCCCCTTCGTCTCTGGCGCTACAGCGGTGTTGGTTGCTTGTAATTGACTAGTTTGGGCATTAATAGGTTATTTACCGCTTAATTTTGTGCTTATGGCGTTCATAGTTGATAAACTGGCGTATCTTTGCATAATGCGCGTTCACATGCGCAACCAACAGACAGAAAGCACCATGATAAATGACGTCATATCTCCGGAATTTGATGAAAACGGCCGCGCACTGCGCCGTATTCGTAGTTTTGTTCGCCGTCAGGGGCGTCTGACCAAGGGCCAACAACTGGCGCTGGATAACTACTGGCCGGTGATGGGCGTGGAGTATCAGGCAGCACCGGTTGATCTGAGTTCCTTGTTTGGCCGTGAGGCCCCAGTAGTACTGGAAATCGGTTTTGGTATGGGCACGTCCTTGGTGACGATGGCCGCCAGTAATCCCCAGCAAAACTTTTTGGGTATTGAGGTACACTCACCGGGCGTCGGAGCCTGTTTGAGTTCAGCACACGATGCTGGGCTGAGTAACCTGCGGATTATGTGCCATGATGCGGTTGAAGTGCTGGAAAATATGATTCCAGATGCGTCACTGGATATGGTGCAGCTATTTTTCCCTGATCCGTGGCACAAAGCGCGCCATAATAAGCGTCGTATCGTCCAGACTCCTTTTGTTGAATTGGTAAAAAGTAAATTAAAAGTGGGTGGCGTGTTCCACATGGCGACCGACTGGCAACATTATGCGGAACATATGCTGGAAGTGATGTCGGCGGTAGAGGGTTATTGCAATCTTTCAGCGCAACATGATTATGTTCCCCGTCCGGACTCGCGTCCGCTGACAAAATTTGAATTACGTGGCCAGCGTCTGGGACATGGCGTTTGGGATCTGATGTTTGAGAGGAAAGAATAATGGCTAACAATCGCAGTCGTCGTTTACGCAAAAAGATGCATATTGACGAGTTTCAGGAATTAGGTTTTTCCGTACAGTGGGCCTTCCCTGAGGGAACTGGCGTTGACGTAATCGATAAAACTGTCGATGAATTTATCGATGAAGTCATTGAAGCTAACGGCCTGGCATTTGATGGTAGCGGCTATCTGCAATGGGAAGGTCTGATTTGTCTGCAAGAGATCGGCCATTGCACCGATGATCACCGTGCTCTGGTGACCAAATGGTTGGAAGCCCGCAAGTTAAAAAATGTAGAAACCAGCGAACTGTTTGATATCTGGTGGGATTGATCTTCTGTTTTAACGGTAGATAATCGATAAGGGCGCCTATGCAGGCGCCTTTGTTTTTATCTGGCGCTTTTAGCGTAAACCGTTACTGGTTTTTTGTTGGGAGTTTTGTTGTGGCAACAGCCTTAGATAATGCCTTGCTGAGTGATATCTTGCAGCAGGTTCGCCCGTTAATTGGGTGGGGTAAAGTCGCTGATTACATTCCGGCTCTGGCCGAAGTCTCGGCTAATAAGTTAGGCATTGCCGTCTGCACTCTGGATGGCACGATATTCCAGGCTGGGGATGCCGAAGAGCGTTTCTCTATCCAATCCATTTCGAAAGTATTAAGTTTGACACTGGCCCTATCCCGTTACGGCGAGCAGGATGTGTGGCAGCGTGTCGGCAAAGAGCCTTCCGGTCAGCCCTTTAATTCATTGGTTCAGTTGGAGCTGGAAAAAGGCAAACCGCGCAATCCATTTATCAATCCGGGAGCGCTGGTGGTGTGTGATATGTTGCAAAGCCGCCTGAGTGCGCCAAAACAGCGAATGCTGGAGGTGGTGCGCCAATTAGTGAGCGATGACAGCATTAGCTATGATACCCGTGTGGCCCGTTCGGAATTTGAGCATTCAGACCGCAATGCGGCGATTGCCTACTTGATGAAGTCTTTTGGTAATTTCGACAACGATGTGCTGACGGTACTTCAAACCTATTTCCATTATTGCGCTTTGCGCATGAGCTGTATCGAATTGGCTCGCTGTTTTGTCTATCTGGCAAATCAGGGGCGCGATATCGCGGGACATGATGCTTTAATTACGCCAATGCAGGCGCGGCAAATTAACGCACTAATGATTACCAGCGGTATGTACGATGGCGCGGGTGAGTTTGCCTTCCGCGTCGGTATGCCCGGTAAGTCCGGTGTCGGTGGGGGGATCATTGCCATTGTGCCGGATGAGTTGTGTATTGCTGTTTGGTCACCTGAATTAGATGGCGCAGGGAACTCTCTTGCAGGAACCGCTGCCTTAGAACTATTGGCACAACGCATTGGTCGTTCCATTTTTTAAAAAGGTCTGTTGGGAGTCTTATGTTACATAAAATGAAAGCGTTACGAACGGCGGGTCTGGCGGTATTGATGCTGACCGCAGGGCAGGCACAGGCTGAATATCAGTGCAGCGTAAAGCCGCAGGATGATGTGATTATCAGCCCGCAGTCGGTGCAGGTGGTGGGAGCCAGTGGTAATTTGCAGATTTCACCTGATGGCGACATTATCCGTAATGGTAAAACATTAACGCTGACTGATACCCAGCGCCAACAGGCGTTCCGCTATCAGACGGCGCTGCGTAAAGATTTACCCTGGATAGAGATGGGTGCGCAGCAACATCTGGAAAAAGCACGCGTTTCTTTAGATAAAGTGATTGTTAAAGAGTTAGGCAGCAACAGCAATGTACGTAACCGCCTGACAACCCTTAATGATCAACTTAGGCAACAAATGAGCCGCATTATTGAGAAGCGCAGTGATGGTTTAGCCTTCCATCATCAAGCTATTGATCAGGTCGAAAAAGATGGCCGCCAGTTGGTGCAGCAAAGCATGGGTGGTGTGTTGCAAGATAGCCTGAATGAGATGGGTGTCAAACAGGCAACCAGCGGCAGTGCGGGTAATAACCCGTTACAGGCCATTATGGGCAATCTGGGCGGGTTACAGCAGGCTATTCAGAACGAATGGAACAATCAGGAGCAGGAGTTCCAGCAATTTGGTCATGAAGTGTGTGGCCGGGTGACATCGTTGGAACAGCAGCGTAAGGATTTATTGCAGGCTCTCAAATAGTCAATTAAGCAGGTTTAGATTTGAGGCGTTATCTAAACCTGCTGTTTAAAAATTAATGCTATAAAAACAGTTCTAACAGCGAGTTAAGAAATAATTTTCCTTTCTCGGTAATCTGCCAATATTCCGCTGTTTCGATTAAATACTCTTTGGCTAATGCCTCATCCAACTGCGGGCGGATAGTGCTTTCAGCTAACCCGGTAAAGTGAGTGAAATCGGCTCGCGGTGCGGCCTCTAATAAGCGGAAACGGTTCATAAAGAACTCAAAAGGCCGGTCGACTGCCGCCACTTCGTATTGCTTATCCAGATATTTACCCTGCATAAAACCGCGTGGATGTTTGGTTTTAATGGTTCGTAAAATACGCCCATCGCTGAAGGTGATTTTACCGTGAGCGCCGCAACCGATTCCCAGATAATCACCAAAGCGCCAGTAGTTCAGGTTGTGCTGGCATTGATAACCCGGCTTGGCATAAGCGGAGGTTTCGTATTGCTGATAACCGGCAGCGCTGAGGAGTTGGTGGCCCTGCTGGAAGATATCCCATAACGCATCATCATCCGGCAGCACCGGCGGGCGTGAACTGAAACCGGTGTTCGGCTCAATAGTCAGTTGATACCAGGATAAATGCGGAGGATTGAGCGCAATTGCCTGACGCAAATCATCCAGCGCCTCTTCCAGCGTTTGGTCCGGCAACCCGTGCATCAAATCCAGATTGAAACTGCGTAGATTCAGTGAAGTTGCCAGCTCTGCGGCCCGTATTGCCTCATCCGGCCCGTGTATCCGCCCCAGACGCGTTAGTTTCTGCGCGCTAAAGCTTTGCACGCCGATGGAGATGCGATTAATCCCGGCACGCTGGTAGCCGCTGAAACGATCAGCTTCAACCGCGCCGGGATTGGCCTCCATCGTGATTTCTGCATCAGTAGCGACCGGTAACCTTGCGCGCACGCCGTCAAGCAACTGCTGCATCGCCTCGGCGCTGAGCAGGCTGGGTGTACCGCCACCGATAAAAATTGTGCTGATTTCACGGCCATTAACCAAAGGAACATCAGCATCCAAATCCGCCAATAAATGCTCTACATATTCCTGATGAGGAACATCGCCTTTCAGCGCATGAGAGTTGAAGTCACAGTAAGGGCATTTCTGTACACACCACGGAATATGAATGTAGAGACTCAGCGGGGGTAATTTAAGCATTGCGCAGCGTATCCAACATCAATTTCAGCGCCTGACCACGGTGAGATACTGCGTGCTTCTCTTCACGAGTCAGTTCTGCGGCAGTTTTACCCAGTTCTGGCACATAAAAAATAGGGTCATAACCAAATCCGGCCGCACCTGCGGGTTGGTGAGCAATCACTCCCGGCCATTGGCCGTGGAATACCAATGGCGTTGGGTCTTGGGCATGGCGCATATAGACCAACACGCAATGGAATTGGGCGGCCCGCTGTGCCTCAGGGACATCTTTCAGTGCTACCAGTAGCTTCTCCAGATTTTCCTGGTCGCTGGCATCTGTACCCGCATAGCGCGCGGAATAGATACCCGGAGCACCGCCTAATGCATCAACCGCCAAACCTGAGTCGTCAGCCATCGCTGGCAAACCGGTGATTTGTGCTGCATGACGTGCTTTTAAGATGGCGTTTTCGATAAAGGTTAAACCCGTCTCTTCGGCGGATTCTACACTCAGTTCGGTTTGCGCCACCACATCCAAACCAAAGTCGGCCAGCAAGTTTGCCAGCTCACGCACTTTGCCGGGATTGCCGGTCGCTAATACTATTTTTTGCATGGAGGGTCCTGAATTTTATGTGAGCAAACAGTTATAGCGAAATATCTGCTACTCAATCAGTGCCGCAACTTCTGGCGGAACTTGCTGCGGGTTAATGATTTTGATCTGTTTATGCCGCCCTAGCTCGCCTTTTTCGAGAATCACCTGACTTTTGGCGACCCGGAATTGTTTGGCGATAAATTTGATTAAATGGGCATTGGCCTGGCCATCAACGGGTGGGGCGGTAATGGCGACTTTAAGTTCATCGCCATGTAAACCGACTATCTGGTCACGGCTGGCTTTCGGCTGAATATATAGCCTGAGCACCAGCCCGTCCAGCAAGGGAGTGACTGCACTCACAGCACGAACCAAAGCTCGCCTAGCAGATCCATACCTAAATAATTGATCAGATACAAAATAAGGATAACCACCATCGCGGAGAAATCGATCCCTCCCATCGCCGGCAGGATGCGGCGGATCGGGGCCATTAGCGGCTCAGTTAGCTGAAGCAACAAATAATCCATCGGGCCGCGCCCCTGGCTTATCCAGCTCATCAATGCGCGGATAATCATTACCCAGAAAATCAGATAACCGGCGGCTTTTACTAATGAAATAACACCGAACAGTAGGTTATACAAACTGAGAGACATCGAACTGCTCTGGATAAGCACCAATAGCGGATACTTAATGGTCATTAGCAAGAACGCCAACAGCAACGATGCACTGTCGATCGGCCCCATTGACGGGATTATACGGCGCAGTGGGCCAATAATCGGCTGGGTTATTTTGACGACAAACTGTGAGAACGGATTGTAGAAATCACTGTGAACCCACTGCATCCAAATACGTAACAGCAGTACCATCACGTACAGGTCAATGACCGTTTTGGCCAGAAAAGTCAGCGTTAGCATGAGTCGCTTTTGTCCTTAATAAAATGAGAGTGTATTCGTCTATTTTAACTGCCCCTATCTTAACGAGAAAGCCTCGGGGCCAGTGTCGGATTTTGTAAATTTCGCGCGGCTAGAACAGTTTTTCCATCTCTTTAGCTCGCTTAATGGCAGCTTGCATGGCATTAGCAACGGTTTCCGGCAAATGCTGTTCATTAAAGATACGAATGGCTTCGGCGGTGGTGCCACCTTTAGAGGTGACTTGTTCACGCAATGTCGACAGTGGCAATTGTGGGTTAGCCTCCACCAGCGCAGTTGCCCCTGACGCTGCTTGTTGCACCAGTAAACGGGCTGTTTCACTGTCAAAACCTAATCGCTCGGCTTCTTGTTGCATCGCTTCCATAAACAGGAAGAAATAGGCCGGAGCGCTACCTGCGGCGGCAATAATACTATTGATACCGTTTTCATCATTTACCCAGCAAACTTTACCCACCGAACTCATTAGCTCAGCAGTAAAATCACGATCACTTTGCGAAACCTGCTGCGGTGCATACAAGCCGCTCATGCCTTTGCCCACTAATGACGGCGTGTTAGGCATAATGCGTACCAGATTCAGTTTATCGCCCAGTAACTCATCGAAACGGGCAACCTGCACACCGGCGGCAATGGAAAGCACCAGCTTGCCGTTAAAATCGATATATTCCTTTAAAGGCTGGCAGACATCCGCCATTAACTGCGGTTTTACTGCTAATACCACCACTTGGGCCTTTTGTGCTTGGGCAATATTATCATTACTACTGATAACGCCGAACTCAGCAGCCAGTGCATCACGATGCTTCGCCGAAGGAGCACATACACTGATTTTGTTGGCCGGATAACCACCAGCCACTAAGCCGGCAATAATAGCGCGCGCCATATTGCCCGCGCCGATGAATGTTATGTTGCGATGTTGCATCAAATTCTCCTGTGCCCTTCGCACTAGTATGTTTAAGCGCGGGAACCAAAAATGGCCGTACCAATGCGCACTAACGTGCTACCGGCGCTAATCGCCGCAGCCATATCATCAGTCATACCCATAGAAAGCGTATCCATCTGAGGGTAGCGGGCTTTTAAAGTCAAGAACGCCTGATGCATTTGCTCAAATACTGCCAGTTGCCGCTGATAATCACTTTCTACTGCGGGGATTGCCATCAGCCCACGTAAATTCAGATTAGGCAACTCGCTAAGGCTATCGGCTAATGCAGGTAACCCGGCTAAGGCAATACCCGATTTACTTTCCTCATCGCTGATATTGACCTGTATTAACACATTCAATGGTGGCATTGCCGCCGGACGTTGTGCGCTCAGGCGCTGCGCTATCTTCAACCGATCAACGGTATGGCACCAGGCAAAGTTTTCTGCCACTAATCGGCTTTTATTGGATTGTAGCGGGCCGATAAAGTGCCATTCAAGATTAGCGTTATTGGCAAAATAGTGGATTTTATCCACGCCTTCCTGCACGTAGTTTTCACCAAAGGCGTATTGCCCGGCAGCGATAGCTTCTTCGATGGCTGTCACAGGTTTTGTTTTACTGACAGCAAGTAAGATAACTTCTTCTGGAGAGCGTGCGCAATTGCGTGCAGCCGTTGCGATTTTTGCTCTGACATCCTGTAGATTCTGCTCAATTGTGCTCATATGGACCCAGGAGTTTGATATGGATTTCACCAGTCTGGATGACAGAAACACAGACCCGGATAACCCGGCCTTTAGCCGCATAGCCGCCAAAAGCATTGATTTAGAAAAACCTGATCTTACCGGTGAGGGTTTTAATGAACAGGACTTTATTAATAAGGTGGTGGCTAGTGTAAATCATAATGCCTCGGATCTGCACCTTTGTACCGGTTATCACCCAGTATTGCGTATTGACGGTGAGTTACAAACATTTACTCATTGGCCGCGAGTCAGTAAACATTGGCTAAACGGGCTAAGTCAGTATCTATTAAGTGAGGTACAGCAATATCGATTACAACAACAGGGGCAGGTTGATTGCGCTTATAGCACCCCCGATGGGCAACGATTACGGGCTAATCTTTTTCATCAAAGGCTGGGGCAATCTGCCGCTCTTCGACTGATCCCCACAACCAGTCCGTCGCTGGTGGCATTGGATGTGCCGCCAATTATTAATCAGCTTATTCTACAAGTGAATGGGCTAATTCTGGTGACGGGTGCAACCGGTAGCGGTAAATCTACTACGCTGAGCGCCATGATCAGTGCCATTAATCAGCAGCAGGCACGTCATATCATTACCCTCGAAGATCCCATCGAATTTATTCACTCCAATCAGTCATGTTTGATACAGCAACGAGAGCTAGGCTGCCATACTCGCTGTTTCAACAGTGCACTACGTGGCGCACTGCGGCAGGATCCCGATATCATTTTGCTTGGTGAGTTACGGGATTTGGATACCATTCGATTGGCGCTTACGGCTGCGGAGACTGGCCATCTGGTATTGGCAACACTGCATACCCGCACCGCGACGCAGGCAATAGACCGATTAGTCGATGTTTTTCCGGCAGAAGAGAAAGCAACGATTCGGGCGCAGTTGGCGGCCAGTTTACGCGCTGTAATTGCACAAAAATTATGTCATAAGGCGGGTGGGGGCCGTGTGGCGCTGTTTGAAGTTCTCACCCAGACTACGGCGGTAAGCCACTTGATTCGGGAAGGTAAAACCTACCAATTACCCACAGTGATACAGGCAGGTCAGCAGTGGGGGATGCAGACGTTTGAACAAAGTATGGCGCAGCGGAGAGAGCAGGGTACTTTAGCCGTAGCGCATTGATTCGGTCATTCCAGGCAAGGCTAACACCGCTGCGGTTTCAATTTGACGAATGATATGGCCTGGTGGGTTATCCGGGCCATATCAAGTCGATGCTATGGGCGTAATTAAGCCGCTGGGATCTGCTGAGTAATACAGTGAATATTGCCACCACCTAACAAGATCTCTCGAGCAGGAACACCGACAATCGCGTAGTCAGGGAACATCTGCTGCAACAGATCGTGCGCCAGCCCGTCAGTGCGGCTATCCAACAGCGGATAAATAATTTGTTGATTGCTTATCAGGAAGTTGACGTAAGAACCCGCCAGACGCTCACCGGCAGTACGTGGCACAGCATCACTGGATAACACGTCGAAAGTCTCTTCTTCGGTGTTATACAGCGGGCCGGGTGCGGGTAACTTCCAGATTTTCAGCTTACGGCCTTGGGCATCAACCGCTTTGGATAACACCTCAAAAGCAGCAACAGATCGGGCGTACTGTGGGTCTTGCTGGTCGTCAGTCCAATGCAGAGCAACTTCTCCTGGGCGAACGAAACAGCACATATTGTCGATATGACCATCGGTCTCATCGTTATAAACGCCGTCTTGTAACCAGATGAAATGGCTGACACCCAGGTATTCACGCAGCAACTGTTCAATCTGTGCCTGATTGAGATGCGGATTGCGGTTTGGATTGAGCAAACATTCAGCGGTGGTCAGTAGAGTACCTTCACCATCGGTATGGATAGACCCCCCTTCCAGTATCAATGGTGCGCTGTAATGGGTGCAATGCAGATGCTCACAGACCTGGACTGCCACTTTCTCATCCTGTTGCCAGTCAGCATACAGGCCACCGTTAAGGCCACCCCAAGCGTTAAATTGCCAATCAACCGCGCGGCGTTCACCGGCAGCGTTGATGACCATTGTCGGGCCAGTGTCACGCATCCAGGCGTCGTCACTGGCCATTTCGACCAGCGTGACGCTGGCAGGTAGGGTTGCTTTGGCCTGTGGCATAAATTCAGCGGGCACGCCCATAAATACTGGCGTTGTGCGGCTAATCGCTTCGGCAACTTTGGCAAATGTTTGTTGAGCAGGGATACCTTTACCGCGCCAGTTATCCTGACGATATGGCCACAGCATCCAGACGGCATCTTGCTTTGCCCATTCAGCAGGCATAAAGAAGCCATCCTGCTGTGGTGTGCCTGCTAATGCCTGGGTTGGTAAAATCGTGTCTTGTGCCGCCATCATTATCTCCGGGTCTTGCCGTCAGAAGTGGCTAACACCTGATACATTTCTGGGCGGCGATCGCGGAACAGGCCCCATGAAGCGCGTTGGGCTGCAATTTCTTGTAAATCAAATTGATGCACCAAAACAGCTTCGTCGGTTTTGTTGGCCTGAGCCAGTAGCGCACCGGTTTGATCAGCAATGAATGAAGAGCCGTAGAAGGTCATTTCTAACCCATCGATATATTTACTTTTCTCGGTGCCAATACGGTTAGAGGCAATCACAGGCACCAGATTAGCGGCAGCATGGCCTTGCTGAACACGAGTCCAGTGCGGTTGGCTGTCAATGTCGGGGTAAGCGGGTTCGGAGCCGATAGCCGTCGGGTAGAAGATTACCTCAGCGCCAAGCAGTGCCAGACTACGGGCAGTTTCTGGGAACCACTGATCCCAACAAATACCGACACCCACTTTGGCATAGCGGGTCTGCCAGACTTTAAAACCGGTATCGCCCGGAATAAAGAATTGCTTTTCTTGATAGGCCGGGCCATTAGGAATATGAGTTTTGCGGTATACATCCAATACTAGGCCGTCAGCATCAATCATAACCAGCGAGTTATAATAGGCGTTGTTGGCTTTCTCAAAGAAACTCAGTGGCAATACCACTTCCAGCTCGGCTGCCAGCTTGGAAAAATGTAGAATAAGTGGGCTATTGTCCAGCTCTTGGGCCAGCGCATAGTGTTCCGGGCTTTGATCAATGCAGAAATAAGGTGCCGCAAACAGCTCCTGAATCAGAATTATCTGCGCGCCTTTGGCGTGGGCTTGTCGCACCAGTTTCTCGGCATTTGCAATGTTCTTAGGCAGATCCCAGGAACAGGCCATTTGAGTCGCAGCAACAGTTACTTTTGTCATGAGAAAACCTCAATAAATGTAAAAAACACCCGCAAGGGGTGCGCAATATTTTGAGCCGCTGATTGGCATAGGTTCAGTATACAATTCTGTGGGTATGGGTGTCATGTTATGCAAAGATTGTAGTGGTTGGCCGCGGAAACAGTAAATGGAAAACAGCAGATATGAAGGTTAAATTAGTGTGTTCAAGCCTGCCTGTTCGTCAAACCAACTTTCCAGAATAATCACCGCAGAGGCGGCATCAACACTGCCTTTATCCAGCGCACGGTAACCGCCGCTATCGAATAAATTAGCGCGAGCCTCCACGGTACTGAGGCGCTCATCCTGTAAGGCTATCTGTACACCAAAACGGCCATGAAGACGATTGGCAAACCGGCGAGCACGCGCTGTTAGCGGTTGCTCGGTACCATCCATATTCAGTGGCAGACCAACCACAACTAAATCAGGTTGCCACTCTTTCAGCAGTTTTTCGACTTTCTGCCAATCCGGTGTGCCGTCTTGCGCTTTAAAGGATGTCAGGGCGCGAGCCGTTCCGGTCACTTCCTGACCGATAGCCACGCCGATACTTTTGGTTCCAAAATCAAAGGCGATAATGGTGCGGTTAGACATTATGCGTGTCCTGCCTGCGGAGCAATATTAAAGATATTAATACCCAATTTATTGGCAGCGGCCTGCCAACGTTCAGCAATCGGCGTGTTAAACAGGATATTGGTGTCTGCTTCAGTGGTTAGCCAGGCGTTATCCAGCAATTCCTGTTCCAATTGCCCTTGCTGCCAGCCCGCATAACCGAGTGCCACCAACAGATTTTTAGGCTGCTCTGATGTACCAAATGTCTCTAACACATCTTTAGAGGTGGTTATCATGGTTTCAGGAGAGATAGGAATACTGGAGCCAAACCCTTCTCGTGGCGAATGCAGAATAAAACCACGGTCTTCTGCCAGTGGCCCGCCCGCTAATACTGGTTTATCCAGGCGTATTGATGGGTCACGAGGCGTTGGCGTGATATTCAGTTTCTTCAATACGGTTTCTACCGTGAACTGCTCCAAGGGTTTGTTAATGACCAACCCCATCGCCCCCTCATCATTGTGCTCGCAGATATAGACAACCGAGCGCTTAAATTGAGGATCCTGAAGTGAAGGCATAGCAATAAGAAAATGATGCTGTAAATTCATTATGTTATAGAGAGGATTCGCTGAGTTAATGAATGAAATACTGCCAGTATGCGGATAAATGCGGATAAAGTCACGGCTCCCCTTCGTCCTTGAAGCCGCAGGGTTGTTAGCTGTGTTCGCGCACCCGAATCACTTACTTGAGTAAGTTCATCGGGATTTGCTCTCTTGCTGCCTACCTGCAACGTCAATGACTTTGGGGGGTTCTCTTCGTCCTTGAAGCCACAGGGTTGCTAGTTGTGCTCATGATTCGGCCCATCCTTGGGCCTTACTTTTATGAGGCCGCGGTAAGCGGCGCTCAAGTCATTTTTTTGGTTTATTTGTTTGCTAACCGCACTTCGATGGCATCCATCAGCATGCCGGTAATCGACATATCCGGGAAGGCGGCTTCAATTTCACGAATGCAAGTCGGGCTGGTGACGTTAATTTCCGTCAGACGATCGCCGATGATATCCAATCCGACAAAAATTAAGCCTTTTTTCTTCAGTACTGGTGCAACCGCGCGAGCAATTTTCCAGTCACTTTCACTCAGTGGGCGGGCTTCGCCACGGCCACCGGCTGCCAGATTGCCGCGGGTTTCGCCTTGAGCCGGAATTCGCGCTAAACAATAAGGAACCGGTTCACCATCGACCACCAGAACACGTTTATCGCCTTCTTTAATGGCCGGCAGAAAATTCTGCGCCATACAGAAACGGCTGCCCAGCTCTGTCAGTGTTTCAATAATAACCGACAGGTTAGGGTCATCGCGTTTCACGCGGAAGATTGAGGTGCCGCCCATACCATCCAGCGGTTTTAGAATAATATCGCCGTGTTCCTGATGGAACTTGCGGATATGGTCTTTACTGCGGCTAACCAGTGTGTCGGGTGTTAGTTCAGGGAACCACGCGGTAAACAGCTTTTCGTTACAGTCGCGCAGGCTCTGTGGCTTGTTGACCACCAGCGTGCCTTTATCTTCTGCACGTTCCAGAATATAGGTGGCGTAGATGAACTCAGTATCAAATGGCGGATCTTTACGCATCAGAATGACATCAAGATCATGCAGCGCGATGTCTTGCTCTGTGCCAAAACTGAACCAGTCGTCTTTGTCCTGTTTTACATTCAGCAGGCGGGTGCGAGCGCGGCCGTCACCACCACGCAGGTAAAGGTCACCCATCTCCATATAATGCAGTTCCCAGCCACGCTGCTGCGCTTCCAACAGCATAGCGAAGCTGGAGTCTTTCTTGATATTAATGGACGAGATTGGGTCCATTACGATGCCGAGCTTGATCATTCTTTTCTCCTAACGGGAACGAATTTTATCCCAGATCGCCAAACCGCACCTGTAAAGCAGTGATTGCGGTAAGGGCGGTAGTTTCGGTACGCAGCACTCGCGGCCCTAGCAGGATATCAGTAAATCCAAGGCGTGAGGTCATGGCAATTTCATCGGCAGAAAGGCCCCCTTCCGGGCCAATCAACAAACGCACTTTGTTGAGTGACGCAGAGAGGGTATTGATACTGTTATTAGCGCGCGGGTGCAGGTTCAGTTTTAGGCTGTCATCTTGCTCTGCACACCATTCAGATAGCTGCATTGCTTCGCGGATCTCCGGGATCTTATTGCGCCCGCATTGCTCACAGGCCGCAA
Source organism: Yersinia aldovae ATCC 35236 (assembly GCF_000173735.1). Classification (GTDB taxonomy): domain Bacteria; phylum Pseudomonadota; class Gammaproteobacteria; order Enterobacterales; family Enterobacteriaceae; genus Yersinia; species Yersinia aldovae. The sequence goes on along the minus strand of NZ_ACCB01000023.1, from coordinate 47,803 downwards.
TAGCAATCTTCTGCCATTGCTGAATCTTCTTCGCCAGACGTTCACCATCCAGCTTAACGCCGCAGCGTTCGGAAAATAGCGGGGTAATCACATTGACACCCAGTTCAATGGATTTCTGGACGGTAAATTCCATTTTCTCGCCACGAGAAATTACCTGGCCTAAATGCAGATTTAGTGGTGATTCGCGGTCTTCCAACAGCCCTTCAGCGATGCGTACAATCAGGTTCTTTTTATCGGCGCGGATAATTTCGGCGGTGAAAACCTGATTGCTGCCATCAAAGAGTTGCAGATTTTGACCTTCCATCATGCGCAGCACTCGGCCCACATGATTGGCCGCTTCATCGCTGAGTGCCAGTTCAGTATTTGCCTGCAAAGGCTGCGGATGGTAAATGCGGGGTATACGCATGAGTTGATCGACGTCCTGAAACGAAAACATACCGTGTGGCAAATGGCACCACACGAAATAAATAAGTGCCTAAGGATACCAGAGGCAGGGATGTCTCAGCCAATATACTAGATTAGCCTTTTTGCTGCTGGCAAGCGCGTTGTACATAAGGGTTATGATTCCCTTGTGCTTTTGCGACGCGCTCATCACGTAGACATTCCCATTCTGTCACCGGATAGAGGCGGTTCCAGGCATCAAACAGCTTGCTTTGCTGGCTGGAAAGCCGCAACTGGTACTGGTCGCGCATATAAAAATAGGTACGCGCAATCGTCCCGCGTGCGCGTACCGGAGGCTCTGCCAGCTTGTTTTTGAAATCAACTTTCATCGCACACTGACCATATTGGCCGTCGCCGCCATTCCATTGGGAATACATAAAGTTGTTGCGATCACCATTCACTTCACCGATAGCCGGTTGCAGATTATGCAGGTCAGTCTCTATCTGACGATAAACAGGATCTTTTGTGCAGTTTTTGCGACCACCTTCCTGCCAGCATTGGCGCTGATGACCAAATTGCCAGGCGGGAACCACATGCTCCCATTCGATTCGCGCAGCTCGTTGGATATTTTTTCGCGGCTGATAGCCACAACTTTGCAGATCCGGGATACCCTTTTTACCTTGCCAATCAATGCGGCAACCACAGTAGAAACTACCGGGCGCATCCTGATTGATTTTGGCAGCCACCGCTTTTGCCTGAGAAAAGTTATTGATACTTTGGCTGTAGCCGGGGAGCGCAAGCAGTGGGGAGAACAAAACCAGCAGGAATAGAAGTTTGCGTAACATATCTCAAAACAGCCCGATGATGAAAAACAGGCAGGTTATAGATAATAGTTATGGATGGCAAATTAACGTGCTGTTTTATAACAGGTAACGTTAATTACTAACGGCTTTTACCCCCGTAAATTGCAGTTTTTCGCCACATTGACGGCAGCGATATTCGCTCTCACCACGTTGCACTTTATTGTGGCGACGAATAGTTAAGGCGTGTTGCTGGCACTTGCATTGGTAATTGAAAGTCTTACTGCGCACAGAGGTGACTTCAAACTGATGAGTGCGGCTGGCTGGGACTTGCAATACCTGTTCCATCATCCAGCGCCACTCTTTACCATGCGGAGGAACGCGACCAAATTGGCGATAAACCAGCAAATGGGCCAATTCGTGAGGCACAACTTCATCAATAAAAGGCTGTTGATTTTCCAGTAATAATACCGGATTAAGGCGAATTTCGAAGGATTGCAGATAAGCGCTGCCCGCACTGGTGCCGCGCTGATGGTAGTTAATTTTTGGCTCCGGATAGTCGGAGCCAAGATGCTGATTTGCCAGCAGTAATTTGTGGCGCAGACAGCACATAACGGCTTGCTGTAACGCGATGGGGATTCTAAATGCACTCATATCGCGGAAGAATAAAACGGCAGATAACCAGATGCAAGCCAGTAGTTTGGTCTATTCTTAATGAAATATTATATAAAAAATATAATATAAAAATATATAATGAAATTTCAATACCTGAGATACACATGAATAACAATAAAATGATCAGTATGACTCTGATGAGGCATGCAGCAGGGCAAGCCTGTGATGTGCTGCGAATATTGGCGAATGAGGATCGGTTGTTATTACTGTGCCAACTAAGTCAGGGGGAGAAGGCCGTTGGTGAATTGGAAGCGGCACTAGGCATTCACCAACCGACACTTTCGCAACAGCTCGGTATTTTGCGCAGTGATGGGTTGGTAAACACCCGCCGAGAGGGGAAACGCATATTTTATTCCATCGCTGATAGCAAGATATTGACGCTGCTTGAGGTGTTGTATCAGCTTTATTGTCCACAACAAGAGGTGAGTGATGACTATTGATTGGGCTAACTTTACGCCCTACAGCGCACTGGCTGGTGGGGCTATTCTCGGTGGGGCTGTTGCTATTTTTTTGTTATGGAATGGCCGTATCGCAGGTGTCAGCGGTATTTTGGGTGGTTTGCTGCCGCCGAAAATCGGTGATGTTTTTTGGCGTGTCGCGTTTGTTGCCGGATTGATGGCCTCTCCTTTGGTTTACTCCCTGTTTACCCCGCGACCTATCATCCAGATTGATAGCAGTTTACCTGTTCTGGTCCTGGCCGGATTGCTGGTCGGGATTGGGACTCGCTATGGTGCCGGTTGTACCAGTGGCCACGGTGTTTGTGGGTTAGCCCGATTATCACCGCGTTCATTGGTCGCCACCTTGAGTTTTATGCTGTCCGGTTTTATTACGGTGTGGTTGGTTCGTCATCTACTGGCTTAGGAACAGATTATGAATATATTCTTCTCATTGCTGACGGGGCTGATCTTTGGTTTGGGGCTAATAGTGGCCGGTATGACTAACCCTGTGAAGGTTCTGGGGTTTCTCGATATTGGCGGCCAATGGGACCCATCACTGGCTCTGGTGATGATGGCGGCAGTGGTTGTCGCGACACTGGCCTTTCGCTGGGCAAAAAAACGTAACGCCACTTGGCGAGGACTTCCTCTTAACATACCAACGTCTACCCGCGTGGATCGGCGTTTAATGGGCGGCAGCGTGTTATTTGGTATCGGCTGGGGGTTGGCAGGGATATGCCCGGGGCCAGCGTTGGTGCTCCTGGGCGCGGGGATGTACAAAGGTGTCATCTTTGTCGCCGCGATGCTGGCAGGAATGGCAATATTCAGCTTGATTGAGCGCTATCGAAAGTCATAAAAAATCAAGCATAAAAAAACCCCGGCTGGCGGGGTTTTTGTTATTGAGATCTTACCGTCTGAAAGTTATTTCAGGCCAGCAGCTTCTCGCAACAAGTCGGCTTTGTCGGTATTTTCCCAAGGGAACTCTTCGCGACCAAAGTGACCGTAAGCGGCGGTTGCTTTATAAATCGGGTGCAGCAGATCCAGCATCTTGATCAAGCCATAAGGGCGTAAGTCGAAGAATTCGCGCACCAGAATAATTAACTGCTCGTCTGAAACTTTCCCGGTACCGAAGGTTTCCACCATGATCGAGGTGGGTTCTGCAACGCCGATGGCGTAAGAAACCTGAATTTCACAACGATCGGCCAGGCCAGCCGCGACGATATTTTTTGCTACGTAACGTGCGGCATAAGCAGCAGAACGGTCAACTTTGGATGGATCTTTACCAGAGAATGCGCCGCCACCATGACGTGCCATGCCGCCGTAGGTATCAACAATGATTTTACGGCCGGTCAGACCACAGTCACCCATTGGGCCACCGATCACAAAACGGCCCGTTGGGTTGATATGATATTTAGTCGTCGCCGTGAGCCATTCAGCAGGCAGAACCGGTTTGATGATCTCTTCAATCACCGCTTCTTGTAAATCTTTCAGGCCGATATCTTCTGAATGCTGAGTTGACAGGACTACCGCATCAATCCCGACAATGTTGCCGTTATCATACTGGAAGGTGACCTGGCTTTTTGCATCCGGGCGCAGCCACGACAACGTGCCGTTTTTACGCACCTCAGCCTGACGTTGTACCAACCGGTGAGCATAGGTAATGGGGGCTGGCATTAAAACGCTGGTTTCGTTGGTGGCGTAGCCAAACATCAAACCCTGATCGCCCGCGCCTTGCTCCAGTGGGTCTGAGCGGTCAACTCCTTGATTGATATCAGGAGATTGCTTACCAATCGCACTTAAAACGGCGCAAGAGTTGGCGTCAAAACCCATCTCAGAATTAACATAACCGATTTCGCGCACGGTATTACGGGTGATCTCTTCGATATCTACCCACGCGCTGGTGGTGACTTCACCACCCACCATGACCATACCCGTTTTGACATAGGTTTCGCAGGCAACACGCGCTTTCGGGTCTTGTTCAAGAATCGCGTCAAGAACTGCATCAGAAATCTGGTCCGCAATTTTATCCGGATGCCCTTCAGAAACTGATTCTGACGTAAATAGGTGTTTAGCCATTATCTTCTTTACCTTGAAATACAAGTGAAAAGTCACTGCATAGCGCTGAGTGTCAGGTAACAAAAACCTTCACTTAATGAAGTATTCTGATACGTTGATATCTCGCAACGCCTCTTTAGGCAAAGCCTTAGCAGTTTATCCCATTCGTACCTGGCGCCGCAGCTAACAACCTTGCAACACCACGTTTTGGGAATATCAATTTAGAAGCCTTGCATGATTTGTCGCATACTCAGCATTCTGGCAATTAGAATCTTTGGATGTATTAACATCTGGACGTCTATTTTAGGTCAGCTTTTACCCTTAATGCCAGCCCTTTTTGCATCAAGATATTTCTCACTTTAGTTGTCAGTTGATTTATTTACCGCTTGATACACTTGCAGGCCATTTTCATTTTGCATTTTGCTCGCATTATAGGTATAAACTGCGCGCGCAGCTTATTTGATATGCAATGATGAAGATGGCAGAAGATGACATTAGCTCATTGTGAGATTCGCGGAGTTTTACACTCAGGCGCTTAACGGCGATGAGCGCTAAAATAGCGGCGTCATCGAACTGTTACTTAATTTGTCTATTATCTATTAATAAGGTCTTGTCCGTTCATTGAGAGCGGCATGCGTGGAGGTGGTTGGATTAATGATCCGTTGTCTACTGGTTGCTGCACATCAACAGCTGCGTCGTTCTGGCGTTCAATCTCCCCTTGCAACCTTCCTTTCTTGTACACCATCAAGGCGATGTTACACCCACATGGGTGCGACTCAGGATTCGCGGACGGGTTAATCACCGTCTGAAGCACTGAATCCGGCTAGCTTGAGGACTTTGCGGCTAATCCGATTCACAAAATCTCAATACGTATTTACAGTCAAACGTATTTTCCATTTAAACGTGTTTTACCCTTTTGGGTAATGAATAGCTGAGTGATAAACCGCTTGTGGGTCGCGCTTTTTAGTGCAATCTTCTGCCAGTTTGGCATTCACGCGGCTTGTCCTTGCTGGTTGTGGCTGCGATAGTGGCTGACTTTATCGTCAGTATCGCAATAGAGGCGAATTATGTCTGATGATAACTTGATTGGCCGTCCGGTAGCTGCGGGCGCACATGTTTCTTTACGCTCCATGCAGGAGGTTGCCATGAATGACCGCGATGCCAGCAAAATGCTGAGCACATATAACGTCGCCTATTGGGGTGGCAACTATTATGACGTCAATGAGTTGGGTCATATTAGTGTTTGCCCTGATCCAGATGTCCGTGAGGCGCGTGTCGATTTGGCACAACTGGTTAAAGGAATGCAGCTTGAACAGGGGCAACGTCTGCCTGCGTTATTCTGTTTCCCACAAATTTTGCAGCACCGTTTGCGTTCAATCAACGGTGCATTTAAGCGTGCGCGTGAGTCTTTCGGCTACGAAGGCGATTATTTCCTGGTTTACCCGATTAAAGTCAACCAGCATCGTCGGGTGATTGAGTCACTGGTGAACTCCGGTGAACCGTTAGGGCTGGAAGCGGGTTCTAAAGCTGAAATGATGGCAGTGTTAGCTCATGCTGGCATGACCCGTTCGGTTATTGTTTGTAACGGCTATAAAGACCGTGAGTATATTCGTCTGGCGTTGATCGGTGAAAAACTGGGCCATAAGGTTTATCTGGTTATCGAAAAGATGTCAGAAATCAAAATGGTACTGGAAGAAGCTGAACGTCTGAATGTTGTGCCGCGCTTAGGTGTCCGCGCACGTTTGGCGTCACAAGGCTCCGGCAAATGGCAGGCCAGTGGTGGTGAGAAATCCAAATTTGGTCTGTCTGCTACCCAGGTGTTACAACTGGTTGATATGTTGCGTAAAGCCAATAGCCTGGAGAGCCTGCAATTACTGCATTTCCATTTGGGATCTCAACTATCCAACATCCGTGACATCTCCACAGGTGTGCGTGAATCTGCCCGCTTCTATGTGGAATTACACAAACTGGGTGTCAATATCCAGTGTTTCGATGTGGGTGGTGGTCTGGGGGTGGATTACGAAGGGACACGCTCCCAATCCGATTGTTCGGTTAACTATGGCCTGAATGAATATGCCAATAATGTTATCTGGGGTATCGGTGATGCCTGTAACGAGCATGGCTTACCACATCCCACCGTGATTACCGAGTCTGGCCGCGCTGTAACTGCGCACCATACTGTGCTGGTATCCAATGTTATTGGTGTGGAACGTAATGAGTTCAGCGAACCACAGGCACCGGAAGAAGATGCACCTCGTGCGTTGGAAAGCCTGTGGGATACCTGGCAGGAGATGCAGGAGCCTGAAAATCGACGTTCACTGCGTGAATGGCTGCATGATAGCCAGATGGACTTACATGATGTACATAGCCAATATGCCCACGGCATACTGGACCTGACACAACGCGCTTGGGCAGAGCAGATGTATTTGAGCATTTGTAATGATATCCAGAAGCAACTGGACCCAAGCAATCGCGCGCACCGGCCCATTATTGATGAACTACAAGAGCGCATGGCTGATAAGCTATACGTGAATTTCTCGTTGTTCCAATCCATGCCTGATGCATGGGGTATCGATCAGCTATTCCCGGTATTACCGCTCGAAGGCTTGAATAAGCCGCCAGAGCGCCGCGCGGTATTGCTGGACATTACCTGTGACTCAGACGGCACTATCGACCACTATATCGACGGTGACGGTGTGGCAACCACCATGCCGATGCCGCCGTATGATGCAGAGAATCCTCCACTGCTGGGCTTCTTTATGGTGGGTGCGTATCAGGAAATTCTGGGCAATATGCACAATTTGTTCGGTGATACTGCCGCAGTAGATGTGTATGTGTTCCCTGACGGCACGGTTGAAGTCGAGCAGACTGACGAAGGTGATACCGTCGCAGATATGCTGGAATATGTGCAGTTGAATCCGAAAAAATTGCTAAACCAATTCCGCGATCAAGTGAAAGAAACGGATCTGGATGTAGAATTGCAAACTCAATTTATGGAAGAGTTCGAAGCGGGTTTGTACGGTTATACCTACCTTGAAGATGAATAACGGCTAGCGGGTTATCCAATATTGACGAAAGGGCAAACGCAAGTTTGCCCTTTTTGTTTGTGCTGTTACTGGTTATTCAGCGGATATCAACCACACTAATGTTAGTGATTTATGGTGACAATCTGAGGGGGCTTTAATGGGATGGGTTAGTGTTTGTAAGGCCAATTACGTCAAGCCGGACTCTCCTTTCTCCGCTCAGGCTGAGGGTAAAAGCATCGGTATCTATCTGGTGAATGGTGAATATTTTGCGATGGAGGATATTTGCCCTCATGCCAATGCATTGTTAAGCCAGGGGTTTATGGATGGTGAAACAGTCGAATGCCCATTGCACGGCGCATTGTTTGATGTACGAACCGGACACTGTCTGCGCGAACCCGGTGATCGGGATTTAGACACCTACCCGGTGCGCATCAATGGTGACCAGATCGAGGTCAATCTGAGTATAGATCTTCAAGGATGACAAATAAGCAGTGACGAAGGTTCAGCAGTGAGTCATAACGCCCGCATAATCACGAGCGTTATAATTATAAGCTACCTGGATTTACTTCCCGGCAGCGATACGTTGGCGGATATGATCGGCCCGCCCTTGTGATGATGGATGATCATCAAACATGCTGCTGGAGCGGCCAGCCTCCATCGTTGCCAGCTTCTCAAAGCTGGTGACCAAACCATTTGGATCGATACCGCGTTTTTTCAGCAAATCAAATGAGTAATCATCGGCTTCGCTTTCTTGCTTTTGTGAGAATTGCGCATTGACCAGTTTCTCACCGATATCGGCCAACTGAGACTGGGACAACTGACCGGTAACACCGCCAGCAGAGGCTGCGGCAGTGCGCAGGGCGGTGGTGCCGTAAGCCACTTGCATCGCTTTACGGGTATGGCCTAACGCCACATGGCCCATTTCATGGCCGAGTACGCCCTCGACTTCATTGTCGGTCATCATGTCCATCAGACCGCTGTAAACACGAATACAGCCATTTGCCATCGCCCAGGCATTCACGTCTTTAGTGACATAAACCTTATAGTTAGCTGGCGTACCATTGATGTTATCCCCCAATGCGGCTGAGATTTTGGCCAGACGTTTTGCATAGGTGCTGTCTGCTGGCGCTATTTGAGCCTTCTGATCCATTTCTACGCAAGATTTATCACTGAGCGTTTTGACATCAGCATCGCTCAGGGTTGCGGCCTGAAACGCTTGTGCGCCCGATTGCATCAAGCCATCAGCACTCATATTCTGGCAGCCGCTAAGCAGTGCCGTAAGGCTTAGTGCAATCATTGAGGTACGAATTTTCATAACACTTTCTTCCTGTGGTCATGCCATTTTTATCATTAGATAAGGCAATTTTGCTGGCGATAATAATTTATTAAGGGCGAGGATCTGTTTACCCTCATTATCCCTAAGTCACTATCACATTATTGCCAACTATCGCATTAATAGCTGTTGAATCGACGACGGTTGTTCTACTCTGTCGGCAATAGGTCTTGCCCGAAATAGTCGTTGCAACGTATGGTTTGTATCGGTCTGTTTGCAAAAACGAATACTTCCAGCCGCACCGAGCGGTTAATTTGCTCATTGTTTGGCTAAAAACGCAGCGAGGTTAGCGCGCCTTGGGCGTTACAGCTATAGCTTTATTCTGAAAATCAGCAAATTCCATTGGTCATTAATATGGAAGTTATAGCTTATTTGGTTTTAGTGATTGCCGTTTCAATGTCGAGTCTGAGAAAATGGTAACCTTGAACGCTTTTTTTAATCCGACCTGGAGTAAAACATGTCCTCTCGTAAAGAGCTTGCCAACGCGATCCGCGCATTAAGCATGGACGCCGTGCAAAAAGCGAATTCCGGCCACCCCGGTGCCCCAATGGGCATGGCAGATATTGCAGAAGTTCTGTGGCGTGATTATCTGAACCATAATCCAACTAATCCACACTGGGCTGACCGCGACCGTTTCGTCTTGTCGAATGGTCACGGCTCCATGTTGATCTACAGCTTGCTGCATCTCACCGGTTATGATCTGCCGATGGAAGAGCTGAAAAACTTCCGTCAGTTACACTCTAAAACGCCAGGGCACCCTGAGTACGGCTATACCGCTGGGGTAGAAACCACCACTGGCCCATTGGGTCAGGGCATTGCCAACGCAGTGGGTTTTGCGATTGCAGAACGCACGCTGGGCGCGCAGTTTAACCGCCCTGGCCATGATGTTGTTGATCACCACACCTACGCATTTATGGGTGATGGCTGCATGATGGAAGGTATCTCTCATGAAGTTTGCTCACTGGCTGGTACCATGAAGCTGGGCAAATTGACCGCATTCTATGATGACAACGGCATCTCTATCGATGGCCATGTTGAAGGCTGGTTCACTGATGACACCGCTGCTCGTTTCGAAGCTTATGGCTGGCATGTGGTTCGGAATGTTGATGGTCATAACGCTGATTCTATCAAAGCCGCCATCGAAGAAGCCCATAAAGTTACCGATAAACCATCACTACTGATGTGCAAAACCATTATCGGTTTTGGTTCACCGAAGAAAGCCGGCACTCATGATTCACATGGCGCACCATTAGGCGCTGACGAAGTTGCCGCTACCCGTGAAGCCTTGGGTTGGAAATACGCAGCATTCGAAATTCCACAGGATATCTATGCCGCGTGGGATGCTAAAGAAGCAGGTCAAACTAAAGAAGCTGCCTGGAATGAGAAGTTCGCCGCTTACGCTAAAGCGTATCCGGAACTGGCCGCTGAATTCAAACGCCGCGTCAGCGGTGAGTTGCCAGCTAACTGGGCGACTGAATCCAAGAATTTCATCGAACAATTGCAAGCTAATCCTGCCAAGATTGCCAGCCGCAAAGCATCACAAAATGCGCTGGAAGCTTTCGGTAAAGTGTTGCCTGAATTCCTCGGTGGCTCCGCCGACCTGGCACCCAGCAACCTGACTATCTGGTCTGGTTCTAAGTCTTTGGGTGACGATCTGGCGGGTAACTACATTCACTACGGTGTGCGTGAATTTGGTATGTCTGCCATCATGAACGGTATTGCTCTGCACGGTGGTTTCATCCCTTACGGCGCAACCTTCCTGATGTTTGTGGAATATGCCCGTAACGCAGTACGCATGGCCGCGCTGATGAAAATCCGCAGCATCTTTGTTTACACTCATGACTCTATCGGTCTGGGCGAAGATGGCCCAACCCATCAGCCGGTTGAGCAGATGGCCAGCTTGCGTGTGACACCAAACATGAGCACCTGGCGTCCATGTGATCAGGTTGAGTCTGCGGTAGCGTGGCAATATGCGCTGGAACGTAAAGACGGCCCAAGCGCACTGATCTTCTCTCGTCAGAACCTGGCACAACAGCCACGTACTGCTGAGCAGTTAGCCAACATCTCTAAAGGCGCCTATGTGCTGAAAGATTGTGCAGGCCAGCCTGAACTGATCTTTATTGCTACCGGTTCTGAAGTTGAATTGGCGGTTGCTGCTGCAGACCAACTGACTGCTGCTGGCCGTAAAGTGCGTGTTGTGTCTATGCCATCGACCGATGCATTCGACAAACAAGACGCGGCTTACCGTGAATCTGTATTGCCATTGGCTGTTAGCGCGCGCGTTGCAGTTGAAGCCGGTATTGCAGATTACTGGTACAAATACGTTGGTCTGAATGGCGCTGTTGTGGGTATGCATTCCTTCGGTGAATCTGCCCCTGCGGAATTACTGTTCAAAGAGTTTGGTTTCACCCTGGAAAACGTAGTGGCTCAGGCTCAGGCGTTGTTGAAATAGTTTTTGTTCAAACCGCAGGACGTTACCAGTGCTATCAATCGCTGTAAATAGTGATGAGAAACCCGGTAATACACCTGTTAAAAGACCGCTTCGGCGGTCTTTTTTTTCGCCGATTGATGGATGAATTGTGCCCTTTATCAGGCAGATATTCCTTTTATGATTAGTTTGGTTTATTCTGGCTGAAGCGTTTCAGTCATGATTGATTTTCAGTTTCAGTAAAATTCGCTGAGGAAAAAGCCGGAAGTATTCTGGCTCAATTGTGATAAGACGATTAACATTTTAGGGTACGGTGCAGTACGCTATGGGGTTGCATGATAATAACCAGAAACAGGGAGTAACATGACAATCCGCATAGCGATAAATGGCTTTGGCCGTATTGGCCGGAGCGTTTTACGCGCATTGTATGAATCGGGTCGGCGGGCAGAAATTTCAGTGGTCGCAATCAATGAGTTAGCTAATGCAGAAGGGATGGCCCATCTGTTGAAGTATGACTCCAGCCACGGCCGCTTTGCCTGGGATGTTCGTCAGGAATGTGACAAATTATACGTTGGGGACGATATTATCCGGCTGATACATCAGTCAGAAATTGGGCAGTTACCCTGGGGTGAGTTAGGAATTGATGTGGTTCTGGATTGCAGCGGCGTTTATGGTAGCCGTGCCGATGGTGAGGCGCATTTAACCTCCGGTGCCAAAAAGGTGCTGTTTGCCCATCCCGGTGGCCATGATTTGGATGCGACGGTGGTGTATGGAGTTAACCATCAGGATTTACAGGCGAACCACCGAATTGTTTCTAACGCCTCCTGTACCACCAACTGCATTATTCCTATTATTCAGTTGTTGGATGATGCCTATGGCATTGAATCCGGCACGGTGACGACCATTCATTCATCAATGAATGACCAACCGGTTATTGATGCTTATCACCAGGATTTACGTCGTACCCGAGCCGCAAGCCAGTCGATTATTCCGGTTGATACCAAACTGGCAGCAGGGATTACCCGTATTTTTCCGAAGTTTTGTGACCGGTTTGAAGCCATCTCAGTAAGGGTGCCAACCATCAACGTAACCGCTATCGATTTAAGCGTCAGTGTGACAAACCCGGTTGGTGTCGCTGAGGTTAACCAACTTTTGCAAAAGGCAGCAAGAGGTTCATTTCGTGGTATAGTTGACTATACGGAATTACCATTGGTGTCGACCGATTTTAACCATGATCCGCACAGTGCGATTGTCGATTGCACGCAGACGCGGGTCAGCGGGCAGCACCTGATTAAGACCTTGGTATGGTGCGATAATGAATGGGGTTTCGCCAATAGAATGTTGGATACGACATTGGCGATGGCCAGAAGTGGTTTCTAGTATGGCATGTTAACGTCTTGTTTTTCCGTGGTTTTACTGCGGTTATATCAACGTTGATGTGCAGCTTATGCAACTTTAAAGAGAATCAACAAGAGGATTCACCATGTCTGTAATTAAGATGACCGATCTGAGTCTGGCAGGCCTTCGCGTGCTGATCCGTGCGGACCTCAATGTTCCGGTAAAAGATGGCAAAGTGACTTCTGATGCGCGTATCCGTGCATCTCTGCCGACGATTGAAGCGGCATTGAAGCAAGGCGCTAAAGTAATGGTTACCTCTCACTTGGGTCGCCCGACCGAAGGCGAGTACAACGAAGAGTTCTCCTTGCTGCCAGTCGTTAACTACCTGAAAGATAAATTGTCTGCTCCGGTACGTTTGGCGAAAGACTATCTGGATGGCGTTGAAATTGCAGCTGGCGAGTTAGTGGTGCTGGAAAACGTTCGCTTTAACAAAGGCGAGAAGAAAGACGACGAAGCGCTGTCTAAGAAATATGCTGCACTGTGTGACGTCTATGTGATGGATGCGTTTGGTACTGCGCACCGTGCACAAGCCTCTACTCATGGTGTGGGTAAATTTGCCCCGATCGCCTGTGCTGGCCCGCTGTTGTCAGCAGAGCTGGAAGCCTTGGGCAAAGCACTGGGTAACCCAGCGCGTCCAATGGTTGCCATTGTAGGTGGTTCTAAAGTTTCAACCAAACTGACTGTATTGGGTGCTCTGTCTAAAATTGCAGACCAACTGATTGTTGGTGGCGGTATCGCCAATACCTTCGTTGCCGCTCAAGGCCACAATGTGGGTAAATCTCTGTATGAAGCAGACTTGATCCCAGAAGCAAAACGCCTGCTGGAAACCTGTGATATCCCCGTTCCTACCGATGTGCGTGTTGCAACAGAGTTCTCTGAAACTGCCGCTGCAACCCTGAAGCCGGCTAACCAAATCAAAGATGACGAGCAAATTCTGGACTTGGGCGACGAATCTGCGGAGCGTCTGGCTGAGATCTTGAAAAACGCCAAAACCATTCTGTGGAATGGCCCGGTTGGTGTGTTCGAGTTCCCTAACTTCCGTAAAGGGACCGAAATCGTGGCTCGTGCCATCGCAGAAAGCGACGCATTCTCTATCGCAGGCGGCGGTGACACTCTGGCAGCAATCGATCTGTTCGGTATTGCTGACAAAATCTCTTACATCTCCACCGGCGGCGGTGCATTCCTTGAGTTCGTAGAAGGGAAAAAACTGCCAGCGGTGGTGATGCTGGAAGAGCGCGCCAAGCAGTAATTTAGATAACGGGGGGCGAGAGCCGCCCGTTTCGCTTTTAGCTAATGAAGCTCGCGGGCTTTATACCCTAAATAATTCGAGTTGCAGGAAGGCGGCAACGAAATGAACCCAAGGAGTTGAGATAACTCAATGACTTGAGTGAATGATGGCAGCCAACGCACATGCAGTTTGAAGTATGACGGGTATAGGCGATTTACATTTAGGGCCTATCCTTACCGGATAGCTGCTATCTTCAGTCGACGAAACAGGACAACGTACATGTCTAAAATTTTTGATTTCGTAAAACCAGGTGTCATCACAGGTGATGACGTTCAGAAAGTGTTCGCAGTAGCAAAAGAAAACAACTTTGCTCTGCCAGCAGTTAACTGTGTCGGCACCGACTCTATCAACGCAGTGCTGGAAACAGCAGCCAAAGTGCGTGCGCCGGTTATCGTGCAGTTCTCTAACGGTGGTGCTGCATTTATCGCAGGTAAAGGCGTTAAAGCAGAAGGTCAGGGTGCTGCAATTCTGGGCGCTATCTCTGGTGCGCACCATGTGCATCAGATGGCTGAACACTACGGTGTTCCAGTGATTCTGCATACTGACCATTGCGCCAAGAAATTGCTGCCTTGGTTAGACGGCTTGTTGGACGCAGGCGAGAAACATTTCGCAGCGACCGGCAAACCGCTGTTCTCTTCTCACATGATTGATTTGTCTGAAGAGTCCCTGGAAGAAAACATCGAAATCTGTAGCAAGTACCTGACTCGCATGGCGAAAATGGGTATGACGCTGGAGATCGAACTGGGTTGTACCGGTGGTGAAGAAGATGGCGTGGATAACAGCCATATGGACGCATCTTCACTGTACACTCAACCGCAAGATGTTGATTATGCTTACGAAAAACTGAACGCTATCAGCCCACGTTTCACCATCGCTGCCTCTTTCGGTAACGTACACGGTGTTTACAAGCCAGGTAACGTGAAACTGACCCCAACTATTCTGCGTGATTCTCAGGATTATGTTTCCAAGAAACACAATCTGCCGCACAACAGCTTGAACTTCGTATTCCACGGCGGTTCAGGTTCTACTGCTGCTGAAATCAAAGAAGCAGTTAGCTATGGCGTAGTGAAAATGAATATCGACACCGATACCCAATGGGCCACGTGGGAAGGTATTCTGGGCTACTACAAAAAGAACGAAGCTTACCTGCAAGGCCAACTGGGTAACCCAGAAGGTGCTGACAAACCGAACAAGAAATTCTACGATCCGCGTGCGTGGCTGCGTGCTGCACAGGTGACTATGGTCGCTCGTCTGGAAAAAGCATTTGAAGAACTGAACGCGAAAGACGTTCTGTAATTTAGCTCCGCTTTAAAAGACTAAAAGGCCCTGCGGGGCCTTTTTTCTTGTCTGAACTCTGTGATTAATCACGGCTATTTGTGCCACTATTTGCAGAATTGTCTGATATTTCAGAATTTAACCCTTTCTTCGAATTGGCAACGTTTCCTATTGTTCGTTACCCTAAGCTGGTTGTCTGGAGTGTTAGTCGGCATTTTTTATTAATTTTTATGTAATCTCTCCCGCTGGGAGCTTTTTGTAGGATGGTTTAAATGGAAGAATTAAACGTAGTTGATGGAATCAATAATGCGAGCACTTGGTTGGTGGATAATCAGGATCTGCTGATTCAATATGCGGTTAATGTCGTGGCCGCACTGATGATACTGACTGTCGGTTCAATTATCGCTAAAGTCGTATCACGGATGCTGGGCCGCGTCATGAAGTTACGTGGCATTGATGTCACCGTAGCTGATTTTCTGGCAGCAATGGCGCGCTACAGTATTCTGGCATTCACTATTGTTGCCGTTCTGGGGCGTCTTGGGGTGCAGACCGCGTCAGTTATTGCGGTTATCGGTGCTGCCGGTTTAGCTGTTGGTTTGGCGCTACAAGGCTCACTGTCTAACTTTGCCGCCGGTGTGCTGCTGGTGGCCTTCCGTCCGTTCAAAGCGGGCGAGTATGTTGATCTGGGTGGTGTCGCGGGTACGGTAGTGCAGGTGCAGATCTTCTCCACCACACTGCGGACGGTTGATGACAAAATCATTGTAGTGCCAAATGGTAAAATCATTGCCAACAATATCATCAATACCAGTCGTGAGCCGAACCGCCGCACCGACATGGTTATTGGTGTTGCCTATGACGCTGATATTGATGTGGTGAAGAAAGTGCTGGGTGACATCATTGCCGCAGATAAGCGCATCATGCATGACAACGGTGTCACGGTGCGTCTAAATGAGATGGCCGCGTCTTCCCTTAACTTCACCGTGCGCGTCTGGACAACTAATGGCGATGCGATGGAAGTGTATTGGGATCTGATGGAAAACTTCAAGCGCGCGCTGGATGCTCACAAAATTGGCATTCCTTACCCACAGATGGATGTGCATTTACATCAGGTTACTAAGGCGGAATCTGCTCCGTCTGCATAGTACCTCACGCAGTCTGACGGGCTATTTTTAGCCCGTTTTTTTATCTTTTCCTCATATGCGAATTGCAGTTTATCCCCTAAATAATTCGAGTTGCAGGAAGGTCGCCAACATACATGCAGCTTGACGTATGATGTCCATACTTATTATTAGCTTTACTTATGGCTAATAAGAAATATCAATTTCCTCTGATGGTGCTCTCCCCGTACTATGCGGCTAATTGCTCTCATTTTCTCTCAGTTAGTTCTGAGTATTATTTAGAGGTAACAGTATGTTAGTTGTGTATTTACAGGGTTTTGTGCTTGGTGCTGCGATGATTTTACCCCTTGGGCCACAAAACGCTTTTGTGATGAATCAGGGCATAAAACGCCAGCACCATCTGATGAGTGCCTCTTTGTGCGCGTTGAGCGATATTATCTTAATTTGTGCCGGAATTTTTGGCGGTAGCGCCTTACTGAGCCGCTCCCCTTTGCTGTTGGCATTGGTTACCTGGGGTGGAGTCGCCTTTCTACTATGGTATGGCTGGGGCGCGTTGAGGGCGGCATGGCGGGGAGCTGACACCACATCAATGCTAGCCACCGGTGCACAGGGCCGCTGGCCGATAGTGATAACACTGCTGGCAGTGACCTGGCTGAATCCTCATGTCTATCTTGATACCTTCGTGGTGCTGGGTAGCCTGGGTGGGCAGCTTTTACCTGATGTGCGGCCGTGGTTTGCTTTTGGTGCGGTGAGCGCTTCGGTTACCTGGTTTTTTGCGCTGGCGTTGTTGGCGGCGTGGTTATCGCCGTGGCTTAACCGGCCAACCTCACAGCGAGTCATTAATTTACTGGTCGGCGGCGTGATGTGGTTTATCGCTTTTCAGTTAGCACGACAGGGATTGAATCTGTGAGTTTTTATCATTAATCCGAATCCCTAATTCAGTAAGATATGCTACGGTTGTCTTATACCCGTCATACTTCAAGCTGCATGTGTGTTGGCTGCCTTCGTTCGCCCCAGTCACTTACTTATGTAAGCTCCTGAGGACTCGCTCAGTTGCCGCCTTCATGCAACTCGAATTATTTAGTGCATAGTTTTATTATGATTATCTTAGGAGGCACCGTGAAGTTGAAGACATTGGCTTTGGCCGCAATGATGGGATTAGGGACGTTACCTTTGGCGCTACAAGCTCAAGCTGCCGAAGTGCCAGAAGGGCCGCATGTTGTCACCTCCGGTACTGCCAGCGTTGATGCGACACCGGATATCGCGACTATCGCAATTGAAGTTAGCGTATCGTCCAAAGATGCTGCGGATGCGAAAAAACAGGTTGATACGCGGGTAGCGCAATATTTTGATTTTCTACGTAAAAACGGCATTGAAAAGAAAGATATCAATGCGGCTAACATTCGTACCCAGCCAGAATACGATTACCAGAAGACCGGCGAAGCCGTGCTGAAAGGCTACCGTGCGGTGCGTCAGGTGCAGGTAACCCTACGACAACTGGATAAATTGAATGATTTACTGGATGGTGCGCTGAAATCTGGCCTAAATGAGATTCGTGCGGTGGAGTTAGGGGTAGCAAACCCCGATGTTTACCGCGAACAGGCGCGTAAAAAAGCCATTGAGAATGCCATCACTCAGGCCGGTTCGTTGGCTGATGGATTTAAGGTGAAGTTGGGACCGGTATACAGCATCCGTTACCATGTTGCTAACTACCAGCCAATGCCGGTAGCCCGCATGTTCAAAAGTGCCGAAGCCGCTCCGGCAAGTGATGCAGCTCAAACCTACGAACAACAGACCATCCATTTTGATGATCAGGTTGACGTAGTATTTGAGCTGAAAACCAGTGCCAACACGCCTGCTACCGCTGCGAAATAAGCTAGTCTTGCCGTAATACCTGACGCCCGTGAGATAACAGGGCGTCAGTCACCTTTCTCATCGTCCGGCTTTCTGGTGCGAATCGATGCCAGAACAGCATTCGCCGCTGCAATAGCCCCGGCGTCAGATTAATCAATTCGCCAGATGCCAACTCTTTTTCAATTTGCAGATGCGGGATCATACAGCAGGTGGTTCCCTGCCTTGCTAACTGCACAAAGGCTTCGGAAGAGTTAACAATATGGCAGGGTACGCTGCCCGGTGACAAATCAAAATTCTGCTGTAAAAACGCCTGATGCATATCATCCAAATGGTCAAAGGCTACGGCTGGCGCTTTCAGCAATGCCGAGCGGGTCACGCCATTGGGGAAATAACGATCTGCAAACGGTTTTGATGCAACAAACAGGTAATCCAGTGCGCCGAGTTGATCGACCAGGCAGCTTGGCAGCGGCTGCGGTTGGATACTGACAGCCCCCACCACTTCACCACGACGTAACCGCTCTTGCGTTCGGGTCTCATCCTCGACTTGCAAATTCAGCCGAATAGGGGAGTCCGCCAGCACCGGTTTCAGCGCAGGGAGCAGCCAGGTCGCCAGACTGTCGGCGTTGACTGCCAATGACAGCAACAGCGGTGTATCGCCACCGTTATCATTGCCAAGCCACTCCTCTTCCAGCAGTTCAACCTGATGCAGCAAAGCGAGCAACTTCTGCCCCTGTTCAGTCGGGCGGGGAGGCACCGTGCGCACCAGTAGCGGTTGACCGAACAGATTTTCCAACTGCTTAATGCGTTGAGACACTGCCGATTGGGTGATGCAAAGTTTTTGTGCCGCGCGTTCAAAACCGCGCTCACGGATCACCGCGTCCAGCGCTTGTAGCGTTCGGTAGTCTGGGCGTTTCATCGGAGTCATCTCTCCAAATATTTAAGTTAATACCGCACTATGCCACATTTTGATCATTTTTCTATGTTGGAATGCAGATAGGCCCGCCACAAATAAACTGACGAAACTGTGATCCAGCTAAAATTAACCACCCCGCAGGCAGGCTTTATTGCGACGTTTTATCACGTATATGCTCTATAATGACGTCAGGTTTTCTTTCACATCAAGGCGTGAACTTACCATGACTCAGGATGAACTTAAAAAAGCAGTGGGCTGGGCTGCGTTGGAGTATGTCACACCCGGCACTATCGTTGGGGTGGGTACAGGCTCCACTGCGGCACATTTTATTGATGCTCTCGGCTCGATTAAACATCAGATCGAAGGGGCTGTTTCCAGCTCGGATGCCTCTACCGCTAAGTTGAAAAGCTTAGGTATTCAAGTGTTTGATTGCAATGAAGTTGATGTGCTGGATATCTATGTCGATGGCGCTGATGAAATTAACGGTCAGATGCAGATGATCAAAGGCGGCGGTGCGGCACTGACCCGCGAGAAAATCATTGCTGCCATTGCCCGTAAGTTTATTTGCATCGCAGATGCATCGAAACAGGTTGATGTGCTGGGCAGGTTCCCGCTGCCGGTTGAAGTTATTCCGATGGCGCGTTCTTATGTTGCTCGCGAACTGGTGAAATTGGGTGGATTACCGGAATATCGCCAGAATGTGCTGACCGATAACGGTAACGTTATTTTGGATGTACACAATCTGACTATTCTGGATGCCATTGCGCTTGAAAATAAAATCAATGGTATTGCCGGGGTGGTCACCGTTGGGCTGTTTGCTAATCGTGGCGCTGATGTGGCACTGATTGGTACTGCCGACGGCGTTAGAACCATCATAGCAAAGTGATCGGTTAAATGGCTTCAGGATGAGGTTTAGACGCTTTATCCTGATGATTTTTTGCCTTTAAGTCTCTTTTCTTTAAATGGCTAAATTTGGTGATATATATCACATTTCGCCATTTCATTTCATTAACCTGCCATTAACGCTATTTTTGTCAGTCTTTTCTTCCATAAATTAACATCCACACTGATGGTTATGCTGACAGCCAGGCAATCGTTTGTATTGCTGCCTGCGTAATATTTGTTATGTTGACAGGGTGCTGACCGGATTCATTCGATAGCGGCAGCCACATCTGAAGTCTGAAAATAGGGTCGGGGACATGGCAAAAGTATCATTGGAGAAAGACAGAATTAAGTTTCTGTTAGTGGAAGGGGTTCACCAGAGCACGGTTGATAATCTGCGTGCAGCCGGTTATAGCAATATTGAATACCATAAAGGTGCCTTAGACACCGAATCACTGAAAGCATCGATTAAAGATGCTCACTTCATCGGCATTCGATCGCGCACGCATCTGTCCGAGGAAGTCTTTGCGGCAGCAGAAAAATTGGTCGCAGTGGGTTGCTTCTGTATCGGTACCAATCAGGTTGATTTAAATGCCGCGACCAAGCGTGGCGTGCCGGTATTCAACGCGCCTTTCTCCAATACCCGTTCAGTGGCCGAAATGGTGCTGGGTGAGTTACTGCTGATGTTCCGTGGCATTCCATCGGCAAACGCTAAAGCGCACCGTGGTGAGTGGAACAAACTGGCCGTCGGCTCCTATGAAGCTCGCGGTAAAAAGCTCGGTATTATCGGTTACGGTCATATCGGGACTCAGTTGGGGATTCTGGCTGAAAGTGTCGGGCTGAAGGTGTTTTTTTACGATATTGAAAACAAGTTATCTTTGGGCAATGCGCAGCAGGTTCGCCACCTGTCAGACTTACTGAATATGAGTGATGTGGTTAGCCTGCATGTGCCGGAGAATCATTCCACCAAGAATATGATTGGCCGTGAAGAATTGGCATTAATGAAGCCGGGTGCCCTCCTGATTAATGCCTCACGCGGCACGGTGGTTGATATCGCGGCGCTGTGTGATGCCCTGGCGAGTAATCACTTAGCTGGCGCGGCCATTGATGTGTTCCCTGAAGAACCTGCCACCAATAAAGATCCGTTTAATTCGCCGTTGTGCGAGTTCGATAATGTGTTATTGACTCCGCATATCGGTGGTTCTACTCAGGAAGCGCAGGAAAACATCGGTGATGAAGTGGCTGGCAAACTGGCGAAATATTCCGACAACGGTTCAACGTTATCGGCGATGAATTTCCCTGAGGTTTCTCTGCCTGCGCATGGTGATAATACCCGCCGCCTGCTGCATATTCATGAGAACCGTCCGGGTATTCTAACCAGTATTAACAAAATTTTTGCTGAACAAAACGTCAACATTGCGGCGCAATATTTGCAAACCAGCGCTGAAATCGGTTACGTCGTTATTGATGTTGAAACGGATGATGCAGAAAATGCAGAAAAAGCATTACTGGCGATGAAAGCAATTCCAGGGACTATCCGTGCGCGTTTACTTTACTAATGAGTAAAACATCACTGGCGAATGGTGCCTGATAACCCGGTATCTGCGGATACCGGGTTTTTTATTTATTATCGCGAGACTTTAATTAACCCACTGCCACACTTTGGCCGGTGTCACAATTTCAGGCAACGGCACATCCCACAGCTCAGATGGCAAGTGCTCTACCCATTGGCAATCATGGGCCAAGCCAATAGGATACGGGCCATCATGTTGCCAGTGTTGCAGCGTGCGGTCATAAAACCCCCCACCCATCCCTAAACGTTGCCCGTGGCTATCAAACGCCACCAGCGGGGTTATTACCACATCTAGCTGGTTTAGGGGCAATACGTCGCGTACATCTAATGGCGGTTCAAGAATTTTAAGGCGATTGCGAATGAGCGGGCTATCAGGCTGATAACGCAGGAACAGCAAATTACCAGGGCTGAAGGGATGAAGTACGGGCAAATAAACCTGTTTTTTCTGCTGCCACAATAGCTTAATAACCGGGCCGGTATCTAACTCGCCATCAAAAGAGAGAAATACGGCAACAGTGTTGGCCTGCTGAATTCGGTAATGGGAAGCAATGCGTTTTGCGGCGAGATTGGCAGAATGCTGTTGTTGTTCTGGAGTTAAAACACGCCGACGCTCACGTATTTCGCCGCGAATTCTTTGCCGTTCAAGGGCATGTTGCGGATTCAAATGCATGTTATCGATTCAAGAGTATATAGTTGATTCATATGACATGTTATTGATTAAGGTAGGCAAAGAGCTGCCACTAGTCAGACTGAATGTAATAACCGTTGGAATACAGGTTATCCGTTAAAGAGGGGATCTCCGAGATGCCGCCGCAGGCTGTAACCCTTGAACCCATGGTTCAAGGTGAACGCAGCGTCGCAACCTTAAGGCTTCTCGGCGGACCGAGCATGCGCACCAGTTACGGAGTCACTACATTCTGTTGGTATTAATTATCGGCTCAGGGGACTGGCCCGCTGGCAAACACCTCAGAGAATTTTTTACTCACTGCTGAATCTATCACTCAACAGAGATTTATTCAAACTGTGCATCCTGACGTTCAGAGATGCGACCCTGTTCAAGCAATGCCTGTTCAATGGTCTGTTGTAACATCCGAATACGTTGCTCCATATTGGATGCATAGTCACGGGTTTTCAACCTTTCCTGAGCCAATTCGTGACACACATTCAATGCCGCGATAAAAACTAACTGCTCAGTATTGGTGACTCTAGTGCGAACTTTAAGATCTTGCAACCGTTGGTTAAGATCTTCTGCAGCCATGTTCAACGCATCTTGTTGTTCTGGCGGACAATTGACTCTTAACGAGCGACCAAAAATTTGAATATCTACCGGTTGTGCAGACATGCCACCTTCCTGACTAATTTTCGCGCCAGCCCTGCAAACCAGAGGCAAAATGCTCGTCGCTACAAAGCGGGCGTCACTATATATACCTTGATACCAAGATTCAACCCCTAATCCCCATAGGGTATAGCGTGTTGCGTTTTCTGGTATAGCGACCTTTCTTGGTGGTAGCATAACACGAACTTATCCTGCCAACGATGACCAATACGCATGTCTATAGAGAATACATTACCAACTTACCCATCACTTGCCCTGGCATTGAACCAGCAGGCAGTGGCACTCACCCCTGCTGAAATGCATGGCCTGATCAGCGGTATGCTGTGTGGTGGCAGTAAAGACAATGGCTGGCAGACGCTGGTGCATGATCTGACTAACGAAGGTGTCGCCTTCCCACAAGCGCTCAGTTTACCGTTACAACAGTTACATGAAGCAACACAAGAAGCATTGGAGAACGAAGGTTTTATGTTCCAGTTGCTTCTCCCTGAAGGGGAAGATGCCACGGTATTTGATCGTGCAGATGCCCTTTCTGGCTGGGTAAATCACTTTCTGCTGGGGCTGGGGATGCTGCAACCCAAGCTGGCTCAGGTGAAAGATGAAGTAGGCGAAGCCATTGATGACCTGCGTAATATTGCCCAATTAGGTTACGACGAAGATGAAGATCAAGAAGAACTGGCGCAATCCTTAGAAGAAGTTCTCGAATATGTGCGTGTAGCCGCGATTTTATGTCATATCGAATTCACTCGACAAAAGCCGACAGCTCCAGAAGTGCGCAAGCCAACGTTACATTAATTTAAAGCGTGTAATATATTGAATTTAGGTGATTAAATTCGGCAATTTCAGGAGGGTGTGATGACTCAACAAGAATACCAGAACCGCCGTCAGGCGTTGTTAGCGAAGATGGCGGTGGGCAGTGCAGCCCTGTTTTTTGCCGCGCCTGAGGCTACGCGCAGTGCGGACTCTGAATATCCCTATCGGCAGAGCAGCGATTTTAGCTATCTGACCGGCTTCAATGAGCCACAAGCGGTATTGATTCTGGTAAAAAGCGATGAGAGCCATAACCACAGCGTGCTGTTTAACCGGGTGCGGGATTTAACCGCTGAAATCTGGTTTGGCCGCCGTTTAGGGCAAGATGCCGCCCCCGCTAAGTTGGGTGTTGACCGCGCACTCCCTTTCGATGAAATCGACGAACAACTCTATTTACTGCTTAATCGCCTTGATGTGATTTATCACGCGCAGGGGCAATATGCTTACGCAGATAAAATCGTTTTCGCCGCGCTGGAAAGATTACGTAACGGTTTTCGTAAAAATCTGCGCGCACCTGCAACCTTAACTGACTGGCGGCCCTGGCTGCACGAAATGCGCCTGTTTAAGTCAGAAGAAGAAATTGCCGTGATGCGCCGCGCTGGTGAAATAAGCGCGCAAGCCCATACCCGCGCGATGGAGAAATGCCGCCCAGGAATGTTCGAATACCAACTGGAAGGGGAAATTCTGCATGAGTTTACCCGTCATGGTGCGCGTTATCCGGCCTATAACACTATCGTTGGCGGCGGTGAGAACGGCTGTATTCTGCATTACACCGAAAATGAGTGTGAACTGCGCGATGACGAATTGGTGCTAATTGATGCGGGTTGTGAATATCAAGGCTATGCCGGTGATATCACTCGCACCTTCCCGGTTAGCGGTAAATTCACGCCAGCTCAGCGCGAAATTTATGACATCGTACTGGCGTCAATTAACAAAGCTCTGGAATTGTACCGGCCTGGCACCAGTATTCGCGAAGTGACCGAACAAGTGGTGCGCATCATGGTTGCCGGTCTGGTGACGCTGGGTATCCTGAAAGGGGATGTCGAGCAGCTCATTGCCGAGCAAGCACATCGGCCTTTCTTTATGCACGGCCTGAGCCACTGGCTGGGGTTGGATGTGCATGATGTCGGCGATTATATCAATAGTGACCGTGGTCGTATTCTGGAACCGGGTATGGTGCTGACCATTGAACCGGGTCTGTATATCGCGCCAGATGCTGATGTGCCGTCGAAATACCGTGGCATTGGTATTCGTATTGAAGATGATATTGTTATCACTGCTGATGGCAATGAGAACCTGACCGCCAGTGTGGTCAAAGATCCTGATGCCATTGAAGCACTGATGGCGGCGGCGAGATAACGGATGAGTGTAATCATTGTGGGTGGCGGCATGGCCGGTGCAACACTGGCGCTGGCTATATCCTCTCTTACTCAGGGAAGGGTGCCCGTTGCTTTGGTTGAAGCACAGTTGCCTGCAAGCCGGCAACATCCGGGCTTTGATGCCAGAGCGATTGCACTGGCGCAGGGCACCTGTCAGCAATTGGAGCGCATCGGTATCTGGTCGTCGCTGGCTGACTGCGCCACCGCGATTGAACATGTGCATGTCAGTGATAGCGGCCATGCCGGTTTTGTGAACTTACGCGCGGCAGATTATCGTGTTCCGGCGTTGGGCAATGTTATCGAGCTGCATGAGGCAGGGCAGCGGCTATTTACATTGCTGAACAACGCGCCAGGAGTGACACTGCATTGCCCGGCAACCGTGGTTGATGTGGTTCGTAGCGCGGAATCAGCCAGTGTTACGCTGGATAACGGGCAGCAATTGAGTGCCAAATTGCTGGTGGCCGCTGATGGTTCTCACTCGGTGCTGGCGCGCACCTGTAATATTCAATGGCAACAGCAGGACTACCAGCAGGTTGCGGTGATAGCCAATGTCACCACCGCTCAATTGCCCAATGGACGTGCATTTGAGCGCTTTACTCGCCACGGGCCGCTGGCATTATTGCCGATGTCTGAAGGGCGCAGCTCTCTGGTCTGGTGTCATGCCAAACAAGACCAACAACGGGTTGACAGTTGGGATGATGCCCGCTTTGTCGCGGAGTTGCAGCAAGCCTTTGGTTGGCGGTTAGGGAGAATCCTCCATGCGGGTAAACGCCATAGCTACCCGTTGCAGTTACTAACGGCTTCACGCCATGTCAGCCACCGTTTGGCGCTGGTGGGCAATGCCGCACAAACGCTGCATCCGATCGCCGGTCAGGGCTTTAATCTGGGCCTGCGCGATGTAATATCGTTAGCTGAAACAGTTGCTCAGGCAGGGCGTGATCCCGGCGATTATGCCGTGCTTGCCCAATATCAGCAGCGCCGTCAGCCGGATCAACAAGCGACTGTTGGTGTGACCGATGGTTTAATTCGCTTGTTTGCCAACCGCTATGGGCCGCTGGTGGTTGGCCGCAATCTTGCGCTGATGTCAATGGAACAGTTGCCTGCAATACGTGATACTTTTGCGCGGCAGACATTGGGGTGGGTTAAGCGTTAGTTTTACCCGTCATCTTTTACGTTGCAGGTGTGTTGGCTGTGCTTAATAACCCGAATCACTTACAGGTGTAAGCTCTGCGGGATTAATGAACCTCATCGCTGAAGCTTACCCTGCGGGCAGTATAAATGCTGTTCAAATCGGTTCTCGACCGATTTGTATCTCGCTTGCCGCGTTCCTGCATCGAGACGTTTATAGGGTAAATGAAGTTCATATTTTTATGGGATATATCTCGGTATGCAATCATATGACGTGGTAATCGCCGGTGGCGGAATGGTCGGTCTGGCACTGGCCTGTGGGCTACAAGGCAGCGGGTTGCGCATTGCTATTATTGAGCATCAGCCGATAGTGGAGCCGTTACCTGCACCGGTAGCGGGGGCGTTGGCGCTTCGTGTCTCGGCGATCAATGCTGCCAGTGAGCGCTTACTGCAAAAAATTGGTGTATGGGAGAATATCTTAGCCCTGCGTGCCAGCCCTTATAGTGGAATGGAAGTATGGGACCAAGACAGTTTTGGTAAAATTGCTTTCCATGCCGATGAATATGGTTTCAGTCATCTCGGTCATATCATCGAAAATCGGGTGATCCAGCAGGCGTTATGGCAGCGTGCCAGTCAACTGGCTGATGTCACCCTGCTGGCACCTGCGAGCCTTAAACAGGTGGCTTGGGGTGAAAGCGAAGCCTTTATCACTTTAACAGATGACCGAATGCTAAGTGCCAAACTGGTGGTGGGGGCAGATGGGGCTAACTCCTGGTTGCGCCAACATGCGGATATCCCGCTGACATTTTGGGATTATGCCCACCATGCGTTGGTAGCAACCATTCGCACGGAAGAGGCTCATCAAGCCACTGCACGTCAAGTCTTTCATGGTGATGGTATTTTGGCCTTTCTGCCGTTTAGTGACCCACACCTTTGCTCGATTGTTTGGTCATTACCCCCTGAGCGCGCCGCCGAGTTATCCGCGCTGCCCGCCGAGCAGTTTAACCGCGAGTTGGGAATGGCATTTGATCTGCGTTTGGGGCAATGTCAGCTTGAAAGTGAGCGGCAGACTTTCCCGCTGGCGGGGCGTTATGCCCGCAGCTTTGCTGCACACCGACTGGCGCTGGTGGGGGATGCCGCCCATACCGTGCATCCGTTGGCTGGGCAGGGGGTTAATCTGGGCTTTATGGATGCCGCTGAGCTGGTTTCTGAACTACGCCGCTTGCAGCGTCAGGGCAAAGATATCGGTCAGCATCTTTATCTGCGCCGCTATGAGCGCCGCCGTAAACACAGTGCCGCAATGATGCTCGCCAGTATTCAGGGTTTCCGCTCCCTGTTTGCGGGCAGTAATCCGGCTAAAAAACTACTGCGTGATATTGGCTTAACGCTGGCTGATAACTTGCCAGGGGTCAAACCTCAATTGGTGCGCCAGGCGATGGGGTTAAGTGATTTACCCGATTGGCTCGACGAATAATCTTGTACCCGCTAACACCCACCTTCAGTTGAAATAATCTAATTTCAACCTGCTTTTCGCATTAGTTTTTTTCACTCATAGCCAAAACCTGATAAGTTGAATCTGACAGGGTTTTGGTTATTCGGTTATATAACATCGCTATTTTTACGGTTTAATTGTTAATTATGTGCCTATGTGCGCAGTTTTACAGTGGAAAACTCTGCACAATACCCTTGTTTTTTGCCTGCTGCCTGCGTGTTATCGCCTATTTTAGCTTATGGTTCCCTGATAGATTCGGTGATAACGTTGGGCAAAAGGTATCGTTTGCGTAACGGTGTTCATGCCTATTTTTATTGGGGGATGAAGCCGGTATAAAACACTCATGACATGTTATAGCCAAAGCAATTGGAGTTGTAGGTAGGCGGCAAGCGAATGAATTCCCGATGAGCTTACACCGGTAAGTGATTCGGGTGAATGAACGTAGCCAACGCCCCTACGGCTTCAAGTGCGAAGGGTATATTGAGGGAGAGTAGATGGCTAAGCAGACCCCGTTGTATGACCAGCACGTAGTATGCGGTGCTCGGATGGTAGATTTTCATGGTTGGATGATGCCATTGCATTATGGCTCCCAAATCGACGAACACCATATCGTGCGTCAGGATGCCGGTATGTTTGATGTTTCTCATATGACCATCGTCGACTTACACGGTGCCCGTACCCGTGAATTCCTGCGTTATCTGTTAGCCAACGATGTCGCCAAACTGACCCAACCGGGCAAAGCCCTTTACACCGCAATGCTGAATGCCTCCGGCGGTGTTATCGATGATTTGATTGTTTACTTCCTACGTGAAGACTATTTCCGTTTAGTGGTTAACTCCGCCACCCGTGAAAAAGATCTGGACTGGATCATTCAACATGCTGAGCCATATCAGGTTGAAGTGACGGTGCGTGATGATTTGGCGCTGGTGGCAGTACAAGGCCCGACAGCACAACAGAAAGTGGCAACCTTACTGACTCCTGATCAGCAACAGGCGATCGCAGGAATGAAACCGTTTTTTGGTATTCAAGCTGGTGATTTGTTTATCGCTACCACCGGTTATACCGGCGAAGCGGGCTATGAAATTGCGCTGCCGAAAGAGCAAGTGGTTGATTTCTGGCAGCAATTGCTGGCAGCAGGCGTAAAACCTGCGGGCCTTGGTGCTCGCGATACTTTGCGGCTTGAAGCCGGGATGAACCTCTACGGGCAGGAGATGGACGAAGGTGTTTCGCCATTAGCCGCCAATATGGGCTGGACCGTAGCCTGGTTGCCGGAAGAGCGTCAGTTTATCGGCCGTGCAGCACTGGAAAAGCAGCGTACGGGGGGTACTGAACACTTGGTAGGCTTGATCATGACGGAAAAAGGCGTATTACGTAATGAGCTGCCGGTACACTTTTCTGATGCCTCAGGCAACCCAAAAGTGGGTGTTATCACCAGTGGTTCATTCTCGCCAACATTGGGCTTTAGCATTGCGCTGGCCCGTGTCCCCGCAGGGATTGGTGAAAATGCGGTGGTACAGATCCGTAACCGTGAAATGCCGGTTCGGGTGGTTAAACCGGGTTTTGTACGGGCAGGTAAGCCGGTCACGCTGTAATTATTGAGAGTAGATCGTTATTGCGAATTCTATGAGCCACACCCTTTTGGCTCTATCACTATTTAAGGAGCATCAATGAGTAACGTACCAACAGAATTGAAATATGCGTCATCTCATGAGTGGGTTCGTGCAGACGGTGATGGTGTTTATAGCGTCGGTATCACGGAACATGCGCAGGAACTCCTCGGCGACATGGTTTTCGTTGATTTGCCTGAAGTGGGCAGCGACGTTTCAGCCGGTAGCGATTGTGCGGTTGCCGAATCAGTTAAGGCCGCTTCCGATATTTACGCACCGATCAGCGGCGAAATCATTGCGGTTAATACCGAACTGGAAAGCTCGCCAGAGCTGGTGAACAGTGCGCCGTACACCGATGGCTGGTTGTTCAGCATCAAAGCGTCTGATGAAGGCGAATTGGCAGATTTGTTGGATGCTGAGGCTTATCAGGCGACGATCGACGAGTAAATGAGTTTAGGGCTATTTTATTTGCCATTTTGAACCTGGGCAGTGCTCGAAACCCTCACGTAGCCATTATTTACAAGGTCATGGTGTACGCTCCGGTTTCTGTGCGCTGTCCGAGTCCAAACTGCCTGCAACAATTACGCCCTACAAAGTACGCTTTATGAAATAAGTCCAACTTCCCGTCCCATGCCCTATTCAGGAATTTGTAGCACATGACTCAGAATCTCAGCCAGCTTGAACATAACGATGCTTTTATTCAGCGCCATATTGGCTCTTCAGCTCAACAACAACAAAAGATGTTGGAAGCCGTGGGTGCCCGCTCGTTAAGTGCATTAATCCAACAGATTGTTCCGGTAGATATCCAGTTGCCAAGCCCACCACAAGTTGGTGATGCTGCCACGGAACATCAGGCGCTGGCGGAACTTAAAGGGATTGCCAGCCAGAATCAGCGCTATAAATCCTATATTGGCATGGGCTACAGCCCGGTGCTGACCCCGCCGGTTATCTTGCGCAATATGCTGGAAAATCCAGGTTGGTACACCGCCTATACCCCTTATCAGCCAGAAGTTTCTCAGGGCCGCCTTGAAGCGTTGTTGAATTTTCAGCAATTAACCCAAGACCTGACAGGGTTGGATCTGGCCTCTGCTTCTTTGCTCGATGAAGCCACTGCTGCTGCCGAATCGATGGCGCTGGCCAAACGTGCCAGTAAACTGAAAGAGGCAAACTGCTTCTTCGTCGCCGATGACGTGCATCCGCAAACCTTGGATGTGGTGCGTACCCGCGCTGAAACCTTTGGTTTTGAGGTAATTGTTGGTCGTGCTGAAAGTGTGCGGGAGCTGGACGGCGTGTTCGGGGTGCTGCTGCAACAAGTGGGCACCACCGGCGAATTGCATGATTATTCAGCGCTGCTGGCTCATCTGAGAAAACGCAAAATCATTACCTGCGTTGCCGCCGATATTATGGCGTTGGTACTGTTGACCGCCCCTGGAAAACAAGGTGCCGATGTCGTATTTGGCTCCGCTCAGCGCTTTGGTGTGCCAATGGGCTACGGTGGCCCACATGCCGCCTTCTTTGCCTGCCGCGATGAATTTAAACGCTCAATGCCGGGCCGTATTATCGGGGTATCGCGTGATGCAGCGGGCAACACTGCGCTACGTATGGCGATGCAGACCCGTGAGCAACATATTCGCCGCGAAAAAGCCAACTCGAATATCTGCACTTCTCAGGTTTTACTGGCCAATATTGCCAGCTTGTATGCGGTTTATCATGGGCCGCAAGGCTTGCAGCGTATCGCTGGCCGCATTCACCGCATGACCGATATTCTGGCTGCCGGTTTGCAACACGCGGGCTTGACGCTGCGCTTCAAAAATTGGTTCGATACCCTGACGGTTGAAGTCGAAGATAAAGCTACCGTGCTGGCCCGTGCATTGAGTTTTGGTATCAACCTGCGAACTGATATTGATGGTGCGGTGGGTATTACGCTGGATGAAACCACCTCGCGCGAAGATATTCAGACTTTGTTTACCCTATTCGCCGGTGATAATCATGGTCTGGATATTGACCTGCTTGATGCCAAAGTCAGCCAGAACAGTCAATCAATTCAAGATACTATGTTGCGTCGTGACCCTATTCTGACTCATCCGGTATTTAACAGTTACCACAGCGAAACCGAAATGATGCGTTATATGCATCGTCTAGAGCGCAAAGATTTGGCGCTGAATCAGGCGATGATCCCGTTGGGATCCTGCACGATGAAGCTAAATGCCGCCGCAGAGATGATCCCGATCACTTGGCCGGAATTCGCCGAGTTGCATCCCTTCTGCCCACCAGAGCAAGCGGCTGGTTATCAGCAGATGATTGGTCAATTGTCACAATGGCTGGTGCAACTGACCGGTTATGACGCGGTTTGTATGCAACCAAACTCAGGCGCACAAGGTGAGTATGCCGGTCTGCTGGCGATTCGCCGTTATCATGAGAGCCGTAATCAGGCGAATCGTGATGTCTGTTTGATCCCAAGCTCTGCGCACGGTACTAACCCCGCATCGGCGCAAATGGCGGGGATGTCGGTTATCGTTGTGGCTTGTGATAAACAAGGCAATATCGACTTACATGACCTGCGCCAGAAGGCCGAGGACGTGGGGGATAAATTGTCCTGTATTATGGTAACTTACCCGTCGACTCATGGCGTGTATGAAGAAACCATTCGTGAAGTTTGCCAAATTGTACATCAGTTTGGTGGTCAGGTTTATCTGGATGGCGCGAACATGAATGCACAAGTGGGGATCACCACGCCGGGCTATATCGGCGCAGATGTTTCACACCTTAACTTGCATAAAACCTTCTGTATCCCACACGGCGGCGGTGGCCCAGGTATGGGGCCGATTGGCGTCAAAGCGCATTTGGCGCCGTTTGTTCCAGGCCACTGCGTGGTACAAATCGACGGTATGATAACCCAACAAGGCGCGGTTTCGGCGGCCCCATTTGGCAGTGCGTCAATTTTACCTATCAGTTGGATGTACATTCGCATGATGGGGGCAGATGGGCTGAAACAGGCCAGTCAGGTCGCCATTTTGAATGCCAACTATATCGCGACCCGCCTGAAAGAGGCTTATCCGGTACTGTATACCGGCCACGGTGGCCGCGTGGCGCACGAATGTATTCTGGATATTCGCCCGCTGAAAGAAGCGACCGGGATCAGCGAGATGGACATCGCCAAACGTTTGATCGACTTTGGTTTCCATGCGCCGACCATGTCGTTCCCGGTTGCTGGCACGTTGATGGTGGAGCCGACGGAATCGGAAAGCAAAGCGGAACTGGATCGCTTTATTGATGCGATGCTGGCTATTCGCGACGAGATAGCCAGCGTCGCGCGTGGCGAATGGCCGTTGACAGATAACCCGCTGGTGAATGCGCCGCATACTCAAGCAGAGCTGGTGGGTGACTGGCAGCACCCGTACAGTCGTGAGTTGGCGGTATTCCCGGTGGCTGGTGTGATGGAGAATAAATACTGGCCGAGCGTGAAACGTCTGGATGATGTGTACGGTGACCGTAATTTGTTCTGCTCATGTGTACCTATCAGTGATTATATCCTTCGTTCTTGACGGTGCGGCGGTGTTAATGATGCTCACCCTGCGGGCGAGCATCAATGCTATTCAAATCGGTTGCGCGCTGTCTTGCCGTAACACCAATTACTTTGGATAGACAAACAATCCTTACTGTAAATAACAAAGGGTCGCGCAAGCGGCCCTTTTGCCTGGTTTATTATTTTGTCGCCGGGTGTGTTAATTTGGGAAAAATACACCGCTAAGTATGGAGCAGGGATATGCATAAGAAAGTTGCATTAGTGACGGGTGGAAGCCGGGGAATTGGTCGCGCGACTGCATTGCTGCTGGCAAAACATGGCTATCGGGTTGCGGTGAATTATATCAACGATGAGCAGGCGGCGCGGCAGGTGGTGGCAGAGATAGCCGCCGCAGGGGGGTTGGCGATTGCGCTACAGGCGGATATTGCCGATGAACTACAGGTTGTGGCGCTATTTGAACAGCTTGAAGCCCAACTTGGGCCAATCAGCGCACTGGTGAATAATGCCGGTATCCTGTTTCCGCAAACCTGCATTGAAGGGCTAACCGCCGAGCGCATCAATCGGGTGCTATCTACCAATGTGACCGGTTACTTCTTATGTAGTCGTGAGGCGGTCAAACGTATGGCATTGCGTCATGGTGGTCGTGGTGGTGCGATTGTTAATGTTTCTTCTGCGGCTGCACGTTTGGGCGCGCCGGGGGAATATCTTGATTATGCTGCCTCTAAAGGTGCTATTGATACTCTGACCACCGGTTTGTCACTGGAAGTTGCTGGCGAAGGCATTCGAGTTAATGGTGTGCGGCCAGGCTTTATCTATACCGATATGCATGCCAGCGGCGGGGAGCCTGGGCGAGTTGATCGGGTACAAGGTTTGTTACCGATGAAGCGGGGCGGGCATCCGCAAGAAGTGGCAGAAGCGATTGTCTGGTTACTTTCAGATAGCGCCTCTTACGTGACTGGCAGTGTGTTGGATATGGCAGGGGGCAAATGAATAGGGGCGGTATTGTCCCGATATTCACTCTAGATCGTCGATATCGCGTATATGAAAGAGAAACAGTAGCACTCTGATATCAATGTGATAACGCGATTACCATCCCACCAGGTGCCTATTTAACTATCACTTTCGCGTTCTCACCTAACATATTGATCCGCAGACATGGCGGGTTACATCTACTGACGGAATATTTAAGCTTACACGTGTACACTGGAATCATTCTCAGTTAACCTGAGTGTGGTTTTTTTGTGCGATTAGCAAGCCGCAGTGCCGCTCATCGGGTGAGATAATAATATATATGCAGGATAATCAGTATTGAAGAACAAATCAGTGTCATCGGCTACTTTGGTCGCGCCAACGCTTGCCACAACACCGGTTTATCCGTGGGCGGAAGAGATAGCAAACAGTATCAGCCACGCAATTGGTGTGGTATTTGGCATTATCGGGCTGGTATTACTGCTGGTACAAGCGGTTGATAGCGGAGCCGATACGAAAGCACTGACCAGTTATAGCCTGTATGGTGGCAGTATCATCTTGTTGTTTCTGGCTTCAACGCTGTACCACGCGGTTCCACACCGCAAGGCGAAATTGTGGTTACAAAAGTTTGACCATTGCGCCATCTACATTCTGATTGCCGGAACATATACACCGTTTCTACTGGTTGGGTTGGATTCGCCACTCGCCCGTGGTTTGATGGCGGTTATCTGGGGGCTGGCGCTGTTCGGCGTGATATTTAAACTGGCTTTTGCGCACCGGTTTGAAGTGCTGTCGCTGGTGACTTATCTGACGATGGGCTGGTTATCGCTGATTGTGATTTACCAACTGGCGGTAAAACTTGAAATGGGTGGGTTGGCATTGCTGACTCTCGGTGGCTTGCTGTATACCTTGGGCGTGGTTTTTTATGCATCTAAACGTATCCGCTTCGGTCATGCCATTTGGCACGGTTTTGTGTTGGCTGGCAGTGTTTGCCACTTTATGGCGATCTATTTATACGTTTGAGGCTTTTGTGACATGAATTAAGGCCGGATAACCGGCCTCACTGTATTACAGGCAAATATTATTTATCTTCGGCCAGTGAATAAGGCAGCGGCTGGATAGTCAGCACACTCTCGACATCATCGCGCACCCGCAGCACACTGTCTGCATCCAGATCGTTATTCAATACCGCCTGTACCCACACGGTGCCATCACTAAGTTGAGTCGCTGCCAGTACACTACCGGTACGTCGCCAGTTTTCACCCAACTGCCATTCTAAATCCTCACCCGCGGCGGGGACACGATTGGCATGACCTGCCAGCCAATAGAGCGCACGCTTGTTTGCGCCACGGTATTTTGCCCGCGCAACCATTTCCTGCCCCGAGTAACAACCTTTACTGAAACTAATGCCATTCAATGCCTGAATATTGGTCGCTTGGGGAATAAACTGCGCGCTACTTTCGCTATCAATAATTGGGAAGCCCGCCTCAATATCCAGCGCCAGCCACTGTTTACTGTTGTTAAATTGCGCACTACCAGATAACGTCGCCACTAATTGCTGTGCTTGTTCTGCATCGGTTACCAGTAGAAAACGCTCGGCGGGCAGTGAGAAATGCAACAGCGTACTCTGCCCCTGTTGCACTACCGGGTGTTCGGTACTTGGCAATTCGGTGAACACTTCTGCCAGCGCCGTTTTAGCTGCTGTACCGGCAATACCCAACAGTACGACATCGGGCTGTGGTGCTATCACCACCTTAGAGAATACGGCGTATTTCTTTAGCTCGCTCAGTTGGCTATCCAACAGGCTGCGTCGTTCAATAAAGGCTAAACCTTCGCCGCGATAGAACAACCGTAAGTTGCTCCACATCTTCCCTTTGGCATCACAATGGGCGCAAAGGACATGCTGGTCAGCAGGCAGGGCGTCTATATCTGCGGTCACCTGACCTTGCAGATACTTGACTCTGTCAGCGCCGGTTAAGGTGACCAACGCCCAGTCATCGAGAGAGATTAGTGTTAATGGCAACCCGGAAGAGGCGACCGGTGGTTGTGCAGTGAACTGAGTATTATATGTCATGCTGTACCTGCCGATAAATAGCACCTGCTAATGAGGTGCAGTGAGCTGATACCCCAATGGTAAAATAGCCGGTTAGCTTTGCAAGCAGTTATTCCATTGATTCAGTAATGTTTGCCAATATCTGAGGTACAATAACCACATACTCCGTGGCAGGGTGTAGATGATGCTTAAAAAAGCAGCGTCTGTTACGCATTTAGCGCCTTAACCCTGCATTTTGGTAGGGTAATCTTTCCGTTAGCTACAAGGTATAATAACTCGCTGAGTCGGGTGCAAGATACCGGCCCGATTTGGACAATATCCTTACATTGAGGAGTCAATCAGGACATGGAAATTGATAATAAAGCCCGTATCCATTGGGCGTGCCGCCGTGGGATGCGTGAATTAGACATCTCTATCATGCCATTTTTTGAATATGAGTATGATGGCTTGAGTGATCATGAGAAATATGTGTTTATTCGTTTGCTTGAGTGTGATGATCCAGACTTATTCAACTGGCTGATGAATCACGGGGAGCCGCAGGACAGTGATCTGCGTCAGATGGTCAAACTGATTCAAACACGAAATAAAGCCCGTGGCCCAGTGGCGATGTGACCTGCGGGTATCCTGGCATACTCAACTCTTCTCTTTATTAGCACACGGTGTATTGGTCATATTAACGTTGGTGGCACCCTGGCCGCAGGGGTACATCGCTTTATGGCTGGTGTTACTGACGCTGGTGGTATTTGAGTGTATCCGCAGTCAGAAGAAAATCACGTCCTGTCAGGGCGAAATCAGGTTAAAACCCGGCAATTTAGTGCTATGGAAAAGGCACGAATGGAAAGTGACCAAACCGCCGTGGATCACCCATTATGGCGTGTTGTTAAATTTACAGCAGGTCAGTAGCTGTTCGACGCGTAAACGTTTATGGCTGGCTGCCGACAGCATGTCGGAAGATGAGTGGCGGCAGTTATGTGTGCTGCTACGGTATTCATTTGGCTCTGATGACGGAGAAAGTCTATGAAGCCATTAATCTGGCTGATAGAAGATGAGCCAAGTATTGCTGACACGCTAATTTATAGTTTGGAAAGTGAAGGTTTTACCCTTCGATGGTTTGACCGGGGGGAACCTGCACTTGCTGCTCTGGCTAATGGCCCACCGGCCTTAGCGATAGTTGATGTCGGGCTGCCTGATATTAATGGTTT
The DNA here is from genome assembly GCF_000173735.1 of Yersinia aldovae ATCC 35236. Lineage (GTDB taxonomy): Bacteria > Pseudomonadota > Gammaproteobacteria > Enterobacterales > Enterobacteriaceae > Yersinia > Yersinia aldovae. The sequence continues at coordinate 10,871 of NZ_ACCB01000023.1, read as the reverse complement.
TGATTTATGTCGCCGTATATTAGCGTTGGCACCGGAGTTGCCGGTGGTGTTCTTAACTGCTCGCAGCGAAGAACTGGATCGAATTGTTGGTTTAGAAATCGGGGCTGACGACTACATTGCCAAGCCTTTCTCGCCGCGCGAAGTGAGTGCCAGAGTGCGTACCGTGCTGCGCCGCTTACAAAAATCCCAAAGACTACCTGCGGCTGCCTCGCTGCATCAATTCGGTGATTTCACGCTGGATGAAGCTGGCGTGCGGGTGACTTACCATCAACAAGTTTTAGGGTTAACCCGCTATGAATATCTGTTGCTGAAAACATTGTTATTGGCTCCCGAGCGCATATTTTCGCGCCAGCAACTGATGGATATTGTTTGGGCACAAGCAGAAGAGAGCCAGGATCGCACTGTCGATACTCACATCAAAACCCTGCGCTCAAAACTGCGTATGATTCACGATGAAGAGTCGCCAATCCTCACTCATCGCGGGCTGGGCTATAGCCTAAGTTATTCGCTATGAGCTGCGGTTAATGAAGATTGGCATCCGTTTACTGTTGGGTTACTTCCTTATCGTCGCCATCGCCGGTTACTTTGTTATTCGTATTTTCGTGCAAGAAGTTAAACCCGGAGTGCGGCGTGCAACCGAAGGCACGTTGGTGGATACCGCGACGTTGCTGGCACAGTTTGCCCGGCAGGATATGGTGCAAAATAAAGTGGCGGGTGGTCAATTGACACAAGCCTTTTCTTCACTTAATTTGCGGCCAATTGGTGCCAATATTGAGGGTATTCGTAAGGATCGTAATGAATATCGGGTTTATCTGACTGATGCCGATGGGCGGGTGATATTTGATTCATCAGGTAAAGCTGTCGGGCAAGATTATTCGCGCTGGAATGATGTTTGGCTGACGTTGCGTGGTGAGTATGGCGCACGCAGTACCCGTACCAACCCCAATGATGAACAAAGCTCGGTGATGTATGTGGCCGCTCCGGTCATAGTTGAGAACCGAATTGTTGGCGTGCTCAGTGTGGGTAAACCCAATATCTCAATGGCACCGGTGATTAAGCGCAGTGAACGTAAAATCTTGTTGGCTGGCGGCGTATTACTGGGTATTGCTCTGTTGATTGGGCTGGTATTTGTGTGGTGGATTAACCGCTCTATCGGCAAGCTGGTGGATTACGCCGAGCGAGTCGCCGAGGGGCTGCCGGCGTCGTTGCCAGCGATGGGCAGCAGTGAACTGAGTGATTTAGCCCATGCGCTGGAAAGTATGCGCCTGAAGTTGGATGGTAAAGCCTATATTGAACAATATGTTCACACGCTGACTCATGAGCTAAAAAGCCCGCTGGCCGCCATTACGGGGGCCGCAGAGCTACTGCGCGAATCGCCGCCACCCGCTAGCGCGCAACGTTTTCTAACGAATATTGAGCAGCAAAGCGTACGCATTCGGCAATTAGTCGATAAAATGTTGGTGCAAGCGCGGCTTGAGAGTCGGGTCGATTTACAACTATTATCTTTGGATATCAGTAATATACTCAAACAAGCCTTCAACGCCAAAGAAGCTCAGGCAGTCAGCCGAGGTATTAACTTGCGGTTAATCCGTGCCGATAGTGCGATATTAACCGGTGACGGGTTATTGCTGAGTCAGGCGTTGACCAATCTGATTGATAATGCACTGGATTTCACCCCCATTGGGGGGATGTGATCCTGAGTGGTACGCGGCAGGATCACGAATATCTTATTATCGTTGAAGACAATGGCAGTGGTATCCCTGTTTATGCCCAAGATAAAATTTTTGACCGTTTTTATTCCTTACCGCGTGCCAATAGCCCTAAAAGTACCGGGTTAGGGCTGAATTTTGTGCGTGAAGTTGTCGCTATCCATCAAGGGAGTATTCAGTTGGAAAACCGCTTGCCACAAGGGGTTTGCGCCCGTTTGATGCTACCTGTTGATGCCCCTTGAACGGCTGACTTCACTTTCACTTCACATAACCTCATTCTCCTTTCACTTCACTCTCTTAAGCTGTTCTCCTGATCTTAAAAGGAGTGCATATCATGTTCAAATCTGTTCTGTTTTGGAAACTCGCCACGTTACTGGGCTTAATTTTGTTGATGATGATCCCCAAAGAGATGCTGCTGAATGCCATCTATGAACGCAGTGGTTATCGTCAGAGTGTGATCGATAAAGTCAGTGACAGTACCAGCCGATCACAGAAGATCCTCGGCCCGTTGATTGTGGTGCCATACAGCGAATGGGTTGAAAGTGAAGTTGATGGCAAGAAGCAAGGGCAACGAGTCAGTCGTCATCGTTATTTATTGCCTGAAGTCATGACGGTAAAGGGTGCGCCGGATGTTGAGGTTCGCCAGTTAGGTATTTATAAAGCGCAGGTTTATCAGGGCGAACTCTATTTCCACGGGCAATTTGAACCCTCTTCGCTAAGTGATTTACACCGTGAAGGGGTGATTATCGGTACGCCATCTCTGGTGCTGGCGCTAAGTGACTCTCGCGGCATTCAACAGATTTCACCACTAAAAATTGGCAGCACTAAAATTAATTTCGAGCCAGGGGCTTTTCTTGGGCGGGCAGCTCAAGGTGTCCATGCGCCACTGACATTAGAGCAGGTGCAGCAGGGTAAGTTTGATGTTGATTTTAACATGACCCTGACCGGCACTAACAGCCTGTCGGTAGTTCCTGTTGGGCGCAGCAGTGAGCTGACATTGCAAAGTAACTGGCCACATCCGAACTTTGTCGGTGAGTTTTTACCAATGCAGCGCAAGGTTGATGAAAACGGTTTTAGCGCGCACTGGAGCAGTAACTGGCTGGCTAACAGCATGAACATTAATTTTGCCGCTGATAGTGTGCGTTTCGATTTTGATGAATTACCAGCGTTCACGACCAGCCTGATTGAACCGGTTGATCATTATCAATTGACGGCGCGGGCTATCAAATATGCCATTCTGTTTATCGGCCTGACGTTCTTTAGCTTCTTCCTGTTTGAAAGCCTGACGTCATTACGCGTGCATCCCATTCAATATCTGTTAGTCGGTGCAGCGCTAGTGCTGTTCTATCTCATGTTACTGGCGTTCTCCGAGCATCTTGGTTTCACAATGGCTTATGTTATCGCCAGTTTGAGTTGCAGCGGGTTGATTGCCATCTATTTGAGTGCGGTATTGGGGGGCTGGCTGCGTGGTGTGCTGTTTGCCTGCGGTCTGTTGTTATTGTACGGCGTATTATATGGGCTGCTGCAATCCGAGGATAACGCGCTGTTATTAGGCTCAGGATTGCTGTTTATCATACTGGCGACGGTGATGTTGCTGACCCGAAGGCTGGATTGGTATCAGGTGGCAAATCCGCAGCGTTTCACCGCGCAGACGTGTTCCGAACCCAATATTGAACCGATGCCAAACGCGTCGATATCTGCCGAGAGTAAGGCCACAGGTGCGTTCCGTTTATGGAAATAAGATAAATTTCAGCAACAAAAACGGGCATATCAGGTGCCCGTTTCGCTAATAACAGCGATATTATCTGGGTTGCAACGCTATATTCGATTACAACAACGCATCCATCTCTAACAAAATCTGATCACACCATTGTTCGATACGTTGTTCGCTTAAATCGTACTGGTTAACCTCATCTAACGCTAACCCGACAAAATGTTGGCCATCAGCACTGAGCGGTTTTGGGCTGGTAAACTCAAACCCTTCGGTTGGCCAAAAGCCGATAAACTTCACACCCAGCGGTGCAATATGGTCATGCAACATGCCCAGAGCATCAAGGAACCATTCGCTATAGCCGAATTGATCACCCATGCCATACATAGCAACAATTTTTCCCTTCAAATCAAGCTGCGTTAACTGCGGCCAGACCGCCTCCCAGTCTTCTTGTAGCTCGCCGAAATCCCAGGTGGGGATACCCAGAATCAAGATGGCGTACTCTTCCATCAGGCGAGGGCTGACATCTTTCAGGTTATGCAAATCAACCAGTTCTTCACCAAGAATGTCGCGGATTTTTTCTGCCACCATTTCGGTATAGCAGGTACTGGAGCCGTAAAAAAGACCAATCTTCATGATGTATAGCCATAACATTACTAATAAGGAATAGCATCGAGTGTACCAGATTTGTTCTGTCATCAGGCATAATGGCTATTGAGATCAATCAAAGAGAGAAACAGCCATGCAACAGCAAAATAACCCGCTGATTGAGCAGTTTCTTGATGCCTTATGGCTGGAAAGAAACCTGGCCGAGAATACACTGGCGTCATACCGTCTGGATTTACATGCTTTAACTGGATGGTTAGAATGTCACGGTAGTGATTTATTGCGCGCAGTACCGCAGGACTTGCAATCCTTCCTAGCGGAGCGCATTGAGGGCGGTTATAAAGCCACCAGTTCGGCCCGTTTACTGAGCGCCATGCGTCGTTTGTTCCAATATTTATACCGTGAAAAGTTGCGTGAGGATGATCCGACCGCGCTGCTATCGTCACCTAAATTGCCGCAGCGCTTACCTAAAGATTTAAGTGAGGCGCAAGTTGATGCGCTACTCAACTCGCCCAATGTTGATATCCCCTTAGAATTGCGCGATAAAGCCATGCTTGAGGTGCTCTATGCTACCGGTTTGCGAGTGTCTGAACTGGTTGGGCTGACTATCAGCGACGTCAGCTTGCGTCAGGGTGTGGTTCGAGTCATTGGTAAAGGGAATAAAGAACGGCTGGTTCCGCTGGGCGAAGAAGCGGTGTACTGGATTGAGAACTATATGGAACACGGGCGTCCGTGGCTGATTAATGGTCAGTCGCTGGATGTGCTGTTCCCCAGTAACCGTAGTCAGCAAATGACCCGGCAGACTTTCTGGCATCGCATTAAACACTATGCGATCCTTGCCGGTATTGATAGTGAGCGGCTTTCCCCTCATGTATTGCGGCACGCTTTTGCTACGCACTTGCTGAATCACGGCGCAGATTTACGGGTAGTACAAATGTTACTGGGTCACAGTGATCTGTCGACAACCCAAATTTATACACATGTAGCTACAGAACGTTTGAAACAGCTACATCAACAGCATCATCCACGCGCATAGTTTTTTTGCTTTGTAGAAAATACAGGTTTTGCAGAAAACAGATGTTATGTGGAAAGAGATAGGATTAATAAATGAAACGAAGTTTATTGCTGCTGCCGATGTTAATCGCTGCACTCACGGGGTTGGCTCATGCAGATGATGCCACTATTCAACAGACACTGAAAAAGTTAGATATTCAGCAAGCGGATATCCTGCCATCACCCATTCCGGGCTTGAGCACCGTGATAACCGAAAGCGGTGTGCTGTACATCTCGGCCGACGGTAAGCATCTGTTGCAGGGGCCACTGTACGATGTCAGTGGTCCCCAGCCTGTCAATGTCACCAACCAGATGTTGTTGAAAAAGTTAGAAGCATTGAGCGGTGAAATGATTGTGTACAAAGCACCGCAGGAAAAACATGTTATCACTGTGTTTACCGATATCACCTGTGGTTATTGCCGTAAAATGCACGAGCAGATGAAAGACTATAACGCGCTGGGTATTACCGTACGCTATCTGGCATTCCCGCGTCAGGGCTTAAAGTCTCAGGCAGAACAAGATATGCGTTCTATCTGGTGTATGGCTGATCGCAATAAATCTTTCAGTGATGCCATGAAAGGCGGTGCGGTTTCCCCCGCGACCTGCAAAATTGATATCAGCAAACACTATCAGTTAGGTGTGCAGTTTGGTATTCAAGGCACGCCAGCTATCGTGCTGCAAAACGGTACTCTCATTCCGGGGTATAAGGAGCCAAAAGAGATGTTGCAGATGCTTAATGCACATCAGGCTTCTTCAAAAGCGGCGGGTTAATCACTCGTGACGTTGAAAACTCAACTTCGCCGCCGTGAGGCGGTGGATGATAGCCATTTACCCGCACACTTGCCCCCGTTGCTGCGTCGCCTCTATGCCAGCCGGGGTGTAAAAAGCCCCGAAGAGCTGGAGCGGGGTGTCAAAGGCTTGTTGGCTTGGCAGCAACTGGATGGCATTGATGCCGGTGTTACTCTGTTGCAGCAAGCGTTGGCTGACCGGCGGCGGATTGTCATTGTCGGTGATTTTGATGCCGATGGTGCCACCAGTACCGCGCTGGCAGTGCTCGCATTACGCAGCATGGGCGGCAGCAATATCGATTATCTGGTACCCAACCGCTTTGAAGATGGCTATGGGCTGAGTCCTGAAGTGGTTGAGCAGGTGGCTGCCCGTGGCGCGGAACTGATTGTCACGGTGGATAACGGAATCTCCTCTCATGCAGGGGTGGATTTGGCACATGCCTTGGGTATTCAGGTGTTGGTCACTGATCATCACCTGCCAGGGGAAACCTTGCCTGCGGCTGAGGCTATCATTAACCCCAATCTGGCTGGTTGTGATTTTCTCTCCAAATCACTGGCTGGGGTGGGTGTCACCTTTTATCTGATGCTGGCATTGCGTGCCCGCCTTAGAGATTGCGGTTGGTTTGAACAACGAGCGTTAGCGGTGCCCAATTTGGCTGAATTGCTGGATTTAGTCGCGCTAGGCACCGTGGCAGATGTGGTGCCACTGGATGCCAATAACCGGATTTTGGTGCATCAGGGGCTAAGCCGTATCCGGGCGGGTAAGTGTCGGCCGGGTATTCGCGCGTTGCTGGAAGTGGCTAACCGCGATGCGCGCCAGCTAGCAGCAAACGATCTGGGTTTCTCTCTCGGCCCGCGCCTTAACGCTGCTGGCCGTCTGGATGATATGTCCATTGGGGTTGCATTGCTGCTCAGTGACGATATTGCTCAAGCACGCGCACTGGCAATCGATCTCGATTCATTGAATCAGACACGGCGTGAGATAGAGCAGGGGATGCAGGTTGAAGCCTTGCAGCTATGTGATCAATTAGAGCGTACCAGCACTGAATTACCTTACGGTATCGCGATGTATCACCCCGAATGGCATCAGGGTGTGGTGGGGATTCTGGCTTCTCGTATTAAAGAGCGTTTTCATCGGCCGGTTATTGCTTTTGCCCCGGCGGGCGAGGGCTTACTGAAAGGCTCTGGGCGCAGTGTGGCGGGCTTGCATATGCGTGATGCACTTGAGCGTCTCGATACATTGAACCCTGGGTTGATGCTGAAGTTTGGTGGTCATGCAATGGCGGCGGGGCTATCGCTGGAACAGGATAAATTCGATGAGTTCCGCCAGCGCTTTGCTGATTTAGTCGGTGAATGGATGGACGCTTCGCAATTAGAAGGTGTGATTTGGTCTGATGGTGAGCTGAAAGGCAACGAATTATCACTGGAAACGGCAGAGTTGCTGCGCGATGGTGGCCCGTGGGGGCAATCCTTCCCTGAACCGACATTTGATGGCAAATTCCGCATCTTACAGCAGCGATTGGTGGGTGAACGCCACCTGAAACTTATGATTGAGCCGCTAAACGGCGGGCCTTTGCTGGATGGTATTGCTTTTAATATTGATACCACCTTATGGCCGGATAGCAGTGTGCGTGAAGTCAAGCTGGCTTATAAACTTGATATTAATGAATATCGCGGTAATCGTAGTGTCCAGTTGCTGGTTCAGCATTTGTGGCCTTATTAATTTAAAGATTCACCTCAGGGTAAATGCAACTTATAGCGCTATTCGTCGAGATAGCGCTATAAATACAGCCAACTTGCTATAAACCGTCGTACAGATCCGTTAGAATTACCAATTCTGTGCCCTAAATAATTTGAGTTGCAGGCAGGTGGCAACTGAGTAAATCCCGATGAGTCTATTTATTTTAAGGTCAATAGGCAGTCAATGATTCGGGTGAACGAAGACAGCCAACACACATGCAGCTTGACGTATGACGGGTATAATGACATTCCGTCATCTACGACTTAACGTAAGACTCAAAACCATGTTTGAAATAAACCCGGTAAAAAACCGAATTCAGGACCTGTCTGATCGGACAGCCGTTCTCAGGGGGTATCTTTGACTATGATGCCAAGAAAGAGCGACTGGAAGAAGTAAACGCCGAGCTGGAACAGCCCGACGTCTGGAATGAGCCTGATCGCGCACAAGCGTTGGGCAAAGAGCGTTCAGCGCTGGAAGAGATAGTCTCGACCATTGATCAATTGGATCAAGGTATGGAAGACGTTTCCGGTCTGCTGGAGTTGGCGATTGAAGCTGACGACGAAGAGACTTTTAACGAAGCTGTAGCTGAGTTAGATACTCTCGATGGTAAGCTAGGTCAGCTCGAATTCCGCCGTATGTTCTCTGGTGAATATGATAGTGCCAACTGTTATCTGGACTTGCAAGCTGGCTCCGGTGGTACAGAAGCTCAGGACTGGGCCAGTATGTTGCTGCGTATGTACCTGCGTTGGGCGGAAGCCAGAGGTTTCAAAACTGAAATCATTGAAGAGTCGGATGGTGATGTTGCTGGCTTGAAGTCAGCCACCATTAAGATCATCGGTGATTATGCGTTTGGCTGGTTACGCACTGAAACGGGTGTCCATCGCCTGGTACGTAAAAGCCCGTTTGACTCCGGTGGCCGCCGTCATACTTCTTTCAGTTCTGCTTTTGTCTACCCAGAAGTTGACGATGACATTGATATCGAAATCAACCCGGCAGACCTGCGTATTGACGTTTACCGCGCATCTGGCGCGGGTGGTCAGCACGTTAACAAAACGGAATCGGCGGTACGTATTACCCACCTTCCAACCAATATCGTGACACAGTGCCAGAATGACCGTTCTCAGCATAAAAACAAAGATCAAGCCATGAAACAGTTGAAAGCAAAGCTGTATGAGTTTGAGATGCAAAAGAAAAATGCTGACAAACAAGTTCTGGAAGATAACAAGTCTGATATCGGCTGGGGTAGCCAGATCCGTTCTTATGTACTGGATGATTCCCGTATCAAAGATTTGCGTACCGGTGTGGAAACACGTAACACGCAAGCGGTACTGGATGGCGATCTGGACAAATTCATTGAAGCAAGTTTGAAAGCCGGGCTATGAGGAACTGAGATGTCAGAGCAAAAACCACAAGTCGCTGAGCAAGCGCAAGATCTCAATAATGAGTTACAAGCTCGTCGGGAGAAATTGGCTGTACTGCGGGAGAAGGGGATTGCATTCCCTAATGATTTCCGCCGTGAGTACATCTCTGACCAGCTGCATACTGAGTACGGCGATAAAGAGAATGAAGAGTTAGAAGCACTGAACATCGAAGTGACTGTTGCTGGCCGTATGATGACTCGTCGTATCATGGGTAAAGCATCATTCGTGACGCTGCAAGATGTCGGCGGCCGTATTCAACTGTACGTTTCTCGCGATGACCTGGCGGAAGGCGTATATAACGAACAATTTAAAAAGTGGGATCTGGGCGATATCCTGGGTGCGCGCGGTAAGCTGTTTAAAACTAAGACCGGTGAGTTGTCTATCCACTGTAGCGAACTACGCCTGCTGACCAAAGCACTGCGCCCATTGCCGGATAAATTCCACGGTTTGGCGGATCAGGAAACCCGCTATCGTCAGCGTTATCTGGATCTGATCGCGAACGACGATTCCCGCCATACCTTCAAAATCCGTTCACAGGTTATGTCTGGTATCCGTAGCTTCATGGTGGAAAAAGGCTTCATGGAAGTCGAAACCCCTATGATGCAAGTGATTCCTGGTGGTGCTTCCGCCCGCCCGTTTGTGACTCATCACAATGCGCTGGATATCGATATGTACTTACGTATCGCGCCAGAATTGTACCTGAAACGTCTGGTTGTCGGTGGTTTTGAACGTGTGTTCGAAATCAACCGTAATTTCCGTAATGAGGGTGTTTCACCGCGTCATAACCCAGAGTTCACCATGATGGAACTCTATATGGCGTATGCGGATTACAAAGACCTGATCGTGCTAACTGAAGAGCTGTTCCGCACGCTGACTGAAACCATATTGGGTAGCAGTGTGGTGCAGTATGGTGAGCAGACCTTTGATTTTGGCAAGCCTTTTGCCAAATTGACCATGAAAGAAGCCATTTGCAAGTATCGTCCTGAAACCAACGTGGCTGATTTAGACGATATGGATAAAGCGGTGGCTATCGCTGAATCATTAGGTGTCAAGGTTGAGAAGAGCTGGGGCTTGGGCCGTGTTCAATGCGAAATTTTCGAAGAGACCGCAGAGAGCCACCTGGTTCAACCAACCTTCATCACTGAATACCCAGCAGAAGTTTCTCCGCTGGCACGTCGCAATGATGACAATCCGTTTATCACTGACCGCTTCGAGTTCTTTATCGGTGGCCGTGAGATTGGTAACGGTTTCTCCGAGCTGAATGATGCTGAGGATCAGGCACAGCGCTTTGCTGATCAGGTTAGCGCCAAAGAAGCTGGTGATGACGAAGCGATGTTCTTTGATGAAGACTATGTTACTGCACTGGAACATGGCTTGCCGCCAACAGCAGGCTTGGGTATCGGTATCGACCGTATGGTGATGTTGTTTACCAACAGCCACACCATCCGCGATGTTATCTTGTTCCCGGCGATGCGCCCGGTAAAATAAGTCAATCCGGCTAACGGTAAATACTCTTAGGGCGCTACGGTGCCCTTTTTATCAAACAAAACAGCGATAGTTATACTTGGTTTAATCTAATCGCTTAAAATACCAACGCTTAGGCTATATCTTCGCTTGCCCACGAGGAAGAACCGGTTATAATGCAAACCGCACACCGAAGCGGGTGTAGTTCAATGGTAGAACGAGAGCTTCCCAAGCTCTATACGAGGGTTCGATTCCCTTCACCCGCTCCAATCTAACATCTCGCAGTATCTCCCGAAGTACATCAAACCCAGTAAATCCGCACTTCTCAGGCTAATCTAGTTATTCCTATATACACGTTCGTCTATTGAAATCTACTTA
>NZ_ACCB01000024.1 GCF_000173735.1 Yersinia aldovae ATCC 35236 | reverse complement strand
GGTTGATGTTATTTTGTGTACCAGCCCTTCGCAGGCGGTCAGGATGCCAATGAGTGGCGTGCGCAACTCATGTGCCAGCACCGACAGTTCCAGGTTTGTTTTTTGAACCCAGTTGGATGAATTCTCTTTTTAAACGTCTGTAACGATAAAAAACAAATATCAGCCCGAATAACAAGACAGTAGCCAAGCCACCGACGTAAAATGCTAGTCTGTTATTGCTCGGCAATGGAATATTATTGTCACTAATAACCCATTTTGCGGCGATTTCAGCTTGCTGTTTGGCAGAAACGGACGAGATGACTTTGTTAATGATATCGATCAAAATCTGATCTTCAGGCCGGGCTGCCATCATCAGAGAGATCTTGGCTGCATGAGGATGCGATATTTTTAACTGCCCCGGATAAATGACATTCATATAATAGAGGGCGGTGGGCGAGAGGACGACCGCGGCTTCAGCCTGCCGACGTATCACTTCGCTAATGGTCTCTTCGGGGGAATAAACGATTTTATAATTAACCCCGGAAATTGTTTGGTAAACCACTCAATCAGCGATGAATAGTCGGTGATAGTAACGTACCCCTCCATCAGGTCATCCGGGGTGGCGATATGACGGGTAGCTTTGCGTGTAACAGTGACCGGCCAGGTGGAAAAAATAGGAACACTGCTTATCAGGTCATTGGCCTCCGCAAACGCACTGGATGTACTGGTGAGCAGCGAGATCTTGCCGTTTTGTAGATTCGTCACGGAATCACTGTCATTATTACTGAATATCGGCTGGAAATTTATCCCGGTAGCGGCAGCGATTAAGTCAATATAATCCCGTGTCAGTCCAATGTGTTCCCCTGTATTATTGAAGGTTTCAATAGGATAAGAATGGGGGAAAATGCCGTAGCTCACTATCGGGTGAGTCTTTATATAATTCTGCTCTTGCGGTGAAAAAACGATCGCGTCGGTGGCATAAACGGTCGTTGATGAAAACAGGATAAACGCCAATACCAGATAGGTTTTATAGAGAAATTTCATGAGCATATTTAAAGAAATCAGTATTTGAAGTAAGCCCCAGTTTTTTGAAGGCACGCGTTTTAGTATTGGACACGGTTTTAAAACTGATATTAAGGCGCACGCTGATTTCTTTCTGCTTCACACCATTGAGCAGCATCCTCAGCACTTCGGTTTCACGGCCGGTTAAAGTATGGTGTGCGTTTTGCTGCGTGGCCTGAGACAGTGCTGCCAGCTCAATAGGGAAAAATTTCTTACCTCGGGCGACATACGAAATAGCAAAAAACAGCTCCTGAATGTCGCTGCTTTTTTGTACAAATCCCCATGCCCCTGCTTGCCAGGCGAGACGCGCGACTGCCAAGCTTTTATGAGCGGTATGGACAATAATTTTCAATGTGGGATGTAACTGAAGCAGGCGCTTGATCAGCCCAACGCCATCCTGAGATTGCGATGCGTCCTCGTCTATTTCACTGGCTGCAAGTGAATAATCTAGCAACAATACTTCGATCTCAGGGGCGCTTTCTAGTAGCGTAATGAGTTCAGGCGTATTGCTGACACAGCCGACGAGCTGGAGCGAAAAGTCACTGTAAATAAGCTGGAGCTGCGGTTCTTTATGATGATAAGGATACTTTTTTAAGATTTCCATCAGTGCAAGGCGACTGAAAGGCTCGTCTTCGATCAATGCTATCTTTAACGTTTTCGTCATAATGGCCCCGATCAAGTGGGGCAAGTACTAACTGTCATTCACTGTCAGTATTAGCCTTTCACCTGATTGACGTAGGAACGGTGTGAGCTTGTCACTCATCATAATCAATTCACCCTCTTTCTCAACTCTGACGCTGATATTAAGAGGCTGTGGGGATAATGATAACTCATTCGGCATCTGCAAGCGAAATGGAATTGTAAAATTTTTCGTTTGGTTCATAAAACTATATTCATGAAGTGTGTACTCTTTCTCTCCAGAGGCCTTATTTTGGGAAATTGAGAGCGTAATTTTAACATTTTCAGGTATAATCCTATTATTGCTTTGAATATTTCCCTGAAGATAATCCCTACTATAATTGTTGTTAATATCGTTACGATGACTGCATCCGGATAAGACCAACGTCAGAAATAAGACAAAGCAACAGGAATAAAAATTTTGTGGGTATTTAAAAGAGATTTCATCTGTTCATCCTGCAGTAAAAATATAAAAATAAGAACAACTGGCGGCGATAGCGAGCGTACAGGTCGTAATAGCTGCATCGATGATACCTTTTTGACGTACCGTTTTACTCTGTACGGGAGCAGGCAACGTCGACTCATCAGGCAGTACTTGCTTGGTGCCCGTGTATGAAATCCCGATCCTCGGTAAGGTAGCGATCAGGGTTTCATCCAGGTTGGCTTTCTTAAATGAACAGCGTAATTGTCTCACCAGTTTATAATAACTACTTTCCGTCACAATAACGCCACGTTTTTCCCAAATAGCGTACATGACTTCTCTTTTACTACATGTTTTTGCCAGCAGCATTTTTAACAGGCAGGACTCGCTTTCTGAAAGCACGACGACGGTTTCTTTCTTAGTTAATGTTCTCTTCCAAGAATTAAAAATAACGCCTTCGCATAAAATGACACTTGGTGGAGTCAGTTCATTATTAGTCATAATATTTTCCCTTTCATATAGGATTGTCTGTAATCGAGGTGTGTTTTATACATCCTCAATGACAGGTTCTCAACAGTGGAAAGGGTTAATGGGTATAATAAAGAATACTCTCCATGCGTTTGGAGAGTGCTCTCTATGTGTTTGGGGATTATTCCTCTTTTTTATGCTTAATATTAAGAAGTGGGAGAGGATATTAATAGCGATGCGTTCCGTTGGGCAAAATCAGGGCCGGAACTGACAATTTTCATAATTTTACTGGCGTACTTATCTCTATAATGGGCTGTTTCTGAATGATATGCACCAACAGCACGCCAGCTATAGCCATATTTTTTAAACTTCAGACTCAGCAAATAGGCCCCTGCCTCAATGTTGGTGCAAGGGTGCATTAGCATCCGTTCATTCTGTATTATTCCTTTAGATTTTAGTGGCTTGACATTAATGGTGTTAATCTGCATCAGACCATAATCATGGCTACCATTCTTATTAATGTTACGGGCATCTGGTTGACCGCCAGATTCATGAAGAATAATCGCTTCAAGAATGATTTCTGGCACATCCCAACGTATCGCCGCATTAGATAAACAAGATGCCTGAGCGACCACTGGGCTGAGAAACAACAGTATTGATAAATAATAAATAATATTTTTCATAGAGGTATAATTTTAAATTTCGTCTGGATCTTCATCATCTTCATCAGGCACTTTGCCCATCTTGGATAAGACTTCTTCTTTCATTTGGTTTAAGAGCATGCCATTGCCAATATACATCGCATAAGCCGGATTAAACTTTTCTTTCAGTAAAGCGTCATCTCCCGGCACCTCGGAGTTCTTGATTGTCATGTTCAATCCGGTAAGAAATTTTACGCGTTCTGCTGACGACAAACTCATTAGTTTCTTATTAAGCAGACCAAATAGCGCCTTCTTATCTTCTGTGGTGCGCAGACTTTCAACAAAATCATCGATTGCTGATTGCTCTTTTGCCGAAAATTGTGGCGCAGATTCCTGTTTCTGCATCGCAGGTGTTTTCCCCGCCGGATTGCCCTGCCATGCCTGTGCGGCCCGCTGTTGTACATTGTTACTGTGGGCCACAGGTTTAGCGTCGGTGAGCGCTGCTGCCATTTTCAGCGTAGAGTTAATCATCGAAATTGTCATGTGTCTCTCCTGATTGACTGAATTGTTCGGAAAATTTGTGGTACAACGCCTTTTTCGACTGCAAAATAGTGCAGCGTGCAGGCAGGGATAAAATATGTGGCAACGTTCGCTGTGCCGCACTCTGTGGCGAGAAATGGAGGATTTCATTATTCACCTCCAGCGCAATACTCCCCTCTGTACCACCGAGCACACTGATGTGCTGAATTTCCGCCAGCGCGGGTTTTAGCTTTTTCAGCATTGAGGGGGGAAGATGCATCTGAATCTTTGTGGATTCAGGGTGTTGCCGGATAAGATGGTCACTGACAATTTCATAGGTTCGTGGGTCACTAAACATCTCTTCCAACAGCGTCTGCAAGCGGGCTTCACTACTCGCCACTGCCTGTTGATATTGACGCTGGCTTGACTCCAACCCGAACAATAAATCGGCTAACAGTTTTTGCAGCCCATCCTGATAGCCTTGCTGATAAGCAATACGTTGTATTTCCCCTGCTTCTTGCTGAGCTTGCAGACAGTGTTCCGTGGCCTGTTTTCTGGCCTGTGCGGTCAGTATTTTTTGATAGCGGTTCGCGTTCATGGCTTGATGTTTAATCAAGACTTTTTCAACTGCGGTTTGCCGAATATCCGGCTCAGATTGTGGTGACATAGCGGCAAGCTCCTTCTATCACATTCCACGGGAGGGCATTTTTCACCGGCGTTTCCATTAACTGTCGGGTTATGGCACTGAACATATAGCTGGCGCGAACGGTATAGACGCGACCAAAGGGGGCCAGACCTGTCAGTAATTGGGCCGCACCTGTCGCCAGCAGGGTTTGCGGCGATGAGGGGATTTCCTGCGGTTGGCGGAAATTAACATTCACGCGTTGATGCAGCTGCGCATATTGAGATGTTTCCACCCACCACGGCAGTGGCGCTGGGTGCAACAGCACCCCCAGCGCCCAAGCAACCTTGGGTAATTGTGACCAATACTCAACAATAAAATCAGGCAACGGCAGCGTATTTCTATCCGGCATGGGTAGTTGATACTGCGCCAGCAAGCGCTGATTATGAGCTTGCTGTAACACCTGAGGTAGGGCGGGGTAATCAATGCCGCTGTGTTCTGCGTGAAAGTAGCCACCCGGTGCCAGCAAAATTTTATGCTGGCAAGCGAAACTAAACCTGCCGGGATTGGCTATCATGGTTTTTGCTCCGTACTGTTCGAGGGTGATTCTTTCTTACTGTTTTGTTGCTTACGACGCCAAAGTAACAAAATTGCGCCGGCACCCGTCATCAGAGCGGCAGCAACGCCAATCAATAACACCGGTGGCACCGGGAACTCAGGTTCATTTCTGACCTGACGCTGCAATGGCGGGCGTTCGACTACCACCACCGAAACATTGTCAAAGCTGGCTTCAGCAAAACTGTTGGTGAGAAATAACTTAATTTTGCTCATCATTAGTTTAGGATCTTCATTCCCAGCGTAAGTCACCAGACTTGAAACCTGCTGTGGCTGCTTGACCCGATTATTACCACTTAAGGGATAACTGACATGGACCCTGGCGTTCACTACGCCGGGAATAGTCAGTAGTGATTGTTCCAGCCGCTGCTCAATTAAGGACAGCAGACGTGAGCGTTCCGCCTGGGGCGAGGCCACCAATGAATCCCCCGGGAACGCCTGAATAATTTCCACTGATTCTTTCGAAGGCAGGTTGTACAGGCGTAACAAATCCACTGCGGTAACAAAATCACTGCGCGCGACCTTAATGGAATTGCCCAGTTTGCCATTTTCCCTGCGTGTCCCTTCCACGCCATTTTCCTGTAGGACTGCCAGCACTTCATTGCTCTGGCGCTGGCTAAGTTCAGTGAGTAGCACTTGGTTATCACAACCAGATAGCAGGCAGAGAGCACTTACCAGTAGAAGTTTTGTCAGCTTATTCATGATTTACTGGGCTTTTAAGACAGAGTCGATGGCAGAGGCACCCTTATGGGTTAGCGTACTGATCAGATTGATACTGAGACTATAATTACCGATACGATTTTGTAATTGTAATAACTCAGCGGGGTTACTTACATCAACAGTGTTTGCCTTATTGGTAATAGCGGCTTTTTCCTGGCTGGCATGAACGCTGTAATTGGCAAACATATTTCTAACTCGATCTTCTACCGAGCCACTCGGCGCTATTGCCGCAATATTTTGTTCTACCATCGGCTGAACAGCCGGAGAGATATTAATAAACATTGACATAAACTATCCTTAATAATTACGTAATATCACTGTGATGTGATATTACGTAATAATAATATTACACGTTACGAATAATCGCCTGAGAAGTATCTTTAAGCGATTTTATTAGGTTAGATTGTAGTTGACGCGAACCGTTGTAGTTCCCATTAAGAGCGGAGATTTTCGCCAATGTTAGAGGGTTATCCAGTTCCGCAGTATTCTCAAGACTTGTTTTCAGTTCGTCAGCCAATGCCTTAACTTTATCATTCATTAAACCGCCGACTCGGTATGCCATTCCCCATTTTGAATTGGCGCTAGTCGTTTCATATGCACTGGCTTCCCAGTTACCGGTTGGCATAATTCCATCTATCGCAGCCATAATATATATCCTCGTTATTTAGTGTTAGTTTTAAAATGACACTGGATTAAAGTACCAGTGGTTATTATCCAATAGAACATAGCCGTTCGGATTATTAACGAGCGACTTTCCTGCCAGATGATTCGTGCTCAAAGATATAGAGAACTGTATATGACGTACCCCATATCTCTTTGTGAAATGTTTGGAAAAATCAATTGCCGACAGCACCTGCTTATCGTTCAGGCTGGCGTTAATAATAAAAATAGACGTTCCGCTTTTATTGCTCACACGCCACGGCACATTACTTTCTGTCAGACCTTGTTCCGCTTTGCGCAACAGTTCAGTTGCGCTGTAACTCTCTAACTGACTTTTTACCGGGCAACCGAGAAAACGTGTCAGTGTCTGCAAAACCTGTTTATTATCTGGTGCGGGATAGTCGCCTTTTAACCAGCGAATCACAGGCTGACAAGGAAGAGTTAAATCCACTTTCAACAGACCAGGTATTTGCTTGCCAAGCTGAGTTTCGATCTCTTCTTCTAAACTGGTGATTTTTTTCAATGTCACCGGTTCTTGATAATGCTCCCGCAATAAACGCTGGGTACTCCAGTCCAAATCACGCTGTGTTTTTACCAATACCAAACTCTGACCATTTTCACCGGTCGTTACCGTCAATGGAGAGCTGCTGCCCTGAAGTAGGGTTTCCAGTGTTTTGACCTGTCGCGCTTCACTATTGTAGTTCAGTACCTGCCAACCAATAAATGTCGCAAGTACGGCAAGCATAATTCCGGCCACATAAACCGAATTAAACTTACGCTCTGCGGATGGGCTGGTGCGGATATCACTTACTGCATTTTCTACATCAGTTGTTTGCACGTTAAGGGGCACACTCTCCTCACTATTCCACGGGGTGTTCAACATTTTAATCACCACAGGAAACTGCTCAGCCAACATCACTTCTTGAAATATCACCGGTTGTTTAATATCAGGGCAATCACCGTTTAAAGTGAGATACCACTGGTCAACACTCTCAGTTTCCTGCTCTGAAATTACATCATCGTCGCAGACGATCGCCAGTTCATAATTACCCTGTTCACCAGGCAAACAATAGGTGGTGAAGCCGTCACTATCTGTTTCAGTTGAATAGCTTTGCTCAGGGCCAATGACTATCCGGTGGCTACCCGCTTTGAGCATTAATTCATTACCGCTTAGAGGCCCACTGGCAATCCTCATTATTAAGACGCGGTTGTCTGTGTCCCTCATAATATTTTCTCGTTGTACCAAATTGGTGCTAAGTAAAGCCGAGTACGATTTTTTTGTCAGCGGAATTGACCGGACTATTTCTTACCGGGGGGATTTCTAACGGGAGTAATGGCTATTCCGAGTGATTCCGTTTAATAAATCGACGTCATCGGTCATTGTGTTGCAACTCAAATAACGAGCTGGAGACGAAGAGCGATGACAGCAATAAATAATGATTCTAAGCCGGTAACGCAATCGGCCCATTGTTTATCCTTGGAGGATAGCCTGGTGTTGGCTGTACCTGATGATCAGGCGCTGGCGTTGACGTTTCGCTCTGTTTATTCGGGTAAAAACGTCGTAATTACTCAACCTTCACTGTTTATTTGCAACAACCCCGACAAGATTGAGGGAGATAAAACTCACTGGTTTTTACACAGTATCACGTTAGCCAACCTCACCGAGACTCTCGCAACGATTGATTCTGCATTGGGTAAATCATTTTTGGATACTGGAGAAAAAGCATCTGTAGCGGCACGACCGTGGCCAGAGGTGATTTCCATCGATACAACAAATTGTACGACCAAAATGTCAGTGAATAATACAGTGATTGATTTAATTCTGCGTAACCAAATGGAATTCAATACTTGGTGCGATCTATTAAGGAAATATGAAGCCTACGGAATGATGTGCTTTCTATTATCGTCTTCGGAACAAAAAGATAATGTCAGTATTAATTATTTAAGTCAGCGATATGGCGTCTCTGCGGCCTATTTCAGGCAATTGTATAGAGAAAATTTTAAGGCAACAGCCAAGAAAAAAATGATGAGTGTGCGTATGGCATCTGCCGTATTACAACTTATCGAAAGTGAAGGTTCAATCCTTGATGTGGGCCTTGACGCCGGATATTGCTCAGCTTCGCATTTTACTAATGATCTCAAGAAAGAGTTGGGGTTAACACCCTCAGAAATAAGACGTTTGGAGTCTATTTTATATGAAAGTTAAATTTAGAGGAGTGATCTATTTCTCACTCTTTTTGTTAGCGGGCAATATGAGTCCTCTTAATGCAGAGGTAATCACGGCATTACCCGTTGGGCAGGAAAAAGTGAATGACTCCTTTGTCGCCAATAATGTCATGGTCGGTAAGCTGTTTGATGCCGTAGCCGAGCGGCTGGATAAGCCGATTATTCTCAGTAAGTTGGCGGCACAAAAGCGCGTTACCGGGAACTTTAATCTGGCGAATGCTGATGAAATGTTTAAAGCATTGTCCCGACGTATGGCACTGGTGTGGTACGACGATGGCGCTGGAATTTATGTTTATGACAACAGTGAGATGCGCAGTGCCATTGTTCACACCCAGGCTGCTGGCAGTGGGCAGGTGCTTAATTATATTCAGAAAACTGGAATTTATGATAAGCGTTTTCCAGTACGTACCCAAGGCGATAACCGTTTACTGTTTGTCTCAGGGCCACCGCTTTATGTGGAGTTGATTAGTGCCGCTGCGGCGTATCTTGATGAGCGCATTAAGCAAGAGGATTTGGCCAGCGGCGGTGAAGTCGCGGTGATCCCGCTAAAACACTCATCAGTTACTGACCGTACCTATAACCAACGTGGGCAGAGCATTACTATTCCCGGCATGTTAACGGCACTGAATGCGCTGTTCAAAGACAACAATGGTACGGCGGAAAGTACCTTGACGATACAGCCGAGAGAGGGAGAACCCAATATTGAGTCAGGGTTTCCAGTACCACCATCAGTTACCGGGCCACTCAATAGTGCAGTGAAGCCCGCGACTTACTCTAAACGTAGCAGCCCGTTTTCACTGGTGGCGTATCCTGACAGCAATAGTTTGGTAGTGAAAGGCAGTGCAGAACAGATTCGCTATGTTCGTCAGTTAGTACATACCCTAGATAACAGTCGTAGCCAAGTGGAGCTATCACTGTGGATTATCGATGTGACGCAAAGCAAAGTGGACGATCTGGGGGTGCGCTGGGAAGCGGGGAATATCGGTGTGGCTGGCGGTTCAGTCACCTTTAACCGCAGTACGTTAAGTGATAGCAAAACGTTTCTGGCTCAGATAGACGCTATCAGTAAAACCGGTAATGCCCGCATTGTGTCTCGCCCGGTCATCTTGACACAGGAGAATGTTCCCGCGTTATTTGATAACAACACCAGCTTTTATGCTCGGGTGGAAGGGGATCGGGTCGCGACACTAGAACAGGTAACCTATGGCACCATGATCAGTGTACTGCCGCGCCTCTCCGGGGGGAGCGGTGTTGAAATGGAAGTCAATATTGAAGACGGTGGATTAAACCGCGATAACACCGGTAAGGTTGCTGATATCGGCGGGCTGCCGGAAGTTAATCGCACCAATATTAATACTGTAGCCCGCATCGGTCGCGACAAAAGTCTGCTGATTGGTGGATATACCCGAGATCAAGTTGAAGAGGGTGAAACGCGTATTCCTCTGTTAAGCGATATTCCATTGCTGGGTAACTTATTTAAGTATCGTTCGCATAACCAGCAGAAAATGATCCGTATCTTCCTGATTCAGCCACGTTTGCTGGATGAAAATGAAGCCTGGGATGGTCGCCAGTTCTCTGATAATGAACGTTTGACCCGACACGATGGCCAGTTACGTGGCACCGTTGAGTTTCTGAAAAAGTATGCGAGTCAGCCGTGGCAATAGGGCCTGTTGGCGGTAACTCACGCTTTTTAGTGGGGCAACGTGACAAAAGTACCTCGGCAGCACAGGCCAATGATGATGCTGATGAAGCGGCGCGTGGGCAGGGAGTCATTGATAACAGTAGCGAATATGCCTCGATGTCTATGTTGGCGGCCAGCCATGTGCGCCGCCGAGGGCCGACGACTGACCACAAAGAAGAATGGATGCGTTTTTCTGAACGTATTCTGGATAGTGAGGCGGATGAAAAAATCCTGCGAGTTGAGGGTGCGCTTAACGGCAAGTTGATGACGCCACAGCAGCTACGCACTTTTTTGCTCCAGTATTTTACTGATACCAGCGATATGCTGATGGCGTTGGCTGCATTGATTCACCGCAGCCGCTTAAAGCGTAAGCAGCTCGAACAACTGGAGGCATTACGCGAGCAGCTAGAGGCGGAAGACCTCGATCGCCGTGCCCAGGCCGGTATCAATATTGCTCTGGTGGCAAAAGCATTTGCGCAGAAAATGCAGCAATCAGCGGGCAATTTGAGAATGCTGTATCGAGAGTTTCTCAGCTATGACGGCCCGGCAGTTTATCTCTATGAGCAATGGGTAGAGGAGCTGGTGGCCCACGAGCGTGAAAATATCATATGTTACCTGGCACGAGCCTTAGCTTGTGACTTACAAGTATTACCGTTGGGGAGCATTAATGTCAGTGAATTTGGTGCTCTGTTTAATCGTATCAGTCGATTAAGAGAGATGCAGTCACTGGAAGGAATCTTCCGCCAACGCTTTGCGCAGACTGATTTTGCCTTTATTGGTTTGAGCGATGAGAAACTGCTCAGCAAATTATTTACCAGTGGCATTCGTGGTCAAGAGAGTTTTAACGATAACTTGCTCACATTTTATTCACAGCAACTTGGTGCATTAAGCACGGATATGCGCGCACGTTTTTTGCAGATTTTAATTATTGCCTTTTCCGTATTGCCGATAGGTATTTTCCCATCGTTAGAAGAGCGCGAACATCTTATTGACGGATTGAAGGAAAGTATGAGCCATCTTATGGATCAAGAGTTTGCTATGGCTCGACGGGTATTAAATGACAAAGAAGAGAATATTCCATGAATAAGATTAGCGGGCTATTATTAAATATTCGAAATCGTCCTGAATTATTAGTATTGGTCATCATGGTCATGGTCATTGCCATGTTGATTATACCGTTACCGACGATTTTAGTAGATCTGTTGATTGGCCTGAATATTATGATTTCAGTGCTAATTTTTATGGGATCTTTTTATATTACCAGAGCACTGGACTTTCGTTCATTTCCCTCAATTTTATTGATTACAACCTTATTCCGATTAGCATTATCGATCAGTACCAGCCGCCTTATTTTACTGGAAGCTGATGCCGGTGACATTATAGCCACCTTTGGCGAGTTTGTTATTCAGGATAACTTGGTGGTTGGGATGGTGGTATTTGCCATCGTAACTATCGTGCAGTTTATTGTTATTACCAAAGGCTCAGAACGTATTGCTGAAGTGGCTGCGCGTTTCTCACTTGATGCCATGCCGGGTAAACAGATGAGCATTGATGCTGATCTGCGTGCCGGTGTGATCGATGAGGAAACCGTAAAACAGAAACGCAGTGATATGGAAAATGAGAGCCAACTGTACGGTTCTTTTGATGGTGCGATGAAATTCATTAAAGGCGATGCTATCGCTGGGATTATCATTATTTTTGTCAATCTGATTGGTGGTATCTCCGTCGGAATGGCGCAATTAGGCATGGATATGTCTACGGCACTGAATACTTTTACTTTGCTGACCATTGGTGATGGCTTGGTAGCGCAAATACCAGCGCTGCTTATTTCTATTAGTGCGGGTTTTATTGTGACTCGTGTGGGCGGCAATGATAAAAACCTCGGTGAAAATATTGTCTCTGAGTTATTTGCCAAGGATTTCACTATCTTGGTTACCGCTATTATCGTCTGTAGTATCGGTTTCCTGCCAGGGTTTCCTACATCCATTTTCTTGTTCTTATCCGGTTTAATGGTGGCGCTGTTGTGGTATCGCCATCATCAGAAGCGTAAGGATAAAAAACGTGTCTCCGGTGAAGAACACAGTGACGCTGAAGTCAGCTCTGAAGTGGCGGAAGGCGAAACGCGACGAGAAAGTCAGGTATCCGAAGATGAATATGTACCGGAAACGCTGCCCATTATTATTTCGGTGAGCCAGGTACATAAGTCATTGCTGGAGGAAAATAGTTTTCTCTCACGTATTAAGAAAGATATTTTTGTGCGCTATGGCTACCGCATTCCTGATATTGCTATTAACTATTCGCCAGTGGTGCCAAACGACAAAATTATTGTTCTGATTAATGAAATTCGTGCGGGAGATTATAACATTTGCTTTGGTGGTTTACGTCTTCTTACTATAAATGATGAGCTGGAATATCTGGGGCTGGATTTAACCCGTTTTACTGATGAGCATGGTGCCATCAGTACCTGGATTGCCAGTAAACATAAGGAAGAGATTAAACAACTAGGCTTAATGGTGCGTGATGATATTAGTGAAATTATCGACTGTATCGGAACTTTATTATTGCATCATATTAATGAGTTTTTCGGGATTCAGGAAACTAAAAATCTGCTTGACGATCTGGAAAAGAAATACCCTGAATTATTAAAAGAGTGTTATCGCCACGCGACGGTACAAAAGATTACTGAAGTATTTCAACGTCTGCTGATGGAAAAAATCTCCATCCGTAATATGAAACTGATTTTGGAAACTCTTGTGCAGTGGGTGCCAAAAGAGAAGGACAGCATGATGCTGGTGGAATATGTACGTGGTGCGATGGCCCGTTATATCTCATCTCGTTTTGCGACCGACGGTCGATTGAATGTCCTGATGATTAATGACCAATTTGAAGACATGGTTCGCCAAGGGATTCGTCAGGCCTCTGGCGGTGGTTTCCTCAGCCTTGCGCCAGAAAAAACCGATGACATTATTCAGGCATTCGCTCAGGCAGTGGAAAACAGTTATCTCTCTGTTCGAGATATGAATGTACTGGTGCCTGTAGATATTCGTCGTTTTGTGAAAAAAATTCTTGAAAGTCGTTTTCCTGAACTGGAGGTGCTCTCATTTAACGAGATCTCCGAGACAGTGAAAGTGAATGTAATTAAAACCGTGTAAGGAGAACTACCATGAAATACCGTTTTGTTGATGCATTGAATTCTTTTTTATCCACCGAAGGGCGTCAGGATCTCATTAACTCGCAACTCGACTGTCATTCCACTATTCAGTTAGAGCTGAATGAGGCACCACCTATTAATGTTGATCTGTTAACTAACGATATTATTTTATGGAGCAACTTGTCTGAATGCCAAATGGGGCATCTTGAAGCGCTTGGCCACACATTATTGAGTGAGTTACTGGAATATACCCCACGTAATTTTCAGGTCGGGCAGCCCGCATTGAGTTTCATGGATAACACTTTGGTGCTTTCCGCCGTGATGCGTGAGGAAGCGATGAATGATTCACAGTTATTTGCTGACAGTCTAAATGAGTTTTATGAGCGCAGTCATCGACTAACCACGCTGCTGACTGCCTGATTTATGAATCTCTTTGATATCTGCGCGCACCCATCGCGTATCCATGGTTGCTTGATCGAGGCTCCGCTACACGGAGTCTTTATTGGCGAAATTTGTCTGATCGAGCGTGATTTGTGTCAGCCGGAAGTGATTGCTAAAGCTCAGGTGGTGGGTTTTAGGGGAGGGCTTACCATTCTCAGTCTGATCGGGCGAGCACAAGGGCTGACGCGTGAAGTGGTGATCCGTCCCACTGGTCAACCTTTTGTCTTTGTGATGGGAGAGCACTTGGCGGGCAAAATTTACAATGCCGCAGGAGAAGAAGTGGGGGTGCTGAGCAATGTTACTGCATCGTCAGAACCACCACTCACTACTCTGTGTCGAGTTGATAGCCCGCCAGTCAGCGTCAATTTACGCCGCCCGGTTACTACTCCGCTGGTGACGGGGGTCAGAGCTATTGATGGCTTGCTCACCTGTGGTCAGGGGCAGCGTATGGGGATTTTTGCAGCGGCGGGTAGCGGCAAAACCTCCCTGATGAGCATGATAATGAACCATGCGGTGGCCGATATTTGTGTCATTGCGCTAATTGGCGAACGTGGCCGTGAGGTGACGGAATTCATTCATGAATTGCAGGCTTCCCCGCGTGCAGCGCAAACCATTTTGGTGTACGCCACGTCAGACAGCCCTGCGGTTGAGCGTTGTAATGCGGCTCTACTGGCGACGGCGATGGCGGAATATTTTCGCGATCAGGGCAAAGATGTGCTGCTGTTTGTCGATTCCATGACCCGGTACGCCCGCGCCTTGCGAGATGTGGCATTGGCGGCGGGGGAACTTCCAGCACGGCGCGGTTATCCGGCATCGGTCTTCGAGCAACTTCCACTGCTACTGGAACGGCCCGGCGCATTGCAACAGGGTTCCATTACGGCTTTTTATACCGTACTGCTGGAGAGCGAAGAAGAATCCGATCCGATTGGTGATGAGATTCGCTCGATAATCGATGGCCACATCTACCTTAGCGCACAACTTGCCGGGCGCGGTCACTACCCAGCGATTGATGTTCTACACAGTATCAGTCGTGTTTTCTCAAAGGTTACCACACCACAACATCGTCAGGATGCGGCCAAAACGCGCGATATGCTCGCACGACTGGCACAAATTCAGCTCTATCTCGATCTTGGGGAGTACCAGCGCGGTGAGAATACCGACAACGACCATGCATTGGACAACAGAGAAGTGATCGAGTCTTTCTTGCAGCAGCAGATGGAAGAACCCGGCGAGTTTTTAGCTACTCTCAATCAACTCAGTGAGTTGGCAGACTGATGGTAAAGAATCTGCTGAGCCTCACACAACGGCGGCTGGAGCGGATCAAACACGATCAGCAGATGTTACGGCGCTCAATCTTGGCGCTACAGCAGCAGCAGCATGATATCCGCACGCGCATCCAGGTTATGGAAGCTCAAAGCAGCCTGTATGACCAGGCTGCGGAACTAACCCGTGAAGCTTTTTTTGAACGCCAGCGTCATAAGGCGACCTTATTGTCTGAAATTGCCCGTCAGTTATATGACTTGGTAAACGTCCAGACGGAACAGAAGGCGCAAGAGCAGAGGCAAAGGCAGATGCAGCGCCAATTACGAGATACCAACAATCGGTGCGAGAAATTCCGAACTTATCTGAAGCGGGAAAGTACCAGAAGACGTTTAAATAGAGAGCTTCAACAGCAATACGAAATTGAGGAATTATCAACATATGGTGGCGATAAAACAGGTAGCGAATAACGCCCTTCCTGATATCCGAAAAGATGAACCTGCCGCTGTATCCCGGCCAGAAACATTGCGTGGCGATAATGGGCAGGCAGTGAAATCAGTTCAGCAGGAGGCGACAAAAAAAAAATGGCGGAGTTGCTGGCTAAAGCAAAGCAGCGCAAAAAGCAGGCCGAGGAGCAGTTATCGGCCTCCCAGTTTACGCCGATGATGACAACAAAAAGTATGCCGTTAAGTAAACAGATGGCGTTACCGAATATTGCGCAACAACCAGACGCGATGCCAGTACAAAAACAGGGTGTTTGGGTGCCAGGACATAAGGGGGCAGAACGGCCACCGGTTTTAGAGGAAACGCGGACGAAACCTGTTGTGGATAAAGCGAGTGGTGCGGTGGCGACAGAAGTATTGACCAAACTGACAGAAACATTGACGCAGTCGCCTGTTGTCCCGAGAGATAACGGCGAGCAGCCACAGCCTCGTTTGGTTTCAGCAAGCAGAGAGAAGCCGGAGATGTCGACAGTCTCTGTCGCTTCTGTTCCAGGGGTGGAGCAGAAAGAAGAGATGTCTTACACCTCTGTTTCGCAGGAGATGCCTCGTTTTGCAGTTGAACAGCCGATGGTGGCCTCATCTGAGTCTGCACCTGAATTAACATCTTCTTTGCCGCTGGCGGAGAAAAAGGAAAGCACGCTAAACGATAACCGAACACAAGTGCTGACTACGCCGCAATGGGCGGCTCAGGCAGCCACCATCACTCAGCCTGAAGAGGTGAAAACAGCGCCTTCGGCATTGACGGCGGCGTTACCTGAGTCTGCCGCGCCAGAGGGTGAAACTACCGTAGGGCGTCGAACCCTGAGTTACACCTTTACTCAGTGGAAGAACAGCCCGGTGGTGACATTTGAATTATCCAAAGCCGGCGAACTGACCGCAATGACCAACAGTGCTGAAGTTCAGCAGACTTTAGAGAGTCATCACCATTTATTGGAGTCGGAGAATCCGCTGCATTTTCGCGATGAGCGCCATGATGAAGAACGCCGTGGTCAGCAACAGTCAGAGCAGGAGGATGAAACATAATTATGCTGAATATCCGTCGACTCAGTACGCGTCAGGTTCAGGTTACGCGCTGGCAGCAACGCTATCAACCAGACAGAAACGCCATCACTCCCCAAGCGGGAGAGCGTTATTTCCGACTGGAACTGAGCAGTGTCACTGAAAACATTTCAGCCCTGGTTGCGGTTGAAGATTGGTGCCGCTTCTACTGGCCCGAACTGAACAGTTGTGCCTGGCAGGGGCTGGATAACCAAAGCCTGGTTGACATTTTTACTCAAGAAAACAGTAAGCGTACTTTTTTCTCTGACACATTTCGCATAGCAAGCTTTGGGATTGTCGATGGCGAAGAGGTCAATCAGCCTTGGTTAACCGTGGTAGAACCCACACTGGGTACGGTACTAACAGCTTCTCCTTTCAGCCAACTTACGGCACTGCCCGCCGGGCAGCAGGTATGGAAAGGTGTCACTCAGCAGATTGACTGGGTGTTGGGATACAGCCACATCAGCGCCGGATTATTACAATCATTAGCGTTGCGCGATGTGCTCCGTATCCAACAGTTGCAATTGCACTTAATAGTAACGGGTCGCCCGGTGGCCCGCTTTCAAAAACAGCAAGAGGGCGCGTTTGTGATAGAAGAGAATATTGACAATATAGAGGAAGTGGAAGAAACGGTACCCACACTAGATGAGGTGCTGCCTGAAAACTTACCAAGTCACTTCGATGTGACCAAACTGACCGTGAAGTTGACCTTTGTACTGGGCCACAGTGAGATTCCGCTGGAAGAGTTGGCGCATATCCAGCCGGGAGCGGTGTACTCACTGGGGGCGGATAAAGACCGGGAAGTGAAGGTTTACGCCAATAAACAATTGGTGGCTGAAGGGGAGTTGGTCTATATCGGTGATGACGAAGAACTGGGTCTGGAGGTCACAAGGTTGGCGTGCCAGGGCAGCTTGGGGGCATAAGTATTATGCCAACGATACCAGGGGATATCCCGTTACTGGCGATTATCGCATTTTCGACGTTACTGCCTTTTATCATCGCGGCGGGAACCTGTTACCTGAAAATCTCAATCGTGCTCATCATGGTGCGCAATGCTATGGGGGTGCAACAGGTGCCATCCAGCCTGACACTCAACGGGATCGCACTATTATTGTCACTGTTTGTAATGATGCCAGTGATCCAGGATGTGAATCAATATATGCGCACCGAACAGGTTGATTTCAGCAATGTTGATTCGGTGGATAACTTCGTCGAAGGCGGGCTGGGGAGTTACAAAGCCTACTTAAAGAAGTACTCCGATCCAGAATTGCTCAATTTTTTCGAGTCGTTGCAACAAGGGCGTAGTGAAGAACAGGCGATGGACGAGGCAGATACTCGTGAGCCAACATTGTTTTCCCTACTACCGGCTTACGCGCTGAGTGAAATTAAATCGGCGTTTGAAATTGGGTTTTATATTTATCTGCCCTTTGTGGTGATAGACCTGATTATCTCCAGCATTCTGCTTGCATTGGGGATGATGATGATGAGTCCGGTGACTATTTCTGTTCCGGTAAAACTGATCTTGTTCGTGGCAATCGACGGTTGGTCGCTGATTTCCAAGGGGCTGATTATGCAATACATGGAGCTGGCGCAGCATTAGCCAGGTAACAAACTTATGGAAGAAATTATTTACGCCAGTAATAAAGCCATGCTTCTCATTGTGCTGCTGTCGGCGATTCCGGTGATGGTAGCGACGGCAGTGGGCCTGCTTATCGGACTGATTCAGACCGTGACCCAGCTACAAGAGCAGACACTGCCTTTTGGTATCAAATTACTCGCGGTATTTGGCACGCTCTTTATGATTTCAGGTTGGTTGTCGGACAAGATAATGAACTACGCCACAGAAGTGCTGGCCATCGCGTTGTCGCCAGCAGGAGTGGGGTGATGAATCAGGATATGCTGACTTTTTATGTATCGCTCTATTCTACATTTCAGACTGGGCTGATGAAGTTAGCGTTGGCTTGGGTGCGGATTGCGCCGGTATTCTTTTTCTTGCCTTTTCTCAGTAGCAAGTTACTTAACAGCGGCATGATCAAAAACTGTGTTGCCATCTTTCTGGCTCTGGGGCTGTGGCCTTTTTTCTCCGCCCGTGAAATTAACTGGGAAGAGACCAGCCTTGGCGAAATAATTATTTATGAACTGGCAATCGGTTTGGTATTGGCTTTTATCCTGAGCCTGCCGTTTCTTATTGCAAATATTATCGGTGAACTGATCGATAACCAGCGTGGAGCGACCATTAGCGATACCATCGACCCTGCTAATGGTGTGGAATCCTCAGAGATGTCGGTGTTAGTCAGCCATATTGTAGTCATGATTTTCCTGGCGCAGGGGGGGATGTATCAATTGGCGCAGACCCTTGCCGAGAGTTACCGACTGCTGCCGTTTGCGGGTGGATTCACTCATTTTGACAGCCTGCCATTGGGGCGTTGGCTTAACCAGTTAGTGGTGCAGGGCATTATATTAGCCGCCCCTATTCTGGTGACGTTATTTATTACTGAGGTAGCACTGGGGCTATATTCCCGTTTTTGCCCGCAGCTTAATGCCTTTTCATTATCATTAACGATTAAATCTGCTGTTGCATTTATGGTCTTCCTGCTCTATTTCCAGAATGAGGTTCCCTCTATTCTGGCTAATATGATCTCCCTGAGTCCGTTGCACGACATCTTTGGTGTGACGCAGTAATAATCGTGGGGAGACGTTATGGCTGAAAAAACAGAGAAGCCCACAGACAAAAAGATTCGTGACTCGGCGAAGAAAGGGCAAAGTTTTAAAAGTAAGGATATGGTTGCCGCAGTGGTGCTGGTTGCCGGGGCTTTTGCGGTATCGGGTTTTTCCAGTTTGATGGGCTTGGGCAGTTTACTGCAAAAGATTTTGCTTTCACCCTCAGCAATTGGTGTCGAGGCATTACTGGATAAGCTTTACAGCTTGTTTTTATTGGCGGTTGTTCCGGTACTGTTGGCCTGTTTTTACCGGGTGCCATTATTTCGTTGCTACAGAGCCGCTTTCGTTTAGCGACTGAAGCACTAAAAATTGACTTTTCTCACTTAAATCCGATTTCTGGATTTAAAAAGATCTTTTCACTGCGCTCATTAAAAGAGTTGGTGAAAGCGTTTCTTTATTTATTGGTGTTCGGTGCTTCGGCGGCGTTATTCTTTATTTTCTGGCGGCAAGAGATATTTATGCTCTACCGCACGACAATTAATGGGATGATCGGCCAGTGGGGGCACTTGTGTATTACTTTTATTATCGTGTTTTTGGCTGTGGCATTGTTGATTTTGTTAATTGATACCTTGACTGAGTTTTTCCTGTTTATGAAAGATTTGAAAATGGAAAAACAAGAAGTGAAAAAGGAACACAAAGATAACGATGGCGATCCGCATATTAAGAGTGCCCGTAGAGGGTTGCATCAGGAATTATTGTCAGAAGAGGTGAAAGCGAATGTTCGTGACTCAACCTTTATTATGGCGAACCCCACGCATATCGCGATGGCAATCTATTTTAATACGGATATTGCACCGCTGCCGTTTATTATGATGAAAACTAAGGGGTTACAGGCAAAAGCAGTGGTTGCCTATGCCGAAAGCCAGGGTGTACCGGTGGTGAGGGATATTCCTTTAGCACGGCAGCTATGGCGACATTATCGTAAAGACAGCTTTATTGATGAGCAGGGGCTGGATGATGTGATGCATGTCATTAACTGGCTGATACGAGTGGAGTTGGAAAAAATGGGCATTGATGTGGATGCCGCGCTGGAGCTGCTTGAGGAAAACAGTGCTGCCAGTAAGCAGGCACAGCAAGAAACTAACGGCAGTACACCAAGTTAAATTGAATCGTTTTTTATAAGAACTAACCGTTCTAACTATTTATGATGCAAACATCAGCATTGCATCATATTTGAATATTATTAATTAGGAAAATATATGAACAAGAAGCATGATGCAGAACAAAATCAGACAGAAAATATGGATATTGTTTTTGATGAACTTTGCCAGGCATTAATGGACGGAACCAGTTATAAAGATATTCATGGTATCCCACAAAATACTATGGATGGGCTTTATGCTTATGCCTATGAGTTTTATCAACAAGGTAAATTGAGTGAAGCCGAAACGTTTTTCCGTTTTCTCAGTATTTATGATTTTTATAATACTGATTATGTTATGGGGCTGGCAGCAGTTTACCAGCTGATGAAACGTTATGAAAAAGCGGCAGAACTTTATTCACTGGCTTTTGTTTTGGCAAAAGATGATTACCGCCCATTATTCCATGCCGGACAATGTAATTTAATGCTGAAAAAAAGTAGTGCTGCGTTGCATTGTTTTGAAAGTACCTTTAATAAGAGTAATGATTCGGAGTTGCAACAAAAATCCTCCGTATATCTAACCGCATTAAAGAAAAACCTGACAGAGAATGAGCCAGCAGAAGAATAACTCTGATTGAATAAGGTAAATATATAATATGGCCGATATAACGCAGATTAACAGTGATCGAATTAATAATATTCGCGCCTTTACTCAAGGCGTGAATATTAATGCGATACGTAATGATAGCACCAAAAATCTTCTGGCACTGGAGGATGCTTGCCGCGAGCTGGCTTCCACTGAACAAGAGCGGCGTTCTGCCAAAGAGGGCGCGCCACGACTTACGGCACCTAAGATGACCTTGGCGCAGGCTAAAGCTGAGGCTTCAACTTATCAGCAGCCAGCAGAAGAAGCAGGTGCCTCCGCTGCTGCGGGTGCCGCAGGGATGCTTGGCTCAGAGGCAAGCAGCAAGGCTTCTGGCTTTAATGCTACAGCATCGCTGATAGGCTCAATAGCAACACTGCGACAGATATTAAGTAGTGGCAATCTGGCAGAGTTGCGCGGTCGTCTACAAGTGATTAATGCCGAATCCTCTGCCCTGCGCGCACAGGGAGAGGTGCTGTTGTCGGCACTGGAAAACGGGGTCAATGAGTTACAAATTGCCACCGATAAGGTTGAAAAAGGCAATCAGGCCTGGCAACAAAGCAAAGAGACGGTGACAGAGCTGAAGCAACAGCAGCAAGGGATGAAAACACAACTTGTTAGCGCTGAAGATAAATTAAGCAAAACTCAGCAGAAGTTGGCTCAGGCTAGGTCGGAACTGAAGGCACTTCCTACACCACCGCAAACCCCGGCCCAGCAGGCGCAATTTGAGTCGCTGACGGCTGAGATAACCTTACTGAGCAGCGGACAACGTACATTACAAACAACAGTCACGCAGGTGTCCAACAGCCTCACGGCACTGAATGGTAAGCTGAGCCTGGCCGAATCTGACACAGCGCAGCTTCAGGATACTTATGAGCAGGCCCTACAGCAGTCGACGGTTGTCGGTCTAAAGGCAGACAATAATCGAAAAGAAATCAATAACTTTATTGAAAATGCGTCCCGACCGCCAGAAGTTGACGGTGAGCGTTGGGAGAGTTCACTGGCGCTACTGACGCTGTTGACCGCGCAACTGAAGAAGGCGTTGAACGACGACTCAATTAAAAATATGCGTCAACAGCAGGAAGTGATGGCAACCATCAATGAAGCCACACGTAAAGATTCAGAGAAAAAAGCTAAAGAAGCAGAAGAGGCTCAGGCCAAAGCAGAAGAAGGAAATAAAGCGGCTTCTTGTGCCAGTAAGATTTTTGGTTACATCATGCTGGCAGTGTCAGTTGTGGCAACCATCGCCTCCTTTGGTACCGCCGGGCCGCTGATGTTGGCTGTCGCTGCGATTGGTATTGCCATGACGGTGGCCGATATCGTGCTGGAAGAGACTGGACAAAGTGGTCTGATGCAGATGCTATCGGCAGAAATCTCCAAGGGTATTACCAACATGCTGATTGCCTGTGGTGTACCGGCAGAAAAGGCTAAAGAGATTGGTGGCATTATAGGAATGGTCTTGGCGGCCATTGTTTTCCTCGCGATTTCTCTATTTTCGATGTCATCTTTTGCCAAAAATATCGGGCAGACCGTGGCCAATGTCACGAAAAATGTCGGCAAACAAGTGGCCGGCCTGATGAAAAGCGCGGTGAAAGCGCTGCCGCGTGATTTCATTAATGCCGCAGGCAAAATGGGGAGCAAGGTGGCTAACCTCAGCAAGCCATTGACAAATATGGCTGGCAAAGCTGGCAACATGGTTAAAGTCAGTGATGTAACCGCACGTAAAATAGAAATAGGCCTTAACAGTACCAATATGGTGCTTGGGGTGACTAATGCGGCGGTCAGTGGCGGGCTGAGTTTACATGCTAATTCTTTTATCCGTGATATGAAAGAGATGCTGGCGGGCATGATGCTGAACACTGCTTTTATCCAGGCGCTCGATGAATTATTAAAGGCGTTAATTAAGTCAATGTCTAAAAGCCATGAACAGCTCAATGAGATGTTTGAGGGCATGATGACAGCATTAAATGAGTCCGGCGCGGCGAAAGCCAATATGATGAAAAGCAGCAGCTTTGTTTAATTTTAGGAGAAACTATTTATGAATGTACAAATTAATAACCCAACTCTACATCGTTCTGCCATCAATATTGACCCCAATCAAGAACTGCTGTCTCAGTTACAGGGACCAGAGCAAAATGCTACCGGCAAGCTGGCCCTGCAAGATGTCGAGATGGCAACCAGAGAATTTGGCAGTGCTGGTGGTAAACCGCAATTGCCGCTTCCTACTGTGGCGATAAATCTTGACCAGATGTCGACACAGATTGGTGAACTGCTCACGGATGTAAAAACCAGCCGTTCGGATAATTCTTCCGTACTATCGCGACAGCAACAAGTACTGACGGCGGTGCTGCAACGAGAAAACGCTAAAGTCGATATGAGTGCCAGTGACCGCATCCAGTTTGATGCACTGGTAGCAGATCCTGAGCAACAGCGTCAGTTGGCGGTATTTGCTCAGGCGATGCTGGCCGATTTCTTACAAGAAGAAGTCAAAAAAGTCGGCACCGGACAGGAGGGGGGGATCAATAAAATTGAATCTGCGGACTCGGCAAAACAACTTAAATTTATCGGTATCCAGTCCAGCGACATGATGCACTTTTTGCTGAGTATGTTACGTCAGGTAATGGCGGAACTGAATATTGCTGAACGTAACATTCATACTATGTTCAATACGTTGAATGCTGAGATGACTCAGATGGCCGCGGATTCAACTATTCGTGAAGGCAAAGAGATTTACCGAAGTGCCGTCATCGGTTTCTGTACCAGCTTTGGGGTTACTCTGGCAGGATCTGCCGTGCAGACCGGGATCACCGTTAAGCAACATCAGGCAGTTAATAAACATCTGAAGCCCGCCAATCAGCACCATGCAAATGCAAATGAACTCAAACTTGCGATGCATCAAACTGGCGCGTCAGCCAAGAGTACCGTCAGCCACACTGGCGCGGATGGGAAAACCTTGACACAAGTTGCGACACCGAGCAAAACCGAACAGGCGCGATTTAAGCAGCAACAGCAGCAAAGAGTGAATGAAGCAGAGAGCACGGGTAATTTGCAGCGACAGAAATTTGATCAGAAAAACGCTGACCTTAGCACTGCAAAAAGTGTGGCGGATCAAAGCACGCGCTTGTCAGATAACATGGGGCAGATGGCCAGTGCTTCTAATACGCAGGAAGTCAAACGGGCTGAAGCGGATAAAATGATGGAGAGCTCCGCGTCAGATGCGGCCCGTGGTGTTGCTAATGATAAAGACAAACAGATTGATAAGTTATTGCAGGATCTGAAAGAGATTCTGGGGATTTTGAGTGGCCTGGTTAATGATACCGGATCTACCCTTCGCAACATTGTTATGCGGGGTTAAGGAGGAATCAATATGGGACTTGATATTTCATCCATGCATCATGCTGCGGAACCCTGGCTCGCTATGAATAGTATGGGGGCTAGTGCCCCCGAAACGAGCACCCAGGAGATACCCGTGAAAGATATGAATCTCTCTGCCTTGTATCAACTTGGGGACGATCCTTATATACAAGCACAACAGGTTATAGACAGCAATCCTAAAGCGTTCAAACCGCCCGCGTCGCCTGTTCCCCATGCGTTTCCTAAGTTACCGGCAGAGATGGAAATGAAGGCGCGGGAGAATACCCGTATGGAAAAAATCAGTAGCGACGACTACCAAGCTAATTTTAAAAAATTTGCCGCGGAAATGGATCTGGCCGAAGCAAAAGGACTGCGTGCAAAAAAAAATGATCAAGGGACGCCAGCCCATATCAAGGCGCTGGAAGACATGATTGGCAATATTCATGATAATTATCAGAAGACTTATGCCAAAATTAACCAGAAAGCCGCGGAGTATATGAAAGATGTTAATACCGCCATCGGGAAAATAAGCGACCTTATAAAATCAGGTAGTGAGGGTAAAATAAAGTTACACGCTTATAATTATTTAGATGAGATGAGAGTTACACTTGAAAAATATACGGGTTTCGATACGGCTAGTGATAACCCACACTTTGTAAATTGGGCAAATAGCAATAGTCCATCTTTACCCATTCATACTTTCGCTGGTGATGATAGTGCGCTAGGCTTTTGGCACGAGAAACTAGGAGATGGTTTTATTGTACAACGAGGCTCCTCTGGGGATATCGAGATATTGCCCGATTTAAAACCTATCAGAAACATATTTAATAGTGTCATTGAGAGTGCGAAAAATAACACTTCTAACGGATATGAATGGGGGGATGTAAATATGTCTTCTCAAGCGTTTCAGAGTTTGCAAGCCTCTATCGATAGTCAGAAAAACACCGTAAATAGCAGTGTGTCACAATTGCTAGAGCGATTTCGTCAGGATAATAGTACCTTTGAAACATTTATTCAGTTGCTGGTACAAATGACGAAAGATTTACATCAGTATAATCTAGGTTATATACAATAAATAAATGGTGGCAGGGTTTATGGCCTGCTACTTATTCAGGCAGCGTGACGCAAACCCGTAATAATATAATCGTCTTAAAATATTTAGACAGCGGTATGCCGCAGAGTGCTGGATATTTTTTTTGAAACCGGTGCGCACTGTTGTATTGCAAATTTTTTAAACTGTTTATAAAAGGTAGGTTATTTATGATTGCGCAGCCGACTTTACAACGCTCTCAATCCTGTATGCCACGAATTGGTCTTGGTAAATCTTCTGCTCCGAATCAGAATACTGTGGCGAGAAACCTCTCTGGGATTTCAGTGACCAATTCACAACTTTGCCCAGTTTCCTTCGAAGAAGGGGGGGTTAGTGGTAGAGTTTTCTATTTCGAATCAAACTCTGTTAATGGTCAACCATTAAGGGACGTGAATAGTGCCATCCATATAGAGACCTTTTTCAATAGCTTGCAAGAAAAGGGTGTCAAAATCGATAATTTAGATGAATTCACCAAGGTGATGAATCAAGGTGGCGATAGTGGTTTAAAAAATCAACATTAAAATATGGCACCAAAGTGGCGCTAACATTATTTAATGCTTTGCCTACAGGAAAGCAAAATGATGCATTGATGGATAAGGCACAGAGCTTCTATAATGCGATGGATAAGTTATCCCAAAAACCTGATTCCACCGCAAATAAAAATTTAGCATATAATGCGTTAAAAATATTCACTTCTGATATTTATAACGAGATGGGTTTCTCTGAGAAAACCGGACAGGAAGCTAACTTGGAAAAGTTTTGCTCAGACTATCTTGATCGCTCTGTTTATTCGGATGTTATTGCTAAGCTGGCGAGTGTATTGTCACCTGAGCGTCTGGAAGAGTTAAAAAATAATCCAGAGAAGGTCGTTGAGCATCTTTATGTTGACCAAAATAGATCTAATGACTCTATAATTAAGGAGTTGAAGAAAGAGTTTTTTGGGCACAAAAATACAGGCGATCAAATGGTGGTAATGTCTTCACTGATCCAGGCATTGGAGCAAAAAACGCAAATGATTGCGGGGCTTATTACAAACGCTGAGGCCCAGGAAACATCACCTCCTGCCGAGCTTGCCGCCGACAATGATATAGGGCAGTCACACCCAGTTGATGGTAATAAAGCGGCTAGTCCTGGGCCTGCCGCGTCTAATATTACTAATATTACTAATAATTATTATATTACTTATAATGCGCCGCCACCGACCTCAAATAATGTTTCGACCATTAATATTAATTTGTCAGGCACGACGGCCACCACTAAACCTGAGAATGGCAAGCCTCAGAGTACAGCGACCAATCAAACACAAGCAGATATGGCGCACTCTTCTACTCAATTATTCGATGTAGTTGATAGCTCGCCAATGCCGTCATCAGAATTTACCACTGGCGGTACGGGTAAGATTGAGCAGGTCAAGCAAGATGCGTCTCAAGTGAGTGATACACAGGGTTTATCCGCAGCAAAAGATATTCCTGTGTCGGATAATGTGTTGAACTCAGAGGAGGTGTCGGGAGACGCTGGCGATACTAAACAGATGCCTCCGGCTAAGCTGGTGACGGGGAAGTCTTATAATGCTCAGGGGACTTTATTCGGTATGGATGCATTGGCACCATCCAATCTACACACAAGTTCTGATGTGATAACGACTTCTGGCGGGCAGGTTTCCGATCTTGCTGGAAAACAGCGTTATGCCAAGGAGAATATTGAGGGAAAACAGCCCAATGTAGTCAATAAATTTGGGACTGCATTTCAAGGGATGATGCCAAAAAGTCCTGCGGCCACAGCATTACGCGGTACGGGTAAGACTGAGCAGGAGGTGCCACAAGTGAGTTATAAAGCGGATTCACTCGTACCAGTAAATAAACCTAACTTTATTACTACGCTGGATATTCAAGTGAATTCAGACGGAACATTGCAACAAACTGCGGATGGTATTTATCATACGGTTCCCGCTATGGTCGAGGCTGAGAGCCAGCTTAATAAGGATACGGCAAAACCGAACCCTGCGACAACAGCCGCCTCCGATGCGACTAAGATTCAGCAGAATGTGCCGCCCGTGAGTTATAAGGTGGATTTAAACGTACCAGCAAAAAAAACTAACTTTATTACTACGCTGGATATTGAATTAAATTCAAACACAACAGCCAATCACGCTGATGGTATTAATCCAGTGGTTTCCGCGACTAAAGTAACGGCTGACAAGCGTGTTAATCCGTGGGGGGCTGAGTTGAGTACTAATAAGCCAGCACCATCCAAGCTATACACCAGTTCTGATGTGATAACGACTTCTGGTGGGCAGACTCGCGATCTCGCTGGGAAAAAACGTTACCAGTTGGGGGACTCGTCGCAAAAAAATGTCTCTTCGGTCAATGCGTTTGGTAATCAGTTTGTTGGAGTTGGAAAAAATACTCCGATCCCTGAGTTGACGCAATCCTGGAGCAATAACAAGGGTGCTAATGTGGTACTGACTCAAGAGGGCGCAGGGACTCGCGGTCTTACTGAGAAAGATCGATATCGCGCGGGTAAATTCACCAATAGTAGTTCACCCAATAACCCGCAAGAGGCTAAGTGATGCAACCAGAAAACCCTCAAGAATGCTGGCTTAAGTCAGAGTTAACGCAGATTCGCGCCTATGCAGGCGCGATACAAAGTTGGGATTTGCAATCGCGCCTGATTATCGATCTCCACCTCGATTCGCTGGAGATGTTGGAGTTGGTATCCGCAGTGGAAAAATATACGGAACAGCCTCTGGATGATCAAACCTGGATGAAATGGCAGCGAGTACAGGACGTGCTGGATTATTTGCAACAGGTAAACAGGCCGCAAGTGGCCACACTGTAACGCTTTACAACAGCCAGGGAAGGCTGTTCAGTTATAGTCAGTTGGTCAGTACCCTGATGTCAACCGAGTTTCTGAGTGACATACCCATTGAACGCTCAGTGTGACTGATAGGTCGTTATGATGTAATGGACGTCCCTCTTCATCGTAAACCCAGCCACACTTATGCTGAGTGATTCTCTTTTCAACGGTACAGCAGCATGAACGCGATAAAGTCATCGGTATCGATCTGGCTAAATTTGTCTTTCAGGTATGTGTTTGGATGAGTGACGCAGCCATTGCATCTAACCGTAAACGTAGGGGGCTGGCAGTGGTTCTGGATTTATTTTCCCGTAAGCCAATAGGCTGGGTCATGTCGTTTTTACCTGACTCAGTGCTGATGGGGAAAGTATTAACGATGGCTTGAGACGTTAGGGGTAAACCGGCGGGAGTGATGTATCACTCTGACCAACGGAGTCACTACTACCAGTAGATAATTCAGATGGTTAGTGTGGATGTATCGGCTCAAATAGAGCATAAGTCGTCGTGGGAATTGCAGGGGAAATAGCCCAATGGAGCGTTTTTCCGCAGTCTAAAGTCGGAGTGGGCACCCAACTGTGGATACGCGAATCTTAATGAAGTAAATAGAACCATAATGAATTATATCATCGGTTATTAATGTCAGCTCAGACTCCGCCAATATAATGCTGGATTAACACCTAAGGAAT
The DNA here is from genome assembly GCF_000173735.1 of Yersinia aldovae ATCC 35236. Lineage (GTDB taxonomy): Bacteria > Pseudomonadota > Gammaproteobacteria > Enterobacterales > Enterobacteriaceae > Yersinia > Yersinia aldovae. The sequence continues at coordinate 36,366 of NZ_ACCB01000024.1, read as the reverse complement.
CAGAGCGTTTGTATTGGGAAAACTTTAAAACCGTGGCCAACTTTTGTTGACCACGTCAGTTTCTGATCAGCGATATGGGCAGGTAACATCAAAAAAAAACAATGCGTTACCTGGCGGCGCCTTAATACGACAGAGCCTTACATCGAATATAATGTGTCAATTGAGTCGTGTAACTTAGCAGCTAATGCTGAAGTGACATATTTCTCCGTCACCACCTCAATATAGACACCACAATCACATGTTTCTGCATACTCAATGGCGTCATTCAATTCTTCGCATGTCGTGACACGAATGCTGAACCAACCTTCACAACCCATTGCCTCTGGTAATTTACTGTATTTCCATTGAGCCAAATCGTTGTAATAAATATCACTGTCTTTACAGAGTAAACGTTCGATCAAATAACCGTCATTGTTAAGCACGATAATAGTAGGTTTGAGGCCATAACGATGGAACTGGCTGATCTCTTGAGCTGTTAACTGGTGGGAGCCTTCTCCTGTGACCAGAACGGTTCGCTTTTCTGGTGCTGCGATGGCTGCACCTAATGCTGCGGGTGTGGCCCAGCCAATGGAACCCCATAACGTTTGATTATGGAATGTTGCACCTTGTGGTAGCAGCGCAAAGCCCATCCCCATAGACACAGTGCCAGTCTCTGCAACGAGGATATCGTCAGGTTTCAGCATTTCCTGCCAGCGAGAATAGAGGTAATCAGCGGTTATTTTTCCTGTCTCTGAAACCAATGGTATCGCGGTAGCGTGAGGCATGGAGGTTGTTTCTGTTCTTCTTACCACTTTTCCGACCAGAGAAGTCAACACATCTCGCATCATCACGTTGTTATAACGCGTCTCGCCGATCTGCACAAATTCGGGTTCGATGTTAAGGGTATCGGCACGGGAAAAATCTGCGGTAAAAGCACCGGTATTAAAATCAGATAACATGGCACCTATCTTCAGGATACAGTCACACCCTTCAACAAACTCACTCACATCATCATTCAGCAAGTGGCCATTGTAGATCCCGACATAATTAGGGTGTGATTCATCCAGGACGCTCTTATCCATAAACATGGTTGCAAACGGGAGATTGGTGCTGTTCACTAATTCCAATGCCTCTTGGCGCAAGTTATGGCGCGCAATCGATATCCCCGGCAAGATACAGGTTTTCTGGCTGCGGTTTATACGCTCTGCGATAGCCTCTACAGCCAAGCTCAAAGCCGCCGGGTTACTTTGTGCTGCCGTGGCTTGTGGTACGTCAGACTCGATAATTGGCATCTCAGCATAATCACTCGGAAAGCCCATATACACAGGCTTACGGTAACGGAGAGCCGCTGCGATAAGGCGCTCTGTTTCAGCCACACAGTTTTCCGGTGTCATGATGGCGTGAGCACAAACAAAGTGTTTGGTTGCTTCATAAAATGCGGTGAAATTACCATCACCCAGCGTATGGTGAACAATCACACCTGATGCCTGAACCGTGCTTGATGGCATACCGACCAAATGAAAAACAGGTAAAGACTCGGCAAATGCCCCTGCGACACCGTTGAGAGCGCTCAGCTCACCAACAGCAAAGGTCGTATTTAGTGCAGCCATACCGCGGATACGAGCATAACCGTCGGCAGCATAAGCGGCATTTAATTCGTTACAGTTCCCAATCCAACGCAGTCGTGAATCTTCACACACCGCATCCTGAATAGGGAAGGCAAAATCGCCTGGAACACCAAAAATATCGCTGATACCTAAATCATACAAACGTGAAAGTACATGTTGAACAACTGTCTTAGTCATGATCTTTTCCTAACTTACTGATAAGTAGTGTGGGTGTTTTTGTAGTATTCCTCTCTTACCCTGATAATGGAAATGCCTTATAATTATGCAACTCATAACAAATTGTTATCCAAGCGAGGATGTATGAAGTTACGAGAACTGCATTACTTCGTCGAAGTTGTTCGTAATAATGGATTTGGTCGGGCAACCGATAAACTGTATGTGACACAACCAGCAATCAGCCGTGCGATTAAGCAACTGGAGGGGGAATTAGGAGGGGAGTTATTGATACGTGACCCCAAAGGGGTGCGTTTAACAGAAAGAGGGCGTATCTTATTCCGCCATGCGGAAAATATGCTCCAGCAAGAGCGCAATTTGCATAGAGAACTGCTCGACATCGGAGAAGAAATCAGCGGAACACTACGTGTAGGGTTACCACCGGTCATCAGCTCTACCTATTTTCCACAAGTCATACTTTACTTCCGCAATCGCTGTCCACTGGTTGAATTAGAGATCATCGAAATTCCGACGACTGAATTGGAAAGAGCGCTACAAGAAGGCAAAGTTGATATTGCGGCAGGCATATTGCCACTTGAGTCGCAGAATTACAAAACGCAGTTATTTGCAACAGATTCTCTGGTTTTAGTCGTCCCTAATACACACTTATTAGCTAATAAGAGTAGTGTCACCTTGCCTGAGTTTGCTAATGAGCCCTTTATACAATTCACTGAATCATTCAAAATCAATGAGTTGATATTATGCGCATTTGGCTTATATGGATTAACCCCTAAAGTTGTCGGACGCAGCAGTAACTTTGACTTAGTCACCGCTATGATACATTCGGGTATGGGTGTCTCTTTACTTCCTGGTTCAATTTGGAAAGATAATACAGCGTCTGTTTTTACTACTATTCCTGTTATTCAACCCCCCTTATTGTATGATTTAGCCCTGATCCGTCGCTCGGGGAGTTTTGTTAGCCGTAGCTGTCAGGCTTGGATTGATGTTTCAGCTGAAGTGATAGGTTTTACACCTGAACCTGATTTTGGACAGTAGCCTGCCTCAGGCAATAATGATGAATTCACCTGTGCGGTGACCAATGCCGCCAGCGCATAATTAATTTCAGCATCAAAGTTACGCCGAAAATTCATTTCAAGCCCAGAGGGATATACACCAGCCCAGCGGACTCGGGTAGGGTGCTGCCGTGCCGTGTTCTATGCGATAGCTTAACGATCATCGCTGGTATTGCGGGAATTTTTCTTTAATTACAGCCAATTAACCTGCCAGTTTTGACTGACGTTATTTTCTCTGACAGACTCGTTTTATTAAGGTAGGTGCAATGTTAGCGGAGAACACTATGACTAACCGTTATGATACGGATTTCTATGGTTGGACTCAGGATCAGGCTGATTTGCTGCGCTCTGGTAGTCTAAATCAGTTAGACACCCAAAACCTTTTGGCGGAAATAGAGAGCATGAGGAATAGCCAACGAAGCGAGCTGGAATCCCTTCTTGAGGTATTGTTCCTCCACCTCCTGAAGTGGGTATTTCAACCTTCGCACCGTGGTCGTAGTTGGCAACTCACCATCGCTGAACAGCGACGTAAAGTTGCTCGTCGGTTCTCGAAAAATCCAAGTATTAAACGAGAGCTTGATGAAATGACAACGGATGCTTATGGCGATGCCATTTTATCGGCAGCCAGAGAAACCGGCATGGATGACAAGGTATTCCCTAAATCCTGCCCGTGGACATTTGATCAAATCATGGATAGTGACTTTTATCCTGAATAGTATTGATGTGGTGTTCTTTTCTTACGGGTGCTTTTTTTACAATATACTTGGTTAGCTAAGGAGGTGTTTTATGACAGTCCAGGCAAACATGCATGAAGCAACATCTCGCTTGAGTCAGCTTGCTGACAAAGCCGCAGATGGCGAAACAGCCATTATCACCAAGGCAGGTAAGCCCTATGTTCAACTGGTTCCCATAATGCAAAGAGATCGGGTACCAGGTGGATATGAGAATAGAATCATTATTGATCAGCGCTTTAGTGAAGCAGATGTAGAAATCCAACGGATGTTTGAGGCCGGTGAATAAAACGCCTCCTGATTGATACCCATGTATTTATCTGGTAGTTGACAAATGATCCTTCACTTGGCTCTTTAGCCCGCAGTGTGATTTCTAAGGGCGGCAATATTGTCTATGTTAGTGCAGTTACTCCATGGGAAAATCATTGATAAATTACATGCTACAAGATGGCGACGCTGCTACCCCGAAAACTTTTATCTGGGAACTGGCCCGTCGTTCGCCACAGCACAAGGAGCTACTTATGACGATTGCGCAAAAACTGAAACAAGAAGGCCGCCAAGAAGGTAGGCAAGAAGGCCGAGTGGAAGGAATACAGATCGGTGAGGCTAACGGGCTTAAGAAAGGCAAGTTGGAAGTTGCCCGTACTATGCTGGTCAATGGTCTTGACCGTGCCACAGTAATGAAAATGACGGGGCTGAGTGATAAAGATCTAACGCAGATCCACCATTAATCATTCACTATGATCGGTGTGGAAAGTGAAACTCCATCAGAACGCCGCCTCTTTCCGAGTGTGTTATCGGTTAAAATAACTAAGTTGAATCAATAAAACTCTCGCAATTTATATATCAATGCGTTCTCTTAAATTCCATTTTTTTGCTTACACATACGCTATATAGCATTGCTCTATAGCTAGGCATTGTATATACTTTAGTCATAATTTATATAGAGGAGGCTCAACATGTCACAGGGCACCATTTTTACAAACAATCGTACTCAAAATGTACGTTTACCGGTGGATATGCGCTTTCCAGAGAATGTTAAATCAGTGACGGTCAGAGCTGTAGGGAATGAGCGTATCTTGTCACCCGTTGAAAACTCTTGGGATAGTTTCTTCTTCAATAGTCCGCGTGTTTCAGACGATTTTCTGACGGAACGTGCAGAACAGCATCAATCAGAGCGTGAATTATTTTAATGCATAAGTACATGCTTGATACGAATATCGTTATATACGTCATTAAACGCCGGCCTATAGAAGTGTTAGGTCGGTTTAACGCTAATGCGGGCAGAATGGTTATTTCTTCCATCACACTTGCTGAGTTATTGCATGGCGTAGAGAAAAGCGCGGCGCCTGAACGCAATTTGAGTGTTGTAGAGGACTTTATTTCACGTCTTACTGTACTGGATTATGACGATAAAGCCGCAATTCACTATGGTTCGATACGTGCGAGTCTGGAGCAAAAAGGCACACCCATAGGTGTTAATGATTTGCATATCGCAGGTCATGCCCGAAGCACCGGATTGATATTAGTCACAAATAACCGCAAAGAATTTGATCGCGTGCCTGGACTGATTGTCGACAATTGGTTAGGAAAATAACTCGAATCAGAACAATTGTGGTTACCATCAGCCACAAAAATAGTACGTTGAAATTATTGATGGTAATAACCGCTGTAATTGCAAAGCCCTGAAAGTGCGGAAACACCGTCAGGGCGTCAGTTTTTGTAATGCCTCAACCACGGGCATATCCCGCGCCGTGTTCGGGCGATAATGCAACAGGCTTCGACTGATACCCATAATCCGGTACCCGCGTCGTTCGCTGGTCTGATGTTCCGTCATAACGTAACGCACCAGCTCACGTTTTTCAGGCACCGTTAAAGTTTTTTTGCTACAACATCCTTAAGAATTTCATGATCTAAGCTTAGAGAGGCATACATCTGCTTTAACCGGCGATTTTCCTCTTCCAGCTCCTTCATTCGTTTAATATCAGAGGATATTATGCCGCCGTATTTATATTTCCAGTTGTAATAGCTGGCTTCGGACACACCGCTTTCGCGGCAGACATCCTTCACATGCCGAGTCCCTTCAACTTCTTTAAGAACCCGTAAGATTTGAGTTTCAGTGAAACGCGCTTTCTTCATGATGAGCCTCCGTTGGTTGTATTTTAACCAGAGAACTCCATTAAGCTGTAAGACTAAATTAAGGCGGGACTACAGCACTATTTTTATCGATAGTGACCACTTCAGGTTTGCCGTGGTGTCGAATGGCTTTGCGAAAGAAGCGTAATGCCGCTGTAGCATCCCGTTTGGCGGTCAGCAAAAAGTCGATGGTCTGGCCTGAAGTACCCACCGCGCGGTACAGATATTTCCACTGGCCTTTGATTTTGATGTAGGTCTCATCCATACACTACCGACGTCCCACGCTGCGTTTATGCCGACGGAAAGCCTTATCCAGCAAAGGTACCAAGCGGATAACCCAGCGGTGTAACGTGGAATGGTCAACGGCAATACCGCGTTCAGCCATCATCTCTTCGAGATTGCGCAGACTCAGGGCGTAAGCCAGATACCAGCGAACACACTGTGCGATAACAACGACGGGATAATGCAGGCGACGGAAGGCTTTTCTTATTAGAGACATGGTCAGGTAACATCAGAAAAAAAACAGCATGTTACCTGACGACGCCTTAAGGCGACACAACCACTCAAAGGCCTATATTATACATCAGATCCAACTAATTGGATGCACTACCTATAAACGGCATTTCATTTCAAATGAGAATTGTATTGATAATCATTACCGTTATGTATAATAATGCATTCAACATCTATTAGGTTGGAGGTAGAAGGTGTCAAATACAGATAATTTAATTACACCTTCACCTGTAGGGGTAAGAGCGGATATAGCGCAGCTCTTTGAGCAAACCTTCGCTCATTTTTCTGTAACGTTTAAAGTGGATTCCTATAATATCCCTTCCAAAAGTATGAGTTTCAATCATTGGTCAAATGATGATAAATTTCCGTCACTGATGGAAATTTATAAAAATGAGTATTACGGCAGTAATAATATAAAACCGAATCAGAAGGCACTTTATTCGCTATGGACACAATGGTATTTCGGCCTGGTTATTCCTCCAATGATGTTGTTATTAATGGAATATCCGCAGGAAATTGACTCCGACTGTCGAAACTTTAAAGTGGCATTTCATGATAGCGGCAGGCCAGATATTATTTACTATCAGCTAAAATGGAAAGATCAGGGCGCGGAAAATTTACTAGAACGTTATTATGCACTGATTAACAACCATGTTATTCCAATAGCTAATAAAATTGAGTCCTATCAAGGTATAAACGGGCGATTACTGTGGAATAACATCGGATACCTGATGTACTGGTATCTGAGTGAGTTTAAAAAACGCATGAAAGAAGATGTTTATCAGGCTGTTATTCAAGGTCTTTTTATGACTATGATCCTGCCTGATGGTCGCGAAAATCCACTTTATCGCACAGTTATACTACGTAATGGCACCCTGCAGCGCCGTAGCTGTTGCCAGCGTAATAAGCTACCGGGTGTGGGTAATTGTCATGATTGTCCGCTAGAAATAATGCTATAAAGGCATTATTTATTCTGAAATAACCTCTTGCTTCTGGCTGGTGGTTTTTTGTAGTGACTATTTAACTCTCTCTTAGAGTTGTCGTCTATATATCCAGTAATCATTGCTTATAATAAAAATATCATGGAACAGTAATCTGAGCGCATCTATATATATTATAAGGATATATCATGTACGAAGTAGCCCATACTGAAACCCCTTTTTTATCAGGGAGTGATGATATAAGTGAAGTGCTTTATTTAGGAAGCTTCCTAAATAAACAAAGTGCCGACAATTATCAGGAAGAAATCAATAATGTCACTGAAAGAATTAAGGGTATATTAAAGGTTGTTGATAAACCCTTTAGCGGGATATTACCGAATGAATTGTCACCGCATATTTCTGGAATAAACCTGGATAATCCACTGACCTCACTGGATTCTGCGCTGGATGAATTACAACAGTTGTATATTAAAGATGCTGTTTATTTTCATCATCCTAAATATGTAGCGCATTTGAATTGCCCTGTAGTGCTGCCGGCGGTGCTGGGGGAAAGCATTATTGGTGCGATTAACTCCTCTTTAGATACCTGGGATCAGAGCGCAGGTGGCACGCTGATTGAACAGAAAGTGCTGGATTGGACCCGAGATAAAATAGGGTTAGGTGAAGAGGGAGATGGGATTTTCACCAGCGGCGGAACTCAATCTAATTTAATGGCTATGCTACTGGCTCGCGATCATTTTTGCCATCAGCGAGATCCCGCCCATAAAAATCAATTACAGGGACTCCCAGCCGATTTTCACAAATTCCGTATTTTCACATCGGCGGTTAGCCACTTCAGCACGCAAAAAGCGGCCGCATTATTAGGCTTGGGTTACAACGCAGTGGTTCCTATTCCCTACGACAGTGAATTTATAATGGATACTCACGCCTTGATGTTAAGTATCGAAAGCTGTCTGGCGCAGGGAAATATCCCTTTAGCGGTGGTGGCGACCACGGGAACCACTGATTTTGGCAGTATAGATCCTTTACGTCCTATTGCAGCTTTAGCTCAGCAATATGGCCTTTGGCTGCATGTTGACGCGGCCTACGGTTGTGGTTTGCTGGTTTCTTCCCAGCATCGGCAACTGCTCGCCGGTATTGAGATGGCGAACTCTGTGACCGTGGATTACCATAAATCCTTTTTCCAGCCGGTGAGCTGTAGCGCCTTCTTTGTCAAAGATAAACAGCATTTTTCCTATTTGACCTATCACGCCGAGTATCTCAATCCGTTAAGCGCATTACAGGAAGGAACGCCCAATCTGGTGAATAAAAGTATCCAGACCACGCGGCGATTTGATGCCCTAAAGATGTGGCTGACGCTGCGTATTATGGGCGCAAAGCAATTGGGCCTGGCTTTCGAGCGATTAATGGAGACCGCGCAGGTCGCTTATCAATTAATGCGGCCGAACCCATATTTTGAATTGTTGCATCGACCCACGTTGAGCACGCTGGTATTCCGCTTTATACCGCTGGATTTCCACAGTGATGCGGAAACTGATCTCACCAATGCTTATATTCGTAAGGCGTTATTCCGAGAGGGAAATTCGGTGATTGCCGGAACCAAAGTAAATGGCCACCAGTATTTAAAATTTACCTTTCTGAACCCGACTACTGGGATTCAGCATTTAAATGAAATTATTGATGCCATTATAACCCACGGGCAGAACTATGCGAGTCAGCATCATGTCGCCGCGCCAAACAAGGAATAATTATGTCCATGCGACCTTATGATTTTATTGCCATCGGCATTGGTCCTTTTAATCTTGGATTGGCATGTTTAACCCAACCGCTGAACGATGTTCATAGTTTATTCATCGATCAAAATCCAGGTTTTGACTGGCATCCAGGGATGATGCTGGAAAGTGCTACTCTGCAAACACCCTTTATGTCGGATCTGGTAACTTTAGCGTCGCCAACGCACCCGTTGAGCTTTTTAAATTACATCAAACAGCAGGGCAGAATTTATTCCTTCTATATTCGGGAAAATTTCTTTCTGATGCGTAAGGAATATAACCAATATTGCCAATGGGCCGCCGCGCAATTGCCTAACCTGCGTTTCAATACTCGGGTTGAAACCCTGGAGTATGATGAGGAAACCGCACTGTATAAGCTGCGTTGTCTGGACTTGCGCACCGGCGATTATCACGAATGTCAATGTAAAAAATTAGTGTTAGGGACTGGGCCATCGCCGTGTATTCCGGAATGCTGCCGACCGTTCACCGCGAAAATGGTGACTTCTGGCAATTATCTGGATAACAAAGCGGCCTTGCAGAAGAAGGCCTCTATTACCTTGTTAGGCAGCGGACAGAGTGCGGCGGAGATTTTTTACGATCTACTCAGTGATATAGATCGCTTTGGTTATCAACTCAACTGGCTCACGCGTTCCCCCCGTTTCTTTCCACTGGAATACACCAAGCTGACGTTGGAAATGACATCACCGGAATACGTCGATTACTTTTATAACCTCCCGGCAGAAAAGCGCGATGAGCTGAATCTAACCCACAAACAATTGTACAAAGGTATTAATAGCTCGTTGGTCAACGACATTTTCGATCTGCTGTACACCAAGCGTTTGGACGGTGTCCTAAATGTGAATTTGTATACCAACAGCGAATTACAGCAGGTGGAGGAAAATCGTAATGGCAAAGGACTGAGTCTGTCTTTATTACAGCATGAACAGAATCAGCCGTTCACTTTGGCGTCCGAAGGCATGGTATTGGCTACTGGGTATCAATATCAGCCGCCGTCGTTTATCGAAGGTATTCGCCAGTTAATCCGTTGGGATAATAAAGGCCGATACGACGTTCAGCGCAATTACAGTATTGATCGCCACAACAGTATTTTTGTGCAAAACGTCGAGCTGCATACCCACGGTTTTGTTACGCCGGATTTGGGAATGGCCTGCTACCGTAATTCTTGTTTGATCCGCGAAATAACCGGGGTTGAACATTATCCTATTGAAGAAAGCATTGCTTTCCAGCGTTTCAGCGTGCCAGCACAGGGAATCACACAATGACGCAGGCGACGGCGAAAATTAACCCACTGACGCCAGTGGAAATCGGCGGGTTCACACTGCGACCTTTAGATTTGATGCAGGATATTGGCTGGCTGAGTAATTGGGTCAGTCGCGAATATGCCCAGTACTGGGGAATGCAAAATCATCGCGAGTCACAGGTACTGGCGTTTTATCAGGAATTACTCGACCGGAAGCCGGGCAGCGTATTTGTTGGGATGAAACATCAGCAACCTGCCTTTTTGCTGGAACGTTATCTCGCCAAAGAAGATGTAATTGCTGAATATTATCCGGCGCAGCCGGACGATGTTGGCATGCATATTTTGGTCGCTCCACCGATAAATAAAGTGGCAGGTTTCACTTGGCGCGTATTTCAAAGCATTATGGCGTTTATTTTCAGTGATCCACTGGTGGCGCGTATTGTGGTGGAGCCGGATGTACGAAATGAGAAAATTCATCGCCTGAATAGGCTCGCCGGTTTTGTTTATCAGCAACGGTTAGAAATGCCTCACAAGACGGCATGGCTGGCTTTTTGCACCAGAGAACAACATCAACTTGCGCTTCAGTCTGCGCGTCAACTGGAGCGTCAATTATGATAGCCAATTCCGTCGCTGCCGTTCAGCCCCACGGATTAGCCGTGGCGCATTTGCAGCCGTCACTATGGCAAAAAGTGAATCGTTTGCACTTGTGTAAAGCTATTTCCGAGTTTTCCCACGAGCGCTTATTCGCTCCTCAGGCATTGATGAGTCGACAGGACGGTGAGGGTTACCATCCTTACCAACTGGTTACGTCAGATAACCGGCTTCGTTACGTTTTCCGCGCCCGCCGGTTGGCGCTGGATCACTGGCTACTGGATCCTTCGTCTTTGCAGAAAACCGTTGATGGGCGACTGGTCGATTTGGATTCGCTGTTATTTATCATTGAATTCAAAGATGAACTTGGCATTAGCGACGCAGTGTTACCGACTTATCTGGAGGAGATTACCAGTACCTTATACAGCAGTGCGTATAAACACAGTCGGGTGGGTATTAGTGCGTCTGAACTGGTCAACGCCAGCTTCCAGCTATTAGAGCAGGAAATGATGGAAGGTCATCCTTCCTTTGTCGCCAATAATGGGCGTATTGGTTTTAATGGGCAGGATTTCCAGCAGTTCAGCCCGGAGGCCGCTTCGGACGTTCATTTGGTCTGGCTGGCCGCGCATAAAAGCAAAGCGCATTTTGCCAGCATCGAACAGCTAGATTATCGGCAACTGATGCTGCAAGAGTTGGGCGAGGAAGCGCTGGCAGAATTTGAGCAACAGTTGATCGCCAAAGATCTCAATCCGCAGGATTATCTGCTGATGCCGGTGCACCCATGGCAGTGGCTGAGCAAAGTGTCTTCGGTATTTGCTGCGGATATTGCTAACCAAATGCTGGTGTTCTTAGGGGCGGGGAAAGATGTCTATCAGGCTCAGCAATCGATTCGGACTTTTTTCAATCGAAGCGAACCGCTACGATATTACGTAAAAATGGCGCTATCTATCCTGAATATGGGCTTTATGCGCGGATTGTCACCTTATTATATGGCTACCACTCCGGGCATTAATGAATGGCTGTTTGAGCTGGTGGAAAAGGATGAGACGCTGCGCAGCTACGGTTTTAAGATTTTACGTGAAGTCGCCAGCGTGGGTTTCCGCAACAGTTATTACGAACAGGCGGTGAGCGGGGATACGCCGTACAAAAAAATGGCCGCAGCCTTATGGCGAGAAAACCCGCTGCAATTGATTCAGCCGGGTCAGCAGGTGATGACTATGGCGGCATTGCTGCATCTGGATCAGCAGGGCAAGGCGTTTTTGCCTGAGCTCATTACTGCCTCCGGATTGTCCACAGAGCAATGGATAGCTCGTTATTTACAATGTTATTTATCACCGCTATTGCACTGTTTGTATGCCTACGATCTGATGTTTATGCCCCATGGGGAAAATATCATTCTAGTGCTGGAGAACGCCGCACCTCAGCATATCTTTATGAAAGACTTGGCAGAGGAAATTCTGGTGATGAATCCTGCCGCAGATTTACCGGAAAAGGCGCAGCGGATCAAAGTGGATATGCCGGTGGATATGAGAACCCTGACAATTCTTTCCGATGTGTTTGACGGCGTATTTCGCTATCTGGCGGCGATCCTCGATCAGCAGGGGAATTATTCAGAAGGGCGTTTCTGGTCTGCGGTGGCGAACTGCATTTGGGAATATCAACGGCAGCATCCTGAACTGGCCGGGCAATTTGCACGTTATGAACTGTTTACTCCCGAAATTAAGCGTTGTTGCCTCAATCGGTTACAGTTAGCCAATAATCGCCAAATGCTGGATTTAGCCGATCCGGCACAGAGTCTGAAATTTGCCGACGATTTGATCAATCCATTAGTTACTTTTGGCATACCTGCCGTTTAGTTATCGGGGACATCAATACTACTGTGCCCCGGAGGCAATTTTCCGGGGCGTTAACTCTTGGCTGAGGGCCGGACTAGCGAGGGCGATAGCGAGGAATAACTAAGTGTTTACCTGATTCAGGGTCGGTAATAATTCGGCAACTTAGGCCGAATACTGCCTCAATACTTTCTTCAGTCACTATGGTTTCTGGCAATCCTTCGGCAAAAATCTTCCCTTCTTTTAGCATGATAAGGTGAGTGGCATAGCGTAGCGCCTGATTAATGTCGTGCAAGACCAGCACCAGCGTTTTGCCCTGCTGATGCAATTGTTGACATAAATCCAGTATTTCAATCTGATGGGCGATATCCAGATAGGTAGTCGGCTCATCCAGTAACATTATTGGAGTATGCTGCGCCAAAGTCATGGCAAACCACGCACGCTGCCGCTGCCCACCGGATAATTCACTGACCATCTGTTGCGCTAATGGCTCCAGGTTGACCGCCTTAATAGCTGCGCGAACGATATTATCGTCTGCGGCAGACCATTGATGGAAAAAGGATTGGTGGGCATAGCGGCCCCGTGAAACCAAATCGAAGACCGTCAGGGCTTCGGAGACGCCAGCACCTTGGGAAAGTAGCGATAGCTGGCAGGCTAAGGTTTTAGCTCTGATATGCTGAATATTTTCCCGATCCAGTTTGATACAGCCACTTTGTGGCGATAAACCGCGACTTAAAGCGTGCAATAGCGTCGATTTCCCACAACCATTTGGCCCAATAATTACGCTAAAAGACCCGTTTTTAATGCCAACGCTGAGTTTATCGACGATAGTCCGCGGGCCGTAGCTTAAGGACAATAAGTGAGTCGTTAAACGTGGCTCATCGGTGTGGTACTGCGTTGCGGCCAATGACTCCGAAGATAACGGCGTAGAAAGGAAGTCTAACTCGCGTGGGGACGTCATTTTATTCTCCTGACTTCAGCGTACAGCAAATACATCAAATAGATACCGCCAACGGCTGCGGTGATTACGCCGACCGGAAGCCGGGAGGGCGTGGGCAGCAGCAGAGTGATAATATCTGACGCCAGCAGCAGTAGCGCGCCCATCAACGCGGTGCACAGCAGCGTGATTCCTTTGGAACGGAGCAGATGGCGGGTAATTTGCGGCGCAGATAAAGCGATAAATGCAACCGGGCCAACCACCAATACCGCTGCGGTAGCCAAAGCTATTGCCAGTAACAGACTCAACAGATGTGTCAGACCAACGTTGACGCCCAATGACTGGGCAACCCCGCTCCCCAGACTCAGAAAGTTAAGTTGACGACTGAGATACACCAACCCCGGCGTTACTACGCTTAACGTTAGGCCGATAATCCATACGTCGCACCAGTTTTTCTCCGCCAGGCTGCCGCTGAGCAATGCGGCCATCTGGTTTGCCTGTTCCAGCCGTACTTGCGAAATGGCGAAGTTGACGAAAGCCATGCAAAGCGCACCGACGGCAATACCTGAAATAACAATTTTCCCTGAATGAGATAGGTTGTTAATACTGCCTGCGTAGACCAATGCGACGGCGCAACAGGCACCGAGGAAGGCACCTACGGGGACAGGAATGACGCCCGGCCAGAGCAACAGGGTTGCCACTACGCCAGCGGAGGCACCGGCGGTAATGCCAATAATATCCGGGCTGCCTAATGCATTACGGGTAGTGGTCTGGAAAATAGCGCCAGAAATTGCCAGTGCGGCTCCGGCTCCTAATGCGACTAAAGCGCGGGGAAGCCGCAATTGCAGCAAAATAAAATGCTCAAATTGACTGCCTTGTCCGGAGAGGACATTGAGCGTTTTTACCCATTCAAACCCGTTATGGCTCAATACCATGGCGACAAGCAGGCATAACAATAGAGTAGGTAACATCAGCAGCAGATAACGCTGCGTAGCGGGAACCGGAGCCAAAAACACCCAAGATCCCAGCGTTAGCGTTTTACAAGAATTAGTGGGAGGCATCGGCAAATCCTTTTTTACGATTGGCGACCGCATAAAGCAATGGGCCTCCCACTGCGGCGGTAATCACGCCGACCATCACTTCGCCTGGAGCAATAATCACTCTGGCGATGATATCGGCAGTTAACAGTAGAATTGGCCCGACCAACAGGCTGTAGGGCAACAGCCAACGGAAATCACTGCCAATCATCGCACGAACCAAATGAGGTGCGGCCAGACCGATAAAGGTGATTGGGCCTGCCAGTGCCGTTGCCCCTGCGGCCAGCATGGTCGCGCCAATTAAGGCCATCCACCGGGTTTGTATCGTATTGGCACCCAGCGTAGTGGCGATATTCTCACCGAAAACCATGATGTTAAGGGACGGCGCAATAGCGAGAACGAGGGCTAATCCGCCGATAAAATAGGGCACTACCGGCAGCATAGCCGTCATCGACATACCCGACAGTGAGCCAAGCACCCAGAAGCGATAGTTCTCTAACACGGCGGGATGGAGTAACACCACGCCTTGCACATAGGCGAACAGGCAGGCATTGATCGCCGCACCAATCAGTACCAGACGGGTTGGATTGCTATTATTTCTGCCACCGCCTAACAGATAAAACAGCAGGGTTGCCAGCGCAGCACCGATCAATGCAGGCCAAAAGCGAGGAATAGCGGCCAGCGCAGGAAAAAAGGCAAAGCTGACGATGATAGCCGATGCGCCCGCGTTGACGCCCAATAAACCGGGATCGCCGAGTGGATTACGTAGCAGTCCTTGCGTAACGGCTCCGGACAATGCCAGCGCCGCACCGGCCATCAGACCAATTAAGGTTCGGGGCAATCTGGCATCTATCACCAAATCGTTATAGTTACGGTCATCGGCGCTGAAATAGTGCCAGACCGCGCTGAGAGGTAAGGGTTTGGCTCCTAACGTCAGGCTGGCAAAAATGCAGAGTAGGGCGAGCAGCAAGAGTCCTATCCAGCCCCAAATGCGGCATGCTCGCTGCCGCCGATGAATCTGCTGAGTCATGGCGGAGTCTCCGAAACGGCAGCCAAATGGCGCGCTTTCTTAGCGATCAGTGGCATAAAGCGTTGCAATCCCCAGTCGACGCTTAAAGGCGTGCCGTAGGACATTGCCATCACTATTGCCTGATCGGTCATCGGGATGTAGCCACCGTGGCGCACTGCCGCAATTGCATTAAATAATGGCTGCTGTTCTACTCGCTGGCGCTCCTGTTCGCTGTTGTACCAGGTCACTAGAATATCTACATCATTCAGTCGGTCAGCATTTTCCAGCCCAAGATTTGAGGCGAAACTGCCTCGGGACGCGGTCAGGTTTTTAATTGAGGGAGCCAATTGCAGGCCGGTTGCAGAGAGCGTATCCACGCGAGGATCGCCCGCGACATATACCGATAGATTGGCATTGTTAGCCGCCGCTTTAATGTAAGCGAAGCGCAGTCTCGCTATGCCCGGCACCGTTTTTCCCGCATCGGCCAGAGTGCTTTCTAATTGCTGTAGTAAATCCTGAGCCTGTGCTTCTTTACCCAAAGTATGACCGATCAATTCAATCTGCTGGCGAGTAGATGTCAGCCAGGGCAAGCCGGGATAGGCGACCACCGGCGCGAAGCGCGACAGCTGATCGTATAGGCTTTGGCTAATACCTGACTGAGTGGCAATAATCACATCGGGCTTCAGGTTAATTAGCTGCTCAATATCCAATTCGGGATACATGTGCAGAATTGTCGGTAGAGTTTGTCCTTGCTGTTCCAGCGCCTGACGAAACCAGGGCAGATAACCCTGCTCGTCGCCGCCCCAGCGATGGGATTCAATGCCAATCGGAACCTGCCCCAGCGCCAGCACAATATCCTCCGATCCGGCTCCCAGAGTCACGATGCGCACCGGCGGACGCTCAATCACCGCAGTACCGAGAGCGGTCGCTACCTGCCGTGGGAAGCCTTTTTCACGAGCCGCTGTTACGCCGTCTGGCGCAGAAGCGTTATCGCAGCCGGAAAGCAAAAAAACCAGCGCAAGCAGGCCGGTTAATACAGCCACTATTCTCCCCGTGCGATGACGGACGAATCCATAGGGACTTCGGGAATTATTTATTAATAACATTTGGGTCGAAAGTTTTTCCTTAGCGTTATCACAAGCAGCCACGGAGCCGAAAATCTCGCTCCGTGGTGTTGGCGGTATTAACAATAATCAGAAGGTGTAACGCACGGTGGCATCCACATTACGCGGCTTGCCCATCAGGTATTGGCTGTACTGACCAATTTGCGAGTAATAATGCTGATTGAATAGGTTATCCAGATTCACCGTAAGCGACAGTTGCGGAGTGAACTGATAGCGGCTCATCAGGCTGTATACCGCAAAACTATCCTGACCCACGCGCTGCACGCCGGTCGGGCTGGTTACATCGCTGTAGGTCTTGCCTTGCCAGTTGACACCGCCGCCGAGAGTCAGGTCTTTCATCGGCCCTGGCAGGGTATAGGTGGTGAAAACTTTCAGGACTTTTTGCGGAGTGATCGGAGTGAAAGTTTGCCCATTTGGCCGTTGCACATGATATTGGGTGTAACCGGCGAACAGGTTCCAATTTTCAGTGACTTTCCCGCTGATTTCCGCTTCAAAACCACGGGTTTTAGTCCCGTCTACGGCATAGTAAGGGCTGCTGTTATCTGGCAGGCGCGGCGCGGTGGTATCCGCTACCGGCATGTTGTCCTGACGAATTTCAAACACCGCTAACGAGTAATCAATGCTGTTGTCGAAGGCGACGCCTTTCATTCCCACTTCGTAGTTTTGCCCACTGATCGGGTCCAACAATTGGTTATCGCGATTGCGGCGATTTTCCGGATTAAAGATTTCGGTGTAGCTGGTATAAACCGAAAAATTGCTGTTGATGTCGTAAATCAGGCCGCTGTATGGCACGAACTGATTTTTATATTTGGCATTTTGCGGCGTGCCAAAGTTATCGCCCTGGGTTTCCCAAGTGGTCAAACGGCCGCCGAGAATCAACGTTAACGGATCGTCCAGAGAAAGCTGAGTCACCACATATTGCGCGGTTTGATCGTTGCGCCCTTTAGAACCGTAGGCGCGAGTATTGCTCCAGATCGGTTTAGGATACTGCCAGCCCGGCTGAGTAAAATCCCCCAGACCGGGGCAAGTACTGCGGGTGCTGCAATTGGCAGGATTGTAATAGTCGTTATCAAAATTCTGGCGCTGGTGGTTCCAGCCAAAGCCAAGCTGATGCTGACGCCCAAATAGACTGTAGTGACCGTTAACCTGAATATCATAGTTTTGTTGACGGCGAGTTCCGTCAATAAGCGACATACTCCCTGGGCGCATGCCGATATTGGTCGTGCGATCCGGATAACCATCGGCCCACATCACGTTTTGCAGCAGTTTATCATTATCAAAAGTAAAGGTGCCCTTGATGTTCCAGCCGTTATCGAACTGGTGTTGCAGGCTGCTAAACAGCGACTGGGTCCGAGTTTCGGAAGAAGCCCAGTCCGGCGCGGTGCTGGCCGATCGACCATAATGAGTGCGGCCACCGTCGCTGTAAAACAGCGGCAACCCGCCAAACATGCCTCCTCGGGTCATATTGCGTTGAGTATCGGCACCCAAGGTCAGCAGGGTGTCTGGCGTCAGATCCACTTCCAGAATGCCGTAAAATGGATTGCTGCTTTGGTTGTATCGGTCAACGAAAGAATGGGTATCCTGATACGCCGTAACAAAACGCCCGCGGACGCTGCCATCGCTATTCAGCGGACCAGAAAGATCCAGCGTAGTACGCCATTTATCCCATGAGCCAGCGCTGGCAGAAACGCTGCCGCGAAAATCCTGAGTCGGGCGTTTACGTACCAGATTAATCACAGCCGATGGGTTTCCCGGCCCGGTCATTAAACCTGCCGCGCCTCGTACCACTTCAATCCGATCGAACATATCGGTATCCAGCGTATTATCGCCGTAATTAAAACGGGTATCGTAAAAAGTTGCGACGCCGTCGCGCATAATATTATTCACACTCATGCCGCGTGAGGTAAAACCGAAGCGATCGCTATCAAACTGGCGAACGTTCAGGCCGGTAATATTATTGACCGCGCTTTCTACGCTGGTCAGGTTTTGATCGCGCATACGCTGTTTCGTCAGAATACTGACCGACTGTGGCGTTTCGCGAGCAGAAATATTCAGGCCGGTGGCCGTAGACATTGAAGAGGTATTATAACTGCCGCTGTCTTCCGTTACGCCAGCGTGGTTTAGCGGCGAGGCAATTACGGTCATGGTCGTTTCTTCAGCGTTGTTTTTCGGCGATGACTTCTCGCTGTCATTATTATTATCGCTGGCGGCATAAGCGCTACCCAATAGCGATAAATTAGCGACAAAAAACCATGCCACGGGTTTAACTCTGTGCGAAGATTGCAGGTGAATCTGATTCTTGCCGTCACTTCTTTTCATTATTCTTTTCGCCAAATATAAGGTTGTGCCACTGGGGTGGGCTGCGACCCACGCCGCTGCCGTAATTAATTAACCTGCCGTTTTAAAGGCATGAATCGGGTTTGCTAAGGTGCCGGCAAACTTGAGATTCTTCTCCCGATCGTCGAGATCGATCATTTGCTGGTTATTGGCCATTTGCAGGCGATTCAGACAGGTGCGAACAAAGTCGGCTTTAAACAGATCGAATTGGTTATATTTATCGGCCAGTGCCGGATACTGGGCCTGATAGGCATAAATGCAGTCCGCTATCAATTTCCAGAATTGGTGTTCGGGCAGTCCCAGGTCTTTTTGTAGAATTGGCGTGAGATAACGGAAGAAACAGTCAAAAATATCCAGAAAAATATAATTGATCTTCATATCGTCCTCGATAGTGACATGCAGATCTTTAATCTCCTCGGGCAGTATTATATCGCCGTTAAGAATGGCAATTTCTTCTCCGATATCTTTCATTAACACATGTACTGGAACGTTATTCTCCAGTACCAACATCAGGTTTTCCCCGTGAGGCATAAAGACCAGATCGTAGGTGAAGAAGGCGTGCAATAATGGAGAAAGATAGGCATCCAGATATTGTGCAATCCATTTATCTGTGGCTAAACCAGAAGAATGAACTAATGCGGCCACGACCGAGTTACCGGTATTATCTCGGTGCAACAGAGAGGCCATGGTCATTAAACGCTGATGGTTGGCGAGTAAGGGAATTGGGCTTTCTCGCCATAGCGCTGAAAGCATTTTCTTATGCGGATTGTCTTTAATCAGCGCGGTTTCAAAATAATCATTGAAATAGCCCATTGCTGCGCGTTCCCGCAGTATGGTGAATTTTTTCTGTTGAAAGAATGGGTCTTGGGAAACCAGCGTTGCCAGCCATTCATTCACTCGCGGCGTGGTGGTCATACTGTGTGGGGAAAGCCCACGCATAAAGCCCATATTCAGAATCGACAGCGCCGTTTTAACGTTAATTTTTTTGCGGATTAGAGATATTAAAAAATGTGCGAATTGACTGTTGAGCTAGGTAGCTATCCTGCCCTTGACCCAGATAAACAATGTCATTGCGTGCTATATCGGCGGCAAAGCTAGTGGCAATTCTTTCGTACCATTGCCACGGATGCAATGGCATAAAGAAATAGTCGTTAGCGTTCAGGCCACGAGAAGTTAACTGACGGAGGAAATCTTCTGTCTGGTAATTCCCCAGTTCTTCCTGCATTAACTGCTGATAACTGAGACCAGTTAAGCTGGCAAAAACGGTTTTATTTTTGTGTACCGCAATCCAGATAAGTTTGATCGAATGAGCACTTTCCGGCGCAAAGTGAGCATAATCTGCAATATCAAACCCAATGCGACCATTATTAGCAATAAAAACCGGATGCCCTTCGCTCATCGCTGTTTCTACGCTTTGGTAGTCTGCCTGAGTCAACTGTGTCGAACTCAGATTATTATGGTGATATTTAAATGCGTGACCATAAAGAGTGCTGGAGATCTCATCTAAATAGAGTGGCAGCATCTTTTCGGAAATACAAAGCAGGCTATTTAATTCAATGATAAGTTGTAACGCATCCAGCGGTTGCTGTTTACCCTCCACGGTTTTGATTAACGTATCTGTTTCAATATCCAGATGATCTAGCTGATAAGGGTAGGCACTGAAGCGATATTCTATTTTGTTGTGATTGGAACTAACGCTGTCGGGACAAAAACTATAGCGAAAAAGGCCATTCGCCTGCGTTTCCAGACGGGTTGGTGTGATCAATTTCTCATGGCTTAATTCACGCAGTATTTTCCCAACTAAATGGGTATTCGCACGAGACCAGTTCTCGCCATTAAGATGTTGGATATAGTTATCATTGAATTTCCGCATTGAAGCCATCTCTATAGTGTCCCTATTGAAGAGTAGAATTCCAGCGAATAATAAGCCCAGATATACCTGAGGGATTAATATCCATGCTCTAGGTATTCCTATTTGTCATTTGGCTAACGTTAAAAGAAAAACGATTATTATTCCGTCCAAGGCGGGATATATATAGCATTATAAATTTTTTGATGCAAATAATTATCATTTCGATATTGATAATTACCCTTATTGGCTTGTGTTGAATATGTATTTGAATATTATGTATTTTATGTGTTTTATTTCATCTGACTGTTGCATGTCAAACTGACTTGAGGACTGTTTTAGCATGTTTCCAGTAAAATCTGATCAGCCATTTTCCAGATATATATCCAGTTAAAATGTTATGATATAAGTGGTAATGACTCCAATTAGTAGAACATATACTTTTCGATAAAGGCACCCTAGTTTTGGTAGTGCGTCCAATTAGTTGGATTTGATGCATAATATAGGCTTTTGAGGTGTGCTCATGGCCAGCGTTAATGTTCATTGTTTCCGTAGTGATGATTCTGTCGCATTAGCGTAGGCAACCAACAGATAAAATTGTTCCACCGGTGACAATGCGGATCCAGTTGGGTGAGCAAGCTGCCTTTTGCGTATCATGTGGATCAGCTCGATGCTGGCCAGGAGCGTCTGTGTCCGCCGAAACGGTTTGAACCCCAGCATCGGTCGCGTCCGTCGTTTGATATTCCGGTGACCTTGCGCAACCAAATTATTCAGATATTTGTTCTGCCTGATGGTGATGATTTCTTCATCGGGTTTGTCGGTGTTGAGTGTAGTCAGCGCTGCTCTGTTGGCACCACTTTTATCGATAGTGACCACTTCAGGTTTGCCGTGGTGTCGAATGGCTTTGCGAAAGAAGCGTAATGCCGCTGTAGCATCCCGTTTGGTGGTCAGCAAAAAGTCGATGGTTTGGCCTGAAGTATCCACCGCGCGGTAGAGATATTTCCACTGGTCTTTGATTTTGATGCAGGTTTCATCCATTCGCCACCGCCGACCTACTGTGCGCTTGTGTCGGCGAAAAGCCTTATCCAGCAAGGGAACCAGACGGATAACCCAACGATGCAGCGTTGAATGGTCAACGACAATCCCGCGCTCTGCCATTATCTCTTCCAGGTTGCGTAAACTCAGTGAATAGGTGAGATACCAGTGAACACTCTGGGCAATAATATCGACGGGATAATGCAGACGCTTAAAGGCTTTTCGGATAAGAGACAGAGGTAGGCAACATCAAAAAACAGCATGTTATCTTCCTGCACCTTAATGCGACAAAGCCCCATTCTTCCGGCATACCCCGGCATACCCCGGCAAAGCGGGGAGTTACTAGATTTAATTACAGCCAGCCGAATAATCCTCAGATATCAGAAACGCCAGGCGACTGAAAGATTACCCGCGACCGAGTCATAGCCAGAACGAAATACGTCGCTTTCAATCCCGATGCCCAGCTCGACATCGGTGTTGATTTTATAGCTCATTCCAGCCTTAATCCCCAGTGAGTCACGTCCAGATACCTTATTCTTGGCACTAAACCCTGTGCTACGGTAGTTGGCAAAAGAGGCTTGTTGCATCACATCGCCATCCAGCAGTTCATGATCCCAAGTAATCTGCAGATCGGCTGCGATTGCAGCCCCTGAAGCGAGCGGTAAAATCCAGTGACCATTCCCCCCGATACTCGATCGCAAAGAATCGAAGGTCTCCGAGCCTAGCATCAGCCGGCTACCTTCATTGCCGCTTTCCGTCACGCCTGGGCGATGTAATGTGGTGTAATTTAATGAAGCTACCGGCCCGGCGCTCGCATTATCATTCAGCGCCCAACGATAGCCCCCGCCGGCCATAAGGGAGCCTGTCAATCCAGTCCAACTGGCATGGTGGCTTGCTCCATAGGTTTCGACATGAATGCTTCGATCCAGCCAGCTGTCTTCAATGCCGAATCGACCATTGCCGAATAAATACATCCCTTCGGGCCTTTCAACACCATAACGCGCCTGGATGCCCAGATTGAAAGCGGTGGTTTTCCCATTTGCGGTTTCTGGTGATTTCACCGTCACCGATTGGCCGCTGACTGCACCATGAAGGCCATAAACCCAGTTGCGGTCCTGCTCGTTTTGTTTTTCGGCGCCAAACACCATGCCATAACTGCGAGCGTCGTACCCTACACTGCCACCCTGGCGCTGTTGCCAGAAGCTGCCGCCAAAGGGGATGGCAAAGCTGTGCCATTCGCCTTCCGCCAACGGTGTCGGCGTAGCGACAGGATTAGGCCCACTGATGATCCGCGTTATCTGCTGTTCACGATTAAGGGAACTGCCGAACATGGCGCTGTAAGCTGCTGGGGAAAGTTGCTGCAAGACATTGCTGATACTCCCGCCATCGGCGGATGAGAAATCCAGCGTACGATACAACGGCTGTATATCCGAATCGGCTATCGACACAATTTTATCCAACGCCTGACCCACCTGCCGCGCATTGTCATTCGGCGCATACTGGCTGTAAGCGTTAGAGGCGCGCAGCATCGAGAGCTGCCAGCCCTCCTCTCCCAAAGACGTTGTCTGTAGCGTCAACGTGGGTGAGCGGAGCAAGCTGTTCACCACACTGAATTCACCGCTGTGCGAGGCGGTTTTTAGCAAATCTTGCGAATCCAGTCGCCAGTTTGCCGCATACCAATCCGACTGTGGCACAAACGTCAGTTGGCCGTTGAATTGTGCGTGACCGTCAACCACCAGGGTGTCATGCCCACCGCGCCCATCGACTTCCAACAACAACTGCCCGTTATCGCTCTGTTGATAAGCGCCTGTTACATTGATTTTCCCGAGTGAATTGCCCGGCGCGAGAATGCCGTCATTTACAAAGCGACCTTCCTGATTGAGGGTGTAGCCGCCGTTGCCGGATAATGTGGCCCCGGGAGCGATATACATGCTGTAAATCTGATGTTCGCCGTTAAGTGAGGTCTTCCCCCCGCGAGCGCTCAACGCCAGATTATTGATACCTTCAATATTCCCGCGGTAATTCAAGCTGAAATTGGGGTCCGACTGATCCGTCGCCAGCCCTTGCGCATTGGCCATCCGCCCGAAAGAAAGCTGCGTCAATCGCTGCTGGCCATAGGCATCCCGCTGGTTATAATCCGAGTAAATATCACCTTCCAGTCGGGCACCATTTAATATATTGATATTGCCGACCAGTGCATTTGGCGATATATAAATCGCCGCGCCTTTACCGGCAACCCGCCCGCTAATATCGGCATTATCTACCAGGGCACCCTGCAACTCGGGTAATAATGCGGCGACATACCAGCCCACAGTATGGATCCAGGAGCCACGATAGTCCGCCTTATTACCTAAGAGGTTATTGCCAAAATCAAAGCTGATGGCGACGCCATTGGCTCCCAGTGCCTGAATATCGCCGCGCTGAATAAGGTTATGCTGTTTGCCGTAAGCAAAAATGATACCACGGCCATTAAGCCCATCGGCGTAAACGCGTGTTCCTGGTTCTATGTTCAGCGTGTTATTTTGCCCATCAATACGGATACCGGCACCGCCAGCCCCTTGCGTCAACAGATCCGCTTGCTGAAAAATGCGGTTATTGCTGCCATAAACATGCAGCCCTAGCCCTAGCATCGCGGTATTATATTGGCCCGCCAGATAGCCATCGCCCTGCTGATTACGCAAAAAGTAGCCATTTCGGTTAGTAAGCGTTTGTCCATCGCCATATAGCGAAAAACCGAAGAAGTTACGTCGGTCAATCTGATACCCCATGTCCTGCAGCAAAGCCAGTTCCGCTTCCATAAAAGTTGTGTAATTGCGGTAGTTCTGGTGGCTCATCATGCTGTTCTTCAACTCGATATGGCTCATATAGTTATTATCGACCGAGCCATCGTCCACCAACGTTTTCACCGGTACGCCAGGCATGGCACCAGCGAGTACTTCATCTACGTATCTACCGGTGAAATAGCCTTTATCTAACCGTACATCAAAGCCTTGCGGATCCCATGGGTTACTGCATCCATGACACAGTATTACCTGCCCTGGTCGGGCCGGATTGCCGTGATCATCCCGTAGATGGCTGGCCCAGGAACCGAAAGGCTGAGTATCGAAGACCGGGGTGAATGTATCCCTCACATGCGGATCGGAAACCATATTGGAGATGCCCAAGCCATGGGCCAGTTCATGAACAGCGACGCTGACCAGATCCACCCTTCCAGTGCGTGGCGATTGCGCAGGAACATAGGGAACGTCGTCAAAATCCAGTTTCCCCATGATGAACTGGGCATGAGAACCGAAGGCCAACTCTCCGGAATCAATGCCGTTCAAAGCCCCCTGCAACTGCGTCAGGCTGATAATGCCATTGGATACTGAATCGCTGGATCCCGCGGCATTATCATCATCAAACGTACCGACATTGATAATGGAGGGCAATTGCCCTAGCTTGGGGGTGATAACTTCAGCCCAGTAACGCATAGCATCGAGTATTTTTTCTTTTTTTTTGCTGATCCAGATTCCAGGTTGACTCAGAAGGTTGTGGCCAATCCGGCATAAACGGGCCGTCGCCAACATTAAAGAAACTCACCTGAAATACAGCAATATTTTGCGGGTTATAGACCAGATAACTTTCTCCGGCATACGAATTATTACTGGCTAATAAACCGGTTAATGCAGCTGTCATGAAAAGCTTTTTCATATCAATACATCCTTGTGCGACAAAAGAAGGAATAATTTCCTACGTCAATATAACGTCACATCTGACCTCAATGAATCATAAACAAATCTGATGATTATCTATGTGATATCTGAATAAACCAAGGGCTGTCATCACAATATGTCAGCTCAGATAAAAAAGTTGATTGAGTCTCCTAACCATCAAGCCGATTTTTATCAGTGAACACGAGACTGGTAGTAACAGAACCTTGGGAGGAGGCTGTGGGCAACATACTTTTCGAAGGCACAACCTGGATGCTAGATCAGAAGCCTGATGATTCTTGCGCTATGAGTTTTGGCGGTTCCTGTATCGCCCCTGAGTAAAGAAACCAGCCAGCCTCTTTCATTTAAAAAGTGATAAGCGTGACAACGTTTTCGGCAGTTACGGCATTGAACCCCATAATTGCAGTAAGCGTTGAGTAATATTCATTAAGACTGGGTTTAAGTTTTATCCCGTAATCTGGTTGCGGGATAAATCACCCGTTGTTCATAAAGGAGTTTGTAATGAAAAAATTATATACGGTTCTTCTTTCTTCGCTTGTTTTACTTTCATTTTCTGCCGTAGCAGCAGAAGATTTACATAATAAACTAATCATCCAGGCCATTCCCTCCTCAGAAGGTACGGTGGTGGTTGAAGGGCAGCCGAAGTATGAAAAAACATTTAAAGTTGTTGTATATAATGGAATGAAACAGCCAATTGAATTAACCGGTTTTGTCGGCTGCTATAAAGCGTTCGATGAAAAAGGCAAAGAGTTTAATGAGCGGACGGTTCAAGCTGACCTACTGGGAACGCTAAAGGAAGGCGTGAAAGAGGGTAAAGTCTCGTTCGTCAGTGACGATGACTCTGTCTATAACGCCAAATTCGTAAAATGGACTTCGCAGTGCCCACATCTGGCTAAGCGCCCGCAATAAGGGGTTCTGAACCCAAACCGGCGGAATTTATCCGACTTAAAGCCAGTTACCACAGTTCAATAAGTTGGTAGCCCAGATAATATTGAAAACCACCGTTGGTTGCAGTGGTTTTTCTTTCCAGCGCAGGCTATGTGTAGTAACCCGCGTTTATAAATCATCCGACCTGCATTTACCCCTGATTTTCAGCCCGCATTAGACGTTCATCACCCTGTTTTCTGTTCGACAGTTTATACTGTAACCAGTCGTAGTAAGATAGCATGAAAAACCGTGGGGCAGTCACCAAATGAGTCGCCCACTGGGGCTAGAATAACCTGCATTCATAACAATCCCCGTTATCCAACTATGAAGTTCTACGTCATCAAAATCGCTGCTGATACGTTGCAGACCGCGCTTCAGTTCATTTTCCAGATCGTGCAGGGCTGGGGTGATGACTACCTTCATCAGTTTCATATTTACGGCAAAGATTACTGTATCTCTTACGACGGTGGAATTGGCTTTCCGGATAACCTGTTCAGGATCGTGATTGATGATTTTAGTTTTAATGTCGGCGATCGCTTTACCTACGAATACAACTTCTTTGAGCACTGGCTTCATGACGTTCGTGTTGAGGCTATTCATGAAGACTCAACGCTGAAAGCACTATTTTGTATTAGCGGTCATGGCTTGTGCCCGGAGCAACCCCCGAGGATGAAGCAGATAAGACGTGGGTGTTTCTGGAGGCCATCGTTAATGCGAATGATGCAATAACGGTCGGTGATATCCGGGTTTTTATTGATGGCCTGGATGCAGTCCGGTTCAACCGCAACAAAATTAATAAGCAGCTGAGCAAACTCAATCTCGAATCACCAGCGTTGGAACCGGAAGTGATCTGGCTGGATCGCCGTCGTTGACTGATGTCTATAAAGGTATACATCTTCATAATCGAGGACTAATTGTGCGGCTTCAAGTTTGAATTCTGGGCTGAAATTACGTTTGTTACTTCTGGTCATTGTGTCCCCTGTTTTGACTATGAGGCGATGATATCACCTCTATTCAGGTGGCCAAATTTAGTGTGCCACTACATCCACTTCATTACTTCCTTTTATAACGACACTAAGTTGTGCAGTAATAACCTTCGAATAAATTAAAATAAACATTTTTGTAAATAAGTTGTGGCGAATTTCATAAAGATAAAATAAATAATTCAGTCTGGATCTCAAATGTTTTTGAATGATAGAAACATAGCTTCCATAGTTCGATACAAAACTGTTAGATATTAATAATAAAAAAATTGCGTCCCTTCAGTGTAGCGACGCAACTTTCTTGTCACTCAGGAGATAAAAATTTAAATGGTTTGAATTTTTAAAATCAGCAGATACTTCGCCGGTAAATATTTCGCCATGCTCAATGGTAAGCTTTTTAACCTCTGCCCCGATAGCAAGGTTTAGCTTCTTAAGATCGACCCAAAATGTATTCGGTCTTGTCGCCGAGTCGAAGTAGTACATTAGATTTTTTTGATCTGCAACAGTACGCCATATCGTAGATGAAATATTAGGTTGGTCTGGTGTTGTTATTCCGAGAGGAACACTTACCGCGCGTTGAACACTTAATACGCCAGCAACCGCCTGATAACTAAACGATTGATTAGGTACTCCTTTGATGTAGTTGTTATCACGTTTTTTCGGTATTGCGTTAATGAGAAATGAAGCTCTAGCATACCGATCAGCTGCGCGATTTGTTCCGGGTAAGAATGTTAGACCACCTATTTCCGTCCAGTACTTATTCAATGCTAGCTGTTCATCGTAGGTTGGTGAATTGGTCATTACTGTATACTGCTTACCATGGTGTATCACTAGCTTACCGTTGATATACTCAAAAATAGCAGAATCACCAGACCGATCTGAAATAGATAAATGCAGTGAAGCCTTGGAGCCATTAGGCAGTGTCGGAGCAACAATCTTAAAGGGTTCTTTGCGCAAAGCGTCTACAGCATCTGTAACTGTCGCAAAATTGTCTAATACATACTGTGGCCATACCGAGATTGACATGAGCATTGGCGCATCTTTTGTTTCACCGTAGTCAGCTTCTGCCAAGTAAAGTAAATTGGCGACTAAGCCTTTTTCGTTCATTCCATCAGTTGTGCCTGCATCATACCCTGATACGCCGACACTTCCATATTTTGCTATCCACTTGATGGAGTGTTCACCCGCGGCACCGTCTCGATGTATGCCAGCTGGAAACACCCATATATTAGAGGACATATCCTCTTTCCAATCCATATTTCGTCCAGTAATGACAGTATTATCCTCACCGACATAAAGGGTACGTGTACAAGCTGACGAATTTATCGAAATTGAGAAGATGCACCCACATATGATAGAACTAATAATGTTTTTTTTCATATACAACCCCATTTATTTGGAACTTTTTATTTAATAAAATATCATCATCAGTGATGAAGTATTCTTTACTTTGCACTCATGTTTTTATTTGGGTATCGATACAATGAGATTTTCCTTGCATTAAATATGACTAATATGTGTTGACGTTATACAATATAGCTCATCTGAATATATCCTAAAAATGAGACATACATAGAAAGTTATAAGTAAATTGCTATCTGTGAGCATATAATGCAATCCATTATAGTAGGAAAGATTAAGAGTGAGATATGAAAGTTATTGCATTGATCGGTGTCCCATTGTTGTGTTTATGTTCCATTTCCCTTACTGCAAAAGCCGAACTTGTTGTTAACAAAGGGGGTATTGATGGATTTAGTGTACAAAAGCCCTATATTACAAGACCACATATATCAGGACCCAGTGTGAAAGTCGGTATCAACGGCGTTAAAGTGGAAAAGTCTCACATTGAGAAGCCAGGTATCCATAAAGCTAAAGTACGGAAACCTCATGTCAGTACACCTTCAATGACTATAAAACCTTAACTCACAAATAACTGTCTTATCTGAGCATTTGCATACAATTTTGCGAGGCTATAGGGACGCAGTAGAGTGTGTGATGCTGGAGGGTGGGAGCTTGTCCGTAATTCTGTGTAACGGCCAGCGTATTAAAGGTGATCGTTGAGACGGTCACCGAACTCGATAATAAAACGGCTCATTGCCAACCGCCTGTCCTGGATCGGCATATTCCTTTTTTTGAAGCATCCTTGACCGCCAGATAAATAACTTTTCGCACCGAGTCGTCTGTCGGGAACGCTTTGCACTTTTTGATAGCCGCACGGATCACGCTGTTCAGCGATTCGATGGCCGTTAAATATTGTGCAAAAGTAGACCAAGGGATCGGGGAGTTATGGTGTAAAAGTGCACCGCCCTGATTATTGATAAACTCTCCGTTTTTACGGAGATTTCCTTGGATGCTGTGCATGCAAACCATACTTAAAGTCAGAAGGCTTTCTCTTAAACAGGGGCTTTCTCAGAGAGCCATACCCTGAGCCGAGTCTTGTCTGGTCGCACCTTCTGTCACCAACTGGGCCTTATTGTTAAACATAAGCTCAATAATACTCCGATAGTTAATCACCGAATTGAAGTATGTGACTATATTGTTGTTGGACTAATAGAAATCCCCAATGACTAGGAGTCGTTAACCATGAAAAAATACACGTTATTATTGTTGCCTTTGTGTCTGATGTTTTCCTCACTTTCTTATGCGGGCACAGTACATGTCTGTATTAAAGACAAGGTGACAAGTCAAACATATTGTGGCCCTATAGATGATGGAGAGTGGGGGGGAGAGGGATAACAGGGTTTTGTCGCATTAACAGATCGAGGTCGACAAAATAGCACTATCTACTTTTCAAGCTGCCAACAGATAAAATTGTTCTGCTGGTGACAATCCGTCGCCAGCAGAATGATGAAGTTGTCCTTTGCGTATCCCAAAGCCAGTGTTGCCGGGATTTGCTACCAACGAAACTGTGTCACTCAGGACCTCGATTGACATTTGATTTTAAATACCCAGTTGATAAAGGAATTCGACTCCCAAGGGATCGCCGTCCGGTTTATTGACGACGGGATAAGCACCGACGGTGAAATGGGAAAAATGGTGGTCACCATCCTGTCAGCTGTGGCGCAGGCTGAACGCACGAGGATTCTGGAACGCACGAATGAGGGGAGACAGGAAGCTAAGCTGAAAGGCATCAAATTTGGTCGTAGGCGCACTGTGGACAGAAGCGTCGTACTGACGCTTCACAGGAAAGGCTGTGGGGCAACAGAAATTGCCCGCCAGCTTAACATTGCCCGCTCCACGGTTTATAAAATTCTGGAAGATGGAAAGTTAGCTTAATTAGATCTTAATTTATAGATTAACATCTTGATAAAAAGGGTTTTAAATATCAAATGAAACTTTTCCAGAAGATGCGTGCGGAGCCACATTTAGCAGCTGAATCAGCTAATTACAGCGAGTCAGGTGGCCAAATTCAGTATTCTTCCTCAGTTGAAAACAGAAAGAATTTTTGTAAGATGTGAGTATATTATTACGGGGTTTTCTTGGTATGTATATTTTTTGAAAAATTTGAATTTAGGATGAGATAAATAATGAAGGTTAATGATCATAGTCCTGCATTTCTATTTAGAAAAATTGAGCAGACTTCTGAAGCTTCTGCAAACCAAATCGGTGATGTTGGCTTGGTTGTAAATGATTTTAACTTGCATAACAAGCCGATTCTTGTTGTATCTTTCACTGGAAAAATTGATGCATTTAATTTTAATTTTGAGCACATTGAAAATGATAATCTTGAACGGAGATGTCGACTCTTTTCAGGGGATGAAAAAGGGTGCCAGAACTTTTCTGGTTCAGTTATTTTCCCTTCGTGTAACGACAAATTGTTCGGAACAGACCTTTCTCCAAGAAACAATCACAACATAAAGGCATATATTGCTGATCTTTCAGAGCAGTTGAATACATGTACAGATAAATATGAGATTGAAGAGTTGCAAGAAATGATAGATGTTGGCAACCAACATATTAGCTCCATGAAGCTAAGCAAATTATCCTTTGGGTGTATTATTAATCCTGAGTTAATTGATATCCAAAACTCGTTTCCAAGCATGCATAATACAATAAACCACTCTCATAGGGAAGTTCATGATATTTCAAACAAGGCATATACTAAAGGTATTACAGAGAATGTCCTGTTTAGAGATAAACATTTTAAGATTGGCAGTGAAGGTGAATTTTTAAAAAGAGAACGAGGGCAGGATGACCTTGATGCCGTTAAAAAACACATTGAAAAGGGAAGATTGGCAGACCAAGCACATATAAATAGTTCTATTACTTACAATCCAAATTTAAGTGAGATTTTGTTTTTGCCAAAAAATAATTATAACTCTTCTGCTTTAGCTATGTATGTTGATTTTTCAAGTGGTTTTGAAAAATGCTCAAAAAGTGATATCAATAGGTATCTTTTTGAAAACTCAAACGCACTATTGGAACTTTCAGGTAGAGCAAATGGGAAGCCGATGTGCGTTATTTTTAATAATGAATACGGTTATAGAGAAATGGCTGAACTATCTATTAAAGATGGTTCTGTCGCATTAGCGCAAACATCCCAGCTAATCTGACGCCGGAGGAGTACCGACTGATGACTGAAAGTATTTCAGCACAAACAATGAATTATCTTCTTAGCGTACGTTTTCGTTCCGTTGGCCCTCAAACCCCTAAACATGATAAAGAAGCGCCAGCAGCGCTATCTTCTTGATGTTTTGCGCCGCTGCCGCCAACAGGCATTGCATCTGCACTTTCATCAACCCTCGGAACCGGGCATACCTGTGACCATGGTGCTGTTTCGCATCCGCGAAGCTTCTTTCCACCGTTTCCTTGCGCCGCGCATAGACCTTCTTGCCCCATTTCGTCAGCCGCAACCTGTTGGCTTCTTCTTTCGACGCTTCCCATACGTGCCGCGTGATTGTTTTCTGCGCCCAGCGGTTCTGCGTGCATTGCCCTCTCTGCTCGCACCGCTGACACACGCCCGGGTCTGAACGGTAATGCCGATAACCGTTGCGGTCCGTGGTGCCGTATATCAGTAGTTCCTCCGCCGGACACACATACACATCACGCCCCTCGTCATACCTGAAGTGCTTTTTCTGGAAGTCATTCTGGCCTTTGTGTGGCCTGCGATAGCCGGGAACCAACGCGATACCCCTCTCCTGCGTCAGGTGGCAGACCGCCGGGGTGAAGTAGCCTGCATCCACGCCCACCGCGACCGTATCAAGGTTGAACCGCGCCAGCCTGCCGATGAACGGCTGGCTGTCATGCACATTACCCGGCGTGACATGGGTATCCATTATGATGCCGTATTTCCCATCCACCGTGCGATGGTCTAGGTAAAAGAAGCCTTTCGGTTTGTTATCCCGGTGCATGAAGCCACTTTCCGGGTCGGTGGTGCTGACCTTGGTATTCTTAACGGCGGTGGCGTTTTCGGCTGTCTTTTTTACCGCGGGCAGCGGCTTTGTTTCGTGTTTCTTTCTGTCAGCCTCCACCGCAGCATTAAGCTGCTCCAGATATTCACTGACGCTGACCGGGTGTTCTTCATTCACCGCCTTGCGCGGGTTGGCATCGGCTTTCAGGTGGGTGCTGTCGGTGTAGAGAACCCGCCCGTTAGCCATACTGCGGCTGAGAGCCTGCTCTACAATGTGGTCAAAAATCTGCTGGAAGACATCGCTGTTATTGGGGTCAGCTTGGATATCGAAAATTATTGTACGTTAAGGCCAAATTTCAACCATAAATCGGTTATGCATACCACTTACTGAATTAGTCATAAAGATGGTTTTGAGGTGCATTTTTGAGCTTGGCGTACGCTGTTTGCCATTTCTTCTCTGCTTATTTATGGCATCTCTCGTAATAGCTGACCATCAGCGCTTTATCTGTACTCATTACCGTAAAATTTGGTTTTTCGCCTTTACATACAATGTCGCACGATTTCACATCATGAATTCCGTTAAAATGCATGAGCAGTGACCTTGTGTCACTGCAAAGACTCGTCAGCGCTGGTTGTGTCTGTCCGCCCCTCCGAACGTGAAGATATAAGGTGCACCATGATACAGTTGGATCTGATTTGCATCCTGTAAATTATCATCGATAGCCAACCCGGGGAAATCATGTTGTTGGATCAGACCGTATTCTATGTTAGACACAACCGCATACTCTGTGAAATCAGGACTCACCTCATATTTATCGCTGATCATATCTAGCCTTTCGAAGAAAGCCCCCTCATTACTTTCATGCCGCGTTGCCGCCTGGCGAAGGGCATTCAGGTTGCGTGCCCTAAGATGAGCTTCACGGTCTGGATCTGCGTATCCTATGAAGTCGGGAATAGGCCATCCCAGCTCTTGAGCTACACGACGCGCGAGAATCTCAGTGGGTCCTAGCTCTATATTACTATCTCTGGATGGATCGCTGGCTCCTGTAACATGATGAATGATCTCGTGAATCAGCCCTTCCTGCCACGATGGCATCTCGTAAGAGTCAGCATCTGGTGCCACACTAAAACTGACATAAGGTTCTTCGTGATCGTCTTCTCCCGCCTCGCAAATGGGGAAAACGGGTTCTTGCCCGACATCGTATTCATATAATTCGGTACACGTCAGTGATTGAATATCATCAACTTCGACGGGGGATTCTCCGTTGAGTTCGTATTCGTTTCTGTATTTAATGCAACCAAGGTGCACTTCATTATTATGAATGCCATAGCTTACGGCTTCACGAAAGGTCTGTGATCGGCTCAAAGCATCAAGTACAGTGTTACCGATCATATCGGCCGTATGCTGATCTATGAGCCTGCTAAGGCTGTCATGGACGGCGTGAATGACATTTTCGTATAGGTTGCCTAAATCGGCGGTAGAAAATGGTATTCGCTTGCCTATATCCAACACGTAATCCGCATAGGCATTGTCCGAATGATTAGGGGCAACGGCAGCAGAGTATCCTTCTTGAGCGGAAAAGTTGAAGCTGGGCTGGAGAGAGGTAATTTTCATGTTGATACCCAATATGATTTTGTACATTTCAGTGTCGCCAACTCGCGAGTACCAGGATTGATTTATCCAGTTCCTTCGAGAATAGGAGCCATTTTTTGCCCTGGTTTCTGGTATCTTGGGCGATGACAGACAGCATGTTCTGCCCAGAACATATTTTTATCTCGGCTGAAATAGTTTTCTATCAGGAAAACACATTTTCTCTATAGATCGCCTGAATGGGGCGTTTGAATTCAACCGGTTCATTCACAGTATTTATACGCTGCGTTACCTGCGCGATCCTCAAATAGAGCGTAATTCCCATCTTTCTCAAAACCGTGTCGAATCTTATCACCAGCTCCGTTCGGCTATAGCCAAAATCGGCGGCAGGAAAGAGCTAACGGGGCGTACCGATATTGAAATCGAGATCAGCAACCAGTGTGGCCGCCTGGTTGCCAACGGTATCATTTCATGTCACTAATGCGACAGAGCCGCTATTCCTTACGGTACCGGAATTCGTCAGGTAGGTCAGCGCCACTCAAGTTAGCTCCGTTCAGATTAGCGCCACTCAAGTTAGCTCCGTTCAGATTAGCACCACTCAAGTCAGCTCCGTTCAGATTAGCACCACTCAAGTCAGCTCCGTTCAGGTCAGCACATGCTAACTTAGCAAAACAAAGATTACCCCCAGACAAATAGGTATCTGAGAGGGTTGACCCACTCAGGTCAGCGCCAGAAAGATTAGCATTCTTCAGATTAGCTCCAGACAGGTCAGCAGCCGAGAGGTCAAGGCCACTCAAGTCAGCATTACTCAAGTAACAACCACAGAGATTCATCTTTCTTTCCTCTGTTAACGGCACCAACTGGATTAAGTTAAACTCCTTCCTGAACTGTAGTACCTTGCACACGTTTACGTATGTGTATTTTGGGATATATTCGAGAGCAACATCATTCCCCCGACGGACTTCCAAAGTGACATCGCCCGTATAGTTATTCATTCCCGGCATAGTGAATGTCACTGTGCATCCGTTAATGTCATCCAGTATGAGTTTCTCTGGTGACGGCACGCCCTCGCTGGCAGACCTTGCCAGAGTGTTAGCCATAGATTCCATCAAATTCGCATACATTTTCTCATTATCTTTGCGAACGCCGCCGCAGGTAAAAAAGTTTATAATGTATTGAAGTATGCCACGTGGGGATGTGGCTTTATGCATGCTCGACAAGGTTCCGTAGCCAGCAATGGATGATGATATATAAGTAAGATTGTTTATGCTCGTCATGATGTTTTACCCATAAAGGCAGGAATAATTATCTATAATAAAATTATGCATGTTTGAAAAATGTAGGGTAATAAGCTTATCTTTTGTAGCGGCAGAATTTATGGCTCTGTCACATTAACAGCGACGGTTTGCCCGAAAACCTGGTATAGATTGCAATCTACTCAACCAGAAAATAAAACTGTTGCGCTGGGGACAGACCGTTCCCGCGTAGATGCTGAAGCTGTCCCTTGTTTAACAGGGCTTGTTGCAAATAATGAGAGTCGGTAATTTTACTCATTGATGGGTGGAATAATTAGGCTAAAACCGTCTCAATGTTAAAGAGCCGATTCATAAAGACGGATCTTTCCCGCACTCGACATTCAGGTTCGTCACGGCATAGCCAAATATCAAATTGACCTTTATTCAGTCGTCGCAATGTTTCAAATCCCTGAAGCGTTGACCAGGCTCGATTTGGCCGTTTGAACCCCCAGGCCGCTTTTACCAATTTTTTGATGGGTGCATGGTCAGACCCGATACGATTATTCAGGTATTTGACTTGCCGCTGCTTCGCATCATCCCGTAGCTTTCCTTCTTTCATCAAACGAGTAATT
>NZ_ACCB01000025.1 GCF_000173735.1 Yersinia aldovae ATCC 35236 | reverse complement strand
GCCGTGTTGTTGGAGTCGCATTATAGGGATAGTTCGAAGTGAGTCAACGGTTTTTAAAACGAAAACAATCGTTCGCCGCAAATTTAAACAGGATGCGATATTTATCGCCGCTCTGAGAGTTTGTTTAGCCAGATCTAATTGCATATCGGTAACATCGTTGAGGAATTGTCTCAGGGTGGTAGAATGTCGCCTACTTTTTCGAAATTCGAGCAACTGCCAGCTTTTGCTGGTCGGCGTAGCGTAATAAGGCATCGATCCCAATGAAAATCAAAACCCGCTTTGCACCCAGTCCTACCGGCTATCTCCACGTAGGTGGCGCGCGCACCGCGCTGTACTCCTGGCTGTTCACCCGTCATTTAGGCGGTGAGTTTGTGCTGCGTATCGAAGATACCGATCTTGAGCGCTCAACTCAGGAAGCCATCGATGCCATTATGGACGGTATGAACTGGCTGAATCTGGATTGGGATGAAGGCCCGTATTTCCAAACCAAACGTTTCGATCGCTACAATGCAGTGATTGACCAAATGTTAGAAAATGGCACTGCATATAGATGCTATTGTTCGAAAGAGCGTTTGGATGAATTACGCGAAGCCCAAATGGCGAACGGTGAAAAGCCGCGCTACGATGGCCGCTGCCGTGATAGCCAGTGTACCCATAGCGCTGATGAGCCATCGGTAGTGCGTTTTCGTAACCCACAGGAAGGCTCAGTTATTTTCAATGACAAAATCCGTGGCCCAATCGAATTCAGTAACCAAGAGCTGGATGATTTAATTATCCGCCGTACCGATGGTTCACCCACCTATAATTTCTGCGTAGTTATTGATGACTGGGATATGGAAATCACCCACGTTATCCGTGGCGAAGACCATATCAACAACACGCCGCGCCAGATTAACATTCTGAAAGCCTTAGGCGCGCCCGTTCCTGAATATGCTCACGTTTCGATGATTCTGGGTGATGATGGCAAAAAACTCTCTAAACGCCACGGCGCGGTTGGTGTCATGCAATACCGTGATGACGGCTATCTACCAGAAGCCCTGCTGAACTATTTGGTTCGCCTGGGTTGGTCGCATGGTGATCAGGAGATTTTCTCTGTTGCTGAGATGACCGAGCTGTTCACCCTTGATGCGGTAAGTAAATCCGCCAGTGCGTTCAATACTGAAAAACTGCAATGGCTAAACCATCACTATATCAATAGCCTGCCACCAGAGCAGGTTGCCGTTCACCTGTCATGGCAGGTTGAGCAGTTGGGTATTGATACCCGCAACGGCCCTGAATTGGTCGAGATCGTTAAACTGTTGGGTGAGCGCTGTAAGACACTAAAAGAAATGGCTGAATCTTGCCGTTACTTCTATGAAGAGTTTGATGAGTTCGACGCAGATGCGGCGAAAAAACATTTGCGTCCTGTTGCTCGCCAGCCGCTGGAAGCCGTCAAAGCCAAACTGGCTGCCATTACCGCATGGACCACTGAAAACGTTCACAACGCGATTCAGGGCACGGCTGATGAGTTAGGGGTAGGTATGGGTAAAGTCGGTATGCCGTTGCGTGTCGCGGTCACTGGTGCAGGCCAATCGCCAGGAATGGATGTGACTGTCCACGCGATCGGTCAGGCGCGCTCACTGGCTCGTATTGATAAAGCACTCACTTTTATCAGCGAACGTGAAGCACAACAATAGCGTCATCATTTCTATCTCTCTCAGGCGGCTTGCTTAAGTCGCCTTTTTTGTGCGGTTTGCTCACTGATTTGGCGGCTTTTTCAGCGCTTAACGCGAGAAATCGAATTAGCCGTTGACACTGTTTCAGTGGTTTCATATCATGCGCCCCGTTCACACGATTTATTATGTGCGCATTGGGGCTATAGCTCAGCTGGGAGAGCGCTTGCATGGCATGCAAGAGGTCGACGGTTCGATCCCGTCTAGCTCCACCAAATTTTCTGGTTTGATGAGATGTTCAAACTCAGTAAAATGGGTGGCATAATAGATAAATCAGTACGAACAACCACATTTGTGGGGCTATAGCTCAGCTGGGAGAGCGCTTGCATGGCATGCAAGAGGTCGACGGTTCGATCCCGTCTAGCTCCACCACTCTTTAGAAGACCGGCCTCTGGCCGGTCTTTTGCTTTGTGTTATTCGTTGATTTTCGAGGAGTTGCTTATGACCCAACAGCAACAAATCATTCACTGGCTACAGGCTGACTCTTATCGTATGCAGACTTTGCATATAGCCCGAGAGCTAAAGTTAAGTCAGTGGTGCCTGGCGGCGGGGTTTGTGCGTAATCTGGTGTGGGATCAACTGCATAGTCACCCTTCCTCGACACCACTGAACGATATTGATCTGGTCTATTTTGATAAGCAAGATGCCAGTGAACAACGCGATTCTCAGTTAGAAATGCGATTATTGCAGAAAACAGCCTCTCATAAGGCCCCCTTCCCCTGGTCAGTAAAAAACCAGGCCAGAATGCACTTGCGAAATGGCCGTCAACCCTATACCAGCACTGAAGATGCCATCAGCTATTGGGTTGAAGTAGAAACCGCTGTTGGAGCCAGCCTTGATGCTCAGGGTAATATTGAGCTGATAGCCCCTTTTGGTTTCGCTGCCCTGTTTGCTGGAACGATCACGTTAAATGCTAAAAATGGTGAGCTTGATACCTACCACCAACGCGTCAATGACAAGGGCTGGCTACAGCGCTGGCCTGATTTACGCCGAATAATCTAACCACTCAAAACAGTTCAAAAAACCACCAAATGATAAGATTTCGATAAGATTACGTAAAAAGCCCTTAATACGTTAAAGGTAAATATCTGCCCGCCGATAGAAACTATTCCAGTCATATTTTTAAGGAATAATTATGTCGAATACTATCTCCGCGACAACCGCTTCAGCGAGTGGAGGTTCCGGCACCTCTAACAGCAGTGCGGCTGCACAAATTAAATCTATTAATCAAGAGATTGAAAAATTAACAACCAAACTCAGCACGTTAAAAGATTCTGGTTTGACCACTGATGAGCTGCAAAAACAGCAACAACAAATTCAGAGTCAAATTGCAGCACTGCGCGCTGAAATTACGCGTATTCAGGCGAAAGAGGCCGATAAGGCTAAAGAAGATAATAATAACGTAAGCACACCTGCCGCTGATGGAGTCAATCACCCAACGGACCAGAACCTGATAAACGTTTATATTTAATAGATTAAAACAAAGTTAGGGCAATGGCAGGAGAGCGACCATCGCCCTATTTCAGGCGTTTGATTAACCACGTTTGAGTGGTTTTACCAAACTGTCTAATCCTTCAATTTTAATCGCCAGCGTCATCTCCATCAGCATACCCAGCTTGCCTTGCGGAAACTCACCTTTGCGGGCGAACCAAAGGAGGTACTCCTCTGGCAGGTCGATCAAGACTCGCCCTTGGTATTTGCCAAAGGGCATTCGGGTATTGGCTATCTCCACCAGATTCTCTT
Organism: Yersinia aldovae ATCC 35236; assembly: GCF_000173735.1. Classification (GTDB taxonomy): domain Bacteria; phylum Pseudomonadota; class Gammaproteobacteria; order Enterobacterales; family Enterobacteriaceae; genus Yersinia; species Yersinia aldovae. Next base: position 60,866 of record NZ_ACCB01000025.1, on the reverse strand, counting down.
TTTCCACGTCACCCTCTCCGATTATGCACCCAGCAAGCGGATCATCTCAGCTTCATCGATGACCGTAATACCAAGTTCCTGCGCCTTGACCAGCTTCGAACCCGCAGCTTCACCGGCAATCACCAGATCAGTTTTCTTGGAAACACTGCCACTGACTTTTGCCCCTAGCGCAGTCAGGCGGTCTTTGGCTTCATCGCGCGAAAGCATTGTCAGTGAGCCGGTCAGTACCACTGTTTTACCGGCAAATGGGCTATCTATCTCTTCTACCACAATCTGCTGCGGCTCTGGCCAACTGATCACTTGCTCCAGCGCTTCGATAACCTTCTGATTATGTTCCTCATTGAGGAAGTTCATCACATGTTTTGCCACCACCTCGCCGACATCCTGCACGCTCTTTAAGGCATCAATGTCAGCTGCACGCAAATTGGCCAGATTACGAAAGTGAGCCGCCAAATTAGCCGCAGTTGCCTCACCCACTTCACGGATACCCAACGCATAGAGGAAGCGCGCAAAGGTGGTTTGTTTCGCTTTTTCCAACGCCACAATCAGGTTTTGCGCCGACTTTGGCCCCATTCGGTCCAAACCGGTCAGTTTGCCGGCAGTTAACGTGAACAGATCGGCCGGATTCTCAACATACTGTTTCTCAACCAGTTGTTCGATAATTTTGTCACCCATACCATCGACATCCAGTGCCCGGCGAGAGACAAAATGCTTCAGTGCCTCTTTTCGCTGCGCAGCACAGAACAGGCCGCCGGTACAGCGGGCAACCGCTTCCCCCTCAATGCGTTCGATATCCGAACCACATACCGGGCAGTGCTCGGGGAAAACTATCTCTTGGGTATCCTGAGGGCGTTGCTCCATCACCACGCCAACCACTTGCGGGATCACATCACCAGCACGGCGAACAATCACCGTATCGCCAATGCGCAAACCAAGTCGCTCAATCTCATCGGCATTGTGTAATGTGGCATTGCTGACAATCACACCGGCCACCTGCACCGGTTCCAGGCGCGCTACCGGCGTAATGGCACCAGTACGCCCGACCTGAAACTCGACTTCACGGACTTGGGTTATCTGTTCCTGCGCCGGGAATTTAAATGCGGTTGCCCAACGGGGTGCGCGTGCTACGAAACCAAGCTGCTCTTGCAAATCGAGGTCATCTACTTTGATGACCACACCGTCAATATCAAAACCTAAACCGGCACGGTCTTGTTCGACTTGACGATAGAAAGCGATCACTTGCTCGCTGCCAGTGCATAATTTAACCCGATCACTGACCGGCAATCCCCAGGCCTTAAATTGCATCAATCGCGCAATATGGCTGCGAGGCAGTTCACCGCCCTCCAATAAACCGACGCCATAGCAGAAGAAGGTTAAAGGCCGTTTGGCTGTAATGCGCGGATCAAGTTGACGTAATGAACCGGCGGCGGCATTACGTGGGTTGGCAAACACTTTGCCGCCTTTGCGACGTGCTTCATCATTAAGTTGCTCAAAACCGGCCAACGGCATAAACACTTCACCACGGACTTCCACCCGCCGCGGGATATTATCCCCATGCAGGCGCAGAGGAATGGCGCGGATAGTGCGCACATTGGCGGTAATATTTTCACCGGTTGTTCCATCACCACGGGTTGCGGCTCGAACTAACTCACCCTCTTCATATAACAGGCTGACCGCCAGGCCATCCAGCTTTAGCTCGCAGCAAAAGGTCAGCGGTTCAACGCTTTTCAGCCGATCATGCACCCGCTTGTCAAAAGCCAGATAACTCTCTTCATCGAAGACGTTATCCAGCGAGAGCATCGGCACTTCGTGTTTAACCTGCTCGAAAGCATCAAGGGGGGCGGCCCCCACACGCTGCGTCGGTGAGTCATTGGTAACTAATTCAGGATGTTGTGCTTCCAGCTCACGCAATTGCTGCATCAGGCGGTCATATTCAGCATCAGGGATCTCTGGTGCATCCAACACATGGTAGAGATGTTCGTGATGGCGCAATGAGGTTCTTAGTTGATTAATTTGCTGAATTATTGATTCCATAGCTCACCATCAAAGATAAAAAACCCCCGGCATGCGGGGGTTCGGGTTAATTCGATTCATTGCGAGGCAACGTTATCAGGCGCTGGCGTTTGCATCCAACACTTCGCGAATGCGGGCCTTGTACGTTTCCAGTTTTTGCGGGGTCATCATGCGACGTTCATCATCCAACACCACACCACCGACATCATCGGCAATACGTTGGGCTGATTGCAGCATTAACTTAAAGTTCTGATTCGCATCGCCATAAGACGGCACCATCATAAACATTGAGACACCCGGCGTTGAGAAATCAGACATGGTGTCAGGGTCAAACGAACCTGGTTTCACCATATTCGCCAGACTGAATAACACCGGGCCGCTGCCTGCTGGGCTGAGATGACGATGGAAAATACCCATCTCGCCGAACTGGAAACCAGACTGAAGCACACTCTGCAACAGCACTTCGCCGCCAAGAGCACCCCCATGATGCGCAGCCACATGCAGCACCAAAACAGCTTCTTTCAGTTTCTGTGGTTTCACTTCTGCTGGCGGAGCAACAGGTTCTGACTGCGGTTCCACATGCAAAGGCTCTGCGTGGCGCGGTTGCGAATAGGATTCACCAACCGCTCCCAGCAAAGGTTCACGCTGTGATTCATGCGGTGGTTGTTCAGCCGATAGCCCACCCAATAGAGGGTCGTCGTTTTCTATTTGCACCGAGCCTGTTTGCACTGAAGCAAAAGGTGTTTGGCGAGATTCCGCCTTAACCTGAACCGGCTTGGTTTCAGTATGCTTAATGACAGGCATGTCATCGTCGTCGTCAATGTGACTAAACGAAGGTTTATCTTGTGGATGAGCAGTGCGGACACGCACTTCTCCCACCCCTTCATCGAGACTCTCGATCGGGGTTTCAACACGTTCTTGTTTCGCACGTTTAACTGGGCGATCGCGAAAAAGTGAAGAGCGTTCTTTACGGCTGGTCCACAAACCATGCAATAACAACGCTATTATGGCGATCGCGCCAACAACGATTAATATCAGACGCAAATCCTGCATCATTACTATCTCTGTTGTTCCAATACATTGCCACCGCGGCAAACATTCACCCTTTAACTCTATTTCCCAACGAACACAAGTGCAAGTCCGTGCTCAATTTTCTTCGAAGAAAGATGATTATGCTAGGTCTTTCGCTCATTTTTTGCACAATATGCGACTATGCAGTGGGAAATCATATCGATATGATACCCCCGTCAATATGATTACTGAGAACTGAATGGCATGGCGTATACGCAAAAAGCAGTAAAAAAGGTCAGTGGTATCCATTATTTTGCACAAGGATGGCAGTTAATCTCCCGTCCAGGCATCCGGCGATTCGTCGCTTTGCCTCTGCTGGTGAATATTCTGCTGATGGGGGGCGCTTTCTGGTGGCTATTCAACCGGATAGGTGACTGGGTTCCACAACTGATGAGTCATGTTCCCGACGGATTACAATGGCTTAGTTATCTATTGTGGCCGGTGATGGTTATATCAGTGCTATTGGTATTCAGTTACCTGTTTAGCACCCTCGCCAACATCATCGCCGCCCCCTTTAGCGGTTTGCTGGCAGAACAACTGGAAGCGAGCCTAACCGGTAAACCGCTGCCAGACACTGGCATTTGGGGAATAGTAAAAGATTTGCCCCGCATTATGGCCCGTGAGTGGCAAAAACTGGCTTACTACCTGCCACGCGCATTGGGGTTGCTGGTGCTGTACTTTATTCCGGGTATCGGTCAGACGGTTGCACCGGTATTGTGGTTCCTGTTCAGTGCCTGGATGCTGTCGATTCAATATTGCGACTATCCTTTTGATAACCACAAAGTCAGTTTTCAGCATATGCGCAGTGCGCTACGTCAGGATAAGGTCGATAATTTACAGTTTGGGGCACTGGTGAGTTTATTCACTATGATTCCCTTCCTCAATCTGGTTATCCTGCCGGTTGCAGTCTGCGGTGCCACCGCAATGTGGGTCGATCGCTATCGCGACCAATTTATTCAACCAACGCGATAATATTATCCGGGCGTGCTGGTCACGCCCTATGGTCAAGATCAAAAGTTATTGGGATTAAAACTTATTTCCTAATAACATATCGATATACCAATTACTTACTTCCATAGCCACATTGTTAGCGTATGCTTTGAACGTTTCCTACATTTTCATAGAGTTAAAGGACGGGCTATGAGCAAGATATATGAAGACAACTCTTTAACAATCGGCCATACGCCGCTGGTTCGTCTGAACCGTATCGGTAACGGGCGCATTTTGGCGAAAGTTGAGTCGCGTAATCCAAGTTTCAGCGTTAAATGCCGCATCGGTGCCAATATGATTTGGGATGCTGAAAAACGCGGCATTCTCACCGCAGATAAAGAACTGGTTGAGCCTACCAGCGGTAATACCGGTGTCGCATTGGCCTTTGTTGCCGCAGCGCGCGGCTATAAATTGACCCTGACGATGCCGGAAACCATGAGCATTGAGCGCCGCAAGCTGCTAAAAGCGTTGGGGGCCAATCTGGTACTGACTGAAGGCGCTAAAGGAATGAAAGGGGCGATTGCCAAAGCGGAAGAGATTCAGGCAACCGATCCTGATCGCTATCTGATTTTGCAGCAATTCAGTAACCCTGCGAACCCAGAGATTCATGAAAAAACGACCGGCCCGGAAATCTGGGAAGATACCGATGGTGAAGTAGATGTGTTTATTGCCGGTGTCGGTACTGGTGGCACTCTGACCGGGGTTAGCCGCTACATTAAGAATACCAAAGGTAAAGCCATTACCACCGTTGCGGTCGAACCAACCGACTCTCCGGTTATTACGCAAGCGTTGGCTGGGCAGGAAATTAAACCCGGCCCGCATAAAATCCAGGGTATCGGCGCTGGTTTTATTCCCGGTAATCTCGATTTAGACCTGATTGACCGCGTTGCGTTAGTCACCAACGATGAAGCAATTTCAATGGCTCGCCGTCTGATGGACGAAGAAGGTATTCTGGCCGGTATTTCCTCTGGTGCAGCGGTTGCGGCAGCGGTCAAGCTTTTGCAAGAACCAGAGTTTACTAACAAAACAATTGTGGTTATTCTTCCCTCCTCGGGTGAGCGTTACTTAAGCACAGCATTGTTTGCAGATTTGTTCACTGAACAAGAACTGCAACAGTAATCATGCTGCGCACTAAATGCTAAAAAAGCACCCCTAGGGGTGCTTTTTTTGTGGCCCACATCAAATTTTTTACTACATAAAGATTGATTTTACCCTCTGGGTTTAGTATTTAACCGGTTAATTATTTTGATACGCGAAATTAATCGTACAGTGGTCTACACCTAAGCTGAATCGATTTAACCATTATGCAAAACAACAAAAAATGTCATCACTCGAACGCTGATTGAAGACATAATGCAAAGAGAGCATTATTCTTAGTTGTGATAGTAACGATTTTTGACCTAATTTCAGGTTTCATCGGAAACTGTCTTTGTGACTTGCCAGTGGTTGAGGCATAGTCATGCGCATACATATAAAATGTCGTCATGCGCGCACCAATACAGGCTAAAGTCTGGCATTTACACTAAACTTTAGCTCCACAACATAAATCCAAAATAAGTTGGGGAAATACTCATGTTCCAGCAAGAAGTTACCATTACTGCACCAAACGGTCTGCATACCCGCCCTGCTGCCCAGTTCGTTAAAGAAGCAAAAGGCTTCGCGTCTGAAATTACCGTGACCTCTAACGGTAAAAGTGCTAGCGCTAAAAGCCTGTTCAAACTGCAAACTCTGGGCCTGACCCAAGGTACTGTTGTTGTGATCTCGGCTGAAGGTGAAGATGAGCAGAAAGCGGTTGAGCATCTGGTAAAACTGATGGCAGAGCTTGAGTAATCACGCACGCTTTTTTAGTTAACACCAGTCAAGAGTAAGGTAGGGTTATGATTTCAGGCATTGCAGTATCACCGGGTATCGCTTTTGGTAAAGCACTTTTGCTGAAAGAAGATGAGATTGTCATCGACCGGAAAAAAATCACTCCTGAGAAAGTGGAGCAGGAAGTCGAACGTTTCAAATCTGGCCGCGCCAAAGCGTCTAGCCAATTAGAAACGATCAAGATCCAAGCTGGCGAAACATTCGGTGAAGATAAAGAGGCCATCTTCGAAGGGCATATTATGCTGTTGGAAGACGAAGAGCTTGAGCAGGAAATCATAGCCCTCATCAAAGATGATAAAATGACTGCTGAAGCAGCCGCTTATTCAGTCGTCGAAGGGCAAGCCAAAGCCCTGGAAGAGCTGGATGACGAATATCTGAAAGAACGCGCAGCTGACATGCGTGACATCGGCAAGCGCCTGTTGATGAACATTCTTAATATGCCGATTGTCGATCTAAGTGCAATTCATGATGAAGTCATTCTGCTGGCAACCGACTTAACGCCGTCAGAAACCGCGCAGATTAATCTGAACAAAGTATTGGGGTTCATCACCGATTTGGGCGGCCGCACGTCTCACACCTCGATTATGGCTCGCTCTCTGGAATTACCTGCAATTGTCGGCACCAGTGATGTGACCAAACAGGTGAAGAACGGCGATTTTCTGATTCTCGATGCGGTTAACAATAAAATTTACGTTAACCCAACCAGCGATGTGATCAGTGAGTTAAAAGCGGTGAAGGATCAATATATTGCCGAAAGAGACGAACTGGCTAAATTGAAAGACCTGCCAGCTATCACCCTTGATGGCCATCAGGTTGAAGTGGTTGCCAACATTGGTACTGTGCGTGATATCGCCGGTGCGGAGCGCAATGGCGCTGAAGGTGTTGGTCTGTACCGAACTGAATTCCTGTTCATGGATCGCGACTCGCTGCCCACTGAAGAAGAGCAGTTCCAGGCTTATAAAGCCGTTGCAGAAGCGATGGGTTCTCAGGCCGTTATCGTCCGTACTATGGACATCGGTGGTGACAAAGACCTGCCGTACATGAATCTGCCAAAAGAAGAAAACCCATTCCTGGGCTGGCGTGCCATCCGTATTGCTATGGACCGCAAAGAGATTCTGCACGCGCAATTGCGCGCCATCTTACGTGCCTCCGCGTTTGGCAAATTACGCATCATGTTCCCGATGATCATTTCGGTTGAAGAAGTGCGTGCACTGAAAGCAGAACTTGAACTGCTGAAGAGCCAATTACGCGAAGAAAACAAGGCCTTTGATGAAACCATCGAGGTCGGTGTGATGGTTGAAACACCTGCTGCGGCGGTTATCGCCCATCATTTAGCTAAAGAAGTTGACTTCTTTAGTATTGGGACAAACGATCTAACTCAGTATACTCTGGCGGTAGATCGTGGCAATGAGCTGATTTCTCATCTCTATAATCCAATGTCACCATCGGTATTGGGCCTGATAAAACAGGTAATTGATGCATCTCACGCTGAAGGTAAGTGGACCGGTATGTGCGGTGAACTTGCAGGCGACGAACGTGCTACACTGTTGCTATTGGGCATGGGGCTGGATGAGTTCAGCATGAGTGCGATTTCGATCCCACGCATCAAGAAGATTATCCGTAATACCAATTTCCAAGATGCAAAGGCGTTGGCTGAGCAAGCATTGACTCAACCTACTGCGCAAGAATTGATGGCGCTGGTTGACAAGTTCATCGAAGAAAAAACACTCTGCTAATTCCACGATACTGGAACGCTGCCCAATATAAATTCTAAATAATTCGAGTTGCGGGAAGGCGGCAAGTGAGAGAGTCCCGATGAGCTTACTGTGTTGTAAGTGATTCGGGTGATTGAACGCAGCCAACGTACATGCAGCTTGAAGTATGACGAGTATAAATACTTAGGAGAAGATCATGGGTTTGTTCGATAAACTGAAATCATTGGTTTCAGATGATAAAAAAGACAGTGGCATTATTGAAATCGTAGCGCCGTTGTCCGGTGAAATCGTCAACATTGAAGATGTTCCTGATGTTGTTTTTGCAGAGAAAATCGTTGGTGATGGTATTGCCATCAAGCCTTCAGGCAATAAAATGGTTGCTCCTGTAGATGGCACCATCGGTAAGATTTTTGAAACCAACCATGCTTTTTCTATCGAATCAGACAGCGGCATTGAGCTGTTCGTCCACTTCGGTATTGATACTGTTGAACTGAAAGGCGAAGGCTTCAAACGCATCGCGGAAGAAGGTCAGCGCGTCAAGAAAGGTGATGTAGTTATCGAGTTCAATCTGGCCTTGCTGGAAGAGAAAGCCAAGTCGACACTGACGCCGGTTGTTATCTCTAACATGGACGAGATTAAAGAACTGATCAAACTGTCTGGTAGTGTTACCGTGGGTGAGACACCCATTATTCGTATCAAGAAGTAATCTCATACGAATGAAAAACGGCACTCAAGGGTGCCGTTTTTGTTGTCTAAAATTAGTCATTCTGTGGCTAGCCAACGTGGAACTCGCAGTGTAATCACTAACCCTCCCTGTTCGCCATTTCTTGCTTCAACCTGCCCGCCATGTGCCAGAATCACTTTACGGGTAATCGCCAATCCCAAGCCATAGCCTTTGCCTGACATCGCTGACTTCACACGAACAAAGGGGTCGAAAATACTGGAGAGTTGGCTCTCTTCCACCCCTGGCCCCTGATCCGCCACCTGAATCTGATAACACTTATCGAGCGGAGAAAGTGTGACGCTAACTTGCTGCCCATAGGCTGAAAAACGCAGCGCATTGCGCACGATATTATCAAAAGCTCGTCGCATCAATTCAGCATTGCCTTTAACGGTGTATTCAATAGCGGGTAACACTTGCAGAAGGATTTCTACCCCCGGCACCTGAGCCTCAAAACGGGCGTCATTCACCACCACTTTCACTAACTCGTGCAAATCAAAGTACTCGTCATCATCTGCCAGATTGTGATTCTCAGCACGGGATAGTGCCAATAGCTCGCCAATCATCTTATCCAGGCGTTTCGACTCATGCTCAATACGCTGTAACGCACTTTCGACGTTAACCGGGTTTTGGTGTGCCAGCCCGATGGCTAATTGTAAGCGAGCTAATGGGGAGCGTAATTCATGAGAAACGTCATGCAATAGCTGTTCACGGGCGCTAACCAACACCTCAAGGCGCTCGGCCATTGAGTCAAAGTCCCGCGCCACGTCGGTCAGTTCATCGTGACGGCGGCGCATCACTGGCAATAATCGCACTGACAAATCCCCTTGAGCGACTCGCTCAAAACCCGCACTTAGCTGACGCATTGGCCGCGTCAGGTTCCAGGCCAGAAGCGCGCTAAAGAACAAGCCACCTAACACCCCCATCCAAATCATCGGGATAGGAATATTCAGGATCTCATGGCGATTCTCATCGGGGCCGTTTCGTGGATTGAGCGCACCCAGACCATCAATATCGTAGCTGATTCGGTAGTTTTTCCCATCAGCCCCTTTCACCAACGTGGTTATTTCCTTGCGATAAAACTCAGCGTCACGGCCATCTGATACTTTGGCCTCCGCCTGCGTTTGTGCCGCTACAGGTAAGACAGAAAAATGACTTTTGTCAGATTCTGACCAGCCGGAAAGCATATTATTCAACGCAGGCAAGCCGCCGCTATATAATACTGAGGCCGCTGAAGCTATCTGCAATTTGGCTATTTGCCGCACCATTTCACGCTCAGGCGGTTCATGGTGATTGCCGTAAAAGGAAAATACCCCCCACAGCATCTGAGTCATTAAAATAAAGGTAACCCAAAATCCCAGTAGGATTTTCCAGAACAACCTTCCGCGCATAAGCTATATCACTCCATTATTGGCATTCATCGGATGCGATAGCCAATGCTACGTACCGTTTCAATATTCAGCGTGTTACCCGGCAACGCGGCAAGCTTCTGGCGGATATTACTGATATGCACATCAACACTACGGTCATAGGCTTCCCGTGGCCGCCCTAGCCCTTTGTCGGACAGTTCATCTTTAGTGACCACTCGCTCCGGTGAACGTAATAATAATTCCAGTAAGTTAAATTCCGATGCTGTCAGGTCAAAGGACTTACCGCGCCATTCACTGCTACGAGTTGATGGATTGAGTATCAGCGCCCCCTGCGTGATGACACTTTTATCAGAAAATACTACGTCGGGATGCTCATCAAAACGGCGCAACACCGCGCGCAGTCGTGCCACTAACTCACGCGGATAACAGGGTTTCGGCATATAATCGTCAGCCCCCATTTCCAGACCAATAACCCGGTCAATATTATCGCCTTTGGCCGTCAGCATAATGATCGGTAAACGGCTCTTTTTGCGTACCTGCTGCAATACCTCAATGCCACTCATATCAGGCAACATAATGTCGAGAATCAGCGCAGAATAGTTACCGGACAAGGCTGCGGTAATACCCGCTTTGCCGGTTAATACCAATTCGGCATTAAAACCCTCACCGCTCAGGTATTCCCGCAACATCGTGCCCAGCTCAATATCATCATCGACTAACAAAATTTTCATTTTTAACTCTCCTGCCTGATTTTCGCTATTTTCATGCCTATTCATACCGCGTGCAGCCAGTTTTACTCAATCCTTACATATTCCTGAATCTCACTTAACTCACACCCACGGATTCAGACGGTAAATTACCCCCAGCGCTTTTATTCCCCCTTTCACTCAGATGTTTCAAGGATTTTTGATTGATTATGCAACAGATTACAGGCTCGAAACGACGCCTTATCGGGTTGACCATCTTGCTGTTCATCGCCGGTGGCATCCTGTTATTTCGACTCATTTCGCCCACAGAAAGACCCGGTTATATCACCGCAACAGCGGAAACTCGCACACTGGAACAGACCGTCCTGGCGGATGGCACTATCAAGGCACAAAAACAGGTGACTGTCGGTGCTCAGGTTTCAGGGCAAATCAAAGCCCTGCATGTCACCTTGGGGCAGCCGGTTGCAAAAGATCAGTTGGTGGCTGAGATTGATGATCTTACCCAGCAAAATGCCCTGAAAGATGCACAGGAGGCACTGAAAAATGTGTTAGCCCAGCGCGCGGCTAAAGAGGCAACCCAGAAAAATAACCAGTTAACCTACCAACGCCAGCAACAAATCCTCGCCAAAGGGCTTGGTGTACGGGCCGATTTTGACAGCGCCAGAGCGACGTTAGAAAGCACTCAGGCAGAAATCAATGCGCTGGATGCACAGATTGCACAGGCAGAAATTGCTGTCAGCACAGCTAAACTCAATCTTGGTTATACAAAGATCAGTTCGCCCATTGCCGGAACCGTGGTCGCAATCCCGGTTGAAGAGGGGCAAACCGTCAATGCCGTACAAAGTGCGCCCACCATTATCAAGGTGGCTCGGCTCGACACCATGACCATCGAAGCACAAATCTCTGAAGCTGACGTAGTGAAAGTCAAAACAGGGATGCCGGTCTACTTCACTATTTTGGGCTACCCAGCAGAGCGTTTCAGCGCCACATTACGGGCAATCGAACCCGCGCCTGATTCGATCAACGATGAAACCACCACAACCTCATCATCCAGTTCCACCAGCAGCGCCTCCACCACCACCGCCATTTATTATAACGGCTTGTTTGATGTGGCTAACCCGAACGGCGTTTTACGTATTTCAATGACCGCGCAGGTCTATATCGTGCTGAACAACGTCGAGAACGCGGTGGTTATCCCCGCCACGGCGTTGGAGCGCAACCAAGGGAAAGACGGCGTTCAGGTGGTGAGTGATAGCGGAGAAATCAGCTTGCGCGCAGTGACTGTCGGGCTAAATAACAATATCGATGCGCAAATTCTCTCCGGTTTGCAAACCGGAGAACGGGTGATCGTCAGCCAGGGCAGCAGCAGCGCCACCAACAACAAGGCCCAACGTATGGGGCCACCGATGGGGATGTAACTGATGACAAACCTCAAACAAGGTAAAATTCTACTTCAGCTTGATAATGTTAGCCGCGAGTTTGTTAATGGAGAACAGACAGTTCATGTGCTGAAAGATATCAATTTGACCATTTATAGCGGTGAGATGGTGGCGATTGTCGGGGCATCCGGTTCCGGTAAATCGACGTTAATGAATATCCTCGGCTGTCTGGATAAGCCCAGTTCAGGCGAGTATCTGGTGGCAGGACGCATCCCTCAGCATTTGGATAGCAATGAATTAGCTGAATTACGCCGTAAACATTTTGGCTTTATTTTTCAGCGCTATCATTTACTGAATGATTTAAGTGCGCAAGAAAATGTCGAAATCCCAGCTATTTATGCCGGAATTAATCGTGAAGAACGCCGCCAACGTGCTGCCAACTTGCTCTCGCGCCTGGGGTTAGTTGACCGATTGGATTATCGCCCAAGCCAGCTTTCCGGTGGACAACAACAACGGGTCAGTATCGCGAGGGCATTGATGAATGGCGGAGAAGTGATTCTGGCCGACGAGCCTACTGGCGCACTGGATACGCACAGCGGCACAGAAGTCTTGAGTATTCTAAAGGGCTTACATCAGCAAGGCCATACCGTGGTAATAGTCACTCACGATATGTCGATTGCACAACATGCTCAGCGGATTATCGAACTCAAGGATGGCGAGGTGATTGCAGACAGACCAATGCATCAACCAGAGTTACCCGCGAAAATAAGCACGATACTAACGCCTGACATTGCCCATAAACCACCGCTAACATCATGGAAAGCACAGCGTGACCGCCTGCGTGAGGCGTTCAAAATGGCAATACTGGCAATGGGTTCACAGCGTTTACGCACCGTACTGACCATGCTGGGAATTATTATTGGTATTGCCTCGGTGGTATCGGTCGTGGCGCTGGGAAAAGGTTCGCAACAACAGGTGCTGGCTAATATCAACGCGATGGGAACCAGCACGTTGGAAATCTTCCCCGGCAAGGATTTCGGCGATATGCGTTCTGCCACCATTCATACGCTACGCTCTACCGATGCCGATGCACTGGCGCAGCAAGGTTATATTCACAGCGTAACACCCGCGATTTCTACCAGTACTACGCTGCGCTATGGCAATAAGTCAGTCAGTGGCTCCGTCAATGGTGTCGGTGAACAGTATTTTCTGGTACGCGGTTACACCCTCAAGCAGGGTATGGCGTTTACCCGTACCAGCGTCGATGGTCTGATGCAAGAAGCGGTGATTGACGAAAATACCCGTGACAAGCTGCTTCCTCAGGGTGAAACACCGATCGGCAAAGTTATCTTGCTCGGCTCCCTACCCTGTCGGGTAATTGGTGTGGCGGCCAAAAAGCAAAGTGGTTTTGGCAGTGACGAGAATCTTAACGTATGGATTCCTTACACTACCGCGATGAAACGTATGTTGGGACAATCCTATTTGAAAAGCATCACGGTGCGAGTGAATGATGATATTGATCTGGCGAATGCTGAACAAGGTGTAACCAAGCTACTCACCCAACGGCACGGTACGCAGGATTTTTTCGTTATGAATACCGACAGCATCCGCCAAACCATTGAGAAAACCACCTCAACCATGACATTACTGGTATCGATGATAGCGGTTATCTCATTGGTGGTCGGGGGTATTGGAGTGATGAATATCATGCTGGTATCAGTTACCGAGCGCACCAAAGAGATAGGGGTGAGAATGGCTGTTGGCGCACGAGCCAGCGATATTATGCAGCAATTTTTGATTGAAGCGGTACTGGTATGCCTACTGGGTGGCTGCCTCGGCGTGGTGTTATCACTGGGGATTGGTCTGTTGTTCAGTCAATTTAGCAGCAGTTTTTCAATGGTTTACTCTGTGACATCCATTATCACCGCATTTATCTGCTCCAGTTTGATTGGCGTGGTTTTTGGTTTCTTCCCCGCTAAACGGGCAGCACAAATGGACCCTATCAGAGCATTGGAACGAGAGTAGGGTTTATATAGCAAGAGTAGGAGTTATATTTTGCGCAATTGATCGGGGGGTGTATTGGGGCACTCCCTTTCAAAAACACCGGTCGATAAATATCGGTCCCCACGATCGCAGATAATCGCTACTATCAACGCGCCTGGATTTTCGGCAGCGACGCGCAAGGCACCAGCTACCGCGCCACCAGAGCTAACACCACAGAAGATCCCCTCTTCTGTTGCCAGCCGGCGCATGGTCTGCTCTGCCGAAATCTGCGAGATATCCAACACTAGATCCACCAACTCAGGGCGGAAAATTCCCGGCATATACTCCGGTGACCAACGGCGAATCCCCGGAATACTGCTGCCCTCGGCCGGTTGCAGGCCGATAACCGCAATATGCGGATTCTGGCTTTTCAGATACTGGCTTACCCCGGTAATGGTGCCGGTGGTGCCCATACTGGAAACAAAATGGCTCACTTTACCGACAGTTTGTTGCCAGATTTCCGGCCCAGTGCCGGTGAAATGCGCATAAGGGTTATCAGTATTATTAAACTGATCTAACACCTTACCTAGCCCTTCAGCCTGCATCAGCAATGCCCTATCGCGCGCACCTTCCATGCCCTGCTCGCGGCTAACCAAAATCAGCTCGGCCCCATAGGCGCGCATAGCGGCCTGACGTTCCTGGCTCATGTTTTCCGGCATCAGTAATTTCAGTTGATACCCCTTCATGGCGGCAATCATCGCCAGCGCAATGCCAGTATTACCGCTGGTTGCCTCGATCAACACATCACCCGGAGCTATTTCGCCACGCAATTCTGCCTGTTGGATCATCGCTAGTGCGGCACGGTCTTTCACCGAACCAGCAGGATTATTGCCTTCCAATTTGACCCAAATCTCAGCATTCAGCCCTTGGCTCATGCGTTGCAGTTTTACCAGCGGGGTGTTGCCTATGCAGTGTTCGAGGGTTGTCACTGTAAATACCTTTATTTACTAATAAGAAAAAGGTGGCTATCAGGCCACCTTTCAGACTGCTGAAAAAGTCAAATGAAGGGGAATCGTGCCGTTGGGGTCGTAACGGCGTGAGCCGTCGGAGTGCCCCTAGGTGCGGTAAACCCTTTACTCACTGTGTTATCAGCAGCTTTGTCATGAATCAAAAGGTGGTTATTGCGCCACCTTTGTTCGCCATATACAGAAAAACTTATCAGGCGCTTTGGGCTAAAGCAATGGGTTGCAGTAATTGATCGCCAGAATATAAGCGAGCATTTAATCCACCAACATAATAACGAGTGCCGCGTACCGGAGTGTCAATGTTACCTTCCGGCAACACCACACTAATAGGATCCTGATGCCAACCAATAGGTTGCACCGTCAATTGCCAGAAATGACCACGCGGGCTGACTTCAAGCACCTGAACCGGCAGCGGGCAGCGCGAGCTGGATTGAGTATTGACTTCCATCTCCCACGGTCGCAGGAAGAGATCAACGCAGCCCTGGTGCATCGGCGCTAAATCCAGCGGCCAATGGTGCGCGCCGATAAATAACTGTGAACCGCGAATTTCACCACTCAAACGGTTAACTTCACCGAGGAACTCCAGTACGAAACGGGTCGCCGGGTCGCGCCACACTTCATCTGGCGTGCCAACTTGTTCGATATTGCCCTGACTCATCACCACCACGCGATCAGCCACTTCCATCGCTTCTTCCTGATCGTGGGTGACAAATACGCTGGTGAATTTCAACTCTTCATGTAACTGACGCAACCAACGGCGCAACTCTTTACGCACTTGCGCATCCAATGCACCAAAGGGTTCATCCAATAACAGAATTTGTGGTTCAACGGCCAGCGCACGCGCCAGCGCAACACGCTGCTTCTGCCCGCCAGAAAGCTGTGATGGATAGCGGTTAGCCAGATGGCCTAATTGCACCATCTCTAGCAACTGCGCCACTTTCTGCTTAATCGTCGCCGCATTTGGCCGCTCACGGCGCGGCAATACTGTCAGGCCAAACGCGATATTATCGAACACCGTCATATGGCGGAACAAGGCGTAATGCTGGAACACAAACCCGACACGTCGATCGCGGGCATGGAGGCGGCTGACATCAGTTCCGTGGAAACTTAAACGCCCGGCGTTCTGGTTTTCCAGCCCGGCAATAATGCGCAATAAGGTGGTTTTCCTGAACCAGAAGGGCCAAGCAGTGCCACCATCTGACCAGACGGAATATCAAGCGAGATGTTGTTCAGTACTTTGGTGCGACCAAAATACTTGCTGATATTATCAATCTCAATGCTCATGCTTTTGCTCCTGTTCGAGACGTACAACCTGACGCGCAAGACGCCATTGCAGGCCGCTTTTCAGAAAAAGGGTCACGATTGCCATCAAGGTCAACAGCGCGGCGGCGGTAAATGCCCCGGCGGTGTTGTAATCCTGATGCAACAACTCAACTTGCAGCGGCAAGGTGTAAGTCTCGCCACGAATAGAACCAGATACCACTGAGACTGCGCCGAACTCACCAATAGCGCGGGCGTTGGTCAACACCACGCCATACAGCAATGCCCAGCGAATATTGGGCAGTGTGACGCGGCGAAACATCTGCCAGCCAGATGCGCCCAGCAATACTGCGGCTTCGTCTTCCTGACTGCCCTGACTCATCATCACCGGCACCAGTTCACGTACCACAAATGGGCAGGTGACAAAGATGGTCACCAGCACCATACCGGGCCAGGAGAACATCAGTTGAATATCGTGAGAATCCAACCAGCTACCTGCCACACCATTCGAGCCATAAAATAGCAGATACATCAGGCCGGCAACCACCGGTGAAACGGCAAACGGAATATCAATTAACGTCATCAATAGCTGGCGACCGGGGAAGACAAAGCGCGTCACCAGCCAGGCCAATACCACACCAAAGACCAAATTGACCGGCACGGTAATCAGCGCCACCAACACGGTGAGCCAAATGGCGTGCAACATGTCCGGGTCTAATAAATTTTGCCCAACCACCACCATCCCTTTGGAAAAAGCAGTGATAAAGATCCACACCATCGGGATCACCAGCAATAGCACCGAGAACACCGCGCCGATAGCAATCAGCGTCCATTTACCCCAATTGACAGGCGGGCGAGCCACACCGTTAAATTCTGTGATATCCGCCATCAGTGCCCACCTATCCGCCGACCGAAGCGGCTTTGCAAGGTATTAATACTGAACAACAGCAACAATGAAACCGCCAAAATAACCGAGGCGATGGCGCTGGCTGCCGGGTAATCAAATTCTTGTAAGCGGATGAAAATCATCAGCGAGGTGACTTCCGTCTTCCAGGCGAGGTTACCGGCGATAAAGATAACCGCGCCGAACTCACCCAAGCTGCGGGTAAAGGATAATGCCGTGCCAGCTAACAAGGCCGGTGCCAGTTCTGGCAACACCACTAATCGGAAGCTCTGCCAGCGGCTGGCACCCAGAGTTTCCGCCGCTTCTTCATATTCCGGCCCTAACTCTTCCAATACCGGTTGTACGGTGCGCACCACAAACGGCAAACTGGTGAAGGCCATCGCCACCGCAATACCTAACCAGGTAAAGGAGACTTTGATGCCGAACCACTCGTTTAACCAGGCACCGTACCAGCCAGTGGTCGAGAACAGAGTGGCGAGCGTCAGGCCCGCTACCGCAGTGGGCAAGGCGAACGGTAAATCCATCAAACCATCCAGCAAACTGCGCCCGGGGAACTGATAGCGCGTCAAAATCCACGCCATCAACATGCCAAATACCGCATTGAAGACACTCGCTACACCCGCGGCCAGTAAAGTGACTTTATAAGCGGCAACCACCTGAGGGTTAGTGATTACCTCCCAGTACTGTGCCCAGCTCATCTGGGCCACTTGCATCACTAACGCGCTGAGCGGCAATAACAAGATCAGGCAGGTGTAAAGCAGGCTGCTCCCCAGGCTGAGGGTAAATCCGGGCAGAACCCGTTTACTGGATGCCGACAACATTACTGATGCCCTTGCGCTAACAATTTATCCAGCACGCCGCCGGTGGTGAAGTGGGTAGTCATCACCTGTGGCCAGCGACCAAATTGATCTTCAACGCGGAACAGTTTGGTATCAGGGAATTGGGATTTGGCTACTGCCATCGCTGCTTTATCGTAAACACGGTAGTTGAAGCGGGTAATGACCTGCTGTGCCGGTGGGCTGTAGAGATAAGTGAGATAAGCTTTGGCGACTTTTTCACTGCCATTCTTCTCGACGTTTTTATCCACCCAGGCCACGGGGAACTCCGCCAGAATATCCACTGGCGGGACAATGACTTCATACTTGTCGCTGCCATACTCTTTGCGGATATTGTTGACTTCAGATTCAAAACTGATCAGCACATCACCCAAGCCACGCTCAACAAAAGTGGTGGTAGCACCACGCCCGCCGGTGTCAAAAACCACCACGTTTTTCAGGAAGCGCTTCATCCAATCACGGGTTTTGGCCTCGTCTTTGCCATTAGCTTGCTCGGTGGCTCCCCAAGCGGCCAGATAGGTATAACGGCCATTACCAGAGGTTTTTGGATTCGGGAATACCAGTTTGACGTCTTCACGCACCAAATCATTCCAGTTGTGGATATTCTTGGGGTTGCCCTTACGTACCAGAAACGCCATCGTGGAGTAGAACGGCGAGCTGTTGTTGGGTAAACGCGCCTGCCAATCAGCCGGAATAAGATTGCCGCGGTCATGCAAGATTTGCACATCGGTGACCTGGTTATAGGTCACCACATCCGCTTTCAGCCCTTGCAAAATGGCCAATGCCTGTTTGGAAGAACCGGCATGAGATTGTTTGATAGTCAGTTTGTCGCCGGGATTCTGTTGTTCCCACTGCTGCTGGAAGCCGGGGTTGAGCGCGGTGAATAACTCGCGCGAAACATCATAAGAGCTGTTGAGCAACTCAGTGGCAGCCGCCGTTGCGCTGCCAAAAATTAACGCACTAAATAAGGCAACAACGGGCCTTCTATTTTTCTGTGTGAAAATCTGTTTCATTCT
The DNA here is from genome assembly GCF_000173735.1 of Yersinia aldovae ATCC 35236. GTDB lineage: Bacteria > Pseudomonadota > Gammaproteobacteria > Enterobacterales > Enterobacteriaceae > Yersinia > Yersinia aldovae. The sequence goes on along the minus strand of NZ_ACCB01000025.1, from coordinate 42,007 downwards.
GCACCTTATTCACTGAGTCACCGCGTTCACATTCATTCAAAATGCTGTGCCTTTAATATCTTCAGTGTATTTATAACTAGGTGCATACCTATAACGCTTTTATATACCGTTTAGTGATGTTCAAGTATCAAATGCTCTAAGCCAGCAACAACGCTGGTCGCCAGCCACTCTTTTTTACCCGGTGAATTGTCAAACCAAGTGCAACACCTTATCAAAATAGACTTCATAAGCTGTTTGCCAATTTAAACATTTAAAAGCCCGGCTAAACAGCACCGGGCAATAAAAAGCGTTTTTAGCTAAAAATATTATTTCTGTATAACAACGCTGGCAGGCACCGGGCCGATAGCACCAAGAATGGCTTGCAGTCGATGGCATCGACCCGATGGCGAACCCAGCGCGGTGAAGGCTAAGATGTTGCGCAATGGATACCCCTAAAATCGGTGCCAATTCCCCACGTTATAGGTAAAGCTCAACCCCGCCGCACGCTGATCGGTATCAAAATAGCCGCCCAGCAGTTTTGGTAATAACACGGCGATGCAACTGCATGATATTGATGCCGGCAACCCACGTCAGCCACTACGAGCGCGAACCAAAGAGAAAAAATAAGTGGTACTTAATAGAATGCGCGATGCAGTCGCTATTTAAGTTCGGTCCAATCCCAAAATAGGCCGGATATCCGGCCTTTCGTTATTATAGTGACAATAACTTAGTCAGCGATGGCGCAAAGTAATAACTGCCGGTCACCGGTTTGCTGAAACGTAATAAAGCATCGTATTTGTTATCTAGCTCACCAAACATACTCAACAACTGCTGCTCGATATTATGTAAGCGCGCACAATAGGCAATGAAATATAAACCGTGTTTACCGCTGGCAGTACCGTAAGGCAAACTTTGGCGCAGAATTTTTAAGCCTTTACCATTCTCTTTGAGGTCTACTCGGCTGACATGTGAAGTGACCGGGCGCTGATCGGCAGGCAACTCTTGGCTGTCATGCTTGGTACGCCCCACAATTTTCTCTTGTTCATGTTCAGATATGCGCTGCCAGCCCTTCAGATTATGTTCATAACGCTGAACCAGCACATAACTACCACCGGCATCTTCTTTGCCATCAGCGATGACTGCCACGTCCGGGCGGCTCTCCCCTTGTGGGTTTTCGGTACCGTCAATGAAACCCGTGAAATCACGCTCTTCAACCCAACGGAAGCCATGTGTCTCTTCTTCAACGGTAATTGCATCGCCAAACGCTGCAACAGCGGCCTGCGCTAACGTAAAATTAATATCCTGACGCAATGATTGGATATGAATCAACAAGTCACGTTGAGTTGCAGGTGCCAATCCTTTACCCAATGGAGCAAAGGGTTTTAACTCACTCGCACCTTGGCCGCAGGATAAGTCGTGCCAAATATCTGAGCCAAAAGCGATCACCGCCCCTAAATGCTCATTAGGGAATTTCTGTTGTAATTCTTGTAATGATTGACAGAATTTTTTGCTCCCCTGACGAATGGCGTCTAAATCGCCCTTCACTTTTGCTTCCATAAAAATGGCGAAACGACAATGTTCCAGCAGGATGCCACTCTGAACCTGAGTCATGTTTATTTCCTCGCTAAAAACCGGTGTTAATTATGCGGGATATAATAGCTGAAACGATTAGGATTACCTTGCGTAAGCGCAAAATAAAATTAGGCAGAGCCTGTGATACCAACGGTGGGATTTATATTAAGGCACCCAAATCAGTGGCCGTGCCTTAATATAGAAATAAGAATCAGAGAATACGATTTATTCGCTTTTGGCGCGCCAAGTAATCTTGCTCACTTTCCAGCTTTGCAACGTATCATCAGATGGCATTAAGCCCTCTGGCCCATACCAGTTACCCTCAAATAAATAGCTGACATGCTTACTGTCAGGTGCCGCACACTCGATTTGAGAGGCATCATCACCGCTCCCTTTATGGCATGAACCGAATGCTTTTTTATAGAGTTCACTAAATGGTGTACCAATTGTGACACCCCACTGGCTGGGAATTGTCTTATCCATGACATCAATACGCTCTACTGTGCCTTTGGGCTGCCCGGAGATAACCAGCTTGATTTGGTCCTCTTTCATCGCCTGATAGAAGGAAACCAGTTGACCGTCATTGGTCGCCATGCCACTACGCAGCCGGTAATCACCTTTCAGCCCTGCTTTGATATCGTTCTCAATCAACGGGGTATTGGCGGTAATGCCGCCTACGCCTTGATCCGTCACCTGCATACTGCTGCTGCTAAACCAATTGAGCGGCGACAGGCTGGACCAGGAAAAACCTGACATTGTTGAACACCCGGCCAACAACAAAGGGGTACTCAGTAGTACCAAACGCACCCCAGACAACCGTGGGCGAGTATTCATTTAAAGCTCCTTAAAAAAACCACATCCGATGAGCTTTTCTGCATGGTGTAAAATGCAGAGACAGCTACATGTGCAGTTTAAAAATGATAACCAGTGGTTGGAGTCCACACAACGAAGAAAGTGCCATAACCGTGCGGTTTTTAATTATCATGATCGGTCAACGAGGGACTTACCCTACACTTGCAACGCGTAAAAACCACCGTAACGATTGATAAAATATATGTTAGCCCCCATTTAATCACTGGGCCACAATATTTGAGAATGCCTTAAGACAAACTTGGTCTACTATTGGCTACCAGAGAGACATGTATGGTCTCTGCTTTCAAACGTAATGATTCATTCATTGAAGGAGCAATAAAATGAAGAAATTAACCTTAGCTGCAACCTTGGTTATGCTATGCAGCACACCTTTCCTGGCACAAAGTGCAACCAATCCTGCGCAAGGGGGCTTTGATGGCCCGGCGACGACACAAACTCAACCGGCAACTCAGGGGGGCTTCTCAGGCCCAAGTGCGACCAATACCACGGTAGAAAAAGTCAAAACCATGCGCGACGACACTCGCGTTACTCTGCAAGGTAATATCGTCGAGCGTTTAGGCCATGATACTTATACTTTCCGCGATGGCACCGGTACTATTACCGTTGATATTGATAGTAAACACTGGAACGGTCAAACCATTACTCCACAAGATAAAGTACAAATCGAAGGGAAAGTGGATAAAGACTGGAATTCGGTAGAAGTTGATGTAAAAAGCATCACTAAGATTAAGTAATTAATCGTTACCCTATCCTCTATAACCTTAATGGGTTTATGAGGGTAGGGTTATTGGCGGATTATTTAGCCGCAATTTACTGCAAATGGGGTGGCTGAAAAAGTATCAACTCAATGGGTTACTTTAACCAACCCTCAATACCCCTGATCCACAATCAGCCGTTTGCCCAGCATAATCGTGTCTTGGGTTTCGTAATCGAGCTTTTCATACATGCCAATGACCGCGTCATTGTCTTCGCGCACCATGATATTCAGCTTTGGGCAGCCACGGGCAATCAATTTCTTTTCCAAACGGCTGATCAGCGCATTGGCAAAGCCAATTTAAGCTCTGGTGTAAACTGGGGTTAAGACTATATTTTCAATAAAAATCAAAATTTTATATAAACAAAGAATTGCAGAGCACGAGGTTGAATTGCAGTATTGTGCGTTATAAGTGTGGCAAGATTGTGGCGTAGTAACATCAAGATTTAGTGTAAGATTTTTCCTGTTCCTCTACCGCGATGTCTTTTAATCACTCTGCAAGTATTGCACTCATGTGAAACCCGATGCGATCTAACGCAAGAAACATGGTCGCAAGATGGAGTGCTTATGCAAGACTTAATGACTGCCGAACAACTTTCTAAAATCATCCATAAAACCGTGGCCAGTATCCGCAGCGATGCCACACGCAATCCAATTTCATTACCACCGATCTGCCGATTGCCCAATACTAAGCGCTTATTGTGGCGCTTGGAAGATGTAGAACAATGGTTGGCTTGCCATGTGTGTACTCCACAGCAACCACCCCTACCTGGCTCAATAAATCTTGTTGTTCCTGCCAAACGTGGCCGCCCAACAAAAGCGGAGCAAATCGCCCGCAACAAAAAAAGATCAGTACTGCCGATAGCTCTTAAAACCGGGCGATAATCTGGTGAGCCATATCAACGCTAAGCCTATAGGTATCGATGCTTATCTTATTCATAAAGATAAAATCGCACGGCTAGATAAAAATAATATAAAACAGAATGATAGAGCGCTATCTCTACCAAATATCGGCGAGTCATATCGAATAATGCCGAATCATATCGCTCGTTCAAGCCTGTTTGCGCCAGTTAATTCAAAAAATAATCTAGTGTATGCGGGTACCACACTTGTCAGCCGCGTTGATGCTGTTATTAAATTTTGGGGAGAGCAACTTGATGAATCCCAAGCTGATGTATGGATGCAAGCTATGTATGAAGCCTCAAAGCACTCATTAGGCGAACCCATTGTAATCAGTCGCTCAAAATTCCTACGCGCTATAGGTCGCAATACCAGCGGTGCAAACTATGAATGGTTACACCGAAGCATGTTATGTCTTGAACAAGCAATGTTTTCTATCGAAACCAATAGGTTCGCGACGGGTTCACAATCTCCTTTACATATGATTGATAAATTTGAATACGACAATGAGATTAAATCTCATATATTTCAGATAGATCCACGCTGGATAAGAATGTACTACAACAACGAATTCTCCTTAATTAATTGGAGCCAACGCCTTAGCTTTTTCCACAATCAAGATATAGCGAAGGCTTTGCAACGACTCATTTTAACCTCAAATGAACAGCAGCAAAAACACTCACTTGAATGGTTGAAAAGCAAACTAATTTATACTGGGCGGCTCAGAGACTTTAAAAATTCAATTGAGAGGGCTGGTGCTGAACTAAAACGTGTCGGCATCATCTCAGACTTCTGTATTGAAGCCGGTAGCAAGGGAAAACTTCAGGTAAGCATGACTAGATTGAAGCAATCATAACCATCTGAGGCTGTTATCGTAGTCATATCGCTATTTTATCGTAGTCATATCGCTTTTTTCGTAGTCATATCGCGTTTTATCGTAGTCATATCGCGCTTTCTCGTAGTCATATCGCGCCGAATTCTCCGCAGCCCGCATGTAGCCTGCGTTCCAGAGCAGCGAAATGTTCTCTACCTTATTTCTACCAATAACTACCCTGACTTAGAGAAAAATTAGGGATAACAAATGCAGGTTTGAGAGTGAGAGTGGTGACTCAAATCCCGTTTCAAGACGTTTTACGCCAGAGAAAGGCGCTATGATGGAGCTAACGCGGATACCCACAGTAGGTTGATCAAGATGAAACAAACGCTATCAGTCAAGATCGCCCCAGAATTGAAAGACAGACTGGCGCAGCTTGCTCTCACGAAAGACCGCTCAATACACTGGTTATTGACGCAGGCTATTACGCGCTATGTAGAACAAGAGGAAAGGCGGGAATCGATCAAGGCTGCATCACTAGATGCCTGGATAAACTTTCAAATGACAGGGGTTGGAGTTCCATCAAAGGATGTTTGTGATTGGCTGTCCGATTTAGCACAAGGGAAATATCGAAACCCACCGCTCTGAGATGATAAATAAAGGAGTCCTCTCTAGTTTAGTTATCAACATACTTCGGCGGAAGAAACCAAATTTCGAGAGGACAGGCAGGTATTAACCCACTAACAATTATAGTGCTGAGTTTTTGCAAAGCAATTTCTGTAGCACAGAATGCAATCCAATTTTAAAAGTGAAAATCAAAGGCACCTTATTAAGGATTTTATTTTGCTATCATAATGCTAAATTTTAGCGGCTAAAATTTAAGTTTTGCTGGCAAAATAAATCAATATTAAAAGATGAGTTATATTTATCATCTTTTCTGCTCTCTAATTCTAATTTATCAATTTCGCTCGTTATAGTGGATAAAAGGTCTAACTCAATAAGTTCTGGAGTTAATAACTCACTGTTTAAGATATTACGAACATTTTTAAAATAGACATCACAGATATAAATACCTACACCTTCAAGTTGAGTTTTTCTGTCTGTTATTAAGTGAAATCTATAAGCCGCTACAGCTCTGGCTAAATCTGCAATGGTTAATGTCTCTGTATAACCCAAATTTGCCGATATGGTTATTGCCGTTGAAAACTCTTTTAGTGGTGATGACGCCGATATCATTGGATGCGTTCGCATACAGGCCACCAATTGGCTGGTATGCCCCCACAGAGCCGCCCACAGCCCTCCTGGGCCATATTGGTACACTATCTCTATATCATCAAAGAACATTTTGAGATCAGCTAAGGTCTTCTTTGTTATCGATTGATCGCCTTTAGCTATCGGATACCACTTCTTCGATGTTGTTGTTTCCGGAATCTCTTTCCCATCGATTCTCATACTCTCAGTACGCAGATCAAACCATTTGGCGAATTGATTTGGATTGGTTGTATTAGTTCTTCGCATTAACTCTTGCATCAGAAAAGTAGTACGAACCTTATCCCTTTCGATTAACTCTTTTTTCGAAAACATATAGTGAGTTCACTCATAAGGTGTAGGAATTTTAAATAATACTACCATGCAAACTAACCAAGTCCAGATAATAATAAATCATCCAATGTTAATTGAGCCAAGTTTATGAAAAGTAATTTCGATATATTGATTGAAACGCATGGAGCAGTGATAACACTGGAGCAACTCGCGGCCATTTTAAGTAGAAAACCAGAAGGTCTAAGAATGGCGTTATTGCAACCCAAAGAACCTTGGGCAGAGAAACTTAACAATAAAAAATTCTATGTTGGCAGGAGAATGTACTTCCCAACAGAAACAGTAGCAGAAATAATTTCCGGCAATTTAAATTAAAGGTAATAAGTGCATCATTACGATCGCCTTGTTTTTATTAATCTTTTTATTTTAAAGGGGAAATATATCGATTAATTATCGGTTTTGAATTGGTTTTATATTGGATTTATAGCGATATGGGTGCCGTTTAATAGTGGATTTATAGCGTTAATATCTTGATTTCATCTTGTTTACTTAATCTTTTTATTAGTTGCCGATTATTCGCCGATTTAACGCGGTGAATAACAGGGCAAGATAGGTGAAGTTAGCTAACCAGCAAGCTGGTTATCAATCTTCACTCTCCCTTATTCGCACCTGCGGCTCTCAACGGGGATCTTGCTCTGCGAGGCAAAAGTATTGGGCCTGTTATCTCCCGACACATGCCCTCATCACAGCGGAGAAAAATATGCATTGCACTAAGTTAGCGATAGCAACCAAGTTCACATTAGTCATCTTCATGGCGTCCACTGCCGTTTTCCCTGTTTCAAAAATTCAAGCGGCAGGGGCGGGTATCCCAGTGATGGATGTCACCAACCTCTCGCAAAACATCATGACCGCGATGGAAAGCGTGGCTCAAACGCTAAAACAAATTGAGCAATATAAAACCCAATTACAGCAGTACGAAAACATGCTGCAAAACACCGCTGCACCTGCGGCATATATCTGGGATCAGGCCAACAGCACCATCAACCAGTTGATGGGCGCAATTGATACTCTGAGTTACTACAAACAGCAGGTCGGCAACATTGATGCTTACTTGGCTAAATACCAGAACATCAATTTTTACCGGACATCCCCCTGCTTCAGCAGCAATAGCTGCACACCCGAACAGATGCAAATCATGCTGAATTCGCAAACCTATGGCTCAGAAGCACAAAAGAGGGCCAATGATGCGGTGCTTCGTGGTGTAGATCAGCAGCAAACCGCCTTACAAAATGATGCACGCCAATTAGTCCACTTACAGCAACAAGCTCAGGGCGCGACTGGACAGATGGCTGCAATCCAGTACGCCAATCAGTTAGCCAGTGCCCAAACTAATCAATTACTGCAAATCAGGGGGCTGTTAGTCGCCCAACAAAATGCTGATGCCACCCGTTCCGCAGTTATTACAGATAGGGAAGCCCAGCAAGCAGCGGCTTCCCTTCATCTACGCAGAGGCTCATTTAAGAAAAGCCCCCCTGGAAGCTGGTGAGGACAACACGATGATCATAAAAATCGGTTTTGCCGTTGCGGTATTAGTCCTTAGCGGATGCGATAACTCAAAAAACAATCAGTCATGCAGTGATGTGCCCCACATGGAGGACTCCCCCCAACGTCGGGAGCTAGCTTCCAAATGTCTTCGTAAGGGCGAATTCAAGAAAAGCCCTTCCCAAAGTTGGTAATGGAGCAAATAAAATGAAAGTGAAAATATGTTCTAAATGGATGTTAGCGTTAGCCAGTTTCCTCATGTGGTATTCCGTTAACGCCACGGCAGCAATTGATAACTCAGGGATAATGAATACGGTATTAGACCGCTTTCAGAGCGCCGCCAGTGGTTGGGGGGCTGTCATGGTTCAATACGCTTCATGGTTATTCTGGGGAATGGCTTTATTAAGCATGGTTTGGACTTTTGGCATGATGGCATTAAGAAAAGCAGATATTCAGGAGTTCTTCGCAGAAGCATTACGTTTTCTGTCCGCCACTGGCTTCTTTTTCTGGATATTGGTTAATGCCCCTTCGATAGCAATGTCGATAATTAAATCTACTCAAATGATAGGAGCTGAAGCCGCTGGCTTAGGTAGCCAACTACAGCCCTACGCTATTGTTGATATGGGGTTTGATATTCTCTTTCGTGCGTTTGATCAGTCAACTTTTTGGGCACCAGTCGATGCAACCTGCGCCATTCTTTTCTCGCTAGCCACATTACTGATCTTAACGCTAATAGGTGTACAAATGCTGCTACTGCTCGTAACCAGTTGGATACTTGCATATGCCGGTATTTTTCTACTGGGTTTCGGTGGTAGTCGGTGGACATCAGATATCGCAATTAACTACTACAAAACAGTAGTGGGAGTCGGAATACAGCTAATGATGATGATTTTGCTGGTTGGTATTGGCAAAACATTTCTGGATGAATATTACTCAAAGTTGAGTGATACCATCAGTTTGAAAGAAATGGCTGTAATGCTAGTTGTCACAGTCATTTTATATGCGCTCATCAACAAAATCCCAACGCTACTGGCAGGTATAGTCGGCTCTGGGTCGATACAAAGTGGTATCGGCACTTTTGGGGCTGGGGCTGTAATGGGTGCTGCAAGCATGGCCGGTACCGCAGTTGCTACAGCTGCATCAGGAGCAATATCGGCAGCAACCAGTGCCGCAGGTGGCACATCAGCGCTTCAGGCAGCATTTGAATCAGCGCAACAAAGCATTGACGCTGGTAGTAGCCCTAGTGGTGAAGGACGTAGCTCGCCAGGAGGTGACTTTTCAGAAGCAATGGGAAGAGCAGGAGGTTTTGCTAAATCTATGGGGTCTAATCTAGCTGATGCGGCTCGTGATACCATGCAAGAAAAAGCCAGTTCAATAAGAGATTCAGTGCAGCATGAAGTTTCAGGAACCACTGGCGGTAAAATTGCTTCTTCTATTCGTGAAAGCACGCAATCAAGAATGAATGCTGGAACATCTCAAGATACTTTCGAGAATGACAGCCTTGGTGCGGGGAAAAGCACTGCGACTGAACGCCCCAATGTAGAAAGCCTTAGTGAACAAGAAATGATCGATAACTTCGTTAATAAAACGCCAAGGGATGATAGCTAATGGACAATTCACAACCAATCAAGCAGGTTGAAAATTTCATACCCTTTTTAAATGAGTTAATAACAATTATCGCTACACCAGCTGAAAATACTCAGCCACAAAGCCAAGCCATAGCTTTTGCAGACCTACTGGTTGATATCAGTGTTATGTTGCACTGCCACCTTAGCGGTGGCCCTGTGATATCAGCACTACAAATTGACGAGCTAAAAGCTGATGCCAGGAAAATTATAAGATAGTCGAGTAAAAAGATTATTCAGCAAATCCAGCGTAGCAATCAGACGCTTGGTTTTTTTTATTTCTTAATACCCACCGCTCATAGTTATCCTGGACGTTAAACCAAAACTCTGGATTGGTATCGAAGAATGCTGCTAGCAGAGATATTTCCTTAGCATTTATCTGTATTAGTTCAAACTCGACCTGACAGTTTTCTCGGAAAGAACACAATCAAGCCTGACAGTCGGTTGTGAGCGAAAAGCGGATGTTGCCATTATTCTCACATCCAAACACTATATGACTTAAATTTTGATCGATAGATCAACTGGGAGCAGGTCACCACCTGCCTATGTTGCAGGTGATGAATTAATATAGTATTAACAATTATTTGTTGACTAAGGTATTTTGGAAAGTTCAATTTCAAAAGTGGATGTTTTATTTTTTAGAACATGATCAACACCTTTATATAGTTGGCGCAATTCATTTACTGCGTTTGTATCAGCTGCTGAAGTAGAGTACGGCCTGATAAGGTTGCCGAAAATTTCCTCGGAGTAAAAAGATTTCTTATTTTGATCAAGGGAGTTCATTCTTTTAATGATGGTTTCTAAAAGATATGTTTTTTGATTCTTCTGTAATTTGTCTGAGGTAATAATCAGGTACATCATTCCCCCCAAGGTAGTAGAAGCAAAGTACTCTGGAGATTGCTTTATATCTTCCGTTTTCCAGTCATCATAGCCAAGGTGTTCAGCTGCACCTGCCCATATATTACAATTATAGATTAATTCATATATTAAATAATCAAATCGCATGGGAAACTCTCTGTTTACATCTATACTTCCAGATGTTTCATGGCTCTCAAGAATTTCCTTTAGAAAATAACGATAATACATGAGCCACATATGATCTTTTGAGCGTTTGAATATAGCTGTAGATACCATGACATCGAAAAACACTAATCCAACGAAGATTGGGCACTCCCAGCGTTCATCACTACTTGAAAAGTAGTTGTCCGGTTGATTGTAAAAGCTAGAACTTCCTTTCTGTTTCTTTATGTAGCTAACTACGTAATCACCCACAGGCTTCCATATTCCTACACTTATCGCCGTACGAATATCATTTAAATAAAAATTAAGAAAGGCGTTACTTTCGTCGAGTGCATACTCCCCGGTATGTGAGCGATTTTGATTATCGCGTAGATCCCTATACATTATGCTGTTTGGGTTGGATATTAAATATGTAAAGAAATTTGTGTTATATTCATTATTATCCCTAAACCGTAAACAGGTAGCTTTCATAGCTACGTGAGGGTGAGTATCAATCAAATAATGAGCAAATGGTTTTGATTTCAGAAGCTTAGAGATATTTAATTGAATGGCTTCCTGGCTTTTATCTTCATAAGGAAAAGGCTTTGACAGAAATCTTCTAATTCTTTTAAAACGTATTTTTATTGTCTTTTCCCTATCTATTATCAAGAAAAACAATGAAGGGTTTAAATAATTATGTACGCGAACATACCATTTTTTATTACTAATAATATCGAAAAGCTGCTCATGGTATTTATCAAAAAGGTATCCCAGTTGTTCTATTTTTTTTGCGCGCATATACTTTTCTGAAACGGTGATCCAATAGATAAGGTTTGCTTTCGGTATTTTTTTGCCTAGGATCTTAAGCCCAAAAAATGCAATTATGATGCAAAGGCAAGTAAAAGCCATTGTATCTTCGTTAAAACCTAGCACCCATGGGATCGCTTTTATCGGAAAAATACTAAGCAAAACCTTAGAATATATAATCACCAAAATTGTCAATATAAAAAAGATAATAAATACAATATTAAGTTTAGATATGCGTAATTTTAAGTCAACACGTTTTTCATCTGTTAAGAGAGTATACCAGGCAAGAAGTATGGCGAAGACTGCTAGTGAACCATTGGCACCCATTATCACCTCTGAATTAAGCTACATTTAAAGATTCATAAATTTTTAAAACTAGAAGCTAATTGTAACAAGTTCTGGGTGTTAGAATCAGAATTATCTGCATCATCCTGCACCATTAGTTTTAGTACTTCGCTGGTATCTGCAACGACCACTCCTGGCACAGAGCAGCCTGTCAGATTAGGTATAGCTCTGTGATGTAACAGTGTCAGGTCGAGTTTGAGCTAATACAATTTATCCGACCAGTTCCTTCACAGATCGCCCTAACCCGCTCAATAGAAAGTCCAAGCCCTTCAGCAAGCATAGGCTGACTAATATTGCTTGGGTTCATAAACTCCTCAACCAGCATGGCAGCTACAGTTGTAGGCTCTCGTGAAATAGTATCCATATCACTCCTATCGGCTTGTATTTATACTAAACAGTGCTAGGTTAGTATCTATTAACCTTCAAGGGAGAACAATATGGCAAAGTCTATTATCGACCTAATTGGTAGGGAAGAAGCCGACAGGCTGATGGCCGTAGCTGTATCCAAGGCAGCTCAAGAGAATAGAGATCTTGGATTGCCGGAACCAGTGAAGGTTAATGGGGTGTGGGTTAAAAAATATCCAGATGGAAGCATACAGAAAATATAAAATTCGACTCAGACTCTATCTACTTATTGGGATTCAAAAAATAAATAAATGAATAATATTCAAACATCAGATAGCTTGGTTGTTGGCCAGGTCTATACAAGAAATGATCTCAAAAAGCTTTTTAATATTACAGATGCGACAATCAATACTGGTATTTTTCAGCCCAAAAATCATACATCTATATGGTTATTTATCACAGAAGACAAGACAACCGACCGCACCCAGTATCATGATTTATTAGAAGAAGATACTCTTTCCATGCAAGGACAAACTAGTGGGCGTAAAGATAATCTCATCATATCCCATATGAAGAATGGACTCGAAATCATCCTATTCTATCGAAAAAGAAAATATGAGTTCGATAAAGCAGGCTTTCGCTATGAAGGTAATTTCTCCTATAAATCACATTCAGATAAAAAACCTACTACATTTTTGCTTAATCGTATTAACAATAAAAAATTTAAGCATGGAAACAAACGCACCTGGGAACTAACCATTGATGCAATAACTTCCCTAGGTGGAAGTGCTACTCAGCAAGATATACTAAAACATATTACAACTCGGCATTCAGATTATATCCCATCTAATCTAGCACCTGATTTAACTATGCTATCAGTCAATAAAAATTCTAGAGTAAATTTATCTCAAAATATTAATCCTAGGCGAACCGATAGCGATAACCAATTTGATAGATTATTTAAATTAGGCTCTGGGGTAAATGCTAAATATGAGTTTTACGACCCCACTGTACATGGTGTCTGGGAGATTTATCTAGAATCTGAAAAAAACAAACTCGCTGTTCGTTCACTTAATGATGCAATTACAGCAAAAGCATTAGAACACGCGCAGAAAGAAGCAGAAGCGAGTCATGCATTTGATGCAACAAGTGTTGAAGATCAAAGAAAAAAAGTTCTCAGCAACATCGTGTATAGACAAGGACAACCCGCATTTAGAAAGGCTCTACTAGAAGCATATGAAGGGAAATGCGCCATTACTGGCTGTGCCCTGACCGAACTTCTTGAAGCAGCCCATATTCATCCGTATAAAGGAGCACATACGAACGTTGTGTCAAACGGTTTGCTGCTTCGAGCAGATATACATACTCTTTTTGATTTGGGATTGATTAATATTGATCCACTTAGTTTGAGAGTATATATATCGAAAAAATTAATAGGTACAAATTATGAATCACTTAGTATGACCAATGTTAATCTACCCAGGAGTAAAAAAGAACATCCTAATACGGATGCTTTACAATGGCATTATAAAAAATTTATTTATTGATATAAATAAAAACTTATTTACAGAAGGAATATGCATAAAAAAAGTCACTATAGATTAAAGTTATCATATAATACCGTGACTTCATAAATAAGGTGGTCAACTTAACCACCTTTAAATAAAATATCCATCTACACCTCAGATGGAGCCATTAGTTGTATTTCTTTCAATTTTTCTATATCACGATAAATTATCTTATCAGCACATAATCGGCAATAATGAACCCAACTACGCCCATCACGAACCTTGAGGCGAATATCACCTCGCTCTATCCTATGTTTCGAATTTGCTCGACAATTATGAGCCTTAGCTGCTTTATCAACTTCAACTCTTACTACTAAGGATTTAATTGACATTAAACACCTCACTAATAGCCAATTTGACAATTCCGTTAAAATTTTCATCTATTTTATCCAGTTCTGCTCTTGAGAACTCACTTCTTTTCCCACTACCTTTCCCTACCATTGCATTAATTTGACGATCAATTGCCGCTTTTAAAATTATTAAATTGTGTCGTCCGAGATGTTTACGATCTAATTCATAACCTGTAGGGTTAATCCCTTTTCCAGACAAAATTTTAGCTACTTCATTATGAACCCTCATATCAAGCGATGATCTCATTGCTTGTCTTTGTGCAACTTTGGTTACAGGTATTGGCTGCAATGTATGCTTTAATGGATCAAAATTCTCAGAAATAATGCCTCTATCTTGAAGTAGTTTTATTGCAGCAACCTCATCATCTTGCAATAAATGTAATTCTTCTAATTGAATTTCTGATTGGCCTTTTACTTCAACTTCGTTTTCTGGACGAATTGAAGGTGTATATTCTCGTTGAATTTTTGAATCTGTAGGATCAATTCCTTCGAGAGGTAAAAGCTGATTAAAGAATTCTTGGTCTGCTTCACTAAATGTTTGAAAATCTGCCCATTGCTTAGCAATATTGGCACCTGCATGGAAAACTACTACCCCTTGATTCAATACATGTCCTGGTGCATTCTGCTCAATGACTCTCATTATTCGACCAACAAATTGAACAAACGGTGATAAATTACTAAAAATACTAAATACAGCAGCGACTGAAAGTTGAGGGTGATCAAACCCCTCCCCAAGTTTACGAACTTGGATAATGACATCTAATTCGTGGTTTTTTAACTTATCCATTACTCTCAAGTTAGATGCACTATCCTCTAGAGAGTGAACATATTCAGCTTTACATCCACGAGAACGATAAGCCTGTACAATCTGACGACAATGTTCATAGTTAAGGGCAGAAGCAATTATTTTTAGACGCTCATCTCCTGTTTCATTTCGCAGTCTTTGCAATTCATGAATAGATGTATCCACTATTGTATTAAGTGTTTCAGTAGATGTTACTATACTACGACGGAAATCCGCTTCTTCTTCTCCTAGTCGCCTAACCTCTTCTAAACTTACTTCAATTTCCTGTGAATCAGATCTTCTTACATATCGCAGCGTCCTAGGGTTTAACTGTACAGCTTTTAAGCGCTTAACATACCCATCTTGAATGGCGCGATATATAGGGAAAGAATATAATATTTTCCCAGCCATCATCTGACCATCAGCACGCAATGGAGTGGCGCTAAAATTAACTATATTTGCAGCTTTAAATTTATCTTTAAGTGCTTCCCAACTACTAGCTACACTATGATGTCCTTCATCAAAAAGAATTAAGTCGAAAAAATCATCTGGTAAAGATTGTATCCATCGATTATCTTCACGTTGTAGTTGTTGAATATTAGTAATAACAACATCAGCTTCTTCTAAATCAGTGATATTCGTTGTTGTCCCCTTAATAATAACAGGCTCTGGATAAGGTTGAGATACTAAAACCTTACATTTACGATAAAACATCTTTGCATTGGATGGGTTAAAATCAGCCTCTAACTGAGAAGCAATAGATATACCTGGAGCTATTACTAATGTACGTTTTGAGCCGTATGCAAAAGGAGCTAAAGTTATACAACCCGATTTACCGCATCCTACAGGAAGAATAATTCCAACTTCTCGTTCTAGGCTATCCTGACTGTTAGCATGTTTACTTAATTCTACAAATGTTTCTTTTTGCGGAGTTCTAATCAGAATGTTATCAACAATATTTGGTTTTTGTGTTATGAAATTACTAGTCATGATTACTCACTTTTTCGTTAACTTTAAAATTTAGGACAACAACATTAACTAATTGTCTATATATAAAGATGTTCGCTATGAAGTAACTCTTTATTATTTTTTACATAAAATTTTAGGTTGAATACCATATTCCTGACAAGCACTAACAAACGTGCTAATTAACCAAATTAACTGTATATGATAAGCCTCACCATGACCATTCCGCTCAATGTTTTCGAATATAGATTCAACTTCTTTTCTCCGTATAAAAGGCGTTGCTAAAACTATTTTCCTCACTGTATTTGGGTTAGAACTTATACTATTAAATGCTTTTTTCACATCATCCAATTTTTTATTTCCTCTAACTCTAGTGATATTTGTTTCCTCATAATTTTTGCTCCATTTTTGCGTGTACTTATTCTCGATACTCTCAATATCCCCATACATCATCCCTATGTTTTTTAATGCTTGCGAGACTACCTCATGGAATTTACTAGCTCCATAGCTATCTTTTTTAGTATATTTTGAATGAATAAATGATATTGATGGATTATTATCGCATTCAATATGTATATGATCAGCCCATTCATCATTCATATCATCACATATTAAAATTGAGTTATTGCTAATATACATCTTCTCAACATGGTAAAACAAAGATTTTTCTGGGAATTCGGTTATATTATTCCCATGTGGTTTGCATTTTTCAGAAATAACCGATGAAAAGTCATATGAATCATCTAAAATATTAATGACTGATTTAAGATTATTAAGTATTTTTCTGTCTTCAAAACAACTTCTTGAATAACATATATAGTTTGGAGAGTTAAAAGTTGCCAAGAAGGGTTTATACTTATTTATATAACTACCTATAGTTATCTCTTGGTTATTACCATCAACAATAACAAATTTATTGAACAGATCGACTTTAATAGTTATTGTTTTTTTGTTTGGTATGATACTCCCTTTTAACATCTTGCCTTTTATCTTTAATTTATTGTTAAGTACTAATATTGGTGATTTGAAAGCATTAAAAAATCTCTTCAGTTTTTTATCATCCAAATCTATTAATTCACCAACTCCATTATCAATCATCAATTTATAAATAGGATTATTACCTCTAATCTGTTTATCAAGTTCATTAAAATCAAAAAAAACAGATGCGATATACCCCCCCTTTAATATAATATCCTCTAAAACAATTGGTGTTGCAAAATTATCAAGGAAATCACTTCTACTAAGTGTATTTTTTATTTCAAGTATAGTTTCGCTAGCCCAAACAACAAGTGGGTAAATACCAACAGCTTTATCTCTTAATGTAACTCTCGATGAGTTAGGACAAAGGGAATATATACCATTGTCAATTTTAACCCTAAAATTTTTAGGTACTGATCTGCTTGCTGAATTAAGTGGTATGATTCCATTCAGTTTATACGCTTCTAAAGTTCGAGACCTGATTACCGCATCAGATATACTCATGTTACTCATGGAAACTCGTTCATACTCAGGATTCAAGCCACCACCGAAATGACAGAAATACTCATAATCATATTCAGATATATACTTCGATAACTTTTTTTCGGGGGAGTCTATATTTTTCTTAAAAATAACAAGGGAGTCATCAATTTCCAACAATAGAACATATGAAAATTTAACTTCCCTCAAAGAGGAATTATGTATAAATGAAGGTTCGGTTTCTACTTTATATACAGCAATAGAGTATTTGAATTCAACAGCATTGGTAACACCATCTATTTTACATTCTTTCAGTAAATATCGTCCAATTTTGAACTCAGAGAGTTCATCAAACATGCTGTTTATAGTTTTTTTAGTGATTACTTTATTTACTTTATAAAACTGAGCACTTTTAATTAGGACAATTTCTTCTATTTTCAATTTTATATCCTTATGCGTTAAAGTAATGTATTAATGAAGCTTCTTAGCCAAGTCCTCTGCCCTAGGATGATAGTATCTCATCAGCATTCTAGGGTCTTTATGACCCGTTATTTTTGTGAGTTCGTGCATGGGAAAGATTTCAGCTAGGCGTGATGTGGCTTCATGGCGTAAATCGTGGAACCGTAAATCCAGCAAATAATCTGAGTTGGCTTTCTTTCCTAAAGCAGCACATTCTTGCTCATACAACTTACGAGCGCGCTTTCTGGCCCTATCGAATGCACAGCTTATTGCGTCAACTCGGGCTTTAAATACCCGATCATCAGTTGAATTATCGTCCTCTTCCCTGGCCTCCGCGATAACCTTTAACTTTTCTAATGCGGCCACCGCCTTTGAAGAAAGCGGTACATCACGCGAATCGCCATTTTTCGTCTTGGGCAGATGAGCGACACGCAGCTTTAAATCGACATATTTCCAGCGTAACCCAACAATTTCACCACGTCGCATAGCCGTTTCCAACGCCAGGCAAACCGCTGATGGCAATATCGGAGATTGAGTATTGGTAATAATCCGCTCGATTTCGTCCTGAACGGTGTTTCTTGGCGTTTTAAGCTCATTATCTGATTCGTCTATGGCTGGCACAACTTCAACAGCTATACGCCGTGTACGGGCATTATCCGGCTGTGGTTTACGGATCAGATCAACAGGATTAATCAGGCTTTCCATTCCCCACTCTTTGCGGGAAATATTAAATAAGTGAGAAAGCAGAGATAGGCGGCGTAGCACCGTAGCCGGCGCATAGTCTTTTAGCCATTCGTCTCTTAATTTGGCGACATCGGCACTACGAATACTGGCCATATAACATCTGGCTAATGGTTGCCGTTTAAAGATGCGGATAATAGACCTATCTTGTACCGCTCCCTTTTTGTTGGCGACAATTTCATTTTCATAACGCACAAGCGAGTCATATAGCGTTGTCGATTCCGATTCGCTACGACTAAGCCACACGCCGCGAGCCATTTCCGACTCAACCATTTTTGCCCAGGCATCAGCCTCGGCTTTGGTATTAAACGTTTTAGTTTGTGACGGGAAGCCACGTTTACGGATTTGAGTTTCCCATTGATAGGCACCACGCTTGCGGATCGTCGCCATTCTGCACTCTTTTATTTCTAACTGTGGCAAGAGTGTGGCAAAAAAGATTTTATTTATCTATGCGCATGGATAAGTTATGGCAAATAAGGTCAATATGAGGAGAGAAAAACAGCTGGAAACAGAAAGATTAGCGACTGAAATTTTTTAGATAAAGGCCAAAATCACCTTATCTGTTGCTCGGTCATTTCGGCCAGTGGCGCTATTGAATTAAAAGTAAACTTAAAACCAATACCCTTTAAATTCAACTAACTAAACCCTCAATACCCCTGATCGACAATCAACCGTTTGCCCAGCATGATGCTGTCTTGCGTCTCGTAATCCAGCTTTTCATACATACCAATTACCGCGTCATTGTCTTCGCGCACCATGATATTCAGCTTCGGGCAGCCACGGGCGATGAGTTTCTTCTCAAGGCGGCTGATCAGCGCATTGGCAAAGCCACAACCACGATAGTCAGGGTGAACACCCAGATAATAAGCTGACCCACGGTGCCCATCGTAGCCACCCATAATTGAGCCAACAATTGCGCCATTCACCTCAGCGACTAAAAACAACTCCGGATCGTGATTCAACTTACGCTCAATATCCATCTCTGGATCATTCCAAGGCCGCTGCAAGTCACAATGCTCCCATAGCGAAATCACTTCTTCAAAATCGTCTTGCTTAAATACGCGGATTTCCATGTGTTCGTACCGTTGAGTTAAGGGATATTCTGATTATCGTGGCAATATTATATCACGCAATATTAAAGTGATATTTTCCAGAGTGATAGTGGGTAATGACATTTGATAAAAACCAGATAAATCTCGTCAATCCTTTTGCACATTACGCGCTAATCCACACGGAGAGTACAACAATGACGGCAAATCGGGGTATACTTGGCTCTTAAAAATTTGCAGACTTATAGAACCTTTCTGATGAATTCACCCGATATCACCCAAATCAAAACCTACCTGCTGGCTTTGCAGGATAAAATCTGTGCTGCGCTGGCACAAGCCGATGGCCATGCGGCGTTCACAGAAGAGAGCTGGACTCGCGAAGAAGGTGGCGGTGGCCGCAGCCGGGTCTTGGTCAACGGGGCGGTATTTGAACAGGCGGGCGTTAACTTCTCTCATGTGTCTGGTGCCACACTACCGGCATCAGCGACAGCGCATCGCCCTGAACTGGCTGGCCGCAGTTTCCAGGCGTTAGGGGTGTCGCTGGTAATTCATCCACTTAGCCCTTATCTGCCCACCAGCCATGCCAATGTGCGTTTCTTTATTGCTGAGAAAGCCGGTGAAGATCCGGTGTGGTGGTTTGGGGGCGGTTTTGATTTAACCCCCTACTACGGCTTTGAAGAAGATGCCATTCACTGGCACCAGACCGCTCATCAGTTGTGTCAGCCCTTTGGTGACGAAGTCTATCCGCGTTATAAAAAATGGTGTGACGATTACTTCTATATTAAGCACCGTGATGAGGCGCGTGGAATTGGCGGCCTGTTTTATGATGACCTGAACAGCCCTGATTTTGGCACCTGTTTTAACTTTACTCAGGCGGTTGGCGACGGTTTTCTTGCTGCTTATATGCCGATTGTTGCAAGGCGCAAAGCACTGAGCTGGGGTGAGCGAGAGCGTCAATTCCAGCTTTATCGCCGTGGCCGCTATGTTGAATTTAATCTGGTGTGGGATCGCGGTACTCTGTTTGGCTTGCAAACTGGGGGGCGCACGGAATCTATTTTGATGTCACTGCCGCCGCTGGTGCGCTGGGAATATAACTATCAACCGGCAGCGGATAGCGCTGAAGCGGTGTTGTATCGCGACTTTTTGCCGGTAAAAGAGTGGCTAGCCGCAGGAGAACAGCACTGATGCAAATTTGGGTTGATGCGGACGCCTGTCCGAATGTTATCAAAGAGGTATTATTTCGCGCCGCCGACCGCACTGGTGTGACGGTCACTTTAGTCGCCAATCAGCCGTTGAAAACACCGCCGTCAAAGTTTATCCGCACCTTGCAGGTGGCATCCGGTTTTGATGTGGCCGATAACGAAATTGTGCAGCGGGTGGAGAAGAATGATCTGGTTATCACCGCAGACATTCCCCTGGCGGCAGAGGTAATTGAAAAAGGCGGTATTGCGCTAAATCCTCGCGGCGAGCGCTATACCCCAGATACCATCCGCGAGCGGCTAAATATGCGAGATTTTATGGATACCATGCGCGCCAGCGGTATTCAGACCGGTGGCCCTAATACCTTAAATCAGCGTGACCGCCAGCAATTCGCCAACGAGCTGGATAAATGGCTACAGCAAGCGGCAAGAAGCCGATAAGTAAAAAACCGCGCAGCGAGTTGAGTTACTGATAAACCCATTTTTCACACTGAGATTGGCGGGGCGGCGGCGCACGCCGCTACGATCCATCCGGCACATTTCCCCGCTTATCAACATTGTTAAAGGTCTAAACCCGCCGCAGCGGGTTGAAGTGAGCCATTGAATACTCAAAGCCATTGGCATTGCGGCCAGACAGCTATTTAGCCGACCCCGAGTCACTTACACAGGTAAGTGACTCAGGTGAACAAAAGCCGCTAATCACGCTGCAATGCTAAGAGCGAAGAGGTTTTATAGCGGTTCGGTTTGTGCTTCAACTACCGCTAATGCCACCATATTCACGATGCGGCGTACCGACGCAATCGGTGTCAGAATATGCACCGGTTTCGCCACGCCCATTAGCACCGGCCCCACCGTTACCCCTTCCGATGACGTTACACGAAGCAGGTTATAGCTGATACGAGCTGCTTCCATATTCGGCATAATCAGTACGTTAGCCGCACCTTTCAACGGGCTATCCGGCATCAGGTTGTGGCGAATGCTTTCTACCAGCGCCGCATCACCGTGCAT
Source organism: Yersinia aldovae ATCC 35236 (assembly GCF_000173735.1). GTDB lineage: Bacteria > Pseudomonadota > Gammaproteobacteria > Enterobacterales > Enterobacteriaceae > Yersinia > Yersinia aldovae. Next base: position 20,331 of record NZ_ACCB01000025.1, on the reverse strand, counting down.
CTCACCGTCAATCTCCAACTCTGGTGCCATCTGATTAACCAACTCCAGAGTACGGCGCATTTTACGCGCAGCCGGGCAGTTTGAAGTGCCAAAACTCGAATGAGATAACAGCGCCACTTTTGGCTCAATACCAAAACGGCGCACCGTTTGCGCCGCCATCAAGGTAATCTCGGCCAGTTGTTCCGGTGTTGGATCGTCATTGACGTAAGTATCAGCGATAAAGGTGTTACCGGTTGGCAGCAACAGCGCATTCATCGCCCCCGCCACATGCGCTCCCTCACGGAAACCAAAGACTTTCTCTACCACATCATAATGCTCATGATAGGTGCCAATGGTGCCGCAAATCATTGCGTCAGCTTCACCTCGATGTACCATAATGGAGCCAATCAGCGTCGTATTGCCAATTACCGCACGGCGGGCTTGTTCTTGCGAAACACCACGGCGCTTCATGATTTGATAATATTCGTGCCAATACTCGTTAAAACGAGGATCTGACTCGTTGTTGACCACCTCGAAATCTTTGCCCGCCGTAATTTGTAGGCCCAACTTCTTCAAGCGAGTCTCAATCACACTCGGACGGCCAATCAGAATAGGATAGGCCAGCCCTTGCGAAACCAGCTCCTGAGTAGCGTGCAGCACCCGCTCCTCTTCCCCTTCCGCCAAAACTACCCGCTTCATCTCTTTTTTCGCCTGCGAGAAGATAGGCTTCATAAACAGGTTGGTTTTGTAGACAAATTCAGACAGTTTTTCGACATAAGCATTGAAATCAGTGATTGGCCGGGTTGCCACACCGGAGTCCATCGCCGCTTTCGCTACTGCCGGCGCGATTTTCACAATCAAGCGTGGATCGAATGGTTTAGGAATAATATATTCAGGGCCAAACGAGAGATCCTGTTCCCCATAAGCAGAAGCAACCACATCGTTCTGTTCCGCCAACGCCAAATCGGCAATGGCATGAACACAAGCCAGTTTCATCTCTTCGTTAATCGTAGTCGCACCAACGTCCAGTGCCCCACGGAAGATGAACGGAAAGCACAGCACGTTGTTGACCTGATTTGGATAATCCGAACGACCGGTACAGATAATGGCATCAGGGCGCACCGCTTTGGCCAGTGGCGGCAAGATTTCAGGTTCAGGATTCGCCAGCGCCAAAATCAACGGGCTGGGTGCCATTGTTTTCACCATATCTTGCGTAAGCACACCGGGGCCGGAGCAGCCGAGGAAGATATCCGCATTGGGGATGGCATCGCCCAAGGTGCGCTGACCGTTATCTTCGATGGCATAGGCCGCTTTGGTTCCTTCCATGTTGGCCTCACGGCCTTTATAAATCACACCTTTGGAATCACATACCGTTATGTTGTGCTGCTTTAATCCCAACGCCACCAACAGATTTAAACAGGCGATCGATGCCGCTCCTGCGCCAGATACCACCAATTTCACATCGCTTATCTGTTTATTCACAACGCGCAGGCCATTGAGCACAGCGGCGGTACAGATAATCGCAGTTCCGTGCTGATCATCATGGAACACCGGGATCTTCATACGCTCACGCAATTTCTGCTCAATATAAAAACACTCTGGCGCTTTGATATCTTCCAGATTGATGCCGCCAAATGTCGGTTCCAGCGAGGCGATAATATCAATCAGTTTGTCCGGATTAAGTTCATCAATTTCAAGGTCAAAGACATCAATACCTGAGAATTTCTTAAACAGCACCCCCTTGCCTTCCATCACCGGCTTACCGGCCAATGCGCCGATGTTACCCAAGCCCAGCACTGCGGTGCCGTTGGAAATTACCGCAACCAGATTACCGCGCGCCGTGTATTTGTAGGCCGCCAACGGATCTGCGGCAATTTCCAAACACGGCGCAGCAACACCGGGGGAGTATGCCAGCGCCAAATCTCGTTGGGTGGCTAGCGGTTTGGTCGGCGATACCTGAATCTTCCCTGGCGTAGGAAATTGGTGAAAATCAAGCGCACTCTGTTTCAATTGTTCGTCCATTGTAGGTTCCCTTGCTTTTATGCTTTGAGGCGGTAGAGAAACAGTATAGTGAGTCATTTATCACAATCTATGAAGCAGGCCATACTCTGCATAACATTTTTGCATCAAATGAAGAATTTACTTATCAATCAGAGGGAATCATCAACAATCAGGGGAAATAAGTGCCGCGAGCAACGCGGCTGTATCAGGTGAGGAAGGTATTTATTGGAACCAATTATGAATCTGAGCATACTGCAACAGCATAATCGTTTTACCGTCTTTAATACGGCCATCGGCCATCATGGCAATGGCTTCGCTAAATAGCAGCTCGACGACGTTAATTACCTCATCTTCCACCCCAACGTTATCGGTGACTTTTTGGTCAGAATGATATTCAGCGGCGAAGAAATAGATTATTTCAGTGACGCCACCCGGCGACATATAAGCCTCAAACAGCTTCTGTACTTTATCAATTTGATAGCCAGTTTCTTCCATCGCTTCACGGCGAATGCACTCTTCCGGCGAATCATTATCCAGTAAACCGGCGCAGGCTTCCAGCAACATACCGGTGGGATTGCCATTGACATAAGTTGGCATCCGGAATTGGTCAATCAGAACTACCGTTCCCTTCTGACGGTTATACAGCAGAATAGTCGCGCCATTGCCCCGGTCATAGACCTCACGAATTTGCTGTACCGCAGTGCCACTTTCGGTTTTTAAATCATAGATATATTTGCGCAGCTTAAACCAATTTTCAGATAACAGTTCTTCTTTTACATTTTCAATTTTGACTGACATAAGACCTTCTTTACTCCTGACAACACCATGAGATTTTATTCACTTAGATAACGTCAGTCCCTGTTTATTTGCAATAGAAACAAGTGTAAAAAAAAATGCCCCGATAACCGGGGCATTTAAGAAGAGTGTAATTAGGCGTTTTACTGTTAGAAGCCGTTAGGTACTTCTTTCATATCCGGCAACTTATGCGCAATCCCTTTGTGGCAATCGATACAGGTTTTCCCTTCAGTAATCGCTTTACTGTGCATTTTCGCCGCCACCGTTTTCTGGGCGGTGAAATCCATATTGTCAAAATTATGGCAGTTACGGCACTCTTGCGAGCCGTTAGCCTTCATCCGCGCCCACTCATTCTCAGCCATTGTCAGGCGGTGAGCCTCAAACTTCTGCGGTGTATCAATCAGGCCAAAGGTCTTGGCATACAGCTCTTTACTGGCTTTTATCTTACGCAGCATCTTTGGTCCCCACTCATGGGGAACGTGACAATCAGGGCAAGTTGCTTTCACACCACTGCGGTTGCTGTAATGGATGGTTCCCATGTATTCCTGATACACGTTGTCTTTCATTTCATGACAACTGATACAGAATTTCTCGGTATTCGCCATCTCCATGCCGGTATTAAAACCGCCCCAGAAAATGATGCCACTGACAAAACCAATCAGCAGTAAAGTACCGAGTGCCAGGCGGCTTGGCCTGCGCCACCACTGCCATATTCGTTTGATAACACCGGGCTTTTTAATCTCGCTCATAACTCATCTCGCTCATTTCGGTTATTGGCCAAAGCCGGGTGCAGGCTGAAAGCTGTTACCGACAATCGGGGCTGCATCGGTTTGTGGAACATGACATTGCAGGCAGAAATAGCGGCGCGGAGACACTTCGCTGGAGACTTTGCCATCACGATCAATAAAGTGAGTCGGGCTGATACGCGGTGCACCGGTGGTACGATAGTGCTCAACCCCGTGGCATTGCAGGCAACGGTTGGTGTTTTTACTGATCTGATAACCATCCACACTATGCGGGATTAGTGGTGGTTGATTGACATAGTTCAGCGCCATCCGCTGTTGCTGTTTCGGCATTTTCACTTTGCCTTCAGCCGTACCGGAGACTTCCGGCGATTGAGATAAATCCATATCGACATTGCTGGCAGCCGTTGCCACGCCAGCTATCACCAATATTGCCAACAGTGATATGACTGACAAAAACCGGCGGTTTAATGATGTAAAAATCGAGTTATTCATTATGTTCTCCTGAGTACACCGTCTTTCCTGAGCATCCCTGGATAAGCGTTATAAGTGATTGCCGAGGCCCGCCCCGCAGGGCGGACAACGCGTATTACGCAACCACACGCTCCAGTTTCACTGCACATTTCTTAAAGTCAGTTTCTTTGGACAGTGGATCGGTGGCATCAAGAGTCAGGTTATTGACTAACTGCGCCGCATCGAAGAACGGCATGTACACCAGCCCTTCTGGTGGGCGGTTACGGCCACGGGTTTCCACCAGAGAAATCAGCTCACCACGGCGTGATATCACTTTCACCTTGTCGCCACGGTGTAAACCGCGCTTTTTGGCATCCAGCGGATGAATGAATAACACCGCCTCAGGGAAGGCACGGTGTAACTCAGGAACACGACGGGTCATCGAACCGGTGTGCCAGTGTTCCAGCACGCGGCCGGTTGATAGCCACAGGTCATATTCCTGATCCGGACTTTCCGCCGCGGGTTCGTATGGCAGAGCAAAAATCACGGCTTTACCATCAGGTTTGCCGTAAAAACGCACCTCTTCGCCTTTCGGTACAAAGGGATCAAAGCCTTCGCGGTAACGCCAGAGGGTTTCTTTACCGTTAACCACCGGCCAGCGCAGGCCGCGCTCTTGATGGTAGCGGTCAAAAGGTGCCAGGTCGTGGCCGTGACCGCGACCAAAATCGGCATACTCTTCAAACAGACCTTTTTGCAGGTAGAAGCCGAAATCACGCGCTTCGTCATTCAATTGGTCGGCTGGGATTTCACTCAACGGATATTTGTTTACCACACCGTTGGCAAACAACACGTCATACAGTGTCTTGCCGCGATATTCCGGTTTTTTATTGATGAGTTCGGCAGGCCAAACCTCTTCCACTTTAAAGCGTTTAGCGAACTCAACTATCTGCCACAAGTCAGATTTTGCCTCACCCGGTGCCGATACCTGCTGACGCCAGAATTGGGTGCGGCGTTCGGCGTTACCGTAAGCGCCCTCTTTCTCCACCCACATCGCAGTCGGTAGAATCAGGTCGGCAGCCAGCGCACTAATGGTCGGATACGGGTCAGAAACCACAATGAAGTTACGCGGATCACGCCAGCCCGGCATACGATCTTCGTTGATATTCGGGCCAGCCTGCATGTTGTTGTTACACATCACCCAGTAGGCGTTGAGGGTGCCATCTTTCAGCGCCCGGTCTTGAGCTACGGCGTGTAAACCGACTTTATCCGGGATAGTGCCAGCCGGTAGTTGCCATTTGGTTTCAGCAATTTGGCGATGTTTCTCGTTGGTTACCACCATATCTGCCGGTAGGCGGTGGGAGAACGTCCCCACTTCACGCGCGGTACCACAAGCCGAAGGCTGGCCGGTCAGGGAGAATGGGCCAGAGCCTGGTTTTGAGATTTTGCCGGTCAACAGATGCAAGTTGTAGCACATGTTATTGGCCCAGACGCCGCGGGTATGTTGGTTAAAGCCCATCGTCCAGTAGGAGACCAGTTTCACTTTCGGATCAGCATACAACTGCGCCAGCGCTTCCAGTTGATCTTCCGGCACGCTACTCATTTTTGAGACTTTTTCTAGGGTATATTCCGCCACAAACGCTTTGAAATCATCAAAGCTCATTGGCTCAGAAGCATCACTGCCTGGATTCTTGGCGGCTTTTTCCAGTGGATGAGTTGGCCGCAAGCCGTAGCCGATATCCGTCGCACCGCGACGGAAATTCACATGGCGGTCAAGGAAGCCCTGATCAACAGCATTGTTTTGAATAATGTAATTAGCGATGTAATTCATGATAGCCAGATCAGTCTGCGGGGTGAAGATGATCGGGTTATCTGCCAACTCAAAACTGCGGTGTTCGAAGGTCGATAGCACGGCAATTTTGACGTTGTTATCGGTCAGGCGGCGGCTGGTCATGCGCGACCACAAGATCGGGTGCATTTCCGCCATATTGGAGCCCCAGAGCACGAATGCATCTGCTTCTTCAATATCATCGTAGCAACCCATTGGCTCATCCATACCAAAGGTACGCATAAAACCCACCACAGAGGATGCCATGCAGTGACGGGCATTCGGGTCCAGGTTGTTGGAGCGGAAACCGGCTTTTAGCAGCTTGGAAGCAGCATAACCTTCCCACACCGTCCACTGGCCGGAGCCAAACATCCCCACTGCGGTCGGGCCTTTCTCTTTGAGCGCATTTTTAAATTTCAGCTCCATGATATCAAAGGCTTTTTCCCAACTTATCGGGGTAAAGTCACCTTCTTTATCATACTGGCCGTCTTTCATCCGCAGCAGTGGCTGAGTCAGTCGGTCTTTGCCGTACATGATTTTTGGCAGGAAATAGCCTTTTATACAGTTCAGACCACGGTTTACCGGTGAGTCGGGATCACCTTGTGATGCCACGATACGGCCATTTTGTGTGCCGACTAACACCCCGCAACCGGTACCACAGAATCGGCAAGGCGCTTTGTCCCATTTTATTGCATTTGCGTTGTCACCCACGACCGCCTTAGCGACCGTCGGTATGGTCAATCCAGCGGCGGCGGCGGCGGCAACCGCGGCGTTGGCTTTCATAAAATCCCGGCGACTGAGTTTCATGGCATTTCCTCACCTTGGCTTTCCTGCTGGTGATAAACCAGCGATACAGCCAGCACACCATCCAGATTCCGTGCTGACTCAATATAATTCAGGAGCACGTCTGAGCGCGCCGCCTGCATAACAACAACCAATTTGCCCTGAGCGGCATCACTGGTGGGTATTTCTGTTCCCGGAATCGCCAGCAAGCTGTCAATTAGCGCCGCTATTCGTGCCGGTTTGGCCTGCAACACCAATCCACAGACATGCCATTCTTTATCTTCCATCGTCGCTCCGGGTGAGGGTTACTGCCTGAACCGGGCAACTGGGTACACAGGCACCACATCCGGTACAAGCAGGAAGGTCTAATTCGGGCCGGGCAATGCCATTGAGACGCGGACGAAATCGAATCGCTCGGGTTTCACAACTATCCTGACAGCTACGGCATTCAATGTTGTGCAACGGCAAACAGCGCTCTGATATGCTGACTTTAATCGACCAGGCGGTCAGCTCTGTTGAGAAAAACACCCCAGCATCACAAGCCTGTACGCATTGCTGACAAAAGCTGCATTCAGCACGTTGAAAATCTATTTCGGGGAATCCGCCACTTCCAGCAATTAAGACGCCCGTTTCACAGGCAGAGACACACGCATGGCAGCGGGTACAACCTGCGATAAAATCGCTTTCCGCTACCGACCAGGGTGGCCGGATAACGCTGTTTGACGATTTATCTGCCTGCCAAAAACCCGTCAGTAATTTACGCCGCGATAAATCAGTCATACTGATATCCTTAACATCTACTGGCGCGCCTGCATGTGGGTAGAGAATATTCATTTAAAACCCGAATGGAGCTATCGGGATGATAATTATTCTTATTTGTTTTAATAAAAGAAATTCCTCTGTGTCTGTTATATAAATACTCAATAGTTGGTAATAAAATAATTACTCTTTATGGTTAATCTCCCGTATATATTGCGCAAGATCAATTAATTTGGTGGTTATTTTTCTGTTTTCTCACTATTAAATCGATTTGCGTTATCTCCTTTTTTATATAACGATTCATTTAATGAGAATGAGTATCAAAATCAGATTGTATACTGAACATTATTTCTTCATATAAACTGCTGCTGTAAATGAACCTGGCCAGAGTTTTGAGGTACACTTAGAGGAGAGTTTTACTAACAATAATGGATAACGTAGCCCACTAAATTGGCTATCACCATGACGATAATCCGTATTCAGCAACCAGACGTTTAATTTCTATACTCATAGATTTCAAATTACAGAAAAGCGACATGCAAGAAACTGTCAGCCAACACTACTGTAGTTTGAATGATGAAGGGTATATATCGGTTACAGGGACATTACTTACATGACCAAAAGTCACACTATTATGATTGTTGACGATCACCCACTGATGCGTCGTGGAATAAAACAATTACTTGAGTTGGATAGCATTTTTGACGTGGTTGCCGAAGCCAATAATGGCGGTGAAGCCATTATCGAAGCGGTCAAACACCAACCGGACGTCATTTTGCTTGATTTGAATATGAAAGGAATGTCCGGGCTGGAAACGCTGAAAACGTTGCGCAATGAAGGTATTGATGCACGTATTATCGTACTGACCGTCTCCGATGCCCGCAGTGATGTTTACGCGGTGATTGATGCAGGCGCGGATGGATATCTGTTAAAAGACAGTGAACCCGAAATATTGCTGGAAAATATTCGTCAAGCCGCAGCCGGTGAGAATGTATTCAGTAATGAGGTTGCACAGTATTTATCTTCACGCCATGAACAGGTTAACCCTTTCTCTGAATTAACTGAGCGCGAATTAGATGTGTTGCAGGAGGTCGCGCGCGGTATGTCTAATAAACAGGTCGCTTTTGAACTGCACATTTCGGAAGAAACCGTGAAAGTCCATATCCGCAACTTATTGCGTAAACTGAATGTACGTTCACGGGTCGCCGCAACCATTATGTATATAGAAAATAAAAAATACTGAGACACATTGCCGCTACGTGATGGCGGCTAAAATAGCATCATGGTTATCCTGTATCCATTTTTTGTTCAGTGGCCCCCAATGATCCAATCTATAATAACCTGCGTTGTTGCGCACACCCTGCTGTACAAACGTCAGGGTGACACCTAAACCGGGCAGCGCTTTTAATACATCCTGTAACGTGCGCCGTGGCCAGCCGGTCAGCGCCATCAAATGCGGCACGTTCAATGCATTGTCACTGCTGATTAACCAACAAAGATAGAGGCGACGAGCAAATACTGGATTGAGTTCCATACAGGTTCCTAACGTTGGATGACTATTAATCAGTCTACCTGATACCAAAGAAAAAACCTGTTTAGCATCATTTCCCCCCATCAACGTGAATTAACTCGGTTCTATCGATGTTTTTTACACTATCTCCTTTTTTTCTTCACGTTCTCCACCGTGTTCCCGAGTAGAGTGCACAGTAGTTTCTACTGAATCTAACTTTTAAAGGCTGTACTGCATGGCAAATTTTTTCATCGACCGCCCGATTTTTGCCTGGGTATTGGCGATTATTTTGTGCCTTACCGGCGTGTTAGCCATCTCAACTTTACCGATTGAGCAATATCCGAATTTAGCGCCACCAAATGTTCGTATCAGTGCCTCTTATCCCGGAGCCTCGGCGAAAACCCTGGAAAATACGGTTACACAAGTCATAGAACAGAGTATGACTGGCCTGGATAGCCTGCTTTATATGTCGTCGCAAAGCAGTAACTCCGGCAGTGCATCCATAACGCTGACTTTCCAGGCAGGAACTGACCCTAATGAAGCGATGCAGCAGGTACAGAACCAGTTGCAATCAGCCATCAAAAAGTTGCCGCAAGATGTACAGCAGCAAGGGGTTTCAGTATCAAAATCAGGTGATAACACACTGATGATGGTGGCGTTTGTCTCCACCGATGGCAGCATGGACAAACAAGATATTGCCGATTATGTCGCCAGTAATCTGCAAGATCCCCTTAGCCGCATTGAAGGGGTGGGCAGCATTGATGCTTTCGGTTCACAATATGCCATGCGTATCTGGCTTGATCCCAATAAACTCAATAATTATCAACTCACTACACAGGATATTGTCACCGCAATCCAATCACAAAACAGCCAGATAGCGGTAGGGCAATTAGGTGGAACGCCTTCAGTTGATAATCAGGCATTGAATGCCACGATTAATGCTCAATCTCAATTACAAACTCCGGAGCAATTCAGGGAGATAACCCTGCGAGTCAATCAGGACGGTTCGCTAGTGACCTTGGGTGATGTGGCAAAAATTGAGATGGGTGCCGAGAAGTACGACTACCTGAGCCGCTTTAACGGGCAGGCCGCATCGGGGATGAGTATCAAACTGGCCTCCGGCGCGAATGAATTGCAAACCGATGAGCGGGTTAAAGCCCGTATTGCTGAGTTGTCGCCTTTCTTTCCACATGGGCTGGAAGCCAAAATAGCGTATGAAACTACCCCCTTTGTTAAAGCCTCAATCAAGGATGTGGTCAAAACACTGATAGAAGCCATTGTGCTGGTTTTCCTGGTTATGTACCTGTTCTTGCAGAATTTTCGGGCCACACTGATCCCCACCATCGCCGTACCGGTGGTTCTACTGGGTACCTTTGCGATATTGTCAGCCTTCGGCTTTAGTATCAATACGTTGACTATGTTCGCCATCGTATTGGCTATTGGATTGCTAGTGGATGATGCCATCGTGGTGGTGGAAAACGTCGAACGGGTAATGAGTGAGGAAGGGCTAGACCCACGCGAAGCCACCCGCAAATCGATGGGGCAAATTCAGGGGGCGCTGGTGGGGATTGCGCTGGTACTGTCAGCGGTATTTATCCCGATGGCCTTCTTTGGTGGCACTACCGGCGCAATCTACCGCCAGTTCTCCATTACGATTGTCTCTGCGATGGTGCTATCGGTGCTGGTCGCGTTGATCCTAACACCCGCACTGTGCGCCACCATGCTCAAGCCCATCGCACCGGGGCACCATCATGCCAAACGCGGCTTCTTCGGCTGGTTTAACCGCATGTTTGACCGTAACGCTCACCGTTACGAAAAGGGGGTTGCGCGGGTATTGCACCACAGTGCGCGCTTTATGCTGTTGTATTTATTGCTGCTCGGCGGATTAGCCTTATTGTTCCTCAAACTGCCAACCTCTTTCCTGCCACTGGAGGATCGCGGTGTTTTCATGGCCCAAGTCCAGCTTCCGGTAGGTTCAACCCAGCAACAAACCCTGAAAGTGGTTGAAAATGTAGAAAATTACTTCCTGACACAAGAGCAGAATAATGTGCTGTCAGTGTTCTCAACTGTCGGTTCCGGCCCTGGAGGTAACGGCCAGAACGTCGCGCGGTTGTTTATTCGACTGGCCGATTGGGATAAACGAACTGACAGCAACGACTCCTCCTTTGCCATCATCGAGCGGGCAACTAAAGCGTTTAATAAAATCATTGAAGCAAAAGTATCGGTGAGCAGCCCACCGGCTATTTCAGGCTTAGGCGGCTCTTCTGGCTTCGATATGGAGCTGCAAGATCATGGTGGTTTAGGCCACGAAAAACTGATGGCGGCTCGTGACCAGCTATTACAACTGGCCTCCCAAGACCCGGCACTGACCCGCGTGCGCCATAACGGGCTGGATGATAGCCCGCAGTTGCAGATCGATATTGATCAGCGCAAAGCACAAGCGCTGGGGGTGTCACTAGATGACATCAACAACACGCTGAAAACGGCTTGGGGTTCTACTTACGTCAACGACTTTGTTGACAGAGGCCGGGTGAAGAAAGTCTATGTGCAATCTGAGGCCACAGCACGAATGCTGCCAGAAGACGTATACAAATGGTATGTACGTAATAACAGCGGCGGTATGGTGCCATTCTCGGCATTTTCGACCACCCGCTGGGAATACGGTTCGCCACGACTGGAGCGCTACAACGGCTATTCCGCCCTGGAAATTGTCGGCGAGGCGGCACCTGGCGTCAGTACCGGCACTGCCATGAATGTGATGGAGAATTTGGTCAAACAACTGCCCAATGGCTTCGGGCTGGAATGGACGGGAATGTCGTATCAGGAACGGCTATCCGGCTCTCAAGCCCCTGCCCTGTATGCCATTTCACTGTTGGTCGTGTTCTTGTGCCTGGCCGCACTGTATGAAAGTTGGTCAATTCCCTTCTCGGTGATGCTGGTGGTGCCATTAGGGGTTATTGGCGCGGTTGCCGCCACCTGGATGCGCGGATTAGAAAATGACGTTTACTTTCAGGTCGGGTTATTGACTATCATCGGGTTATCGGCCAAAAATGCCATCTTGATTGTGGAGTTCGCCAGTGAGTTAAACGGTAAAGGCAAAGACCTGGTAGAGGCCACACTTGAGGCTTCACGCCTACGGCTGCGGCCAATTCTGATGACCTCACTGGCCTTTGCCTTTGGCGTATTGCCGATGACGATCAGCCAAGGGGCGGGTTCTGGCAGTCAACATGCGGTAGGTACCGGCGTGATGGGCGGGATGATTTCTGCCACCGTATTGGCCATTTTCTTTGTGCCACTGTTCTTTGTTCTGGTTCGCAGACGCTTCCCCGGCAAACCGCCGCGAGCCGAGTAATAGAGTAGCAACACACCTGCGATGTAAAGAATGACAGATATAAAAAAGGCAGAAACCATCACGGTTCTGCCTTTTTGCGAGCGATTCCTCGCCCCTGGGTGTCATAAATAAATCGTTAAAACAAACCAAAATAATACTGACTTTACTGCGGGTTTATTCGATTATGCCTTACGCAGCATCGCCTCGATAAACTCTTTCCACGTATTTAACTCAACATCAACCATAACATCCTCTCTAATTATCGCGAGCTAGTATACGCCTATTATTTAAACAATCAAAATAGAAAGCAGGCTATCCAATCGCTAAAATGAGATCGGGTTCAGAGAGATTGAATTTGCTCTTTTTTACTGTGATGCGCTGGCAGCCACCACTTTACTTGCCTGTTTTAAAATTACGGAGTAGCTTTCCCATCTAAAGAGAGATAAAAATCGTTTTTGGCAAAAAACCATTATTGACAAAATACTGAGCAAAACCATGAAACACTCCATCGATTCACTCAAAGAACTGGGCCGCTATGATGATGCGGTGTCAATGGCACAGGATTTACTGCGCCGCGACCCTGAAAATGCCAGCCTGCTCCATAAAATTGCCTCATTGTATGACGTGCAAGGGTTGGAGTTGCAAGCTATCCCGTTCTACCACGCCGCTATCGATCATCATCTGGCAGGTAAAGAGTTACAGGAAGCTTATTTAGGATTGGGCAGCACCTATCGGGCGCTGGGGCAGTATAAAGAATCACTGGAAACCTTTGACCGCGCACTGGCCTGTTTCCCGCAAGCAAAAGAGATAACCCTGTTTCGTGCCATGACGCTGTACAACCTCGGTGAAACCAAAGAGGCTGTCGCCGCACTATTAATACTGCTAGCCGACACCTCGAGCCATCAGGACATCAGCCTCTACCAAAAAGCCATCCGCCAATACGCCGCAGACCTTGATGCCATCGGTTAACACCGTAACAGCCCGCCCTGGCACTCAATAGCCGATAGCCGTCTGGATTCAAATACAATTTTCCCGCATTATGGGCTATCTTCCTGCATTAAGAGCAAATAGCTCTTTTTGAGTCGGCAGCGGTGTGGCTGCTCCGATGAGTCCCTTAAGCCGAGGTATTATTTTCCCATGTCAGATAGCCCAGCAACCCCATCATTGCGCCTTTATGGCATTAAAAATTGTGACACCATAAAAAAGGCCCGTCGCTGGCTGGAAGAACAGGGCATTGCCTACCAATTTCACGATTATCGCGTGGATGGGATGAACGATGAACACCTGCAAAGTTTTATTGATAAACTGGGGTGGGAGCCGTTGTTAAACACCCGTGGCACCACCTGGCGCAAATTGCCGCAAGAACAGCGTGATGCCATCATCGACGTGCAACGTGCTAAAGCCCTAATGTTAGCGCAGCCGGCCATCATTAAACGCCCGCTGCTGCAAGCCGAAAGTGGCGAGATGCTACTGGGCTTCAATATTGAAAGCTATCAACAGTTTATTCATAACCAACCTGCTATTGAGGTGCAATAACATGATCTGTCCGGTAATCGACCTGGCCCAACAACTCATTAAACGCCCGTCGCTCAGCCCTAATGATGCAGGCTGCCAGGAGATCATGATTCAGCGTTTAGAAGCGATCGGTTTTACTGTTGAACCGATGAATTTTGGCGATACGCTTAACTTCTGGGCATGGCGTGGCGAAGGTGAAACACTGGCGTTTGCCGGTCACACCGATGTGGTGCCAACCGGTGATGAAAGCCACTGGAGCAGCCCACCTTTTGAGCCGACTATTCGCGATGGCATGTTATATGGCCGTGGTGCTGCTGATATGAAAGGCTCTCTGGCCGCGATGGTGGTGGCCGCCGAGCGCTTTGTCGCGGCCCATCCGAATCATAACGGCCGCCTGGCCTTTATGATAACCTCTGATGAAGAGGCCAAAGCAATTAATGGCACGGTAAAAGTGGTTAACGCTCTAATGGCACGCAACGAGCGGCTGGATTATTGTCTGGTGGGCGAACCCTCCAGTACCGATAAAGTCGGTGATGTGGTCAAAAATGGCCGCCGTGGTTCTATCACAGCCAATCTGCATATTCAGGGTATACAGGGGCATGTGGCCTACCCCCATCTGGCGGATAATCCGGTTCATCGCGCCATGCCAGCCCTAAATGAACTGGTTGCGACCCAATGGGATGAAGGTAATGAGTTCTTCCCGGCAACCAGTATGCAGATTGCCAATTTACATGCTGGAACCGGCAGCAATAATGTTATTCCCGGTGAGTTCTATGTGCAGTTCAATTTCCGTTTCAGCACTGAACTGACCGATAGCATAATTAAACAACGGGTTGAAGCGCTGCTGGAACGCCATCAACTGAAGTACACCCTTGAGTGGGTGTTGTCCGGCCAGCCATTCCTAACGCCACGCGGCGCGCTGGTGGATGCAGTGGTTAACGCCGTTGAACATTATGCCGAGATAACGCCACAGCTACTAACCACCGGTGGCACGTCAGATGGCCGTTTTATCGCGTTAATGGGGGCACAAGTTGTCGAACTGGGGCCGGTCAATGCCACTATCCATAAAGTTAATGAGTGCGTTCATGCAGCAGATTTACAACTGCTGAGTCGAATGTACCAGCGCATCATGGAGCAACTCATCGCATGACTGCCCATCCATTAACACCACAAATGCTCACCGGCCGTTCAACCGACCATCTGATGGTGTTAAGCGGCAACCATCACCTACAGCCGCAAGCAGTAGCTGCTTTTCAGGCGATGCAACAGGCTGCCAAGTTGGCGGGATTTGATTTACAACCGGCCAGCACTTTTCGCGATTTTGACCGTCAATTAGCCATCTGGAATGGTAAATTTCGTGGTGAGCGGCCAGTATTAGATAAAGACAGCCAACCAATCGACATAGGTGAACTCGATACACCAGCACGCTGCGAAGCCATTCTACGTTGGTCAGCGTTGCCAGGAGCCAGCCGCCACCATTGGGGCAGTGATTTAGATATTTACGATCCATCACTGTTGCCAATCGATACTAAATTACAACTGGAACCCTGGGAGTACGAGGCAGGCGGTTATTTTTATCCATTAAGCCAATGGCTGAGTGCGCATATGGCAGAATTTGGCTTTTACCGGCCCTTTACTGAAGACAATGGTGGCATCGCGGTAGAACCGTGGCACCTGAGCTATCACCCTCTGGCTACAGCGGCAGAACATTTATTGACACCTGAAATTCTGCTGAAAGCCTGGCAGTCACAAGATGTCGCAGGCAGCGAGTGGCTGAGTCGTCATTTGCCTATGATCTTTTCACGATTCATAACTATACCCAATAAGTTTCAAGGTGCAGTCTCTTGAAAACGATGGATATAAGGAATTAAACCATGCATTGGCTAGCTGATTACTGGTGGATCATTCTTATTCTACTGGCAGGCATCATCCTAAACGGCATCAAAGAGTTACGCCGCCTTGATCATAAAAGTTTCTTGAAAAACAAGCCGGAGATCCCCCCACATCGTGATAACAACGCGCAGTGGGACGACGACGATGACTGGCCAGATAAGAAGAAGTAAGTAGAACGCAGATAACATCACACGGCGGGGGCTGATTTAGCATCAACAGCCCTCTGCCACCTGCAATCATAACTCCGCCATCCCCTCAGCCGCCTCCTGTCGCCATCTCGCCACCAACGCTTTGCGCCCTGAAAGGCCCACGTTATGGACAATCTCCGCCGGCGTCATACCCTGCTGCAAATATTGGCGTAATGCCGGCAGTGGTAACCCACTTCGTAGCAATAACCGTTGTAGCGCAGGCAAGCTGGCCTCTAATGGGCGGAAAGCAAACGCAAAACCTGACAGTTCACGCCAATCATCATCATTTAAGCTGATATCAGGTTGTGCTGGTAGCGATAGCGATGATGGCATTGGAATGTCAACCCATTGATGCAACCAATACCAATTACGCTCTAATTGCTGCCTCGCTGCCTCACAGAGCTTTTCTCCCGCAGAACTGAGGGGTAACAGCGCCATCGCCGCATAACAGCCGCTACTGGCTTCTTTATGGCTGCCAATTCGCACCAACTGAAATCCACAGCTTCGCCAAAAATCATGTAACTCATCGGTATAGCCAAAACTGACCGACAAGAAATCTCGCTGCTGCTGTGTTGCATTTTGTCGCTCGGCGGCAATCATTCGGTGAGCGATGCCCTGCCGCCGCCATGAGGGTGCGACAGCAACCCGGCTGATTCGCCGCGATAATAGCGTTGGTGCCTGCCATTGCCCACTGTGAGCCGCCAGTGATTGCGCCACCAAACTGCCCTTCGGACGCCGCCTTCCCGCCCAGATATCATGGGCAAGATCACAACTCAGACCGCCTTCATCCACCAGCCATAACGCTCCGACCACAGCATCCGCTGCTTTCGCGGCAAAAAAATGCATCCCCGGCGCATCCATTAAACGGCGTAAATCCAATGGGGTGGTGCGGTAATGCGCGCTGGTGAGTAAACCATAGTAGTGCTGCAGCAGTTGAGGCTGACTTAACCAATCGCGTTGCGTACAAGGGGTAATGTCAATCTGGCTGGCGGGTGACGATCCTGCGCCTAACTCATCGCTGATCGGTAACGCATTAAATAATAACGCATCATCCACGACATGCTCCAATGGATCATCAGTCGCCCAACGCACAGGATTGGTTAAGGTCAGGTGATGCCAATTACGCAGGGTAGCGCAGAATTTAAGCAGAAAACCACGCCCGGAACCTTCGTAACCCTGCACGGTGGTGGTTAATAAGGTGCGCGGAAAATAAGCTAATAATGCGGATAATAATGGTGCGGGGATCGCCGCGGCTTCATCAATCAGCAACCAGTCAATTTCACTGACATCATGCTGGCGGCAGTAGTCCAGTAATGCATCTGGTGCCCAAAATCGTGCCCGCTCGCCGGCACGCTGATTGAGCACCTGTGTCGCCGCTTTACCCGGCCCGGTAACCCAGCAATGGCCTTGCCACTGTGCCACCAACATACCTGCGAGCGTCGATTTACCGCGCCCACGCGCTGCTGTCAGTACCCAACTACCGCATTTTGCCTGCATCAGACGCTGCAAAATAGCCCGTTGTTCCGCCGTAGGTGACCCATCAGGCCGCTGCCAGTCAGAGCGGGGAGCAAACTGAGGTACGGCAAGTGGCCTGGCTTGCCGCCACAAAACCACGTCGGGTTCAGCCACGAGTTGCCGCTGTAAATGGCGGATGAAATGGGGGGTTACGATAGGTGTGCCCTGTTCACTCCAGCGCAAACTGTCGTGATCTGGCTGAAAGGGCCAACTCTCCCACTCCGGCACCATCAGAACCAGCCAGCTCCCAGCACGCAAAGCCCCCGCCAAGACTGCCAGTGCCTCGGTATTAAAACCGTCAGTACCATCAAACACACCGTGCAACCACTCTTGCCCCAGCAGCGTTTTTGCCGCACTAGCACTGACGCAGGTAACATCCGCTGGTGGGGAATCGCCCAGCCAAAGCCAATCACCTGGCAATTGTTGGCGCAAAATAGCCGCCTGCTGTCGTGACCAATCGCGCTGACCACTGAGAATCAGTAAACGCCGAATCCCTTGTCGTGCCATTTTTGGCTGGTGGGCAATAATGGCATCGATCACCTTAGGATTTACCGATAACCAATGAGAGCAAACCAGCGGCAATCAATGGTCCCACCGGCACGCCTCTAAACAAGGCGACGCCGAGTACCGTACCAACCAGTAGGCCTGCAACCACCGACGGTTGGTGTGTCATCAGCGAAACACCCCGACCGCCGAGCCAAGAGACGGCCACACCAACCACAATGGCTAATATCGATTTCCATTGAATAAATGAATGCAATACCTCGCTGGCGCTGATTTTACCGCTGGCGATCGGTGCCATGACACCAATGGTCAGAATCAATATGCCGATGGTGAGGCCATATTTTTCCACCCACGGGAAAAACTGATTCAGAGGGGTGATTCTAATCGCGATTAATATCAGAATTGCCAATGTAACGGTCATGTTATGACTGATGATCCCAAGCGCTGCCAGCGCCAAAAGGATCAATAAGGTTGGATCAAGAGCGGCCATAGTTATTCTGCTTTACCATAATAGTTATTCTGCTTTGCCATAATAGTTATTCTGCTTTGCCATGATAGTTATCCCTGCCTTGCAATAGATGCTGGCAGCGAGCGTGCCGGCAAAAAGAAAGTGCGGTTATGATAGTCTCTGCTTACTTGAGGTTCTAGCGCTATTAGCGGCTGGCAAAAGTATTACAGCTATTAGGATCACCGCTGTCAAAACCACGCTTAAACCAGGTATAGCGTTGTTGCGAGGTACCATGCGTAAAACTATCGGGTACGACTCTGCCCTGACTCTTCTGCTGGAGCCGGTCATCACCAATGGCTTGTGCGGCATTAAGCGCTTCTTGCAGGTCACCGATCTCCAATACCTGTTGCTGATCCATCGCTTTACCCCAAACGCCAGCAAAACAATCAGCCTGCAATTCCATTTTGACCGATAAGCGATTAACTTCAGCCTGAGATGCGCCTTGCTGTTGCTGGCGAACCTTGGTATCAATACCTAACAAATGCTGTACATGGTGCCCAACTTCGTGAGCAATTACATAAGCTTGAGCAAAATCGCCGCCTGCTCCTAGCTTATTTTTCATCTCTTCGTAGAACGATAAATCGATATAAACTGTGCTGTCTGCCGGGCAGTAAAATGGCCCCATCACTGACTGACCGGTGCCACAACCGGTACGAGTTGCACCACGGTACATCACCAGCTTCGGTTCCTGATAGGTGCGCCCCATTTGCTGGAAGATAGGTTTCCAAGTGTCTTCTGTGTCAGCTAAAACCACCGAGGTGAATTTGGCATACTGGTCATCTTGCGGGCTGATAGCCGTTGGCGAGCGCTGCTGCGTCTGAGTTTGTGACATCGGGTCACTGCCGTTTAATAGCGGAGTCAAATCAACACCGTAATAGCCTGCAACCAATACCACAATCAAGATAACCAGACCGCCCTTGCCACCTATCGGTGGCCGGAATCCACCACCACCGGATGAATTTCCACGCCTGTCTTCCACATTATTGCTTTCACGACGACCTTGCCAACGCATAGCTTTGCTCCCAGATATAGTCCTTACGTATTATCGTAGGAAATCTATGAAGCTAATACCATTAAAAGTACAAATGATTAATGCGGTGGGGAGAATAAGAAAAACATCGGGGAGATGGGACTCTCCCCTTAAAACGATGATGTCAGAAAAACGTAATCGATTGCGCGGTTAGTCTAATTTTACGCCTATACGGTGTGCGACTTCCTCGTAGGCTTCAATCAACCCCCCCAGGCTTTGGCGGTAACGGTCTTTATCCATTTTGTTCAGGGTTTTCTTATCCCACAAACGGCTGCCATCGGGTGAGAACTCATCACCCAATACCACTTCGCCGTTGAACAGACCGAATTCCAACTTGAAATCTACCAGGATTAAACCGGCATCATCAAACAGTTTGCTCAACACGTCATTGGCTAAATAACTCAGTTCTTTCATGCGGGCCAATTGTGCTTCTGTCGCCCAGCCAAAGGTCTTACAGTAAGACTCATTGACCATCGGGTCATGCATGGCGTCATTTTTCAAAAACAAGTCAAACAGCGGTGGATTCAGTACTATGCCTTCTTCGATACCCAAACGCTTAACCAAAGAACCCGCAGCGCGGTTACGGATAACGCATTCAACTGGGATCATTTCCAGTTTTTTCACCAACACTTCGGTATCTGACAGCAAGCGTTCCATTTGAGTTGGAATACCGGCGGCTTCCAATTTAGCCATAATGAAATGGTTAAATTTGTTGTTTACCATACCCTTACGGTCAAACTGCTCAATGCGCTGACCATCCAGTGCTGACGTATCATTACGGAACTCCAATACCAATAGGTCAGGGTTTTCGGTGGTATAGACGGTCTTCGCCTTGCCACGATACAACTCAGCTAGCTTTTGCATCTTAATTACTCCAGTAATGTGAAAATATAACTCGCCATAAAATGACTAAACCCTAAATAATTCGAGTTGCAGGAAGGCGGCAAGCGAGAGACAAATCGGTCGGGAACCGATTTGAACAGCATTTATGCTGCCCGC
>NZ_ACCB01000026.1 GCF_000173735.1 Yersinia aldovae ATCC 35236 | reverse complement strand
AAACTCCCAAATAACGTTTTCCCCATCTATTTATTATCTACTGATATCTTCACTCTTTTAACCTGCCAAGAAACATTCTCTCAGCAAATAACTCATCCACAAATCAGAGCCATAAAAAAAGGCGCCGTAGCGCCTCTTTAAGCGTTTTTTTGCCTGACCTTAGAGTACCAGACCCGCAATAGAGGCGGACAGTACACTGACCAATGTAGAGCCGTACAGCAGTTTCAAACCAAAGCGAGAAACGACGTTACCTTGATGCTCATTCAGCCCTTTAATCGCCCCGGCAACAATACCGATAGACGAGAAGTTAGCGAATGAAACCAGGAAGACGGACAGAATACCGACACTGCGTGGTGACAATTCTGATGCGACTTTCTGCAAGTCCATCATCGCGACAAATTCGTTAGAAACCAGTTTGGTTGCCATAATACCGCCGACTTGCAAGGCTTCATGAGTTGGTACACCCATGACCCAGGCAAATGGGAAGAAGACATAACCCAAGATACCCTGGAAGCTAATACCGAACAGCAGGCTGAACAAAGCATTCATTGCGGCAATTAATGCGATAAAACCAATCAGCATAGCTGCAACGATAATGGCGACTTTGAAACCGGCTAAGATGTATTCACCCAGCATTTCAAAGAAGCTTTGGCCTTCGTGTAGGTTGCTCAGTTGCAGCTCTTCCTCATCCTCCGCTTTATACGGGTTGATCAACGACAACACGATAAAGGTACTGAACATGTTGAGTACCAGCGCTGCAACCACGAATTTTGCGTCCAGCATCGACATATATGCGCCGACGATCGACATAGAAACTGTAGACATGGCGGTCGCAGCCATCGTGTACATCCGTTTCTCAGACATTTTGCCCAAAATGTCTTTATAAGCGATAAAGTTTTCAGATTGGCCTAAAATCAGTGAGCTGACAGCGTTGAATGATTCGAGCTTACCCATGCCGTTAACTTTGGACAGCAAAGTACCAATTATTCGAATGACTACTGGTAACACTTTGATATATTGCAGAATACCAATAAGAGCAGAAATAAAGACGATAGGACACAGCACTCTTAAGAAGAAGAACGCGAGGCCTTTATCACCCATATTGCCGAAAACAAAATCAGTACCGGTAGCGGCGAATCCGAGTAATTTATCGAATAAACCGGCGAATCCTTTCACAAAACCCAGTCCAACTTCCGAATGCAGGAAGAAGTACGCCAATAACACTTCAATAACGAGCAATTGAATAACAAACCGAATGCGGATGCTCTTACGATCTTTACAGATCGCCAGCGCTAATATGGCCACCACGACTAAGGCCAACGCAAACTGCAGAATATGGGACATGTGTGCTCCAAATTTGAGGCAGGCTAGATTTCGGTGGACATTTTATGTAACGGGTACATTAAAAACGAGATGTAGGCAGCAAATATAGAAAGTCACTTTCATAAATGCAAACAAATTAGCGGGCTTGATCACAAAAAACCACATGTTAATAATTTGCTTCTCGAGTAGTGTAATTATGTTATTTTCGATAATGGTAGTGATTGGGTCTAAAGTTCGCGATGCGTTATGTAATGATTATTCGGAATAAGCTATCAGAGAGATAAGTTTTATCGCTACAAATGCGCTTGATAATTATTATCATTTAACTAATATTAGCGCTAGAGAGTAGCCATAAATTTTCCGAGGGTAATACTGATATGCTAAATAGCCGTGCTGTCGATACGCCCCGTACATCAAGGAGGATAAAGCTTTCCCTGATGGGGCCTGCTTTTATCGCAGCGATTGGCTACATTGATCCCGGTAACTTCGCCACCAATATTCAGGCTGGGGCCTCATTCGGCTATACCTTGCTGTGGGTGGTGGTGTGGGCCAATTTTATGGCGATGTTGATCCAACTGCTGTCAGCCAAACTCGGCATTGCTACGGGCAAGAATTTGGCTGAGCACATCCGTGATAGGTTCCCTCGTCCTGCGGTTTGGGCGTATTGGGTGCAGGCAGAGATTATCGCGATGGCGACCGATCTGGCTGAATTTATCGGTGCCGCCATTGGTTTTAAGTTGCTGTTGGGCGTGACTCTTTTGGAGGGCGCGATACTGACCGGCATTGCGACTTTCCTCATTCTTATGTTGCAAAATCGTGGGCAAAAGCCGCTCGAACGGGTTATTGGTGGCCTGTTACTGTTTGTCGCGGCGGCTTATATTGTCGAATTGGTGTTCTCTCGGCCCGAAATTGCCGCGTTGGGCCGCGGGATGCTTATCCCCGATTTACCAAACAGTGATGCGGTATTCTTAGCCGCAGGGGTGCTGGGGGCCACCATTATGCCGCACGTTATTTATCTGCATTCGTCGTTAACGCAAACAGCAAATGAAAACTCTAAAGCAGATCGTTATGCCTCAACCAAACTGGATGTGGCGATAGCCATGACGATTGCCGGGTTTGTTAATCTGGCAATGATGGCAACGGCAGCGGCGGCTTTCACTTCAACGGTTATGGCAGTATTGCAGAAATTGAGCAGGCTTATCTGACACTGCAACCGTTACTGGGTAATTCAGCAGCGACTATTTTTGGTTTGAGTCTGGTGGCCGCAGGGTTGTCATCTACGGTGGTAGGTACCCTGGCAGGGCAGGTTGTGATGCAAGGTTTTGTGCGCTTTTATATCCCCATTTGGGTACGTCGTACAATAACGATGCTGCCTTCCTTTGTCGTTATTCTGATGGGGATGGATGCGACGCGAATATTGGTGATGAGTCAGGTACTACTGAGTTTTGGGATTGCACTGGCTTTGGTGCCACTGCTGGTCTTCACCGGCAATAAAGAATTGATGGGGGATATGGTTAACTCGAAACTGATTCAGGGTTTGGGGAAACTGATCGTGGTGGTGGTGATCGGATTGAATGCTTATCTCTTGATTAGCCTGCTTTAATCCAGCGTCTGTCAGGCGGATACCTCATAAGCTATCCGCCCTGTCTATTAGTTAGTCAGTTAGTTAGTCATCGTGATGGCCGTGCCCATGTCCTTTTCCGTGCTTATGCTTATCACCATATCGGTTATCGTGCTTATCGTATTTCCAGTAACGTCCTTCACGGTAATAGTAGTTCTTTTTCCACCAATTCTTGCCTTGCCAGCGGTGGCCATCCCAGTAATGTCCATGACGGTTGCGGTCGCCTAAATCCCGCCCTTGATGGTTCTGCCACCATTGGCGGTCACGCCAGTCATAGCCATCCCAATAATTTCCTCCCCTGTCTTGTTCACCAATTTGTAATGAAACGCTGGGTAATAACTCAATACTTTCAGCATTAGCCATTGGAATGAGGGGTAACCAGGCTAATATCGTTACCAATAATAGGGGTTTTAATGCTATTGGTTTAAAAACACCGATTCTCGGCGTAAAATCACCCACTTTTAACATGATTTATCCTTACCCAGTCATTATTGGCTATGGTGTTATCTTAAACAGTGGGTGAGCAATTGAGGCTAGGATAAAACTGTAAAATAGTTAATTAGGATTTATCCGTTTCAGTGATTAAACCCAATAAGGGTACTTCGTGTACCCTATTGATGGTAATGAAATGAATTATAACAAGATATTTTCGATAATCTTGATTTCTTCATCACTGAAATCAGTCTTGGCTAACATGCCAACAGCATCATCAATTTGGCTGATTTTACTGGCCCCAATCAGGGCTGATGTCACTCGCCCGCCGCGTAATACCCAAGCCAGAGACATTTGTGACAGCTTTTGCCCACGCTTTCGTGCCAGTTCATTCAGTTGCCGTACTTTACGCAATTTCTCTGCGGTAAGTTGTTCTGGATTAAGGAATTTACTGTCACTGGCGGCGCGTGAATCCTGTGGAATTCCCGCCAGATAGCGATCGGTCAATAAACCGCCCGCCAGAGGTGAAAAGGCAATCGAACCCACCCCATATTGATCCAGCGTATCTTGCAGCTCTGTTTCAATCCAGCGTTCAAACATTGAGTATTTAGGTTGATGAATCAAGCAGGGCGTACCCAGTGCGTTTAGTATTTCACATGCTTGCTGTGCCTGCTCTGCCGGGTAATTCGATAAGCCGATATAGAGCGCTTTGCCCTGGCGTACCAACAGACCCAACGCCGCCATCGTTTCCTCCAGCGGGGTATGAGGGTCGGGGCGATGATGGTAGAAAATGTCGACATAATCCAGCCCCAGCCGTTGCAGGCTTTGATTGAGGCTGGCAACCAAATACTTTTTCGAACCCCAATCACCATAAGGGCCGGGCCACATGGTATAGCCTGCTTTCGAAGAAATTATCAGTTCATCACGATAGGGGCGCAGGTCTTGTTGCAGAATTCGGCCAAAATTCAACTCGGCAGCGCCGGGAGGGGGGCCATAGTTATTGGCTAAATCAAAATGGGTGATGCCATGATCGAACGCACGGTGAATCAGGTTACGGCTGTTTTCATACAGTGTGCTGTCACCAAAGTTGTGCCAGAGGCCCAGTGAGATAGCCGGAAGTTTTAATCCACTGCGACCACAACGATGATATTCCATCTCTTGATAGCGGGAGGGCGATGCTTGATAGACCATGATGACCCTTATTGGCGAGTGTCAATAACGCTTCTACTGTATGCGTTTTCACTCTCCATGCAAGATAGCGGGATCACAGTATTATCCCCCTAAATTAGCGCACGGTTTATGGAACCAACGTACGCGTCAGGAAATAGTGACAATATTAGCCAATTAGATATTTATAAAACATTAGATATATTGATTAACTGTTCAATACTTAATGAAATATAACCCTAATTAAGGCTGGTGTAATTATGAGCGGCAGCTACAAAGTGGCAGATTACCTACTGGATCGCTTGGCACAGGTGGGCATTCGCCATTTATTTGGTGTTCCGGGCGATTTCAACCTCCAGTTTTTAGACAGTGTTATTAGTCATCCGGTTATTCAATGGATGGGGTGTGCTAATGAACTTAATGCATCTTATGCCGCCGATGGTTATGCCCGAGTCATGCCTGCGGCAGCCTTGCTGACCACCGCGGGGGTTGGGGAGTTAAGTGCGATTAATGGTATTGCAGGTAGCTTCGCAGAATACCTTCCGGTAGTGCATATTATTGGGACTCCAGCATTACGCTCACAGAAAGCCGGTGAGCTACTGCACCATTCGTTGGGCGACGGTGATTTCAGTCATTTTTCGCGTATGGCAAAAGAAGTCACCTGCGCGCAAACCAGCTTAACTGCAGATAATGCAGCGGCGGAGATTGACCGCTTACTGGCGGCGGCGTTGAGTCAGCGTCGGCCTGTTTATCTGCAACTCCCCAGTGATGTCGCTGAGGCTGCGGTATCTGCCCCATCGGGTGTGCTGGCGCTTGCTCAACCGATGCTGTCACTGACATCACTTCAGGCGTTTATCGAGGCTGCGCGAGTAAAATTACAATCAGCTCATCGAGTTGCGCTATTGGCCGATTTTCTTGCTAGTAGGTTTGGCGCACAACAACCCTTGCAACTGTTACTGGCGGAGGTGGATATTCCGCATTCGACACTGATGATGGGAAAAGGATTATTAGATGAGACACATCCAATGTTTATCGGTACTTACGCGGGGGCTGCCAGTGATGCGTTCGTCAAAGAATATATTGAGGAAGCTGATGTTCTAATCACCGTCGGGGTATGGTTTGTTGATACCATTACCGCAGGATTTAGCCAGAATATTCTTCGGGATAAAGGTATTGATATTCAACCGGAGCAGGTGCGGATTGGGAACACTATTTTCAGTCAGATCCCAATGGCGGCAGCGGTCAGCGCCTTGCATCAGTTGGGTAAAGCCTTGCAAAGCGAATGGCAACAACCGCGGGTCACGCGCCTCCTGCCCGTATCCTTGCCTGATAATCCGCTTAATCAGCACGCATTTTGGTATCACATTCAGCATTTTCTGCGTGCAGGCGATATTGTTATTACTGATCAGGGGACTTCAAGCTTTGGGGCTGCAACATTAAGTTTACCTGCTGATTGTATCTTTATTAGCCAGTCTTTATGGGGTTCGATTGGTTTTAGTTTGCCTGCGGCCTATGGTGTACAGGCCGCGTTGCCTGAACGCCGGGTCATATTGATCGTGGGTGACGGTGCTGCTCAACTGACGATACAAGAACTGGGATCTTTGTTGCGCGATGGGTTAAAACCGGTGATTTTCCTATTGAATAATCAAGGCTATACGGTAGAACGGGCTATTCATGGGCCACAGCAGCCTTATAACGATATTGCCGTATGGGATTGGAGCCAAATACCGCGGGTATTCGGCATGAGGAACGCTATCTTAACACGCAGCGTCACTGAGGTTGATCAACTGCAACAAGTACTGGAACAGCTTGAAGAGTGTGATCAACTGGCCTTTATCGAGGTGGTGCTGCCGCCAATGGATGTCCCTGAGTTATTGGCTAATGTGGCAAAATCGATTCAGGCACGCAATGCAGCAATCTAAATTTAGCTGATATTGTTATTTCCACCGGTCAATTGATCCAACAGCCAATAGCCTGCCGGCCCCGGCGGGCTTTTTTTCGACCAAACGGCATCAATCGAAATCATTCTCGGCCAATCCGATACTGGCAGTGCGACCAATTTTTGATGCCCGAACTGTTCTACCAACCAGCGAGGCAAAATAGCCCAACCAAAACCTTGCTCCGCCATTTCCAGTAACATTAAGTAGCTCGGTGCAGACCAGATAAGGCCTCTTGATTGATTACGCTCAGTTCGGTTATAGGTATTCAGGCACAATTGTCGGGTGGTTGCCAGTTGCTCGGCGTGTACTCGTGGCAAATTTGTCAGCGGGTGATGACGCAATACGAATATCGCCATTTCAGTCTGCGCCGGTAAACGGCTGGCCGCAATATCAGGCGGATAGTGATGTTGGACTTCCACCACGCCGATATTGGCGCGCCGAAGCTGTAAAAGGTCGATAACATCATTATCTTCGGCGATCAGGCATTCAAATTCGATATCCGGGTATCGCTGTTCAAAACGACGCAGCAGGCTTTCATGGTGTGTCGGCTGATAAGTATCGGACAATACGAACGTCAGCCGCGTTTCAACCTGGCCGGCCAGACGGATGGAGAGATTATCCAAACGCTCGCTGGCAGCCAATATCTCTTGCACATGAGCCAGCACCCGGCGGCCGTTATCGGTTAACACCGGTTGACGGGCCTGCCGGTCAAACAGCGTCAAACCAAGGTCTGCTTCCAGATTGGCAATAGCCGTACTGATAGTTGACTGACTTTTACGCAGTTTGCGAGCTGCTGCTGAAAAAGAGCCAAGTGCGGCAGATTCGACAAATGCGACCAATGCTTCAGGGGAATAATGCATGATGTATCTATTTAATCGATGGGTTCTATTTTTAATCTATCTTAAAAAGCGATGATAATCACCTTCGACAATCTGTTATCAGTTAATTTAAGTGGGTGTTTTATGCAAGTTCATCACAGATCTTTCTTTGAGCGAGTTATCCATGCTATTGGTTTTGAAGCCATTGCTGTCGCTATTTGTGCACCTGTTGGCGCATGGCTGCTGGATCGTTCAATGCTGCAAATGGGGACTTTGGCGGTGATCCTCTCTTCGGTGGCGATGTTGTGGAATATTGTATACAACAGCCTGTTCGACCGCTTCTGGCCCGTCAGTCGGGTCGCGAAAACATTGCGGGTGCGGGTATTTCATGCATTAGGTTTTGAAGGCGGGTTTATTCTGATTGGTTTACCCATCGCGGCATTGGCCTTGGGTATTTCGTTGTTACAAGCATTTATGTTAGAGATTGGTTTCTTCCTGTTCTTCCTACCCTATACTCTGCTTTATAACTGGGCCTATGACAGCCTGCGTATGCGAATTATTCATGCTCGTCAGCCTGTGGCACTGAAACCTGCATCTGAAAACGGGCGCAGTTCACGCTAAGTATTTACCGGTTATTCACCTTTAGCCGCAGAGAACAGCGCGGCTGAAACGTTTTTATGTGACTGTCTTCACAAAGCGAAAGGGTTTAGTGCATTGGGATTGTTGTTTCTCTGGTGTGATTTTACAGTGGATATCGTTGACGTTAAGTATCGCTGTAATGGAGAAGTTTCTGATGACGACCTATGCCCTGGTGGGCGACGTTGGTGGCACGAATGCCCGTTTAGCGCTTTGCGCTGTAGCAACGGGCGAAATATCACAAGCAAAGATATATTCAGGATTGGAATACGACACACTGGAAGATGCAATCAAGCAATATCTGTCTGAGCACCCGGTTAATGTTGCGGATGCCTGTATTGCTATTGCCTGCCCGATTACCGGAGATTGGGTGGCGATGACTAACCATAGCTGGGCATTTTCTATTGCGGCCATGCAGCAAAGCTTGGGGCTGAATCATCTGGAAGTGATCAACGACTTCACTGCGGTATCGATGGCTATTCCTGTGTTGTCGGCGCACGACGTTCTGCAATTTGGTGGCACTGAACCCAAACCGGGCAAACCGGTGGCGGTATACGGCGCTGGTACTGGGCTGGGAGTGGCCCATTTAGTCAATGTGGCGCGTCGTTGGATAAGTTTGCCGGGAGAGGGCGGGCATGTGGATTTTGCGCCAAACAGTGAAGAGGAAGACCGAATTCTGGCGGTGCTGCGTAAAGAGCTAGGGCATGTCTCGGCTGAGCGGGTGTTATCCGGGCCGGGGCTGGTGAATTTATATCGTGCGATCGTGATTTCTGATGAGCGGCTGCCGGAGAATCTGGCACCGAAAGATATTACCGACCGTGCATTGGCGGATAATTGTACTGATTGCCGCCGCGCTTTATCGCTATTTTGCGTTGTTATGGGGCGTTTTGGTGGCAATTTAGCGCTTAATCTCAGCACGTTCGGCGGTGTTTATATCGCAGGCGGTATCGTGCCTCGCTTTATGGAATTCTTTAAAGCATCGGGTTTCCGTAGTGCTTTTGAAGATAAAGGTCGTTTCAAAGATTTCCTGCAAGATATTCCGGTCTATATGATCACTCATCAGCAACCAGGGTTACTGGGTGCAGGAGCCTACTTGCGTCAAAAGCTAGGGCATGAATTATAAGCTTTTTGTTCGCAACGGGAGAAACAAGAAAGCAGAGCCAAGGCTCTGCTTTTTGACTTAATAACATCACCCATTACGCATGGCTATTAGCCGTCACGCCCGCCGCAGCAGTTGGTGTGTTTTCAGCCTCAGTAGCAGCATCTTTTGGTGGTTTGATGATAAAGGTCAGAAGCAGAGAAAGCACTGACAGCACGGTGATGACGATAAAGGTGGCGTGATACCCGCCCAAGCGTGCGGCGATAAACGACCCTGCCAGCGCGCCCAGGCCGAATCCCTGATAGATAACACCGTAGTTCTTACTGTGATTTTTTAAACCAAAGAAATCGCCAACAATCGCTGGGAACACGGTGATATTGCCACCAAAACAGAAGGCAATGGCACCGACACACAGGAAGAATAGCGCGTGAGTCAGCGGCACAAAGGTCAATACTGATACCGCTAACGTAGTGACCAGCAAGGTAAAGCTGATTACGCGCAGGCGGCCCACTTTATCAGACAGCGCGCCAAGGATGATGCGCCCGGCGGTGTTGAAGATAGCAATAGCGGAAACGGTATTGGCTGCGGTGGCAAGATCCATTCCAGCCAGTTCTACGCCTAAGTCTTTCACGATACCAATCAGATACAAACCACCCATACATGCGGTGAAGAAGATCATAAACAGGAAGTAGGACTCTTTCACTGCCAACATCTCTTTGACACTGAAATCACGACCCGTTCCGGCAGGTTGCAGGCTATTTGCAACCTGTGGTGCGGCCACTTTTTCCCGTAACAGGAATGAACCGGCTCCCACCAGAGCCATCACAATAAGGCCCCAATAGAAGAACGCCAGCGATACGCCCTGATTGGCAATCAAACTGGTATTCACATATTTGAATAACAGGCTGCCAGTACCAAATGCCCCGACAGAAATACCAGAAATCAGCCCCTTACGTTCCGGGAACCATTTAATGAGATTCGACAACGTGGTGATGTAGGCTGTGCCATCAGCAAAACCAACCACAAAACCGGCCAACAGATAAATCATGCCCAGTGAGGTGGCAAAGGCGCTGGCAATCAGCCCCAAGCCAAGAATGATGCCAGAAATTAGCGTCAGTTTGCGGATACCGATACGCTCTTGCAGGCGGCCGGCAAATAAGGTGGCGAAGGCCAAAGAGAAGCTGGTGATGGAAAACGTGGTCGCAACGGCCCCGAGTGACCAACCGAATTGTTCCCCCAGAGGTTGGTTAAATAGGCTCCAAGTATAGATAGTGCCCAATCCCATCTGAACAATGATGGTACCCACAACAATTAGCCAACGATTAACCGGTTTACTGCTCATGCCGGACTCCTTAAACATCAACACAATGTGGCCCGAATAGTGGCTATTGATGACAATAGCGTCGGATGCCTAAAAATTACGTGCTGATAAATCACCGGAGATATTGCTGTGACGTGTTA
This sequence comes from Yersinia aldovae ATCC 35236, assembly GCF_000173735.1. Taxonomy (GTDB): domain Bacteria; phylum Pseudomonadota; class Gammaproteobacteria; order Enterobacterales; family Enterobacteriaceae; genus Yersinia; species Yersinia aldovae. Next base: position 51,393 of record NZ_ACCB01000026.1, on the reverse strand, counting down.
TCAGCCCGCCCAATGAAACCAGTATACGGGCGGGCTAACCAGGATAGATCAAAACGGGAATGAGCTGCATTGCAGCAGGAATGAAATGCCTCTAAAGGCGCATCAACTGCCTGAACTCTTTTATCTTGCTACGACTGACGGGGACTTCAAAATCCAAATCGCTGAGCCGTAAAATATAGGTGTTGTTAAACCACGGCACGATTTCACGGATTTTGGATAAGTTGACACAATAGGAGCGGTGGCAGCGGAAAAAGTATTCATCCGGTAAGCGGCTACAAAACTCGGTAATATTCATCGGCATGATAAATTCGGCTCGCCGGGTATAGACCAACGTCACTTTTTCTTGTGCTGCGGCATAATAAATATCATTGATATCCGTTACGATAATACGCTCATCTTTCATCAAATTGATGGTATGGGCGGCAGGACGGTGGCTGGCGTTATTATTCGCTTCACCCTTCTGGTTGTCACGCCGATGCAGTGCTTCCAGTTTTTGTAACATGGTGACGATACGTGATTCGTGATAAGGCTTCAAAATATAGTCAAATGCTTCAATTTCAAAAGCTTCGACCGCGTGCTCTTTGTAAGCAGTGATAAAGATAATATAAGGTTTATGGGTGAATTTACTGATGTTCTGCGCTAACAATACACCATCCAGCGAAGGGATATTGATATCGAGGAAGATAGCATCGACCTGATGGTTTTGCAGATATTTAAGGACATCCAACCCATCTTCAAAAGTTGCTTCAATCGTCATGCCGCTGTGCTGGCGAATAAGGTAACTTAGCTCTTCCTGAGCCAGAAACTCATCTTCAACAATAATTACTTTCACGGATTAAACTCCGGCTGAAATACGCGGTTCTGCATGGAGCTTGCCACCATTTTTACTGATATAAAAAGAGATCTCAGTTCCGGGTTCCATACGACGTATCTGTAAGCCCGTACCATATAATAATTGCACCCGGTGATGAACATTCAGTAAACCGATCTTATTGCCCGGCATCTCATTATTTGCCACGCTATCTATGGTTTCCTGATTAATTCCATTACCCGTATCTTTTACCGAAATTTTTATTTGATCGTCGTGGTCTTTCACCGCAATCACCACGACACCTTTACCGCGGCAGGGCTGAATACCGTGTACGATAGCGTTTTCCACCAAGGGCTGAATCAGCAGACTGGGGATCTTCAGCGAGATATCGTCGTCAATATCGTAAATCACGGTCAACTTGCTGCCAAAACGGGCCTGCTCAATGGCGATATAGTCCTGAATCTGATGTAGCTCTTTACGAATATCAATCTGCTCATCATTCAATTCCAAGTTGTAGCGTAAATAGCGCGATAAATTAATAATTAGCTGACGTGCGGTATCTGGATTAATGCGAATTGATGACGAGATAGCATTTAAGGCATTAAACAGAAAATGTGGATTTATTTTGCTTTGCAGCGCTCGCATTTCCGCTTTATTGGCCATTTCACGCAATTGTTCAATGCGCGAGACTTCCATTTGCGTTGAAATAATTTGCGATAGCCCCACAGCCATCACTTTCAAAGAATAAGTGATTTTATGGGCATGGCAGTAATAGATTTTTAGCGAGCCGGTTACTTCACCTTTCTCCCATAATGGGATAATGATCATCGAGTGAATCTGCGGGGTGCGATTCATTTCATCGTTGTTACGAATGGTTATTTTACCACGCTGAATACTCTTTTTGGTGATATCACTGATGATTTCATGACCGATATTATACTTTTCAGCGCCGACACCAACGTAAGCCAGAATATTTTGTGTATTGGTGATGGAGACGGCGTCAGCTTTAATATCGTTGCAAATAATCTCACATACGCTACGTAATGATTCGCCGTTGATATTACGAAAATAGGGCAGGGTTTTATTAGCAATATCCAGCGCCAGTTTTGCTTGCCGCGCCGCAATGCCTTCTTTTTCATCCTCGACACTTTGCACCAGCAGCACAATCAGCCCTATACAAACCGCACCTAAAATCATTGGAATCGCGATTTTAGACACAATATCAATGCCTAATGCTGTCGGTTTGGCCCAAAGTACCACCAATAGCATGGTGAGTGATTCACAAATCATGCCCGCCAGAATACCCATACTCCAGCGCCGCTCTTTCTTTACTTTTAGGTTGATATAACCGGACATCAGGCCAGCAATAATACTGGTTATTAAACAAGGGATTGATATTATACCATCTATATCAATAAGATAACGGTGGGAGCCAGCAATAATACCGGTAATAATCCCCACCCACGGGCCGAATAAAATCCCGCCCGACATCACCGCAATAACCCGAACGTTAACCAGAGAGCCTTCGACGTTAATCCCGGAATAGGTACCGAAAATAGCGAACAACGAGAAAATAGCTGTCACGGCAGCCAGTTCCAGCGGCGTGTGCTTCTCTTTTTGCAACAACTGACGGAACAGGTGGGTGCGGGTCAGGAAGAACAGGCAAATTAACATCAGTGCGGCGCGATCAAATACCGCCAGTAACATTTCAAATATTTGGTGCACGCGATTTTCTCTTGGCGATCGCCTTGACGTTTACACTGGGATCAATGGGAACCCTGTGCGAATAAGCGACTAACTAATTTATTCGGTTAACTATAAGGAAAATGGTGGCTGGCGGCTACTTTATCCGTGCGATTTGTCTGATGACGGGCGTGGATATCTGCCGTAGCGGAGGCTCCGGCAGTGTGGAAAGGTGTGATACGATTATTCGGCCATGCCCAGTTGTTGTTTACCGGTGGCCGTCAGGTTGTTGACTGTCGCTTTGCCGCTAAAATCAACTTCAAAATCATCGGCTGCAAAGTCTGGTGGGGAACGGGCGTCAAGAAAACTGGCAAGCTGGCGCGGCAGGTAAGCGGCATTTTTTTCACACCACGGTGCTGCGGCGATATACATCACGTTGCTATCAAACTCACCGTTATGTTCATTTTCCACGGAATGAATTACGTCGCAGTGCCAGAACACGGTGTCACCGGCCTCCAAATCAGGAATAGGGGAAATAGCTTCGAGTAAAAGAGGATGCCACTGTTCGGTGGCTGATAGCGCACGGCCCGGTGCCGCACCGCACAAATCATCATCAGCCACATCATCTTGCAAGGCGCGCAGCAGGATGTAAGCCATTGCATTAGCAATCGGAATGACATTTAGCGTACCCGCATGGGTGCGTTGTGGTGTCAATGCTGTCCAGCCTTGGAAGGTACGGAACATTGAACATACCGCCGGCGACGGGAACTCACGCACTTCTGGCCGGCCATCAGCGGCAAATGGGTCATATTTCTGCCACTCGCCGGAGAAAACATGGCGGTAGACATGACGAAAGTTTTCATCCAACCAGCGCTCAATCGATCCGCCATCGACATGCGGTGACAGGCCAAGTGATGACGATTTGGGTGGGCGGCGACGGGTACGATCAGCATAAGCCACCACGCGGTTAGGATCAAAATGTTGCTTGCCGTTGCTCTCGGTTTGCCACAAATTATTTAAGAATACCTGCACCGCATTCATGCGTTTATCCTGACGAGCCTCGACTTGTGGTGTCGACCAATAAATCCCGTAAATCTGTGGTTTACTGGCAGCCAGCGTGCCGAAGTAATTGTCTTCAGCGGCATTTTTCAGGCGCTCAACAAAGTTATTGCGATCCAGATAATCCCCGATTTCACGGTTCCAGGCCGCCGCTTTTCGGTTGGGAATACCCCGAGGATGGCACAGCAGCCTCGCTGTCTTATTTGTGCTTTTTGTTCCTCTGTCACTTTGCCATTGATAATATCATCGGCGTGAATACGCGGAACCGGGTTCTCACCCCGCGACAGGCTGCGGCGGATCTCCGCGACTTGCTGGCGAATATTATTTTCCACCGACTGGAAAACCTGCTGATAATCAGGCAGTTCCTGACGTAACTGTTGCTTCACCGCTTTGATTGCTGCGGGAATATCGTCTATGTGTAATGAAGCCATAATGCTGATTCTCCGATAGCTGTAGGGTTGAGGGCTGTCGTAAAAGTGAAGCTTTGCTGACCATTTGTGTGTTTTTTGTTATCTTGAAGTGAACATTATTTAGCTAAAATAGAGAACAATAAAGGGATGAGGTTAGGTGAAAATTTCCTCTTTAATTTCAATTCTTCTATTTATCACCAACCGCTGCATATTGAGGGAAGAATGGCACCAGTTATTCCGATGTTTAGCTGTCCCCCTATTTCATTACGGACGCCTCGATTGCGGTTAGATAGCCTTGTCGAGCAGGATTGGCCACTGTTTTTACAGCTATACCAAGACCCGGATGTCCAGCGGTATATTGCCGATAAGATGGATGTGGCTGAAATTCGCCGCCGTTTTGAAGCCCGCCTGATGCCTTGGGTGAAAACTTCAACTCATTGGTTATGTTTAACTATTAGGGAAAGAGAGAGCGGGCAGTCCATCGGACTTACCGGATTTTTACCTGAATGGCTGCCGTTACAACAAGCTGAAGTGGGATATGCCATGTTGCCACCATTTCAGCGAAAAGGATTTGGCAAAGAATCATTGATGGCCGTGTTGGCTTTTGGTTTTCAGCAATGCCAATTTCATAAAATGAAAGCCACTGTTACCGTCGGGAATGATGCGTCGCGGCATCTGCTGGAGCGCTGTGGTTTTCAACTGGAAGGTACTTTGCGTGATAACTTTCAGCTCGGCGGGCAGTGGTGCGATGACTGGGTGCTAGGAATGCTTGAGTGCGAGTTTGCGCTATAGCGCAGAACTCCGATGAGTTAGATAATTATGATCAGCCACTCGACACCGGTTCGGCGCTGGGATATGTTCATAAACAGACCTTTTGCGGGTCAGCGTCGCTCGGACGGTCCGGGCGCTTACGTATTCCGAGGAAATTATGGCTGAACACCCTGCTCGTCGTTTTACCCGTATTGACCGCCTTCCACCTTATGTTTTCAACATTACATCTGAGCTAAAGATGGCCGCGCGCCGTCGGGGTGAAGATATTATTGATTTCAGTATGGGTAACCCGGATGGCCCAACACCGCCGCATATTGTTGAGAAAATGTGCAGCGTCGCCCAACGTGAAGATACTCACGGTTATTCAACCTCTCGCGGGATACCACGCCTGCGCAGGGCGATTTCGCGCTGGTATGCTGATCGCTATCAAGTGGAGATCGATCCTGAAAGTGAAGCCATTGTCACCATCGGTTCGAAAGAGGGGCTGGCCCACCTGATGCTGGCAACCCTGGATCACGGCGATACTGTACTGGTGCCGAACCCGAGTTATCCGATTCATATTTATGGTGCGGTGATTGCCGGGGCACAGGTGCGATCCGTGCCGCTAACTGAAGGTATTGATTTCTTTGGTGAGTTGGAACGGGCTATTCGTGAAACTATCCCTAAGCCGAAAATGATGATCCTCGGATTCCCCTCCAACCCGACGGCACAATGTGTAGAGCTGGATTTTTTCGAGCGTGTAGTGGCACTGGCAAAACAGTATGACGTGCTGGTAGTGCATGATCTGGCCTATGCCGATATCGTTTATGATGGCTGGAAAGCACCGTCAATCATGCAGGTGCCGGGGGCGAAAGATATCGCGGTGGAGTTTTTCACTTTATCGAAAAGTTACAATATGGCGGGCTGGCGTATTGGGTTTATGGTCGGTAATCCGGAACTGGTCAATGCACTGGCGCGTATCAAAAGTTATCACGACTACGGCACATTTACTCCATTGCAGGTCGCTGCCATTGCTGCACTGGAAGGCGACCAACAGTGTGTCCGTGATATCGCTGAGCAATATCGCCAGCGGCGCAATGCATTGGTGCGCGGTTTGCATGAGGCAGGCTGGATGGTTGAAAACCCAAAAGCCTCAATGTATGTTTGGGCTAAAATTCCACAACCTTATGCGCATCTAGGTTCGCTCGAATTTGCTAAACGCCTGCTGGCTGAGGCGAAAGTCTGCGTCTCACCGGGGATTGGATTTGGTGATTATGGTGATACCCATGTGCGCTTTGCTCTGATTGAGAATCAGGATCGCATTCGTCAGGCAGTGCGCGGAATTAAAAATATGTTCCGCGCTGATGGCTTGCTGACATCGGGTAAGTGAGTGTCGCCAGCACCTATGTAGTTTGAAGTATGACGGGTATATTCTGGCCGGTGACTTAAGCTGCCGGTCAGAACAGAATACTTATTCTTCACCCGCGCTTAATGTTCTCTTCATCTGTTTGCACCATACTGACTTATTATGTGTGACTTATGCGGAGCACTGCCATGAAAAATCACTATTCCTTATCTCAAATAACCCTGCACTGGTTAACGTTGCTAATGATTTCTTTGACCTATTCAGCAATGTTACTCAGTGATTCTGTGCCGGATGAAGATCGAGCATTAGTGAAAAATCTGCATTTTAATTTTGGCATTTCGGTCTGGATATTGATGCTGGCGAGGCTTTGGCTACGTCATCGCAACCCTATTCCGCGGATCACACCACAATTACCTGACTGGCAGCTGTTAGGCGCTCAGATTCTGCATTGGGGTTTATATCTTATGTTTTTATCGCTGCCGGTACTGGGGGTTTTAGCGCAAGCTTATGGTGGAAAGACCTGGTTCTTGCTGGGATGGCAGGTGCCGCAGTGGGTGATACCCAATGATGAAGCGCGTTCTTATCTGAAACAGACACATGAGCTAATTGCCAATTTAGGTTATTTTGTGATTGGAATACATGGGGTGGCGGCGCTTTATCATCACTATATTCGCCGCGATGATACCTTACGTAGAATGATGCCAGGTAAATAATCTGCTCGCATAAAATGATAAAGGGCGCGAATGCGCCCTTTATACTATGTCAGGTGATCGATGATTTGAGCCATTATTACTCGACCATTATCATGAAGGTGCCAACCCAAACCACCAACATAATCGAGATACCCATAAAGAAATACTTCACTGAACAACTCCCTTTGGAGCTACTTCGCCAGTAACAATCCAAATTACTATGCTGAGTATCAAATGTGAATGAATGACTCTTCAATCAATTGCTGCTATTTCACCATAACCGGCTCGCTATCAATCTGAGATACATCCGAAATGTCGATCCAACCCAGTGAGGGGCTACGACAGGATCGCGCTAATGTAATCCCAATGGAGTAGAGATTTCAATACTGTAATTTTATGCATCAGATCACAATTTCATACAGAAACTGTAAATAATGTTAGCCAATATATTGAAGTGTGACGTTATTAACGTTTTTTTAAATTATCGTCAAATAACAATTTGTTACTCTATTGGCTAATCTTTATGCCAACCTCGCGGATATCCACCAAGTCAGCCGATTTTCCGTACGGTCACATCAGCCTCTAAACCCAGTAAATACAGGGCTTGTTCCAATGCTTCAACTTTAGATGCGTAGAAAATATCCAGCAGGCGATCCATTTGCGCTGCGTTCAAGCCAAGTTTGCGTGCCATATCAGCTTTACGGGTGTCAGTGCTTAACATGGCATTATGCAATTCGGCTTTCAGGCGCACCAGAATAGGTACATGGACGGCGATATCCTCGGGTTGCAGTGCTGATGGAGCCGGAACGGGGCGACGTTCTTCCATCTCAGCGGCGATACCGTTTTTAATGCCATCCTGCGCTTCCAGCTCAATGTCTTCGGAGGAGTAGGTCACCGATTCCAATTCAGGGAAATCGCGGTAGTGGATATGGTATTCTCCGCTGGTTTCATCAAAAGTATAACTGGCTGGATAACTGAACACGGCGCTCACTCCTGTGGGGAAAATACGATAAGTTGCGGCATTGTACTGGTATTTATCCAAATCAGGTGACTTATTTAGTGTGTTGATTTACCCATGCCGTAGAATATTGGCGTGTGATTTACCCTGTTAATTGTAGAAAAAACATCCAGAGGATGCTATCGAAATGTATTGAGCATATAACATGGCCTCATACGATTTATCCACAGTCAGAGGGTTATATAAAGTACAATGATAAATAATTTACTTTAAATAAAAATAATTTTCCTATGATTAATCTAAACGTTCATGAAACCATTGTGGTAAAAAATTCTAAATAGAATGCAGATCTGTTATTATTCCGCAACCAAAACCCTTTCAAATAAAAGATAAAAATTACCGTCGTCGCTAATAGTGACGTGTAGTTACTATCTATTTTATATCTGAAAAGAGATGTTTGTTGTGTTTAAGCTAAATTTAAAAACATTCATCTTATTTAATTGTGATTTTTAGTTTTTTATTGAGGAATTTCTGTCAATGATGAAAAGAATACTATTGAGTTCTACATTTATAGTCACATTATTATTGAGTGGTTGTGCTACGGAATCATCGCGAACGCTAGATGTTGCTAAAGTTGCTTCCTACGGCACGCAATATAGTGGTCCTCGCAGCCCTATTTCTGTGGGTAAATTTGATAATCGTTCAAGTTATATGAGCGGATTATTCTCTGATGGTGTAGATCGGTTGGGGAGCCAATCAAAAACTATTCTGGTGACACATTTACAGCAAACGGGTCGTTTTAATGTATTAGAACGCACCAATATGGAAGAGCTGAAAACAGAAGCCGCAATTTCAGGCCAGAGCCAGCAGCTAAAAGGTGCAACGTATGTGGTGACCGGGGATGTGACTGAGTTTGGCCGCAAAGAAGTGGGTGACCGCCAACTATGGGGCATCTTAGGTCGCGGTAAATCTCAGGTTGCTTACGCCAAGGTTAATCTGAATATCGTCAATGTGAAAACCTCTGAAGTGGTGTTCTCTTCACAAGGTGCGGGTGAATATACACTTTCTAACCGTGAAGTGATCGGTTTTGGTGGCACTGCCAGTTATGACTCAACGCTGAATGGCAAAGTATTGGATTTAGCCATACGTGAAGCCGTAAATAACTTGGTCGCTGGCATTGAATCGGGCACCTGGCAGCCTGCGAAATAACGCTAACTATAATGTGTATGGATACCGAAATATGAAATTAATACCCAAATTGTCTTTGTTGCTGGCTGCTGCTGTTTTAGCCGGTTGCGCTACCGCGCCGAAGCCTATTTATAACTGGGAGAACTACCAATCAACGATTTATGAATACTATAAATCTGATGCCAGCCCTGAGCAGCAAATTGCTGCCTTAAAAGAGAATATTGAGAAGTCTCGCGCTAAAGGTATACCGGTGCCTCCGGGCTTACATGCCCATTTGGGGATGTTGTATGCCAATACTGCCCACCCAGACCTGGCAATAGCTGAGTTTAATCGGGAGAAAGCGGCCTTCCCTGAGTCTGCGCCGTTTATGGATTTTCTCATGAGCAAGGATAAAGGGGCATTTAAATGAAATCTCTTTTTGCGTTATGCGCGGTTATGATGGCGCTACTACTGACCGGGTGTGCCAAGCCAATTCAGGACTATTCTGCCTTTAAACAGAGCAAACCTAAAAGTATTTTGGTGTTGTTGCCAGAGAACCAATCCCCTGAGGTTGAAGCCAGTCACGGCATGTTGTCGCAGGTGACTTATCCGTTATCTGAAGCCGGTTATTATGTGCTGCCCGTTGCGGTTGTTGAGGAAACATTCAAACAAAATGGAATGACTCATGCGGGCGACATCAGTGCTGTTAGCCCCGCGAAGCTGCACAAGATTTTTGGTGCTGATGCGGCGCTGTACATCACTGTAGTGCAATATGGGACGTCTTATCAGGTGATCACCAGCGACACCCGCGTCACAGCTAATGCCAAACTGATCGATCTAAAAACAGGCAAATTGTTGTGGAGTGGCAGTGCGACCGCTTCCAGCAATGAAGGGGATAATTCATCTGGCGGTATCATTGGTTTGCTGGTGCAGGCAGCGGTGACGCAGATTAGCAATACCATTGCGGATAAAAGCCATGATATTGCCGGTATTACCAGTACCCGGATGCTGTCCGCAGGAACGCCTAACGGGTTATTGTATGGCCCACGTTCACCACAATACGGCAAAGATGCTAAGTAAATATCTTTAGCTAATGACGCCCAAAATACCTGGGCGTCATCATCAGTTTATTCACCCGTGGCTGAGCTTTATTGTTGTTTCGCGTCACGTCACTTTGTGGCTAGAGTGACAACCTGACTGACAATATTAGTGCAATTCGGCGGGGAGCAGCCAAACACAAGATGTATGGGTGACCTGGTTGAAAGCAGTAATTACATCCTAATATGACTACTGAGTTGGTGAGTGATATTTGACTAATGTGGTGCTTTAACCTTCACCATTCAAGCTGTTATCCTATATTCAGTTGAGGGTTTCACCGACTGGCTTGTAGGAAATCAACGTTATGTTGAATATGAACGAGAGATTTGATGGTAAAAATAGCGCTGGTGAGCAGAATATCCACGCCGCTTTTGAGTTAAGTTTACTGCTCAAAGCGATACTGGCAGTGATAGAGATTATCACCGGTATTTTGACTTATTTTGTCACACCGCAGTTCCTGCTAAATATTTTGCATCGCATCACGCGGGTCGATTTTATCGAAGGTCATGGTGATGTGGTCGTCAATTACCTGCAACATGTGGCGCAAAGTCTTTCTATTAGCAGTTTACATTTTGCCGCATTCTATCTAATTATCCACGGTGTTGTTAAATTATGGATTATTATCGGATTATGGCATGAAAAATTGGGTTACTATCCCGCAGCCATTGTTATTTTTAGCTTATTTATCGTTTACCAACTCTACCGATATACCTTTACGCACTCAATGCTGCTACTACTGATCACCGCTTTGGATGTTATGGTTATTGTACTGACTTTGCTGGAGTATCGCAGGTTGCGGCATCAGTCTAAAAATCTCACCGAGACGCAATGAATTATTTCAAAAGGGATTAAACCGGCATAGCCTGGCTATCCTTCAATGGCGCTGCGTCAGCGAAAAATTAGCTACGAGATGGATAAAAGAGTCTCCTAAATTATAAAGCGAATGATATTTACCAGTAACAACATCATCGATTAGGGAATACATGTGCCTGACCAATAATGGTCAGATCAACCATCAAGCCAATATTAATACCTTCCCGGCTGACCGTTTTGATTTCTACGGTTTCGTCGCTGCCAACGATATGCAAGGTGAGTGTCGAGATAAACCCGGCAAAATCAATATTGATAACTTTTGCCAAACAATGGGGTGTGTATTGATGTCCGGTAGGCAAGGGCGTTATGGTAATTTGTTCTGGTCGCAGCATAATCCGCGTAAGACCACGACGTTGCATGTCGTCAACACTCACCTGACCCAATACGCAATCAGCCCAACCCGCGTCGATATGTGCTGAGAGAATCAGTGTCTCGCCAAGGAATGTTGCGGTCGGTTCATCAACGGGCCGCAGATACAGTTCCTGCGGCGGGCCAACATGTGCCAGCTTGCCAGCACGCATTACCGCAACTTGTGAAGCGAACGACAGGGCTTCTGTTTGATCATGAGTCACCAGAATTGAGGCGATATTGGCCTGCGCCAATAGTTCGGCCACGGCCTTACGGGTTGAGGCGCGTAACGCGGTATCCAGTGCTGAGAAGGGTTCATCCAGTAGCATTAGCACCGGGCGCTGAGCCAGCGCTCTGGCGAGAGCGACGCGTTGCTGCTGCCCACCAGAAAGCTCATGGGGCCACAGTGCGGATAATCGCCTATCCAGTGACACCATCTCCATCAGTTCACCAATCCGCTGTGTTTTTTCCTGTTTTGTCCCTTTCAAGCCGTAACCAATATTGCCTGCTACGGTGAAATGTGGGAACAGAGCACCATCTTGTGGCACAAAGCCAATGCCTCTTTTATGCGCGGGTACATGGGTTGAATTATCAAATACCGATTTTCCCTGTAAGATAACCTTGCCATGATCGGGGGTTTCAAACCCCGCAATGATCCGCAACAGCGTAGTTTTTCCTGAACCGGAAGGCCCGACAATAGCAGTACGGCTCCCCGCCGTTACGTGCAAATCAATGTGGTCCAAAACGGTAACAGATTGGTAAGACTTACCGATTCGCTGGAGTTCAAGCGTGCTCATAATCCTGCCGTACGTTGAGATTGAGAATAAAGAAGCCAGGTTAACGGCAGTGAAAGCGCCACCATCAACAGTGCATAAGGGGCTGCGGCGACGTAGTCAATTTCGCTGGTTAATGCCCAAAAACCCGTCGCCAGTGTGCGAGTACCGTTCGGTGATAAGAGTAATGTGGCCGTCAGTTCATTGGATATGGCGAGAAACACCAGTGCAGCGCCTGCTGCAGCACCGGGGGCCGCCAGCCGCATGGTGGTGCTCCATATCGCTTGAGTGGGTGTTTTCCCCAAGCTGCGGGCGACATTTTCCAGTTCGACCGGTGCTTGTGCAATACCGGCCCGCAAACTGATTAAGGCGCGTGGCGTAAACATCAATAAATACGCCAGCAAAATAGTAAACTCGGTTTGATACAACGGACGAGCAAGTCGGATGGTGATAGTGACCAGCGCCAGTGCCACGACAATGCCCGGTAACGAACTGGTCACATAGTTACACCCTTCCATCACACGATATAATCGGCTTGGATAACGTACTGACAGCCAGGCCATTGGCACCGCGCACAAGGTGATAATGGCCGCACCACTCAAGGCCAATATCAGGGTTTGCCTGACCGCAGGTAGCAATTCAGGATTTAACCAGACATCGATGCCCCCAATATAGAGCCAACGTATAAGGGTTATAAAGGGTACGCCGAGCGAGAGTGCTGACAGTGTCAGAGGCAATAGCAGGCACAGTAAGGTGGTAGCTCCCCTCATCGTGTAAGGCGTCTGGCTTCTGGCACTACCAGAACCGACCCGCGCATAGCGGTTGTAACCTCGGGTGGTGGCCTCCATTAACAATAGAGCCAGACAGCAAAGCGCCAGAACCCCGGCCAACATATTTGCCGCAGGGCCATTAAATGTGGATTGGAATTGGTCGAAAATCGCGGTGGTAAAGGTATCGAAACGGATCATGGCATACAGCCCATATTCCGCTAATAGGTGCAGAGCTATCAGTAGTGAACCGCCCCAAATCGCTAATTTTAACTGGGGCAGCACGACACGAAAGAAGACTGTCACGGGTTTACTGCCTAAGGATGCCGCGGCATCTTCAATCCCTGGATCGAGGCGGCGCAACACCGCCGCAGCAGGTAAGTAGATAAAGGGCACATAAGCAATGACTGAAATGAAGACGCCGGCGGCAAGCCCATGCATCGATGGTACCAGGCTAATCCATGCATAACTTTGTACGAACGCCGGTACTGCCAACGGTGCGATAGCCAGTAATGACCAGATACGCCTGCCGGGTAGGGTCGTTCGCTCGGTAAGCCAGGCTAGCGCAACGCCGAGCGTGGCACAAAGCGGTAAAGTGAAAACCACCAGTAAAGCGGTATTGGTCAATAGTTCGCCCACTCGAGGGCGAAAAACCAGAGCTTTGACCGTTGACCAGCCAGTATCAATTGCAATACCAATAACAAATACCAATGGCAGCAATGCTACTAATGAAAGCAGGATAGCAATAACTACCATCCCGGTTGCCGGGCGGTGGTTATGTTGCCGAAACGTTGTATTACGGCCTGAAAACGCAGCAGTATCGGTACTTATATTGGCCATAATAGGTGAAGACGCTCGGCTGGTTAAACGCCAGTCTGATCACAGAACCGGCGGATGTTTAAAAGTATTTTTATCAGTCAGTTGGCTGCCTTACAGCAAGCCCGCTTCAGTCATGAGTTCAACCACTTTTTTGCTGTTCAGATTTGATGCTTCTACTTTCGGAGCATCCAATTCTTTCAGTGGAACCAGTTTAGGATTCGATGCCGCATCAACGCCAACAGCATATTCAAAGGCATTGTTAGTACGTAAGACTTCCTGGCCCGATTTGCTGGTTATCCATTTTACGAATGCTTGAGCTTGCTGCGGGTGCTTACTAGAGGCTAATACACCGCCGCCAGAAACACTGACGAACGCGCCAGGATCCTGATGTTTGAAGTAATGCAGCTTAATTTTGTCGCTATTTTCGCCAGTTTTCGCCTGATCAACAAAAGGATAATAGTGATAGATAATGCCGCCATCAATTTGGCCCGCATTGACCGCTTTCATTACCGTGCTGTTACCTTTATAGGCGGTAAAGTTGTTTTTCATGGCTTTTAACCATTCTAACGTGGCTTTCTCGCCCTTCAACTCTAGCATGGCACTGACAATTGCCTGGAAGTCTGCACCTGATGGTGAAGCTGCCCAGCGGCCTTTCCACTCCGGTTTTGCCAGATCCATGATTGATTTAGGCAACTGCGCTGCGCTGATTTTTTCCGGATTATAGACAAACACGGTGCTACGCGCGGCAATACCGACCCAACGGCCATGTTCAGGCCGATACTCTTTAGCAATCTGCGCCTGCGTTGCCGCGTCCAGAGGGGCGAACAGTTTTGCATTATCCACCAGAACCATTGCCGGGGAGTTTTCGGTCAGGAAAACATCGGCAGGTGATGCGCTGCCTTCCTGAACCAGTTGGTTGCCTAACTCGCTGTCTCCGCCATTACGCAGAGTGACTTTGATGCCGGTATCTTTGGTGAAACCCTCAACCCAGGATTTTACCAGATTTTCATGCTGGGCATTATAAACCACAATGCCTTCATCGTTTGACGCAGCATTCACAGAAAATGCCAGCAATACGGAGGACGCCAGCAGAGCGATAGGGGCGAGAGAAAAGAAACGTAACTTCATAGCGACATCCTTTTAAAAGGTCAGAGAAGTAAACTGGGTTGCCAGGCAAAGACAAAACACCACAATTGTATAGAAAGAAATTCACAATGATAGTGAAAATGATTCCTATTATTGTCGTGGTGTTTCATTTTTAACGCGGTTATCTGAGGTGAATAGGACGTGGGAATGTACTGAGTCTTGGACAACACCACCGGTATTGCATCGCAGTATATTTGTAAAAAACTCATCATATCGCAGCATTTTCCTGTTTGTTCGCGCCAGACAATGACTTAACATAGCTATCACATTTTTGCATGGTTTATGGATATTCAATGCGCTATCTGGCTGTGGTTCTCCCCTTACTCATTTTGCTGTCAGCCTGTAGTAGCAAGCCGACGTCTCCTGTTGCGGCTACACCCTCGGGCGGCCTGGTTCAGAGCGGTTTTTTACTTGAGCCACAACATGTAGGTCATGTGAAAAACGGTGATTTTGCCTATAACGCGGATACCGCCCGTTTTGTGGATAAAATGGTGCGCGAACATGGCTTTGAACCTCAACAACTGCATGATGTATTGGCGCAGACTCAGAAGTTAGATTGGGTCATTCGCCTGATGGATAAACAAGCGCCATCGGCAGGGCGGCCTTCCGGCCCGAATGGGGCCTGGAACCGCTATCGTAAACAGTTTATTACTCCTGATAACGTGCAAAATGGCGTGAACTTCTGGAACCAGCATGAAGAGGCTTTGCAACGTGCGTATGAGGTATACGGCGTGCCGCCGGAGATTATTGTCGGTATCATCGGGGTTGAGACGCGTTGGGGTCGGGTTATGGGTAAAACCCGCATTATTGATGCACTGGCAACGCTCTCCTTCGCCTATCCACGCCGTGCGGAGTATTTTACCGGTGAGCTGGAAACCTTCCTGCTGATGGCCCGCGCTGAGGGTAATGATCCGCTCAGTTTGCGTGGTTCTTACGCCGGCGCGATGGGCTATGGCCAATTTATGCCATCGTCATTTAAAAGTTATGCCGTTGATTTCAATGGTAATGGTCATGTGAATTTATGGGATCCTGTGGATGCAATCGGCAGTGTTGCCAACTATTTCAAATCGCATGGCTGGACCAAAGGGGCTGTGGTCGCGGTGCCTGCCAATGGGCAAGCACTGTACCTTGATAACGGCTTTAAGACTAAATACCCTATATCAACATTATCAGCGGCAGGGTTAAGCCCAGCCAACTCGCTGGGGGATTATCAGGAAGCCAGCTTGCTGCGTCTGGATGTTGGCACGGGGTATCAGTATTGGTATGGTTTACCTAACTTCTACACCATCACCCGTTACAACCACAGCACCCATTATGCGATGGCAGTGTGGCAGTTAGGTGAGGCCGTCGGCAGCGCGCGCCGCGGTTAATACCTGTCATCTTTCAAGTTGCAGGTGTGTCGGCTGCTCTAGATAACCCGAATTACTTACTGGTTGTTGAACTTACAATAAATAGACTCATCGGGATTAATGAGCCTCATCCTTGAGGCTCACCCTGCGGGCTAGCATAAATGCTGTACAAATCGGTTCCCGACCAATTTGTATCTTGCTTGCTGCCTCCCTGCACCCTAAAACCTATAGGGTATTGCGGACAAAGTTAAAACCAAGTGGTCGCCTATCTAATCGGTTTATAAACTCTTTTTTTCATTACAATAGATGCGAAATATCATCCGGATTCACTGATGGCGGCGATTTTCGCCAGCCGCGCGTCAGCCACAGCAAGTAAATAAAGCCCGCCAGTAGCCACAGTAAGCCCACTTCAAGCGCGCGCTGCTCAAGATGGAGCCACAGCCAGACTGACATCACAAACCCCAGCATTGGCAGCAACCCGTATTTGAACATGGCAGCCGCGCCACGGCGTTTCTCATTGATAATAAAGTGTTTTATCACGCTCAGATTGACGAAGGTAAACGCACCCAGTGCACCAAAACTTATCATCGATACCACTAAATTCAGGTCAAGGAACAGTGCCAGCAATGAGATGGTTGCGACAAACAGGATGGCCCGCCACGGGGTATGAAACTTGCGATGCAGATGGAAGAACACTTTGCGCGGCAGCACCCCTTCACGGCCCATAGCATAGAAGATGCGCGAAACACTGGTCTGCGCGGTCATCGCCGAGGCATAAACACCGGTGAGGTAAGTGGCCATAAAGAAGTTATACATCCACTTGCCACCCACATGCTCTGAGATAATCAGGCTGGCCGTATCCTGATAGGGAATCAACGACTTCCAATCGGGATAAACCAAATGCGCGGCATAGGAAACGGCGATAAAGATGGCACCAGCGCTGATGACGGTAAACAGAATGGCGCGTGGCAGCGTTCGCTTAGCATCATGCGCTTCTTCTGCCATCGTAGCGATAGCATCAAAGCCAAGGAAGGCCAGACAGAGCACCGCCGCGCCAGACAGCAAGCCGGAGAAGTCACCGCCATTCACCAATAATGGCTGCATCAGTGCCTCAGGGCTTAAATCTGCCTGACTAAACGAGAGTGCAATAAACAGCACAATAAAGATCATCTGTGCGGCAATCAGGGTAAAATTCACTGAAGTGAGTAACCGCACCCCGAGAATATTGAGCAAACTGACACTGACGATAGAACCAATAATAAAGACCGGAGCGGGGATAGCCGGAAATGCCTCGTGCAAGAAAATGCCTAAAACCAGGTAATTAAGGATGGGCAGGAACAGATAATCCAAAATTTGCGCCCAACCCACCAGGAAACCGGTTTTCCACCAAAACTACGCTGAACGTAAGAATAGGCAGAACCTGATAACGGCATGGCGTTGGTCATCCGGCAATAACTGAGGGCGGTAAACAGAATGGTGACGACGGTCACCAGATAGGCAACGGGGAGGTGCCCCTGGCTTAATACGGTCACCTGTCCATAGGTAGTAAAGATGCCTAATGGCACCATGTAGGCAAGCCCGAAAGCGACCAGCGCGGGGGTTTTAAGCACTCTGCGCAACTGAATATTTTGTGGCATTACCGTATCATCTCCTGGCGAAAACAAGCACCGTTAAGTTGCATTTTTATGCAACTGTAAAATACAAAGGAGCGGATTTTGACACAAGGGCAGGCGCTTTGAAAGCCCATCCCCTTTATGGTTGGCGCCGCCACGTTATTGGCTACGGGCGCTCCCCCTAATCACTGACTTGTATCAATGATTAGGGGGGATTAACTGCCGTTTATTGAATCGAATCAGTGGCCTGATAAACCACTTTACCGCCAACCAACGTCGAGTTCACCTGAGTTTGGTAAATCGTTTCCGGTGACTGCGCAAACAGGTTATTTTCCAGAATAATGATATCGGCGAATTTACCGGCTTCCAATGAGCCGATGTATTGCTCTTTCGCAATCATATAAGCAGCATCAATAGTTGCTGAGCGTAATGTCTCAATTAGCGTCAGGTTCCGATCATTATCCAGCCGAGGGCCTGCCAGATTGCCGTCAAGATCCCATGCGCGGCGCGTCATACCGACTTGCAGGTTGTACCACTCATCAAGTCGGTCAATCGGCCAGTCACTGCCATAAGCTATACGCGCACCTGCATCGAGGAAACGAGCGGCTGGCTCCATATGCTCGAAACGTGCTTCGCCGAGCATTTCGCGCTCCTCATCAATCAGCACACCCGGCAATCCTCCCCACTGGAAAGAGAGTACGGCAGTCGCACCGAGCTTGGCAAAACGGCCATATTGATGCGCGGCCACCAGCTCGTTATGTGCCAACCCTGGGCGGATATCTTTACCGGGCAGTGCGGCACGCATCTGTTCCACCGCGTCCAGTACCATCTCGATAGCACCGTCCCCCACCGTATGGGTATGAGGATGAAGCCCCGCGCGGGCGCATTCCACAATCACTGCATTGACCACGGGTGCTGTAAAATAGAGGTCACCATAATGGTCGGTATTTTGCCAGTCAGGCTGTTGGGCGGTGCCACAATTGGCGCGGTAAGGCTCCAACAGCGCGGCGGTCATGGTCGGTGGCTGTAACACTCCGTCAATAAACAGTTTGAGATGGTCGACGGCAAAACCCGGTGCAGGAACCCATTCACGGCACCCCCATTGGCGGCCAAACTCAACTACGTCCTGAACCACGCGAGCCGCATCCTCTGGCCCTTGCAGGCTATCTGGCGTCACTTCTTTGGCGCCAAGCACCCGCAGCGTCAATTCATCGCGCTCATGCAACTTACTGAAAGCCAAAAGTTGTTCGGCAAAAACACGGGTATCCATTACGGTGGTGACACCCTGCGCGTTTAGCACTTGCTGTACATGGGCGGCGATCTGCACATTTTTTTCAGGCGTCGCGGAGGGAATGCTGTCAAAGGCGCGCATGGCGGGCGCATCTTCCAAAATACCGGTCAATTTACCGTTCGCATCGCGAGCAATTTTGCCATCGGGTGGCACTGGGGTATTTTCGTCAATACCCAGCAACTCCAGTGCACGGCTGTTGGCCGCCAGTGTGTGGCAGTCATTCGAGAACAGGGCGACCGGGCGGCGAGTATTGAGTGAGTCCAGCGCGGCGCGGCTCATATCGGCACCGACCGGTGTCATCGCCTGACGCTGCCAGGCGCGCACGGTCAGCCAGTCATTCTCGCCTTTGAAAGGATCGCCATCAAGGTGCTTTTGAATAATATCCAGTGTCTGTTCAACACCTAGCGCGGCATAATTTAGGTTACAACCAATCAGTTGTTTACCGCCCCAGAACGGGTGCATATGGCTGTCAATAAGACCGGGCATCATAAATTTGCCAGCCAGATCGATCAGTTGGGTTTCTGCTGCGGCGAATTGCTGTTTAATTTCATCCCCGCCGGTTGCCAGAATGTAGCCCTGACCTAGCGCAATTGCGCTGCAAACCGTGTTATTCGTATCTGCCGTGTAAATCGTGCCGTTGTAATAAATAACATCGGCGACAGGAGTCTGTTTAGTCATGTTATACACTTCGTAAAAAATAAGAGGAATCAAATAGCTATTATAGCCTGCTATACCCACTAAAACTCTCCGACGTTAACTTCTGGCCGGAATAGCTATTTTGTTGCCAACAATGCGCTTTCCATCATGGCTGTGAGGTGACGTAGAATTTCCGCTTCAGAAAAGCCTAATTCTATAAACTGGGTTAGTCCATCCAAACCACAAACCAGCCCAATCAATCGCCAGGAAATATCACTGGGGTTTATGTCTGAGCGAAATTCATTGCTGGCAATACCGGCATGGATCACCTCAACGGTGGCCGAATGCCAATCTGACATTGAAGCGGCGTAAGCCTCTTTTATTAGCTCATCCCGTTCGGCCAATATTGAGACTTCATTCCACAGGCGGGTTTCTCTTTTACCGGCTTCATCTTGCGGATAACCCAATACCTTTTGTAGCCGTTCAACTGCCGGCACATGTTTGCTGTTTTTTGCAAACGCGCTTAAGGATTGTTTTACCAATAGTTGAAAAGCATCTGCCCGTAAGCGTGAAACCGATGAAAAGTGATGATGGACTTGCCCGACCGCTACACCGGCTTCACTGGCAACGCGCCGGACAGTCGTTGCTGCCATGCCCTCAACCATTGCCACCCGCATCGCAGCCTGCAAAAGGGTGTCGTGGCGTTCTTCACGATTCAAATAGGCCAAAGCAACTCCTCTAATTTGGCGCAACAAGTTATTCACCATTATGTGACGAATTGGACGAGCGTTCAACTTTCCGCTATTATTGCCATATTGAACATCTGTTCAACATTAATTAGTACCTTATTGAGCACGACAGTATGTCTAAAAAGTGGATGATTTTTTACGTTATTATTCTGATGTATCTCCCTGTTTCTATTGATGCAACCGTATTGCATGTGGCCGCACCACGGCTGGGGATTGCATTGTCGGCTACCGGCAGCGAATTGCTGTGGATTATCGATATTTACTCACTGGTCATGGCGTGTCTGCTTTTGCCAATGGGAGCGCTGGGGGATCGCATTGGATTCAAACGGCTGGCTTTGCTGGGGTCGATACTGTTTGGCCTGGCTTCGTTGGCGGCAGCATTTGCGCCGTCCGTTGCCACACTTATTGCCGCGCGTGCGTTGCTGGCTATCGGGGCTGCGATGATTTTACCTGCAACACTCTCCGCCGTGCGCAATACTTTTACCGATGAGCGGGAAAGGGCGTTGGCGCTGGGCATATGGGTTGCGGTCGGGACTTCGGGTGCGGCGATGGGGCCGCTGGTGGGCGGGTTATTACTGGAATACTTCTATTGGGGATCAGTATTCCTGATCAATATTCCTATTATCATCGCTGTGGTGATTGCCACATTGGTGGTTATCCCCAAGCAACCTGTTCGCCGCGAACAAAGCTGGAAATTGGCACCGGCCTTGGTGCTGATTGTTGCTGTTCTGCTGTTGGTGTATGCCGCTAAAAGCGGGTTGCGCGGCGGGGGGATCCTGTTGTCACGTCACTGACCGCATTGATTGGCGGCGGGATGCTGTTTGCTTTTGTTCGGCATCAGCTATCAACAGCGGCACCGATGATTGATTTTCGACTGATCAGTCAGCGTGTTATTGCTATCGGTATGATGATGGCATTGACGGCGATGATAACGCTGGTGGGTTTCGAGCTATTGCTGACGCAAGAATTGCAGTTTGTCCTTGGGAAAAGCCCGCTTGAAGCCGGTATGTTCCTATTGCCATTGATGATTGCCAGTGGCGTCAGTGGGCCGATATCCGGCTGGCTGGTGTCTACATTGGGGCTGCGCACAGTAGCAAGCGCGGGTATTGCACTGAGTTCATTAAGTTTTCTTGGGCTGGCCTGGACCGATTTTGCCACTCAGACCTATGTGGCGTGGGCTTGGATGGCATTACTCGGTTTCAGCATCGAAGCTTCATTGTTGGCATCCACCGCCGCGATTATGAGCGCTGCACCGCCTGAGAAAGCCGGTGCAGCCGGTGCGGTTGAAGGGATGGCTTATGAGCTGGGGGCCGGGTTGGGTGTGGCAATATTTGGCCTGATGCTATCACGAGCGTATACCGCGTCTATTGTGCTGCCAGCGGATTTACCTGCCAGCTTGGTTGAGCAGGCGAGTGCCTCGATCAGCGAAGCTATTCAGGTGGTCAATAGCTTGGGTGGGAACGAATCGTTGCTGGCGAGTGCTAAGTTGGCGTTTTCTGCCTCACACAGTTTGGTGTTAGGCACGGCGAGCGGCTTATTAATTCTGCTCGCCGGTGTCGTGTGGTACACCATGCCGGGGAAGAATATGCGTCAATGGGGGAAACAGAGCGCCACACATCACTGATTAACGAGTTGTTGAAGTGTCATTCATTAAACAGCCATTACTCTTACTTAAGTGTGTGATATACCTATTTAGAGTTCGACACAGGTAAGGCTTATGCAATGACAGAGCAACCGTTCTCCGCGCAACTTGATATTGATAGCTCAGTTCAACCCCCTCGAGTTTATATCAGGGGGGAGTGGGTACTGGCGCATTACCGTTTTTTGGAGCCAAAGGTGGCTCAGTTGCGTGTGGATTTACCGGCGTCGGCCATGTTTGACTTCAGCCAGTTAGGTGGGTTGGATACTGCTGGCGCCACGCTGCTTGCCACACTTCTTGGGGAGCTGCGAGTCAGCAATTTGCGTGAATTGGCACCGCGCCTGCCTGATGAACGCCGGGTGTTATTGGAGACCGTCAGCCAGGTTTTACCTAATCTGGTTCCTCAATTAACGGTAAAACCTCAACCTTTCTGGATTGGTCTATTAGTACCTATCGGCCAGTCGGTGGACAATTTATGGCAAGATTTCAAGTCATTGCTCGGTTTTGTCGGCCTGACACTTGAAGCACTGCTGGGGACAGTTTTTCGCCCTGCTCGCTGGCGGGTCACTTCTCTTATCGCCAATATTCAGCAAATTGGCTTGAATGCCGTTCCTATCATTATGCTGCTGACTTTTCTGGTCGGCGCAGTTATCGCTTTTCTTGGTGCAACCGTTCTGACCACTTTCGGCGCGGGTATTTTTACCGTCGATTTAGTGGTGTTTTCTTTCCTACGAGAGTTTGCGGTTCTGCTTACGGCTATTTTGATGGCGGGGCGAACAGCCAGTGCGTTCACCGCTGAAATCGGGCTGATGAAAGCCAACGAAGAGATCGATGCCATTCAAACGCTGGGGCTTAACCCAGTTGAGTTACTGGTGCTCCCTCGTGTATTAGCGTTATTGATTTCACTGCCGATGCTCACGTTTATCGGTATGATTTGTGGCATTTTTGGCGGTATGGTGGTTTGTGCGTTAGCACTGGATATCTCCCCGACGATGTTTTTAACGATTATGCAAAACAGTAACGGGTTGCAGCATTTACTGGTGGGGATCAGTAAAGCGCCGATTTTCGCGTTCTTGATCGCCATTATTGGTTGTCTGGAAGGGTTTAAGGTCAGCGGCAGCGCTGAATCCGTCGGCATGCATACTACCACCAGTGTCGTACACTCAATCTTTGTTGTTATCTTGCTCGATGCTGTTGCAGCGCTGTTTTTCATGGAAATGGGGTGGTAAGTCAAGTGACAAAAAATGCGATCATCCAAATCCGTGAGCTGGTGAATTGCTTTGGTAAACAATGTGTTCACGATGGCCTTAATCTGGATGTACACCGAGGGGAGGTGCTCGGTGTGGTTGGTGGTTCGGGCACCGGCAAATCTGTTCTACTGCGCAGTATCGTTGGATTACGTCGCCCAACTGCGGGTGATATCCATGTTTTTGGTAATGATTTAATGACGTTATCCGGTAAGGAGCGTTCGATGGTGGAACGACGATTCGGAGTCTTGTTCCAACGGGGGGCGCTGTTTAGCTCGCTTACCGTGACTGAAAACGTGGCGTTGCCATTGATAGAAAACGCTGGTTTACCGCGGGCTGAGGCCGAACGGCTGGCGCAGGTTAAACTGGCCTTGGCTGGTTTACCACCTGACGCGGGCAGCAAGTATCCGGCATCGCTGTCTGGTGGCATGGTAAAACGGGTTGCTTTGGCGCGTGCACTGGCGTTGGATCCGGATATTCTTTTTCTTGATGAACCGACCGCAGGGCTTGATCCGATTGGGGCGGCGGCTTTTGACAGTTTAATCAGAACATTGCGTGATGCGTTGAATCTTACCGTGTTTCTGGTAACGCACGATTTGGATACGCTTTATACGCTTTGTGATCGCGTAGCAGTGCTTTCACAAAAGAAAGTGCTGGTGGTCGATACGCTAGATACCGTTGCGGCGACCGATGATGCCTGGATTCAGGCGTATTTTCATGGCCCTCGTGGCCGCGCGGCATCTCAGGCTGCAACGCACAGTGTAGAGAGGTCATAAGATGGAAACCCGTGCTCATCATGTCATCATTGGCTTGTTCACTCTTATTGTGGTCAGCGCCGCCTTGCTATTTTGCCTATGGCTGACAAACGCGGGTTCTAACCGCCAGTTCAGTCTATACGATATCGTGTTTAACGAAGCTGTCAGCGGGTTATCGCAGGGCAGCACTGTACAATACAGCGGAATTCGAGTCGGAGAGGTAATACAGTTACGGCTGGATAAAGATAACCCAAGCAAGGTCTGGGCGCGGGTCCGCGTGTCAGCTTCTACACCTATTCGCCAAGATACCCAAGCTCGCCTGACAGTTGCCGGTATCACCGGTATGTCGAATATTCAGTTCAGCAGCGGTAGTCAGGACAGCCCGTTACTGGAGGGGGAAGATGACGAGATCCCGGTCATTGTGGCAACCCCGTCGCCGATGAGCCAGTTGCTGGCTAATGGTGAGAATTTTATGAGTAATGCTAATGAAGTCCTGGTGCGGCTGAACCAGTTGTTGGCACCGGATAATCAACAGCGGCTGATAAAAACGTTAGAAAACCTGGAGCTGGTTACTCAGACGGTGGCAGACCAACGTGAGGATCTTCGCACAATGTTGCAGCAATTGGCACAGGCCAGCAAACAGGCTAATGACACATTGGCACAAACCGATCGTCTGCTGCGTAATGCCAATGGGCTAATGGAAGGGCAGGGGAAACAATTGGTTAGCGATGCAGCGAAGACGATGGTTTCATTGCAGAATACCAGTGTCATTCTCAATAAATTGGTGAATGAAAATAAAACATCCCTCAATAACGGTATGCAGGGTATGAATGAACTGGGGCCAGCTGTTGATGAACTACGCAGAACGTTGGCCACATTACGCGCCGCTGTTACTCGTCTGGAAGAAAATCCTGCGGCCCTACTGCGTGGTCGTGAAAGAACACAGGAGTTTACGCCTTAATGGTTTCTCTTAAATTGATTCGCTTTTCAGGCCGTCACGCGTGGCAGGTGTTATCACTGCTGCCACTGGCGTTGCTCTCAGCCTGCACTATTTTGCCCAGCGCACCGATATCGCAGGTCTACCTTTTACCCGCTCAGACAGCAACGGTTACGCCACGGGCGCAGACGGTTGACTGGTCGTTGCGGGTATCTCAACCGGCGACTAACCAGTTTATTAACAGCACACGTATGGCTGTACAACCACAGGGACAGGAAATTGCTGTCTACAAAGCCTCACGCTGGAGTGATTCAGCGCCTATTCTGCTGCGTAATCGTCTGATTCAGGAATTCCGTGCTGATGGCCGTGTCCGTGCAGTCAGCAGTGACGATGACAGTCTTCAGGCCGACGTCGAGTTGAGCGGTGATTTGTCCGCGTTCCAGGGGGTACATAGCAGTGATAACAGTTTGGTACTCATTCGGTTTGATGGCCGTTTGGTCAGAATTTCAGACCGACGGATTATTGCTACCCGCCAGTTTGAAATTCGCCAACCGATAAAAGGCACTGAGATGAATGAAGTGGTTCAGGCGTTTGGTGTCGCCAGCGATCAATTGGCAGCACAGGTGTTAAACTGGACGTTGCAGCAGGCACCACAGTAAGCGTAAATAATAGTGCATCAGCGATTGTAGCTAATTTTGTTGGGGCCGGTTTTTGATACGGAAATTTGAATTTTATCTGTTTTCCTCCGGCCTATCTTCCTGAATGGCGCTCCTGATTTTATCAGGAGTCGCTTTTCTCCTTCTTTATTAACGAATCGCTGACGTTTTTAATAAGAATATTGCACAATTAATGTGCAGCCACAATCCAGAGCATATAAATTCTTTATCCAGTAATTAGCGCATCTTTAATATGTGACTGAATCAGTATTGATGCTTAACAGCAAACATACGGCTTCGAGTTGCCCAGTTGTCAGATAGGATTACGATAGCGCGCCTGACATCTGCATTTTGTGTTGAAGGGGAAATTATTCTCTTTATTATTTTGTGACTAGCATCTCACTGGTAGTATATATTAAACAGTATCATGCAACTAACCATTTGATATAATTCATTTTTTATTTTAAATTCAGTGGATTTTTTATTTTATATAAAGAGAATTAAATTCTCCTTATATAGAAAACAAGAGTTAAGTATGAAAAGTATTTCTCTTAACAAATCTCTAAGATAAAAATAAGTAAAAATCATTAGTAAAAACATCAATGAAAAAAATAACACATCAACAATTTCTCAAATGGTTAAAAAAAGAAGTTAAACTTTCTTTAGGGTGTACAGAACCCGTTGCTATCGCTTTTGCCGCAGCTGTTGCAGCCAAATACCTCAATGCGCCAGTGTTAAAAATAACAGGGCAGATATCAGATAATCTTTATAAAAATGCGATGGGAGTCACCATCCCCGGAACCCATTATTCAGGGGTTACTCTGGCAGCAGCAATAGGGGCTATAGGTGGAAATGCCGAAGCAGGTCTGGAGGCATTAAAAGGAATTACTGCTGAACAAATTACCTGGGCTGTTACCTTTAATCAAAACGGTAATATCAGCCTACAACCTGTAAATTCGACTGACTTTATTTTTATTGATATGACTTTGCACAGTGTTAATGAGCAGTGTCGGGTCGTGATTCAAGGTAACCACACTAATGTCACGGAAGTTTATATTAATAATATTAAACAGGTCCACGTCAGTGGTCATATTGCGGGTTGCAGTGAGGAGGTATTGCCTAAGTTCTCTCTCCGAGATGCATTCGATTTTGTGAGCCATGTAGCGGCTGATGATATTGCTTTTATATTGGAAAGTGCTGAGGTGAATAGTGCGCTTTCTGATGAGGGAAAAAGGAAACACTATGGCTTAAATGTAAGCGGAGCACTATTGCTGGCTAGAAAAAATGGTTTTATGAGTAGGGATTTACTTAGCCAAATGCTGATCAATACGACCGCAGCATCAGATGCCCGCATGGGCGGAGCACCGCTTGCCGCCATGTCAAATTACGGTTCAGGTAATCAGGGTATTACGGTGACAATGCCGGTGGTAACGCTCGCAAAACATCTTGATAGCGATGATGAAACTCTGGCCAGGGCGTTGGCGTTGGCTCATTTGGTGGCAATTTCAATTCATGAGCGTTATACCCGCCTCTCTGCATTATGTGCAGTATCTACGGCGGCAATGGGGGCAGCTGCTGGGATGAGTTGGTTATTGACTCGAGATTATCTGACTGTTTCTTATGCTATAAATAATATGATCAGCGATATTAGCGGTATTATTTGTGACGGTGCGTCAAATAGCTGTGCCATGAAGGTTTCCACTGCGACGGCCTGTGCATTTAAATCGGTAGTAATGGCGCAACAACATAGTGTTGCGGGAGAGTATGACGGTATTGTTTCCTGCGACGTAGAAAGCTCAATAAATAATCTATGCAGACTCGTATTATCGCCAATGAGACAAACAGACAAAGAAATTATCGACATAATGACTCATAAATAAAATAAATCTCACTCTTTAGTTGAGATACGGAACATCATTCTTAACAATGATGGGACTTTTTACAGCCAAAATTTAAAGGAAAGACGAATGAAAAAGACAAAATCTATTGCAACTCTTGTTATTCATGCCGGAGATCAAGTTGATCGAGGTAATAATGCTATCTTTCCACCGATCACGACTGCCAGCTCATTTATTCAGCCCAATTTAGGTGAAGAGGGAGAATTCTGTTATTCCCGATGCAGCAATCCGACAAGATATGCCTATGAAACCGCGTTAGCAGAGTTGGAAGGGGGAACCTATGCGACGGCAACAGCTTCAGGTATGGCAGCGACCGCACTCATATTGGAATTACTACCTAAAGATTCTCATGTATTGGTCATGCACGGCGTCTATGGGGGGACGTATCGATTATTTGAGAGACTGCGTAAGCAGACATCAGGCACTACATTCAGTTATATTGACCTGAATGACCTTGAGGCAGTAAATAATCATATTCAAGAAAATACTCGCTTAATCTGGATTGAAACGCCCACCAATCCACTGTTGGAATTAGTTGATATTGAAGCAGTATGTCAGGTAGCTCGGGCCAGAAAGGTTATGACTTGCGTGGATAACACTTTTGCCAGTGCGTGGAATCAACGGCCTCTTATTCTTGGTGCAGATATAGTGATGCTTTCAACCAGTAAATATATTGGCGGGCATTCAGATTTAATTGGTGGTGCAGTTATTACTAATGTACATAATATTGCTGAACAATTGGATTTCTGTAAAACCACTGTGGGCGCGATAGCCTCTCCATTTGATGCCTATCTGGCTCTACGAGGCATGAAAACTCTTGATGTTCGTATGGATCGTCAATGCAGTAACGCTCTAAAGATTGCTCACTTTTTAGAGCAACATCCTAAAGTATTGGATGTTCATTATCCTGGGCTGGAATCACATCCTCAGCATCAATTATGTAAAAAGCAGATGCGTTCAGGTGGTGCTGTTGTCAGTATTCGCTTGAAAGGAGATATCACGGAGGTAAAAACTTTTATTAGCAAGCTGAATTATTTTGTTTTAGCAGAATCGTTGGGTGGGGTGGAAAGTATGGTTAACCATTCAGCATCAATGTCTCATGGTTCGATGAGTAAAGAGGAGAAAGAAAATATAGGTATATATGATACTACCCTGCGCCTTTCAATAGGCATTGAAGACATTAACGATTTAAAAGACGATTTAGATCAAGCCCTTTCCTTTATACAATAAATAATAGGGTGGTTATATGCATGATTATGGCGTATGGACGATTATAACTCCATTAGTAACCATTTGTTTGGCAATATTTACCCGCCAGGTCATTTTATCGTTACTTATGGGGATTGTTGTTGGATTTACGGTCATTAATGACCACAGTATAATCCAGGGAATCAGTGGTACGCTAAATGGCATTATTGATACATTTTCCTCACCGGGTAATACGCGAACGGTTATTTTTATGGTGATGATTGGTGGTATTATGCGCTTAATTGTCGTCACCGGAGGGGTGCGAAGTCTAGTCAGATTATTAACAGAAAAGACGCAGTTTGTTACTAATAAAAAAGCAGTGCAACTGCTGGCTATGGTTATTACCTCAATTATCTTTATTGAGAGTTCTATAAACCAACTCATTGCCGGCGCATCAACTAAAGACTTGGCAAAAAGATACGGTTTATCACCAGAAAAAATGTCTTACATTATTCAGACATCCTGTGTGTCGGTCTGTTCTTCGGCTATGATTAATGGCTGGGGGGCGGCAATGATGGGGGTTATCGGTGTCCAGATAGCTAAAGGCTATATTGAAGGGCAGCCGTTTGAAATATTAGCCAGTTCTATGGTGTGGAATCTCATGGCGTGGTTTTCACTGGCTTCGGTGCTATTCTATATCTTCTCTGGTGCGTCTTGGGGGCCAATGAAAAAAGCAGAGGTGAACTTCGTCGGTAAACAGGAACATCATGTTGAGGCAGTAAAAGATGAGGTTATTGATCATCCCGCAAGTAATTCAATACTGAATTTCCTCATCCCCATCCTCTCGACTGTACTGGCTGTACCTATTGCACTCTATGTTACCGGGGATGGTGATTTTACCAAAGGCAGTGGCTCTATGTCGGTTTATAGCGCTGTAATGTTTGGTACCACCGTTTCTTTTGTTTGGTTCTGTGGGCGGAGAATTCTGAATATAGAATCTTTCTTTAAAGAGCTATATATCGGCTATGCCAGTATGGTGAAAATAAGCTCCATTATGGTGTTGGCATTCCTGATGGGCAACGTATCAGCAGATCTTAATACCGGGCAATATATTGCGACAATTACCTCAGGTATTATTTCCCCCGGATTTTCCATTGGCTTTGTTTTTATTATCAGTGCCATTATGTCGTTGGCGACAGGAACATCTTGGGGAACCTTCGCTATTATGATCCCTATTGGCGTGCAACTCGGTGTCTCTGTCGGAATGCCTATCGAGTATATGATAGGTGCGGCAATTGCTGGTTCAATTTTTGGTGATATGACTTCGCCCATTTCTAGTGATGCAATTGTGGCATCTATGGCGACTGACTGTGATCATATTGAGCATATTCGAACACAGATGCCTTATGCGATTGTCACTGGCAGCATTGTGCTGGCTATCTATCTCTATCTTGGCTTTACCGTATAATGTAATAGCTAGTGGCATCTCTGATAAATGAACATGTCTAACTGATACCATCTCAATTAATACCATTATAAACTATTAATAATGGTATTAAATTTTCTGCTCGCGTCTTATGTTTATGTCAGGTTAAGTAAAGAACAACAATTAAACTGACTGAGTAATTGCTGACTTCCGCAAAATAACTGATAACTCTTACAAAGTTATATCTTATACTAAATAAGTGTTGATTTTATGTTTCATAATGTTTGACTATTGTTCTATCAGTTAAGCAAAAGGGAATAGTTATGCTTTGGAAGAATACCAAGGAGCAGTTTGGGCGAATTAGCATCAGTATCCACTGGTTAGTTGCATTAACAGTATATACATTATTTGCTTTGGGCTTATGGATGGTGACGCTCGGCTACTATGATGGTTGGTATCATCAGGCTCCTGAAGTTCACAAAAGCATCGGGTGTATACTCTTTGGTGTGATGTTATTTCGGGTGATATGGCGTTTTATTTCACCGCCGCCTAAGCCATTGCCAACGTATAGCCGTTTCACACGAATCAGTGCGATACTCGCTCATTTTGCTTTATACATTGTTCTATTTTGTATTATGTTCAGCGGTTATTTGATATCGACGGCTGACGGACAACCTATCAATATTTTTGGCTGGTTTACGGTACCTGCAACACTGACCGGGTTACCCGACCAGGCGGACACTGCTGGCACTGTACATCTTTATTTAGCTTGGGCCGTGGTCGTGCTTTCACTCTTGCATGGCTTGGCTGCACTTAAGCACCACTTTATTGATGGTGATATTACTCTTAAGCGGATGCTGGGACGTAGCACCGATTAACCAACTGTATTATGGAGAATTAAGTATGTTTAATAAGACCCTACTGGGCCTGACCGTAGGCGCACTGATGTTTACTGCCGGCAGCGCCGTAGCAGCCGACTATAAAATTGATAAAGAAGGTCAACATGCCTTTATCGAATTCCGGATTAAACACTTAGGCTATAGCTGGTTATATGGCAGTTTTAATGATTTCGATGGTTCTTTCACTTTTGATGAAAAAAATCCCGCCGCGGATAAAGTGAATGTCGTAATTAATACTAATAGCGTTGATACGAACCATGCAGAGCGTGATAAACATCTGCGTAGTAAAGAATTCCTAAACGTAGCAAAGTTCCCACAAGCGACATTTGAGTCAACTGAAGTGAAGAAAAATGCAGATGGCTATTCGGTTGTTGGTAATCTGACGTTAAATGGCGTCACTAAGCCAGTGACCTTGGAAAGCAAACTTACGGGGCAGGGTAATGACCCGTGGGGTGGCTATCGTGCTGGGTTCGAAGCTAACGGTAATATTAAGCTGAAAGACTTTAATATCACTACGGATCTGGGGCCAGCATCGCAAGAAGTTGAATTGATTCTGTCCGTCGAAGGTGTCCGAGCTAAATAGTATTACGAATCATCAAACTAAAGGGGCTTTTGGCTCCTTTTACTTTTTACCACTATTCAGTATCGTTTGGGCTAAACAGGCCGATAATTAACGGAATCCCAGATTATTAGCTCAGACTGAAATATGTTCTCTTTTGATAAATCTCCACCATCCAGAATATTTAACATCCAGAATAGAAATTAAGCGGTTTATCACTTCGTTTATTATTTCACTAACCAGATCTTTGACACTGGCCAGTGATGGGCCATGAAGGGAGGAAATAGGGATACCGTCTATAAAGATATCTTTGGTAGCATTATCAACAAGAGCGTGTTGCTACTTAGAACCCTCGTGTTGATTGTGAGTTGGACCTTTTTTCAGTTGGAACATAAAATCTTTAAACGATGTGCCTAACGAGGCAAAGAGTGGATGTTTGCGGTTTTCCATCATGGTTTCTGAAAACAGTTTTAAACCTAATGCAAATGCCGCGGTTTTCTCTTTACCAAAGTCCAGATCTTCGCGCGCCTGTAACCGTTCGATGATGCTGAGGATCTCATCGTGATTCTCCGCTTCGAATGTGACCGGCGCTTTATCTATGGCTGCCCCCTTGCGGTCAGTTAATGGTTCAATGGTGATTCGATAACGGTAACCGGGCATCAGTTTTGCTCCTGCTGAGTTTCGTCGGCTGCTGGTTGGATTGTGTTAGGCGCCAGTTCTTTCTCAATGGTTTCTACCGCTGACACTAATGCAGTATTAATGCGCACCACCTGCTCAGGAGTGACGTCTAAACGCATCATATTGCTACGTAAAATGTGGCGTAAACGGTGCATTGCATCGGAAATACCTTCAGCCATATTCCCCTCAGGGTGGCGATTTATCTGTGCCAACCGAGAAAAAATGATATCGACCATCTTCTGGTTCTGGTGCAATTCCGCCTTACCCGCATCGGTTATTTGGTAGCTTTTACGGCCATTGCCAGTGGCCACCGGTGTGACAAAATCCTGTTCTTCCAGTAGTGTTAGTGTTGGATAGATAACGCCAGGGCTTGGAACATACAGGCCCGATGATGCTTCTTCTATTGCTTTAATCAGTTCGTAGCCGTGACTCGTTTTTTTATCAAGCAGAGCGAGTAATACAATACGTAAATCACCGTGTTCGAACAAACGATGCATTTTCTCACCGCGCCCACGTTTACCGCCCCGTAGCGCTACGCCATCTTCGCCCATCATATGATGGCGGCCACCACGATGCATTCTATCGCTACAGCGGCGATGCCCTTCATGATGATTTTCATCATGGCAACGACTACGTTTTGAAAATCCAAACATAAGTACTCTCCATTAGATATATCGAAACAATTTAGATATATCTAATTTAGATCGATATATCTAAATTGGCAAGGGGAGTGTGTAAAAAGATATATCTAAATTCACAATGGTGACAAATTGCAGTTGATTTCGTTAGTGCCAACACTCTGAGACTATTAAAAAAGCCCTCTAATAGCGTTTTTGTGATGTATCGATATTTTATCTTAATTAAAGGCCTACTTTTAAATAATGAGCATTTTTTGTCGCTAAATATCAATATAAAATGTGGTTATACTCCACTATCTCTTCATCCGCAGGATAAATGTTATCCACAATTTACATTCATAAACTGCTTAAAAATCAGATAAAAATGAAAAGTTCTACGTTACTTGTATTGCTTTTGGCAGCACTCATATCGCCATTAACGTTGGCTAGCGTACCTGTTTCAGAAACTGCTACTCAGGAATTGATAGAACGCTCTGCTAAACCTGAGTTGGTGAATCAAGATACTCAAAGTAACACTCAACGTAAGGTCATCTCAGTTAAGGCTGTGCCCGTGCAGGAGTCTACATTTTTGCCTTTTTGGGGAGATGAGGCTCGGGCCCGCGGCTATGAATTACCCCTGCCGTTTGGTGTTAGCATCAGTCATATGAATATTCGCCAGAATATTGATGTAGATAGTATCAACTTTGATGGGTTGGGCTGGGACTCGTATCAGATGCCTTCCAGCCTATTTGATATCCAAGTGGATAAAACCCGTCAGAAAAGTAAAACCGATACATTGAAATTAGATTTGTGGTTGCTGCCATTTATGAATATTTATGGAGTTGTGGGTCAAACCAAAGGCAGTTCTTTATCGAAAGTTTCTGTTAACTCAGATCCATCTAATTATAAATTCGGCAGTATGAACTGGATTATTTCCAATATTATCAAAGGTATGCACGATAACGGTCAGCTAAAGGATCTTGATTTTAAATTGGATTTTAAAGGTACCACCTTAGGAGCAGGGACAACATTTGTCGGTGGTTATGAAAACTGGTTTGCGACGCTGGACATGAACTACACCCAAACACGTTTCGATATTTTGGAGGGGGAGATTGATGCATTTACTCTGTCGCCCCGTGTGGGCTACAGCTTTACGATTCCTGCGATTGATATGCTGAACATGTCACCCAGTAAGCTGAATGTATGGGTAGGGAGTATGTATCAGAATGTGCAGCAGGAGTTTAAAGGTAGTTTGTCTGACCTCAATATGCCGCCTGATTTAGCGGGATTAGTGAATATCGCGGATCCTGATGGTAAGGGGCGTTTTGATGTTAGACAGCATCTGGAATCGCCGTGGAATGTGCTGCTAGGTGCGCAATACGAAGTGACACGTAACTTTAATTTGATCACCGAGTTTGGTTTTGCTGAACGCAACAGCTTCTTTGTTTCCGCGGAGTATCGCTTCTAATGTGTTTTATATGCAGGCTAGGATTCGTCTGCTGGTTAGGTCTACCTTGTTTGGTGCAGGCAGTAGATATATTGCCTTCACATGAACATATTGATGGCTGGTTACAAGGGTTGGGTTCCGATAATAAATTTGATGCGAATAAAGGCATTGATTGGGGAGTGATGCCGGGGCCATTTTATACTCCAGAATTGGGCCTGGGGATTGGTGCGGCCATTGTCGGCATGTATCGCCCGGATAAAAAAGAGAAGATAAGCCAAAACTCTACGCTATCATTCAGCGGTTTTACCAGCTCGACAGGGGCTTTTGGTATCGGCATTGCTAATTACAGTTTTTTTGCTAATGAGCAGTGGCGCTTCTATCTCACCGGTGCCATGAATAATATGCCGACCTACTATTGGGGAACGGGCTTCACTGCGGGTCGCGACGACGCTAATAAGCAAGAATATACCTCGCAAGAATTCAGTGCCAAACCCGAGTTACTTTATCGCATCGCTCCTGACATTTACTTTGGTGTTGGCTGGTCATTCTCTTCTGTTAATGCCGCATCGATACAAGATAAAGACAACGGGATGTTGGCGCGAGAAAAGGCTGGCCCCTCGGTGTTAAGCTCTGGGGCGAGTGTGACGCTAACTTATGATACCCGCGATTTCGTGCCTAACCCTCGTAGTGGGCAGCTCGCGAATCTCACTTATACCCACTTCGCGCCAGAGCTGGGCAGTGATTTTCGTTTTGAATCAGTAGAAAGCCGCTATGCGCTGTACCATGCGCTGGATGAGAAAAACGTATTGGCATGGGAAATCGATGGGCGTTTTACCCAAGGTGATGTGCCGTGGAATATGTTGCCGCTACTTGGGGATAATCACCGTATGCGTGGTTATTATGAGGGCCGTTACCGTGATCGCAACGTCTTGAGTACTCAGCTTGAGTACCGCCGAAAACTGGACTGGCGGCATGGCGTCGTCGCCTGGATAGGGAGTGGAACGATGAGCCAGACCATCAATGAACTTGGCAAAAGTAGCTGGCTGCCCTCGGTGGGGGTGGGTTATCGATTTGAATTCAAACCACGAATGAATGTTCGGCTCGATTTTGGCGTGGGTAAAGACAGCACGGGGTTCTATTTCCAAGTTGGAGAAGCATTTTGAGCTTATTTTTCAAGTATGGTCTGGCTGGCCTAATATTGCTGGCATTACCCTGCCTGGCGGTGGTAAAGGTGCCCGTCACTCCTGATCTTTCGATAATGCCTCATCAGCAAGCAACCCGTGCCTGGCCGGTGACAAAAAAACTGTCTTCGCCAGATGGATTGCGCCCTTGCTGTGCGTTTGGCTATAACTTAAGCGTACAGGTTTTAGGTGTTCCGGTACCTTTTTACCATCTTGACAATGTGGTTGAGGCTGACTCGTTGGGTGAGCACCACTATAACGATACGCTATTAGGCGCAACGAAAAATTTACTGGGTGTCAGCAGTGAACATGATGGAATAATTTATTCCGCTCATGGTGGGTTTATCGATATTGCCCATGTCCGTGATTCAGCTGACATGACTTTTTTCCTGTTTAGCCACATAGTTCCACATCTGGGGCAGGCGCAGAACATAGCGCTGAGCGAAGAGCTGGCACAACGGCGGATTGCACTTTTTGCATTTATCCCACCGCAGAATGAGGCCGAGCACTATTCATTATCCGCTTACCTTGCGGGTTATTTGGCCTATCAGGTCGCGGCCTGGCATGAAATTGCTCAGTGGTATGGTTTCGAGTCGGTGGTGGGGTTTTCTGAAGGCATATCGGCATTTTCACCGGAGGATCTTTATTCCAACCTTTTAGGCACCCGGTTGGCTATTTCACTCATTCTTACGGGACATGCCGGTTCGGTAATGCAGTTTAATGTGGCAATGGATGAGATATTACCTCAGGCGCTACATCAATTAGGGGCTGTCTCGGCTGACGAAACACGTTTTCAGTTCGATATGTTAGATGGCAACTGGTGGGACAGCCATCGGGCGGTGCCGGAAAAGTTTTTGTTACTCAAGCGTAACTACCAAACTGAAAGTGATCGTGTTCCCACACCAGTACCGGGTGAATCTGCGATACCCCGTAGATTACAGCTTCCTGTGCAGTTGAAGGGGTTTCAGATGGATAAATTAGCTGAGTTGCAACTGTGGCCGGGGAGCACAATGAAGCAATTACCGCTCCCAACGCCGTACTATACGTTGCATGATTTTCCTGGACTGGCTATGTTCGCAAGAGCGCAGGATGCAGGTGAGTTGTCCAGGTCGAAATAGTTTATTAACATTTGAGACAATGCTCTGTTTCTCTTGGCGGTGATGTGGCAGGTATCACTTACACGGGGAAAATAGCGTTGAATTGCCAGTTTAAGGTAGTAATTTAATACTTTTCATCCTCGAACACGGCCTGTCAGTCTTTAATTTTTACCTGTACTGGCCGCGGGTTTGCTTTTTTTACATCCTCATACACATCTTGACATTCGTTGCTCTATTCTCTGTTTGTTTACTCCACTTTATTGGTGATACTTATGAATAACTTGATGCAACAATTACAATCAATGCTTGGGCAGGCAACGAAGAAGAACGGTGACGGCGCTTCTGGCCTGAGTAGCATGTTAGTGCCTGGCGCATTGGGTGGCCTTGCCGGTTTACTTGTCGGGAGTAAATCATCACGCAAACTGCTGAGCAAATATGGCAGCAGCGCACTATTAGCCGGTGGCGGCGCGGTGCTGGGGAGCGTGTTATGGAGTAAATATAAAGACAGAGTTCGTCAGAGTCATCAGGATGAGCCACAGTATGGTCAGCAAGTAGCACCGGCAGATCAACGCGTACAGCGGTTGGTTATGGCACTGGTGTTTGCGGCCAAAAGTGATGGTCATATTGATGCGAAAGAGCGCGGTATTATCGAGCAGAATATGCGCGAAGCCGGTATCGGTGAGCAAGGCGAGCGTCTGGTTCAACAGGCGATTGATCAGCCTTTGGACCCTCAATTACTGGCGCGTGAAATCAAAAATGAAGAAGAAGCGTTGGAACTCTATTTCCTCAGTTGTGCGGTCATTGATGTAGACCATTTTATGGAGCGCAGTTATCTGTCCGCATTGGGTGATGCTCTGAAGATCCCACAAGATGTTCGTGATGGAATAGAACAAGATATTCAAAAGCAAAAACAAAGCGTTATTGACTAACTTCTTTTCTGATGGCCTTTTGGATTTTCCAGTAGGTCATCACAAAACACTCTCATGATATTATTTTACAAAATTATTTTGTTAGTTGAATCTGAATGAGGTCAGAGAGAAGAGGTTATGGTCCCTACCGGAATCGAACCTGCATATACAGTTTGTTTTTTATGATATTTTGTCAGGAAATATCTCGAATAATCCGGTGTTAGGATAACTGTAAGCATCATATCAATTCTGCCGTTGCCGCTCTATCATAAAAAAAGAGTGCTTACTTAAAGCACTCCGAAAAATAAACAAATCATACAATTTTAGTGGCACATATCGATATTCGCACTTATGGATTTACGTGTAAGCAATTAATACATCACTACCGAATTTCATGCTCTCTCCATTAATGAAAATATCAGACTTCTTTCCGAGATTATAAGAACAACGGCTGAAAATGATGAGATCAAAATCTGGTTGTATTTTTATAATACTCTCAAAAAATTTGTTACTGTATGTATAGATAGCAGATGTTGGATACTCTATATCCTTTGTCATATGATTGTAAAATAGACGAGCCTCAGCGAACAGTATTTCTTTATATTCCTCAAAAACATGAGTCTCACATAATAAAAATAATTCCGGTTCATAGATTTCTATAATAACAGAAATGCGCGAGTGGTATGGAATGGCTACAGATATCGCCAAATCAAGTAATACTCTTGAACCTCTACAGAAATCTGAAATCAGTAGGATATTATTATATGCCATTGCTTATCGGCCATTTTTTGATGGACATCAAACGAAAGTATCCCTTGCCTTAAAATTGATAATTTAAGGCAACAGCAACCATGTTATCTGTTGCAATATGTGCATCTCTTGTGAAGTTGTTGTCGTGAAGTAAATTGATTTGATAATCGGCATAGGCGTACATATTACTATTAAAGTAATAGAAAGCACCAATATTAATATCTTTATAAATATCTTGAGCACCATACCCATCTATTTCTGTACCGCGAGACTGCTGATAACCAATTGATGGCCTAAATCCACTGTCAAATCCATATTGAATAACTGCTTCAATATTTTGAGATTTATCAGCAAAACCATAGACTGCACTATCATTTCTTCCGAAGCGAGTTGCGTTATATGCCTGAGTGTATATTATTGCGGCGTAATATGAATTATCATCATACTTTAATCCTACGCTGTAAGCCTCAGCATTACTCCCCCTCCCGATAATATCCTTATTAATGGACCCATTTTGCTCATCAGTTCTTTTAACATTAAAGAATGCTCCTGATATACTAATATCAGCGCCAATATCATAATCAATAGATATACCATAGCCATCACCATTTTGAGCCAATACGCCAC
Source organism: Yersinia aldovae ATCC 35236 (assembly GCF_000173735.1). GTDB lineage: Bacteria > Pseudomonadota > Gammaproteobacteria > Enterobacterales > Enterobacteriaceae > Yersinia > Yersinia aldovae. The sequence goes on along the minus strand of NZ_ACCB01000026.1, from coordinate 12,526 downwards.
GTCCATTATTTGTTTCACTTGGCCCACCATTGCTGTTTATGTACTGGATCGCAAATTTGAGATCATCATTCACTCCAAAGAAATCATTATTCCTATAAGTTAGCAACCCATTAGATCTTTGAAACATAAAGTTGTCAGCCCCGTAGGTGTTACCGCCAAATTCAGGCATGACGTCTGTCCAGGCTGCGATATCGTAAAGAACACCATAATTACGACCATAATCAATGGACCCATAATCTTGTAGCTTTAACCCAGCAAAACCTACACGAGTAAAGTTTTTGTTATCTTCGCTTTCAGGCCGATTGAGATTCGCCTGATATTCCCATTGCCCATACCCACTCAATTGAGTGTTGATCTGTGTTTCCCCTTTAAAACCAAAACGTAAATAAGACTGATCGCCATCAATTCCATTGTCGCTTGAGAACCAATGCATTGCATCAAATCTTCCGTACAAATCCAATTTGTTACCATCAGAATTATAGATTTCGGCAGCATTTACCGAAGGGAGGTAGGTTGATGTTGCGACTAAACCTAAAAACACCACTGCATTGATCTTCATTTTTACTCCTAATCTACAAAGATTGATTTTTATTTGCGCCTCTGTACTGAACGGAAAGTCTCTATCCTTAAGGCCATTTTTATGTGCATCAATGACTAGCACGCTACTAATCTACATTAGTTATAAATAGCAAGCTAATGATCTCGATCAATGTTTATCATCATTAAACTCGTAATATTTATATACATAAGATGATTCAGTCATTATTTGAGCCATCGGTGATGGCTTTATAGGTGTGTTATTTAATGAAAAGAAGAGAATTTACTATCGTTGTTTGTGTGCTGTTTTTTTTCATTGCAGTTGTGGCAATATCATTACTTTTCAGGGCATATAGCAGTGAAGTATGGTTACAAGGGGAAGTTGATGCGCCAGAAGTGATTATCTCTTCAAAGGCGAAAGGGCGAGTTATAGATCGCTTTGTCGAAAGAGGTGATGATGTAGTTGAAGGCCAGAGGCTAATTTCTTTGGATAGCCCAGAATTAGTCGCGCAACTGAAAAAATATGAGGCATTAAGAGATCAGGCTAAATCAAATTTAGCCATGTCACAAAATGGTACACGAGAAGAAAAAATTCGTTATGCAAAAGCTCAATTACTAGAAGCAACACAGAACTTTAAAAATTCTGAGCAAACATATCAAAGACTCAACAAACTCCTACAGAGAAATTATGTTTCTAAGGATGAATTAGATGAATCATTCCGTAGTCAAGAGTCTGATCGGCAGAAGTTAAAATCGGCTCAGTCGCTTTTAGATGAGGCATCGAATGGTGACCGGATTGAACAGCGCCAAGCTTTTGAAGCGATATTACGCGCGTCAGAGCAAGAGTTGAATGAAGCCTCTATTATAGTGAATGATTTACTCGTCACATCCCCCATCAATGGTGAAGTGGGTACTATGCCCGCAGAGAAAGGCGATTTATTAAATGCACTTTCCCCTCTTTTAGTTTTAATTAACCTTGATCAATCCTATTTTGTTTTTGATATCCGTGAGGATATACTTTCGGGTCTTCATAAGGGTGATAATGTTACACTGCGTGTCCCTGCATTAAATGATAAGTTAGTCCCTGCTACAATAAAATATATAGCCCCACTTGGTGATTTTTCAACGAAAAGAGCAACACGCGCAACCGGTGATTTTGATCTGAAAACTTTTGAGATCAGATTATATCCATTAGAGCCAATAGAAGGGCTACGCCCTGGAATGAGCGTATTATGGTCATGGAAGTTATAAAATATAATATTGGAGTCTGTTTTCAGTTAGTTATTAAAGAACTAAAAAACTCCTTTAAAAAGCCGATATACCATTGGCTATGCTGGATATTTCCATTACTTTTATTTGCATTGCTCAATGCAAGTTTCTCTAAAGGAACACTGTTGGATATACCGGTTGCCGCTGTAGATAATGACCATAGTCATTTATCTAAAAAGATTATGCGACAACTTAATGCTGCTTCTCATGCACAAATAATTTCATATGGTGATGACCTGGAAAATGCAAAACGTGCTCTTGAACATGGGGATGTTTACGCCATACTTTATATTCCACTTAAATTCGAGAAAAATGTACTTTCAGGTAATAGTCCAAATGTTGTTTTCTTATACAACGCGCTATTCTATGCTTCAGGTAGTTACTCATCTCAGGATTTCTCAGGATTAGTTGCTGAACTTAATAACACTTATCGGCCAATACTAAACGCACATAATGAACAGCCGGCAATAAAGTTATCTAAACTTCATCTGGTCTATAGCAGTCTTTTTAATCCTAGTGGTAGTTTCGTATACTATCAACAATTTGCAGCCACGATACATCTTATACAATTATTTGTTGTTACAACAACTATTTATATTCTTGGTCACACAGGGAAAACTAATTCGCTGGTTGGTTTCAATACTATGATACTGTGTAAAATAATCCCCTACACAGTTATTTTTACTCTATTATTAGTTTTGGAACTAGCGATTCTTATTACACTTTCTGATGCGAAAATTAACGGAAACCCTCTCTATATATTGTGCGTAGGGTTCTGTTATATTCTTGCAGCTCAGAGCCTAGGACTAATACTTTACACTTTCACGCCCTCGACTAACATGGCATTTACACTGATTGGCTTGCTGGTCAGTATTGCATTGAGTTTCTCTGGCCTGGCTATGCCGGAATTTTCTCTTAGTACTCTAGGAAAATTGGTCTCAGAGCTAGAACCCTTAACTCACGCACTTAAAACAATGTTCGATATTTTTTTACGTCATGTATCCGCAACGACCATTATGAAATCATGCGGGATATTACTTATTTATCCCATTGTGACTTTTATTCTTATTCGCCGTCGGCTCTATCTTAGAATAAAACTTAATCTCAAGGTGTAATAATGATTGAATATTGGAAGGCGTTCTGTCATGTATTGATTCATTTGATAAAGAAACCGTTATGGTTACTGGTATTGATTTCGCTTTCTATGATGAGTTTAGTCTATGGAAATCATGTATGGAAATTACCTGTTGCACTGGTGGATTTAGATCATTCAAATATGAGTCGCTCACTAGCCCGAAAGCTCAATTCAATGTCAAGACTTGAGATAATTCACTATTCAGTTGAAATGGATACTCGAAAAGATCTTGCAAACAAAAAAATATTTGCTGTCATTATTATTCCAAAGGATACGGAAAAAAATATTCTGAAAGGTGAAGATATATCTATTCAGGCATCCGGTGATGCGACTAATCGATTACCGAATGGGCTAATACAGAAGGATATATTATCAGTATATGAGGATACTATTTTTGAATACAATAAATCCTTGGCAATGAAGAGTAATTGGAGCAGTAAAGATTTTTATTCATTTTTCCAACCAATTAATCCAACGCTTATTGATCTCTATAATGCAGGCATTAGTTTTTCTGCCATTATTTTCCCAGGACTGGTTTCGATGATCCTTCAGCAATCTCTTCTTGTTGCCTGCGTAACGATTACTTTAGGATTAAAAAGGGAGGATGGGGACTTAATGTTATTTCGGGAGTTTTTGGGCGGTGTTAGTGCTACATTTCCAATCTGGATTATTTTATCTTTCGTCGTATATATTATTCTACCGAATGTTCTCGGTTACCGACAAACTGCGAGTATAATGGATATTTTAGTCATAACTATTCCATTTATTTTTTCTGTAATAGGATTAAGTCGTATTATAACTGAGTGTTTATTGCATTCTGGATTAATATATCTAACATTACCTTTTATAACTCTTCCTGTGTTTTTTATCTCTGGTACTATTTGGCCCCTTCAGGCAATGCCAGTCACTGTGCGTTTCATCGCATATTTACTTCCATCAACATGGGCAACCAAAGCGATGGTGGGTATTAATCAAATGTCTCTGCCACTTAATGATGTAGCAAAGGAAATTCTATTTCTGTTTATTCTTGGTAGTATATATCTCACTATTGGCGAGGTTATATATCGGAAAAGAAATCGATTGCGCTTACGGTTCATGCCGAGGCGTGTTTAAAGGTAATGATGATAGAATTACATTTATATTTATTAATATGATGTTTTATATGATTATCAAATCACTATTTAAGGATTGTTTTATGAAAAAATATATATTTCCATTACTGTTCATGGTCTATGCTAATTACTCATTCTCTGCTGTAGAGATCAGTAAAGTTCAAATTCATAGTTTACATAAAATGGGGCATATATCAGTACATGGTGACACTACGATTCTTTCACCTGAAGCAGCAAAAAGTGTACTTAATAAGAAGGCAGATAAGCTTGGTGCGAAATATTATTATATCGTTGCAATGGGAACTGCCGGTGACTCCAGTGTGTATAATGCCGATGCGATAATTTATAATTAACATCTCCCCGGTTATTAAGATCTCATTCCGTAAACCATATATAGTGGTTTACGGAAGTCTGTATTGATATATATAGTTGCTAATTATATCCATTGGGAGGTGTTGTCGATGGAGTTAGTGTTATACGCAATCCTATACACATATATGCTTAGATTCCACTAAACATTATGGGATCTCTTTAGACGCCAAATGCCTATTCGTCATTGTTTTAACAGGGTTTTATGGGCTTAGTGAGATGTGCTAATGGTGTCCCCGACTGGAATCGAACTTTTATCTTAATTATGTGTTTTTAGTGCTTATTTTTACTTTTAAGTTAATTGTTTATACATATCGCTATACGTTTATTTTCGGGCTTATAGCGATATGACTGATAATCAGTTTTCACATGACTAATTCTAATCGATAGAAACTTCACGAATTTCTTGATTTTTACTTACTGTCCTTCCCTGTCCTTTATTAGTATTCATTGCCCTTCAAAATCAGTCCCAAAAAATCACTCATACAAGATAAACTCATTGCCTGCTTTTTATACTAAAATCACTTGTTTTATTCCCGCAAAAAACTAGTAATCTAAGGGCGTCCGATAGACTCTTAAGCAAACCAATGGAGTATTCAGTAAATTGTTGTTAATTTTACAAAATGTTACATTTATTTTTTCAATAAATTTCAGCTTAATTAACTGAAATTTATATTAACTCATATTAACTCGATACAAATAAATACTAACTGATACTAAGTAATACCAACTCAATGATGAAAAACATTGGATGTTTTTATTAAAAAGTAAAAACACAAGAAATAGTTTTGTTGGGAGTACCAAGTCATGAACTTTACAGAAAGCATATTGCATGTAAGTCTATAGGTATCCGAGGGGATTTAGCTGTATCGCTCTCAGATTATAGTTATTTACGTTTCTTTACGAATGAGGCTGCTCACCCATATTCACCTATATTCATCAATATTCGCTCTTAGCAGTACAAAAAATGACCATAAACTAATGTGTGATTTGGCATGGTTCTCTAACCCTATATTTACATCGGTTAGAGGAAATGTAAGTCTAATAGCGTCTTCACACATTTATACAAATCTATTAAAGGATAACTTTATGGAGCGGGATTCTATTGCCATAAATAATATGGCAAAAAGGTTAATACGATTACCCGATGTAATGTCTATTACCGGGTTAAAGCGTTCTACTATTTATTTCAAAATGAAAGAAGGGAACTTCCCTAACAATATCCCTATCGGAGAACGATCCGTTGCATGGGTAGAGGGGGAAGTAATTAATTGGATTGATGGAAATATTTCAAAGAGAGAAATGAGATGCTAAAAGAATTGTCACTAACTAAATACGATGAAGATATTAATACTATTGCTACATATCAGCCAATACCATTTACCCCTGAGCAGGGTGATGCTGGCTATGCAATCCGGGTAATCGAAATATATCGATTAAAGAAAATGGCTCCCTTATTGGAACAGTTCGAATTATTAACAGGTTATGCAACCTCTCGTTCAAACTGTACACCTTGTGAAATAAATACACTAATTGAACGTGGGCAACAAATTTGTAAGCAAGAAGAAATAAAAGTGAAAGCTGTAGAGCATGAAATCTCACAGCTCAATATTGAGCTAAATAATGCTCAGCGGGGAGTCAGTAGCCTGTCCAGTTATAATGGTAATATTCGAGAGTTAATGTCTAATCTTAATGACCGTGTGGAGAATGCACAGCTAAGGTTAGAAAATACTAAAGCCTCAGTCTCAGCACGTAAAGGATTGTTAGGGCTTCTGCGAGGACAGGTTGAGCAGATGCTGAGTGAGGGAAGTAAAGGTTTTAAAGGTAAAGTCATGGAGCTATTACCAATGGATTCTCTGCCATCACAAACCTATCAGGGGGATAGATTTAGCAGCGGGCTAACATCCCATCAGTATGTTTGGAAAGAGCTAAATAAATTAGAATGTGCGTTTAAAAGTATATTAGAAAAATGCACTGTACCTAAAGATAAATACTTACTAAGTAATGGAGGAGAAGAAATTGCTATGTTAAGTAAACAGTATTATCAAATCGAGTCTGAAAGTATGAGAAGTAAAATGTCTCTGGATGATTTTGTTGGGCTGATGAAAAAGAAATCTAGTTGGCTCACTGATAAAAAACGAGCAATAAAAAACTCACTTTAATAATAAATAAACTTAAATTATATAATATAAGGTAACACTAATGGCCAGAGTCAATCCTCCTGCTATGGCAGGACAGTTTCATGCCAATTTTATTGGCAGTATTAGTCAAGCATTCGATAATGAAAAGAGTTTTTCAATATCTGAACCGGCTGAAAATCAGTTACGTATGTCTATGCTGGAATCAGGCTGGATGATGAATAATATTACGTTACTGGATGTGGAGGAGTTGCAAGGGCAATGTATTGAAATAGGTGAATCCACTTTATATACCGGGCGCTCTATTAATGGGCGTTTTAATCGCGAATTAAAAGTTGCAGGCACTGATTATTCGTTGGCTGATACGGATTCTTGTGCTTCGCTATCTTATGAGCGAATGGGCACGATTGCCAATATTGGTGGTATTGAGCACTTTACTCAGACTGTTTCTGATTTCTTCGGTATGGCAATTTCATTGGATATGTTGCGGGTGGGCCTTAATGGTCAGCGAATTGCTTATCCAACAGATCCTATAGCTAATCCAAAAGGGGAGGACGTTAATATTGGTTGGCACACCATAGCCAAAGACTTTAATAACGGATCTCAGATTATAACTGATGAATTAATCCTTGGTGAAGGGGGCGAATTTCCACATTTAGATGCCCTGGCTAACCATTTAATTACGGAAAAAATCCCCGAAGCCTACCGGGAAGATCCCCGCTTAGTGGTCATGGTGGGGGCAGAACTGGCGGCAGCGGAAAGGCTACGTTTATTTAATGCCGCAGACCGCCCGGCAGATACAGCAGCGGCACAAATGCTAATGGGTTCAGTTGCTGGTCGTTTTGCCTTTGTCCCGCCATTTATGCCCGGTAAACGCTTGGTGGTAACTACATTGAGCAATCTGCATATTTATACACAGAAAGGAAGCCGCCGTTTTCGGGCTGAATTTGTTGAAGACCGTAGCGCCTACGAACATAGCTACCTGCGCAATGAGGGTTATGCCTTGGGTAATGGTTTCTTGTATGCCGCCGCAGATGAAACCGCTATTACTCTGGTTAAGAAGTGAGGTAGCAAATGACGGATTCGCAATTAACTACCGGTTGGATATGTATCGCCACCGAGGGAACTACCATTGATGGCCGCAAAATTGAATCCCAGTGGCTGCTTGATATGGCCGAAACCTACGACGTACGCACTTACACGGCATTGATTTGGGAAGAACACAAACGTGACCGGGATAATTTAGGCGAGGTGCTGGCGCTACGCAGTGATAAGCAAAGTGGTATTGTTCATTTGTATGCCCGTATCCGGCCCACGGCCAAATTGATGAGTTATAACGAACTGGGGCAAAAGCTGTTTTGCTCCATCGAAGTGGAAGAAGATTTTCAGGACAAAGGTCATTTTTATTTAAGTGGTTTGGCGGTTACTGATAGCCCTGCCAGCATTGGCACTGACCGGTTACGTTTTAGTGCTAACCGTTCATATTTTTCTAAGCGTGGTGTTAAAGCAAAAATAAGTAAGCCGAGGGAATTTAGTTTATCAGACGCCACTATTATGGCTGGTAAAGGCTGGGTTTCCGCAATAGCGCTAAGTTAATTCTTATATTACAGATAAGAAATACCCGGCTGCTGGGCCGGGTATGGTTCTCTACTATCGGAAAATAACAATGATAAATAATTCAATTAATGCTGATTTGACTATCTCATTCACCGTTATTTCCGTCAATAAAATAGGTTCGGATATATACGGTTATATTACTGACAAAAGTATTTATGCTTTAGGTTCTATGCCACGGCGTTTTAATTCCTGCCGGGCTAGCTCTTTAAACCAATTACCAAGGCTTACGCCATCTTTAGCCGCTTCCGCATTAAGTTGTTCACGCAGTTCTGGCGCGATACGAATTTGGAATGTTGGCGATAGACCGTCACCTTTCGGGCTTTTATCTCGTTTTATAGTTGACACGTACGTACATAACCTCATAAGCTGTCTTTCGTTAGGTACGTACGTTAACACGGCGTACCGACAAAATACAGCGGCCCGTCAAGGTGCTACCAACACCAAGCCGGGCCTGACCATCATGTTAGAGGAACTAACGCAATGGCTACGTCAAAGTGTACCTACATCTTTGCGGCGATCAACCGCACCCAACAGAAAATTAGCCCTGTCATGCTGCATATCACCGCAGAGAATGAGAAGACGGCCCGCCGCCGTTATGCCGCAGATTACATACTGCTTTTTGCCGGGCGTTTGCCTGTGCAGGAGGCATAACATGACGACTAAATATAATTTAGCGCAGGGAAGTGTAGATAAGGTTCTACGGGCCATGCTGGTTTCAGAATTAATGAGAGAGTTGTTGTACTCAAAAAATGAAACCCCACAGCCTCATGTTAATTCAGTCAATATAGCGGCTGTCTTTGATTGTATTTATGAAGATTTAGATTCTGTATTGGATAACGAATTTGACAGGGGAAAGAATGAGCGCCGTTAATTTATTCCCGTCACTGTTATTTCTTTTCATATTTACGATGGAGACGCCGCGATGAGCAATCAATTTGTCTCTGAAACGCTGCAAGCGGCCCGTGGGCGTTGGCTGCATATTTTGCCAGCGCTGGGTATTACCGTGCCGGAGAATGGTAAACACGGTGCTTGCCCGAAGTGTGGCGGTAGTGATCGTTTCCGCTTTGATGATCAAGAGGGCCGTGGCACATGGATTTGTAGCCAGTGCAGTCATGGTGATGGGTTGGATCTCATTCGTTTGGTATCTGGCAACGGGGCATTTCAGGCGGCAACTGAGGTGGCCAAGGCGCTAGCCTTACCGAATGCACCGCAGGAAGCGATTAAGCCTGCCAGAAATGAAATTCCCGAAGAGCGCAAAAAGGCGATGGTGGCCAAGGCTTACCACGCTTTGCTGGCCCGTTGCAGCAGTGGAGAAAGCAGTTATCTGGCTGATAAGGGGCTGTCTGGTCATAGCCAATCTATTACGCAGGATGTTCATAAAACGGGAGGGATGGACTTCCCGGCAGGCTCTTTGTTGTTACCGCTAACTGATATCGACGGCAGGTTAACCGGTGGCCAGCTTATCAGCCCGTTAGGTGACAAGCGGTTATTGCCCAATACGGTGCTTAAAGGGGCGTTTATTGCGGTTCACCCATTAGAGGCAGGGGATAACCCGGAGCTGGTAGTTATCACTGAGGGTTATGCCACAGCTTTAACGCTGGATATGTTAACTGATGGGCTGGTTGTGGCGGCAGTCGCGGCTAACAACCTGCCGAACGTGGCGCAACACCTGCGCCATAAATGGCCCGATGCGCGGTTGATTATCGCCGGGGATAACGATTTTGATGATGGTAAAGAGAACACCGGTAAGCAGTGGGCCGAGAAAGCCGCCAAAGCGGTAGATGGTTGGGTATCACTACCCCCAACCCGCCATAAAGCGGATTGGGATGATTACCGCCGTGATAACGGGTTGGAACGGGCCAAAAAAGCCTTTCGGGAAGAAATGATCCTGTTTGGTAAAGGCAAAACCAAACTGCCGCAGGGGTTCCGCTTAACGCAGGAATATCTCTGGTATGACAAGCTGGTGAATAAGTCTGATGGTGATACCGAGATCCGCAATATCAAACTGTGCAGCCCGGTAAGAGTCACGGCGATTACCTGCGATTCTGACGGCGGCAACTATGGTCGTTTGCTGGAGTGGGAAGACACCAACGGTATTAGTCGTAAGTGGGCCATGCCGATGGAGATGCTCAGTAGCAGCGGGGAAGAGCTGCGGCGCATTCTGTTGAGCAATGGCCTGTCTTATATCAGTACCACCGGGCAGGCGCGGGCGCATTTGATGGAATACCTTTCCCTGTGCAAGCCAGAGCGCAAGGTAACTTGTGTTAATAAAACCGGCTGGCATGGTTCGGTTTATGTGCTGCAAGACGAAGTGATCGGCGTTGGGGCCGAATCGGTAATCTTACAAACCGCCAGCGTACAGGGCCGGGATTTCAGAACTGCTGGAACACTGGACGAATGGCGCGATCAGATTTCCCGTTATTGCGTCGGTAATGGCCGGGTGGCGTTTTCTGTCAGTCTCTCTTTTGCCTCACCACTGTTAAAACTGGTCGGTGTGGGTGGCGGTGGTTATCACCTGAAAGGGGAATCAACGGACGGTAAAACTACCACTATGAAAGTAGCGGCTTCAGTCTGTGGTGGCACTGACTTCTGGCATACGTGGCGCTCAACCGGTAACGCGTTGGAAGGCACTGCCAGCCGCCGTAATGATGCCACCTTGATGTTAGACGAAATACGGGAAGTGGATGGCAGAGAGGCCGGGAATATCGCCTATATGCTGGCGAATGGCCAAGGGAAAGCGCGGGCGCGTACTGACGGCAGTTTGCGCGAGGCTAATCGCTGGTGTCTGTTGTTTCTGTCTACTGGTGAATTGTCGTTAGTCGAACATGCGGCCAATGCCGGGGAGCGTACTTATGCCGGGGTGGAAGTACGGATGGTACAGATCCCCAGTGATTCTGGTAAGCATGGTGTATTTGAAGAGTTGCACGGCTTTGCCGGAGGTAAAGCCCTGTCGGAGCACTTAGAACAGGCGGTTGCTTCCTGCTATGGCGAGCCGTTCCGTGCTTGGCTGAGGCTGTTAACCGCAGACCTGACCGGCATGACCAGCAAGGCCAAGATACTGCTAAAAGAATATACCCGGCTGCTTACCCCGGAGAACGCCGGTAATCAGGTGGGCTGTGCAGTTACCCGTTTTGCACTGGTGGCAATGGCCGGAGAGTTGGCCACACAAGTGGGGATCACCGGCTGGCCAGAGGGTGAGGCGTTTCGGGCAGCACAAACCTGCCTTAATGCGTGGATGGGGGATCGTGGTCACACCGCCAATCAGGAAGACGCTGCCGCACTGGAGCAGGTGAAAGAGTTCATTACCCGTAATCAGTTCAGCCGCTTTGCTGACTGGCATGACGAGCGCAGCCGCCCGGCTAACATGGTGGGCTTCCGGCGAGTGGATAAAGGCAATAACAAAGAAGATGCGGTGACGACGTTCTTTATTTTGGCCACCGGCTGGAAAGAAATCTGCAAGGGCTTTGATGCCAAGAAAGTGGCTCAACTCTGCGTCAAGGCCGGTTATCTCGATGTGCCAGAGGATGCCCGGACACAGAAAAACATTCGCCTGCCAGAAATGGGGCTGAAACGGGTCTATCAGTTCAATAGCACGGTTTTAGGTTAATACACTTACGCGAGTCTTATTGAGAACTGGTAACACTGGTAACAGAGGTAACAACCATAAGCCGCAAGGGGCAGGGCTGTTACCAGTAGTAGAGGGCTATTGGTAACACTGGTAACAGAAATCAGCCTGTTACCACCGGTTACCAGTTGATATTGCTCAGTGGTAACTCAGTTTATCTATATAAATCAAAGGTGTTACCAGCGTTACCACTGATACCAGTCACAGGCGTAAGAGACAATATAAAAACGAGTCAGTTCGAGGCTTATTTTCTGGCTGGCGGTTCTGGCTTTAAACAGAGGGCCATATCAATATGCGAGTTTTTAAAGTTATTTGTCCAGATTGTGGTACACCCGCTCATATTCGTAAAACTAACCGCAAGCATAGCCATATAGCGGATCTCTATTGTGCTTGTACTAATGTTGAATGTGGCCATACCTTTGTGATGAATGCGACCTTTTCCCATACCCTTAGCCCCAGTGCGTTAACGCATAGCCGGTTAATTAAGGACTTGGTAGACCATATATCACCGCAGGAACGGCAAGAGGCTATCCGGCTATTGCAAGTGGCCCATAAAGATGAGGAACAACAGCAGGCAATCAGTGACGCAAAACCGCAAATTACGCGCAGGATGAGCAAGGATTACGTGGCCAACCGTTAGCCCGGAGTTACCACTCTGGCGCTCGATTTTCTTCCCGGCCCTGTACTGTGTTTTTCAGTTAGCCCAAAATGACCTTGCCCCGCT
>NZ_ACCB01000027.1 GCF_000173735.1 Yersinia aldovae ATCC 35236 | reverse complement strand
GAGCGCCGATCTCATATCAACCGAACCAAGCACCTAATTTGTAATAGAGCCGACCCAATCAAAACTCAGAGCACATACTTCTCAATAGCCATTGCCACACCATCTTCACTATTAGTACCGGTGACAAACTGCGCGATCTCTTTCAATTCAGGGATGGCATTCCCCATCGCAACCCCCACTCCGGCATAGTTAACCATCGCAATATCATTACCCTGATCACCCAGAGCCATAACATTTTCCTGCGCGATACCTAGATAGTCTGCCAACATTTTTACACCAGTGCCTTTATCAACCCGTTTACTCAGGATTTCAAGATAATATGGCGCACTTTTCATGATGGTGAAGCGCTCAAAAGCCTCTGCTGGCATCATTGCTAAGGCGCGATCCAGTTTTTCTGGCTCATCAATCATCATCACTTTCGGGAAACGTAAGGTAGGGTCCATCTCTTCTATTGCACGATATTTCAATGGAATACCGGTCAATAGCACTTCATGCAGCGTATATTTGCTAATGTCTTTGTTGGCGGTATACAACGTATCAAAATCAAAAGCCTGGAAGCTAACATCCATTTCGCGCGATAAAGCCTCGAAATAGAGATAATCATCAAAACTGAGGGTTTCCTGCAAAATACATTCACCCGAGGCCGCTTTTTGCACTAATGCACCGTTATTACTGATGCAATAATCGCCACTGTTTTCCATATTCAATTCACGTAAATAACGTTGAACCCCAATATAAGGCCGACCCGTGGCTAACACCACGCAAACACCTTTGGCCCGAGCAGCATCAATGGCTTGCTTTACCCGTGGAGTGATTTCATGCTGTGAATTCAGCAACGTGCCATCCATATCGATAGCGATTAATTCAATAGCCATAGGGTCCTCTGATTTATTTAACTAATACTTCATGCTAACGCGATTCAGCGCCCAAATGCCAGTAAGTCAGTAAGTCAGTAAGTCAGTAAGTCAGTAAGTCAGTAAGTCAGTAAGTCAGTAAGTCAGTAAGTCAGTGTACTGTGCAAATGTCACTCAGGCAAAATCCACTCGGGAGCAATTATTAGGCAAAAAAAACCCAGAAGCAGCTTCCTGCTCTGGGCTTTCTATCTGATCAATAAACTACAGGATCAATAAGTTATCTGATTAGATATCAATATTCGCTGCACGTAACGCATTCTCTTCGATAAAGGCACGCCGAGGTTCAACCGCATCACCCATCAAGGTGGTGAATAGTTGATCTGCTGCGATGGCATCTTTCACCATAACCCGCAACATACGGCGGCTGGTTGGGTCCATCGTGGTTTCCCACAACTGCTCTGGATTCATTTCACCCAGACCTTTATAACGCTGAATAGCCAAGCCGCGACGCGACTCTTTAACTAACCATTCCAATGCATCTTCGAAGCTTGAAACCGGCACACGGCGCTCGCCACGTTCAACGAAAGCCCCTTCTTCGATTAGGCCACGTAACTTATCACCCAACAGACAGATCTTGCGGTATTCACCACCGTGGACAAAATCAAAGTCCAGATCATAATCGGTATCCACACCGTGGGTACGGATACGTAAGATTGGCTCGAACAACTGGCGTTCACGGTTTTCACGCACCACTGAACTGTAGCTGCTGCCATGCTGTTCTTTCTCGTTCAACAGCGCAACCAGCGAATCAATCCACTGCATCACCACCTCTTTATCGCTCAAATCCTCTTCTTTCAAGGTTGGCTGATAAATCAGGTTATTCAGCAAAGCACGCGGGAAGCGGCGTTCCATACGCGCAATCGTTTTCTGAACGCTATAATGTTCAGCAACCAGCTTCTCAAAATGTTCACCTACCAAAGGTGGTGCCTCAGCATTGATGTGCAATGCCGCACCATCCAGTGCCAGTGTCATTTGATACTGTTCCATCGCATCATCATCTTTGATGTACTGCTCTTGCTTGCCTTTCTTCACTTTATACAGTGGCGGCTGAGCGATAAACACATGGCCACGCTCAATAATTTCCGGCATCTGACGGTAGAAGAAGGTCAATAGCAACGTACGGATGTGAGAACCATCCACGTCGGCATCGGTCATGATAATGATATTGTGATAGCGCAGTTTGTCCGGGTTATATTCATCCCGACCAATGCCACAACCCAGCGCCGTAATCAACGTTGCCACTTCCTGCGAAGAGAGCATTTTGTCAAAGCGCGCTTTCTCGACGTTCAGGATTTTACCTTTCAGCGGCAAAATGGCCTGATTTTTACGGTTACGGCCTTGTTTCGCCGAGCCACCCGCAGAGTCCCCTTCCACTAAGTAGAGTTCGGACAACGCCGGATCACGTTCCTGACAGTCAGCCAGTTTGCCCGGCAAACCTGCCAAGTCCAACGCACCTTTACGGCGTGTCATTTCACGCGCTTTACGTGCTGCTTCACGAGCACGGGCTGCATCAATAATCTTGCCAACCACGATTTTGGCGTCGGTTGGGTTTTCCAGCAAATACTCAACCAACTTCTCGTTCATCAGCGTTTCAACCGCCGTTTTTACCTCAGAAGAAACCAGTTTATCTTTGGTCTGTGAGGAGAACTTAGGATCTGGCACTTTCACGGAAACCACCGCAATCAAGCCTTCACGGGCATCATCACCGGTGGCACTGATTTTCGCTTTTTTACTGTAACCTTCTTTATCCATATAGCTATTCAGGGTACGGGTCATTGCCGTACGGAACCCGACTAAGTGAGTCCCCCCATCGCGCTGTGGAATGTTATTGGTGAAACAGTAAATATTTTCCTGGAAACCGTCGTTCCACTGCAATGCCACTTCCACACCAATATCATCTTTCATGGTGGAGAAATAGAACACTTTCGGGTGGATCGGGTTTTTGTTTTTGTTCAGATACTCAACAAACGCCCTGATACCGCCTTCATAATGGAAGTGGTCTTCTTTGTCGTTACGGTTATCTTTCAGTTTGATTGACACACCCGAGTTCAGGAACGACAACTCGCGCAGGCGTTTAGCCAGAATCTCGTACTGGAATTCGATGTTATTGGTAAAGGTCTGGAAACTCGGCCAGAAACGCACGGTTGTCCCGGTCAGCTCAGTTTCACCTACCATTTTCAGTGGTGCCTGCGGCACACCCATTTTGTAGGTTTGTTCGTGAACTTTACCGTCACGGCGGATCACCAGTTCCAGCTTTTCAGACAGGGCGTTAACAACCGATACACCCACGCCGTGCAAACCACCGGAAACTTTGTACGAGTTATCGTCAAATTTACCGCCGGCGTGCAATACGGTCATGATGACCTCTGCGGCTGATACCCCTTCCTCGTCATGCATACCGGTTGGGATACCACGGCCATCATCCTGTACAGAAACCGAGTTATCCGAATGGATGGTAACGATAATTTCTTTACAGTGGCCAGCGAGGGCTTCGTCGATAGCGTTGTCCACAACCTCGAATACCATGTGGTGCAGACCGGTACCGTCATCAGTATCACCGATATACATGCCCGGACGCTTACGAACCGCATCCAGCCCTTTTAATACCTTGATACTTGAGGAGTCATAAGTATTCGACATCAACGTTTCTCGCTCATTTTTAATCCTGTGGTTGAACCTCTATTTTGCCATGTTCCACGCGGAACATCTTGCCCTTTTCGCCTACCATGTCAGTCACTTGTTCAGCACTCACTGCGCTGACAAAAACCTGTGCCTGGGTAGCCTTGAGACGCTCGGCCAATAATCGACGACGGCCGGTGTCCAATTCGGAAGCAAAATCGTCAAGCAGATACAGGCAACGCCGCCCGCTCTGTCGGGTGAGAAACTCACCCTGCGCTAACCGCAGTGCGCACATCAGCAACTTCAGCTGACCACGCGATAGCAAATCTTCTACCGGCGTACCATCAGCCCGAATACGGAAATCCGCTTTATGTGGCCCGATGGCGGTATAAGTTAGCGCGCGGTCACGCTCAAACTGGCGTTCCAACAACTCACCATAGTCACTCTCTTTATCCCAGCCGCGCTGGAAAGAGAAACTCAGGGCGAACTCTGGCAGGAACAGGGCGCATGTGGCTGAAATATCTGCCGCAATTGCACCGCTGTATGCCGCCCGCCACTCACTAATGCGTTCAGCCAACGGGATAATTTCCAGATCCCAAGGCCGAATTTGCGCATAGCGACTGACCTGGCGCAGCGCGGCGTTACGCTGCTTAAGTAATCTTTTTAGATTGCTCCAGGCCGTAAAGAAACCGGGTTCGTTATGAAAGCAACCCCAGTCTAAAAAAGCGCGCCGAAACTTAGGCCCGCCATTCAATAAGGTAAACCCTTCAGGGGTAATCAATTGCATTGGCAACAGTTGCGCCAATTCAGCCACTTTGTGGCCGTCAGTGCCATCGATACGTACCTTACTATCACCCTGTCGGCTTTTACTCAGCCCCACAGAGGATTCACGTTCATTCACGTCAACCCGGCCATGCAGCACAAACTCGGCACATTCGTGACGGATCACTCTACCGGCTTGTAAGCTACGAAAAGCCCTACCGTGACCAAGGGTATAAATCGCCTCCAGCACACTGGTTTTACCGCTACCATTGGGGCCAACTAAAAAATTAAACCCCGACGCCAGTGCCAAGTCTGCCGATTCGATATTGCGAAAATCTTTAATTAATAAACGCGTCAGAGCCATGCTTTACAAACGCATTGGCATGACAACATAAGCCGCAGCCTGACTGGCGCTGTCTTCAATCTGTACACTGGAAACCGAATCGGTCAATAACAGGCGCACATCCTCACATTTCAGGGCATTCAGCACATCAAGTACATAGCTGACGTTGAAACCAATTTCCATTTCCGTCCCATCATAGCTGACGTCCAGGATCTCTTCTGCTTCTTCTTGTTCAGGGTTATTCGCGGTAATCTTGAGCTGATTATGGCTGACATAGAGCCGAACGCCACGGAACTTCTCATTTGACAAAATTGCCGCACGAGCAAAAGCCTGTTTCAGCAAGTCACAACCTGCTTCCAGCGTTTTGTCCGGATTTTTCGGCAATACGCGGCGATAATCGGGGAAACGACCATCAACCAGCTTAGAGGTGAAAATAAAATCACCCACATGCGCACGGATGTTATTACTGCCAATTTGTAGTCGCAGCGGTGTATCACCCCCATCGAGTAACCTGACCAGTTCCATCACACCTTTACGTGGCACGATAACCGAATGCGAAGGTAATGTTTGCCCGATTGGCATTGAACATACCGCCAGACGATGGCCGTCAGTTGCGACAGTACGCAGCTCTTCGCCTTCGGTCTCAAACAACATGCCGTTCAAGTAATAGCGCACATCCTGATGAGCCATAGAGAACTGTGTCGACTCAATCAGACGCTTCAATGTGGCTTGCGGTAAGGTGAATTCCACCTCGCTCTGCCAATCATCCAGATTAGGGAAATCCGCCGCAGGCAAGGTAGACAGCGAGAAGCGACTGCGGCCGGAGCGCACCAGCAGGCGATCACCGTCCAGCGCCACCGTGATTTCCGCCCCTTCCGGCAAACCACGCCAGATATCAAAAAACTTCCGGGCAGGTACGGTGGTTGCGCCCTGTTCATGGGGATGAGACAGCGCCACGCGCGCTACCATCTCCATTTCCAGATCAGTACCGGTCAGCAGCAAAGAGCCTTCCGTCACTTGTAGCAACAAGTTACCCAGGATTGGCAACGTAGGGCGTCCACCCAGCGGGCTACTGACCTGTTGCAGCGGTTTTAGCAGATGCTCACGTTCAATGATAAATTTCATAGCGCTAGGAGGATAATGTTCTGATTAAGTTAGAGAAATCTTCTTTGATGTCGTGGCTTTCTTCACGCAATTGTTCAATCTTGCGGCAAGCATGCAACACCGTGGTATGGTCGCGGCCACCAAACGCATCGCCGATTTCAGGCAGGCTGTGGTTGGTTAGCTCTTTTGCCAGCGCCATCGCCATTTGGCGCGGGCGGGCTACCGAACGGGAACGCCGTTTGGAGAGCAGGTCAGCGACCTTAATTTTATAATATTCTGCGACAGTCTTCTGAATATTATCGATAGTAACCAGTTTTTCTTGCAATGCCAGTAAGTCACGCAGGGCTTCACGCACAAAATCGATGGTGATAGCCCGGCCGGTAAAGTTGGCGTTGGCAATAACACGGTTCAATGCCCCTTCCAGCTCACGCACATTGGAACGCAGACGTTTGGCAATAAAGAACGCGACTTCACCCGGCAAGCGAATATTATTTTCATCTGCCTTTTTCATCAGAATCGCAACACGGGTTTCCAGCTCCGGTGGCTCAATGGCAACCGTTAGCCCCCAGCCGAAACGCGATTTCAAGCGATCTTCTACTCCGTTGATCTCTTTTGGATAGCGATCTGAGGTCAGAATGATCTGCTGATTGCCTTCCAACAAGGCATTGAAGGTGTGGAAAAACTCTTCCTGTGAACGCTCTTTATTGGCAAAGAACTGAATATCATCGATTAATAAAGCATCAACCGAACGATAATAGCGTTTAAACTCTTCTATCGCGTTGTTCTGCAAGGCTTTCACCATATCTTGCACAAAACGCTCGGAATGCATGTAAACCACTTTGGCATTGGCTTTACGCGCAATGATGCCATTCCCTACAGCATGTAACAGGTGAGTTTTACCCAAACCTGTGCCGCCATAGAGGAATAATGGGTTATACGCTCCACCCGGATTGTCGGCAACCTGACGGGCCGCAGCACGCGCTAATTGGTTCGATTTACCTTCAACGAAGTTATCAAATGTGTGCTTCGGGTTCACATTCGAACGGTAAGAATGTTCAGGCTGAGCGGGTGAACTGTCCCAACTCGGGCGTACCGGTGCGCTGCGGGTAACCGGAGCAACAGGTGCGCTAACGCTGGCTGTAACTGGATGATTGTGTGCTCTTACCGCCGGCTTACTCCCTACTTCAAAACGCAGTAAAGGAACCTCGGAACCACAGAAATCATTAAGCAAGCCATTGATATTGTTTAAGTACTTATCACGGACCCAGTCCAGAACAAAACGATTAGGGGCGTAAAGCGCCAGAGTATTGTCACTCAGTTCCGCCTGTAGGGGGCGTATCCACATACTAAATTCTGTGGCAGGTAACTCATCCTGCAATCGGGCAAGACACTGCTGCCAAAGCGAAAGTGACACGGCGGACTCCACTCGAACAAGATCAATAAAAGAAAGAAATCAGGATTTTTTGTAACTCATCGTTTTTGACACACGCCAACATGGCCTGTAGCAAGCCAAAGTGACATGCGAACCGTTTTTCGGTTGTTTTACGACTCACATCCCCCAAGATCCTAGAGTAGTGATCCCAGAGTAGCGGATGCGATCGGAATGGCGGATCATAGCGCAAAAGGAGCAATAGATCCTCCCCTTCCTCACAGATTAGATCCTTTTTATCCACAGGGCATAACTTCTGTCGGGAGTGTAACCCAGCGCACAGCTTTTCGTGCCCCTCATCGTCAATGATCGCGAAATATTTCAAGATTCGCTACTATCTCCCTCCCCTTTCCCTGCAACAGATCGCGATTAATCCGCAAAGGATCTCACCGCGATCCTTGCGATTTGTCCGGGAGTCCGTATAATCCTCAGCCCTACGTGTGATGCCTGTGCTCTTGATGGCCTTGGCCAAAAAAGAAACCAGCGGTGAACACGGGCAGGCTCTTGGTAAACTCCCGATACAGAAAACTTCTGTGCGGGCGGGCGCAATGTCAATTGACTCAGGACTGTACAATTATTACAATCCCGCTTCTTTATATGTTGCGATTGAGGCGTCGGTGTTTCACTCCGAGCAGCCAAACGCGTTTACTGAATCAGTAATTATTTTAAGTTTAGGTAGAAATCGCTATGAAACGCACTTTCCAACCGTCCGTATTGAAGCGCAACCGTAGCCACGGTTTCCGTGCTCGTATGGCCACCAAAAATGGTCGTCAAGTTCTGGCTCGCCGTCGTGCGAAAAGCCGTACTCGTCTGACTGTTTCTAAGTAATAAAAGCTAACCATCTCAGTGGTTAAGCTAGCATTTCCTAGGGAGTTACGTTTGTTAACTCCCAGTCATTTCACTTTCGTCTTCCAGCAGCCACAACGGGCTGGCACGCCGCAAATCACCATCCTCGGCCGCCTGAACGAGCTGGGGCATCCCCGCATCGGTCTTACCGTCGCCAAAAAACATGTCAAACGTGCTCATGAACGTAATCGGATCAAGCGCTTAACCCGCGAGAGCTTCCGTTTACATCAGCATACGTTACCGTCTATGGATTTTGTTGTGTTGGTGAAAAAAGGCGTGGCTGACCTCGATAACCGTGCGTTAACGGAAGCTTTGGAAAAATTATGGCGTCGCCACTGTCGCCAGGCTCCCGCATCCTGATCGGGCTAATCAGGGGCTATCAGCTCGTGATTAGTCCGCTGCTGGGGCCGCGTTGTCGTTTCCATCCGACATGCTCTCATTACGGAATTGAGGCAGTGCGCCGGTTTGGTATGATAAAAGGCAGTTGGTTAACACTGAAACGCGTATTAAAATGCCACCCTTTGAACCCAGGTGGCGATGATCCCGTGCCGCCGAAACCCGACGATAACAGAGAACACTAACGATGGATTCGCAACGCAATCTTCTACTCATCGCTCTGCTGTTCGTGTCTTTCATGATCTGGCAAGCCTGGCAGGTGGACAACAGTCCACAACCAGCCGCTCAGACCACGCAACAGACTGCGAATACTGCTACCGGTGATAAAGCAAGCCAGGCTGTGCCAGGCAGTGGTCAGGGCCAATTGATTACTGTAAAAACTGATGTGCTGTCTCTGACCATTAATACCCGTGGCGGCGACATCGAGCAGGCTAACCTGCTGGCTTACCCGGATGCTCTGGGTTCAGACAAAACGTTCGAATTACTGGAAACCACCCCAGCGTTCGTTTATCAGGCGCAAAGTGGCCTGACCGGTAAAAGCGGCCCGGATAACCCAGCTAACGGCGAGCGCCCACTGTTTGAAACGCCTCAAACCAGCTTTGTATTGGCTGATGGTCAGGATGAACTGCGCATTCCATTGACCTTCACCGGTAAAGACGGTTCTGTTTTCATCAAGACCTTCGTGCTGAAACGTAACGATTACGCTATTGGCGTGGATTATCACGTTAAAAACGCCTCTGCTGCCCCGCTGGAGCTGACGCTGTTTGGCCAATTGAAGCAAAGCATCAACTTGCCTAAACACCGTGATACCGGCAGCAATAACTTTGCGCTGCATACTTATCGTGGTGCGGCTTACTCTTCTGATGAAACTAAATATAAAAAATACAGTTTTAGTGATATCGAAGATAAGAGCCTGGACATCACCACCAAAGGCGGCTGGGTAGCCATGTTGCAGCAGTACTTTGCAACCGCGTGGATCCCAACAGCTAACGAAACCAACACCTTCTATTCCGCTGACTTGGGTAACGGTTTGGCTGCCATCGGCTTTAAAGGTGCGCCTGTCGTTATTCAGCCGGGTGAAGCGAAACAACTGGGTGCCACCTTGTGGGTTGGCCCGGAAATTCAGGACAAAATGGCCGCTATCGCGCCCCATCTTGACCTGACGGTTGACTATGGTTGGTTATGGTTTATTTCTCAGCCACTGTTCAAACTGTTGAAATTCATTCACAGCTTTGTCGGTAACTGGGGCTTCTCCATCATCGTTATTACCTTTATCGTGCGTGGTATCATGTACCCGCTGACTAAAGCGCAATACACCTCGATGGCGAAAATGCGTTTGCTACAGCCTAAACTGGCTGCCATGCGTGAGCGTATCGGCGACGATAAGCAGCGTATGAGTCAGGAAATGATGGCGTTGTACAAAGCTGAGAAGGTTAACCCGCTGGGTGGCTGCTTACCGCTGGTCATTCAGATGCCAATCTTCCTGGCGTTGTACTACATGTTGATGAGTTCCGTTGAGTTGCGTCATGCGCCATTCATCCTGTGGATTCATGACTTGTCAGCACAAGACCCGTACTACATTCTGCCAATTCTGATGGGTATCACCATGTACTTCATTCAGAAGATGTCACCGACCACCGTGACTGACCCGATGCAGCAGAAGATAATGACCTTCATGCCAGTTATTTTCACTGTGTTCTTCCTGTGGTTCCCGGCCGGTCTGGTACTGTACTATATCGTCAGTAACCTGGTGACCATCCTGCAACAGCAGCTGATTTATCGTGGTCTGGAAAAACGTGGCTTACACAGCCGCGATAAGAAAAAACAGTCTTAACATGATAGATACCCCAGTCACTGGCAGACGTCAGTAACTGGGGAGAGCAGCTAACAAACGCTGCGACTGCAATTAAGAAGGGTATATGAGGCGGTCATAGCTATATGACCGCCTTATTCTTTTAAAGAGAGATATAACCATGAGCACCACTGATACTATCGTCGCTCAAGCAACACCGCCAGGCCGCGGTGGCGTGGGTATTTTACGTGTTTCAGGTCGTGCTGCCGCCACGGTTGCGCAAGCGGTTTTAGGTAAATTACCCAAGCCACGTTATGCCGATTATCTGCCGTTTAAAGATGTCGATGGCAGCACATTGGACCAAGGTATCGCTCTTTACTTCCCTGGCCCGAATTCCTTCACTGGCGAGGACGTGCTGGAACTGCAAGGTCACGGTGGCCCAGTTATACTGGATTTACTGTTAAAACGCATTCTGGCCCTGCCAGAGCTGCGTATTGCCCGCCCAGGGGAGTTCTCTGAGCGCGCATTCTTAAACGACAAGCTGGATCTGGCGCAGGCGGAAGCCATTGCTGACCTGATTGACGCCAGCTCAGAGCAAGCAGCACGCTCGGCGGTGAATTCATTACAGGGCGCATTTTCAGTCCGTATCCATCAATTGGTGGAAGCACTTACTCACTTGCGAATCTACGTCGAAGCGGCAATTGACTTCCCAGATGAGGAAATTGACTTTCTGTCTGATGGTAAAATTGAAGGCCAACTGAACGGCGTAATGGCTGAACTGGAGCAAGTGCGCACTGAAGCGCGGCAAGGCAGTTTGCTGCGCGAAGGGATGAAAGTGGTGATTGCTGGCCGCCCTAACGCCGGAAAATCCAGTTTACTCAATGCGTTAGCGGGGCGTGAGGCGGCAATTGTTACCGATATCGCGGGAACAACTCGTGATGTTTTACGAGAACATATTCATATCGATGGAATGCCACTGCATATCATTGATACCGCCGGCTTACGTGAAGCCGGTGACGAAGTTGAGCGCATTGGTATCGAACGTGCGTGGAACGAGATAGAACAAGCTGATCGGGTGCTGTTTATGGTTGATGGCACCACCACAGATGCCACTGAACCGGCCGCTATCTGGCCCGAGTTTATGGCGCGCTTACCCGCGACACTGCCGATCACTGTAGTACGTAATAAAGCCGACATCACCGGTGAAACCTTAGGTCTGACCGAAGTAAATGGTCACTCACTAATTCGCTTATCGGCCCGAACCGGTGAAGGTATTGACCTGCTGCGTAATCATCTCAAGCTGAGTATGGGCTTTACCAGCAACACCGAAGGCGGTTTTCTGGCCCGAAGCCGTCATTTACAAGCACTGGAAGCAGCAGCCCAGCATCTGGTACAAGGTCACGAACAGTTAGTAAGCGCTTACGCTGGGGAGTTGCTGGCGGAAGAGCTGCGTTTAGCACAACAGTCATTGAGCGAAATTACCGGTGAATTTAGCTCTGATGACTTACTGGGGCGAATTTTCTCCAGTTTTTGTATTGGAAAATGAGTGTGATGCTATAGAGCTGGAGCAGATTATCGCTAATTTTGATAATCTGGCTCTATGAGTCCGAACCGACGGTAGCTCGAACACTTAACTTTATTCATAAACTGAGGTATCCATGATTATAAAACCACGTGTACGCGGCTTTATCTGTGTGACTGCACATCCGGCGGGCTGTGAAGCTAACGTCAAAAAGCAAATCGACTATGTCACAGCAGAAGGTGCAATCGCTAACGGCCCAAAACGAGTATTAGTGATTGGTGCGTCAACTGGATACGGGCTGGCGGCTCGCATCACAGCAGCATTTGGTTGTGGTGCCGATACGCTGGGTGTGTTCTTTGAGCGCCCAGGTGAAGAAGGTAAACCCGCTACTTCCGGTTGGTACAATAGCGCGGCGTTCCACAAATTCGCCGAGCAGAAAGGCCTGTATGCGAAAAGCATCAATGGCGATGCGTTCTCCGATGAGATTAAACGACTGACAATTGAAGCTATCAAGCAAGACTTGGGTCAGGTTGATCAGGTTATCTACAGTCTGGCCTCACCGCGACGCACTCATCCGAAAACCGGCGAAGTATTTAACTCAACACTGAAGCCAATCGGTCATGAAGTTAAATTCCGCGGTCTGGATACTGATAAAGAAGTTATCAAAGAGATTGTGCTACAACCGGCAAGCCAAACCGAGATCGACAATACGGTGGCCGTAATGGGCGGCGAAGACTGGCAGATGTGGATTGATGCTCTGTTGGAAGCAGGTGTGCTGGCTGAAGGTGCGCAAACTACGGCCTTTACTTATCTGGGCGAAAAAATCACCCATGATATCTATTGGAACGGCTCTATTGGCGCGGCCAAGAAGGATTTGGATCAAAAAGTTCTGGCTATCCGCGACAGCTTGTCTGCTCATGGCGGCGGCGATGCCCGTGTATCTGTACTGAAAGCGGTGGTAACTCAAGCCAGTTCTGCTATTCCAATGATGCCACTGTATCTGTCATTGCTGTTCAAAGTGATGAAAGAGCAAGGCACTCACGAAGGCTGTATCGAGCAGG
Source organism: Yersinia aldovae ATCC 35236 (assembly GCF_000173735.1). Classification (GTDB taxonomy): domain Bacteria; phylum Pseudomonadota; class Gammaproteobacteria; order Enterobacterales; family Enterobacteriaceae; genus Yersinia; species Yersinia aldovae. The sequence goes on along the minus strand of NZ_ACCB01000027.1, from coordinate 47,794 downwards.
TTTATTCCCTGTATAAAGACAGCTTGTGCGGTAATGCGCCACACCTGGATGCAGATGGCCGCCTGCGCGCTGACTACAAAGAACTTGCCCCGGAAATTCAAAACCAGGTACAAGCGTTGTGGGATCAGGTGACCAATGACAATATCTACCAACTGACCGACTTTACCGGTTATAAGACTGAGTTCTTAAACCTGTTTGGTTTCGCCGTCGACGGTGTAGATTATGACGCTGACGTTAATCCTGATGTGAAAATTCCTCATCTGATTCAGGGCTAAACTCAGGTTTATACCCGCTGCGGATGGCTGCGCGGCGGGTAACCCCATCATTAATAACCCTTTCTTTACCCTCTTCTGATTTTTAGCATATCAGCCGTACATCATTAAACCTTAAAACCACTGATCACACTTTCCAACTGTAGCGTTTGATCCTGCATCGCTTGTGCCGCAGCGGCCACTTGCTCCACCAATGCTGCGTTTTGTTGTGTCGAGTTATCTAGCTGATTAATCGCCAAATTAACCTGATCGATGCCCAAACTTTGCTCGCGACTCGATGACATTATCTCATTCATTAACGTTGCAACATTGGACACCCCGCCCATCAGGTTATCCATTGTCGTCCCAGCATCGGCGACCAAACGGGTACCGGTGGCAATATCGGCCACCGAGTCTTCAATCAGCTTTTTAATTTCACGGGCTGATGTTGCTGAACGCTGTGCCAAATTGCGAACCTCAGACGCGACCACGGCAAAGCCACGGCCTTGCTCACCCGCCCTTGCCGCTTCTACCGCCGCGTTTAGCGCCAGAATGTTAGTCTGGAAGGCGATGCTATCAATCACACTGATGATATCGACGATTTTCTTCGATGAATGATTGATTGAACCCATCGTATCCACCACCTGTTTCACCACGGTACTGCCTTTCACTGCCACCGTGGAGGCATCTATCGCCAATTGGTTAGCATGACTGGCATTATCCGCATTTTGTTTCACCGTGCTGGTGAGTTCATCCATTGAAGCGGCAGTTTCTTCAATCGAACTGGCCTGATCTTCAGTTCGGGCCGATAAATCCAGATTTCCACTGGCGATTTGGCGCGAAGCCGAGGCAATAGCCAGGCTACTTTCACCTACTTTCCGCATCATTTGCTGCAAATAGTCGATAAAATCGTTGAAACTCTGGTTAATAGCATTGAACTCCGGACTACTGCTTTGTGGCAAACGTTGGGTTAAATCCGCGCCCCCCGCAGACAGTGCGGTAATATTCTCTTTCAATGCCGCTAAGCGCTTCATAAATACGCGGATTGAAAACACTAAAAATAACAGCAATAACAACATAATAGGAATCTGCACCAGACCTAAATGCAGCAAAATACCGTGGCTTTGCTTAACCAACAGGCTGGTCGGCAAATCTGTCACCAGATACCACGGGCTATTGGCGATCGGGCGGATAAACAGAGTGTGGGAAGTCCCTTCAACGTCAAATTCACTTTCCAGTGATTTCTGGTCTTTCATCTGAGCCAACAACCGCTGTGTTTCAGTCGCCATTGGTGAGCTGGCGGCAACGTCGGATAGATTTTTTAATTCGGCTTTACCGTCTGCCAGAGCACTACTACCAACAATCTTGCCATCGGCTTCGACAATCAGAATCGTGCCATTCACTTTCTGCTCCATTTCTTTAACCAGGCGATTAAAGAAGCCCAAAGTGACATCAATGGTAGATACACCATATACCTCGCCACCTTTATAAATCGCCATTGCGCAGTTAGTTCGCGGCTGCGGGCTGGCATCATCCTGATACGCTTTAGCCCAGGCACAGAAGCCTTTCGGGGCATTTAAACCCTCTTTGTACCACGGTTGTTCGAAATAATTTTGTGATTCTGGCGAATTCCAATGAGTGTTAACCGTTAACTTATTTTCGCCATTACGGGCAAAGAACGTACTGAACTTCATCACCCCTTGCTCACGCTTATTAGGTAATGGCCAAATACCGCCACCAAACACATTACTGTCGCCATACTGATCCACCAGGCCCGGTAATAACTGATCGATAGTATTGCTGTCCATAACAGCGACCGCCTGCGTAATACTGCGCGCTTGCGCTTCCACTTTATTCATTTGCGCGGTGATTGCCGTTGCGATTTGGTCAACGCTATTGCCAACAATGGTACTTTCAGATTGTTTGAGTTGTGGTGTCACAAAAAGCTGAATAACCACCACAGTGATTATCAGTAACAGAATAAAAAACGCACTGACGAGTAAGGTAAATCGGGCTTGTGTGGTTTTTAGCATTATCGTGTCGCTCAGTGAAGGGAACTGGATAGCTCCACATCTATTAACGGCATTTCGCACGCAGACTTGATAACGGCCAGAAACGATTTTTCTTGTTTTTATCCTGTGATCACAATTTCAGTGCAATAAATCCACAACTGATACTTATTTAAGTGAAATTTAAAGGGGTAACGGAGCAGATAGTGATTGTTTTATCGCACGCGTTTGCCCAGTGCAGGTGGTGCCCATTGGGGGTTTCCTCTTCCCCCCGTACATGTTATCAATAGCCACTTTCTTTTGTGCGGATGCTGCTAAATGGCCATTAAAATCACTGCCTGGCTTATCCTGACCCTGATATCCACTCTCTGGCTGGGCTGGTATGGCTTAAATGTGCAGCAAGCTGAGCGCGAAGCTGATTTTCGTATTACTCACCGCGAATTAAGCCAGCAATTAGCCCAGCAACAGGCCATTTTATTTTTGACACTCGAACCGAGCCAATTGACGCAACTTCAACGCCACTTCCCGCAGTTGGTGGCGATCAGCCAATCCAAAGCGGACACATCAACCGCCGGCCGGTTAACGCTGAAAACTCACGCCGGGGATTACCAACTCTCTAACTCTTACAATGGCAGCGGCTTGCAAATTAATGGCTTAAAGTTGTTACAGGCTGTTGGTTTACCTAATCATTTCGACAGCATCACATTACGCTATCAGCAACATCCATTAGCGGTTCTGGGCGATGCAAATGCAAACAGCTTATGGCAATGGAAAAAGCCACTGGGAGAGGGTGCCCAATCCTTCACTTTAACCGGCCAGGCCACCCCTCTTTGGCGCGATTTACCGTGGTTAACCGCTCTGCTGCTGTCACTCTTATGGGGAGCCGTTATCTATGGCTGGCAGCGTTGGCAGCAATTGGCACAATACCGCAACCGCGCCGAACAACGGGCTAAATTCGCCGATCAAGCCAGACTTAATGCGATGGGTGAAATTGCAACCGGTATCGCCCATGAGCTGAACCAACCCCTTACAGCGACACTTACGTATAACCAAACCGCCCTGCGGTTATTATCAGCACAAGACGAAAAAATCACCCCGCTGCTACTGGCTTCCGTTGAGCAAATAAAACGCATTTCGGCACTGCTAGAACGGCTGCGCACCTTACTCAGTCGTGGGCAGGTGAATTTACAACCGGTGGTGGTAGCTGATATCTGGTTACGCGTTAATACCTTATTAAGCAATGAGATAACGGCCAGTAAAGTCACTGTTATAAACAGTATTCCGGCGAATTTACCCCCTCTACAGGCTGATCCTTTATGGCTGGAGCAAATCCTGCATAACTTGCTCAGTAACGCGATCCATGCGGTACAACACACCCCAACACCACTAATTTATTTCACTGCCAGCCTGCAACCACAGCAATGGCTAATCCAGATAGAGGATAACGGGTCGGGGCTGAACAACCAGCAATTGGATAACCTGTTTACGCCATTTTTTACCACCAGAGAGAGTGGATTAGGGCTGGGCTTGACGTTGTGTGAAACATTGGTACAACGGATGGGCGGCGACATCAAAGCGGCGAATAGTGAATATGGCGGAGCCTGCTTTACCCTAACCTTTCCACTGACAACAGGAAGCGCACATGACTAAGTATATTTATCTGATTGACGACGACGACGGTGTGCGCGCCGCATTAGCAACGTTACTGGCAACAATGGGTTGGGAAGTTAAAACGTTCAGTAATGGCCAGCAATTCCTCGATGCCTTGGCGGTCACGCAACCCAGTTGTGTACTGCTGGATATCCGCATGCCCGGTAAAAGCGGCATGGTGGTACTGGAAACGATTCAAAACCGTGATAGCACTCTTCCGGTCATCATAATGACTGGGCACGGTAATATTGAATTGTGCCGCCGGGCCTTTAAAGGCGGCGCTCTGGAGTTTTTGACCAAACCGATTGATGCCGATGTCCTGATCGAAACCGTCAGTATGGCGCTGGAGCAGCATGAACAATCGCTGACAGCCCATAAGCAGCGGGAGAGCTATCAACAGCTATTCAACCAACTCTCTGCTCGCGAGCGGGAAGTTGCCACCCTGATTATTCAAGGGGAAACCAGCAAACAGATTGCCCATACATTGTCGCTGTCTCCACGAACGGTTGAGGCTCACCGCGCGAATATCTTTGCCAAGCTAGAGGTCAACTCGCTGGCATCACTGATTCATCACTATCACTTATCCGCCCTATAATCCCCAAAGCAATTGACGTTGCAGGTAGGCAGCCAGTGAACTCATCCCGATGAGCTTACTTATTTTAAAGTCAAAACCAGTAAGTGATTCGGGTGCGCGAACGCAGCTAACACCCCTGCGGCGTCAAGTGCGCCAATAATCCCCAAAGCAATTGACGTTGCAGGTAGGCAGCCAGTGAACTCATCCCGATGAGCTTACATAAGTAAGTGATTCGGGTGCGCGAACACAGCTAACACCCCTGCGGCGTCAAGTGCGCAGGGGATAGGTAGAAATACCTAGTAAAACGGGTAGTTAGCCGAATGTTTTTTCACCACTTTTCGCCGTAGCATAGCGTTACTGTGATGAATTCACGTCGCTAACAATAAGGATTTTATATGATCAAGCCCATTGCCCTGACCTCCGCCTTATTCATCGGCCTGATAACTCAAGCCTCTGCTGCGGGTCTGAATACTGAACGCAATATCTCTCTGGCGCTGGCCACCGATGTGGCAAGCCGCACCCTCGCCATTTGCCAGGCGGATGGCTATAACGTTGCGGTTACCGTCGTTGATCGTGCTGGCATCATCAAAACTGTGCTGCGTGCGGATAATGCTGGCCCACATACGGTAAAAGCCAGTGAACAAAAAGCCTTTACCGCGCTATCGACTAAAACCCCCAGCGGGCAAGTGATGGAAAACAGCCAGAAGACGCCTGCGGCCAATAACCTGAAAGATATTCCCGGCTTCTTGCTATTAGGTGGCGGAGTACCGGTGAAAGCAGGCGATGAAGTGGTGGGTGCGATCGGTGTTGCTGGCGCGCCCGGTGGGCACCTGGATGCACAATGTGCCACAAAAGCACTGGAGCAAATCAGCGCTCAGTTAAAAGCATAAGATGATAACGACAACGCCCCCTGCCTCAGTGTCGAAAAAGGGGGCGTTTTGTGATCAGTGATCGACAAACGCAATTTTCAGCACAAACAGTAGCGCCACTACCACTACGCATGGGCTGATTTCACGCCAGCGACCAGTACCCAACTTCATCAGGCAATAAGAGATAAATCCCAATGCGATCCCTTCAGTAATAGAGAAACTAAACGGCATCATTACTGCGGTAACAAATGCCGGAACCGCTTCGGTCAGGTCATCCCATTTCACGCGGGACAAGCTGGATGTCATCAGCACGCCAACATAAATCAACGCACCGGCTGCGGCATAGGCAGGCACCATTCCGGCCAATGGCGAAATAAACATCACCAGCAGGAACAAAATGCCCACCACCACGGCGGTTAAGCCGGTACGACCCCCGACAGAAACCCCAGAGGAGCTTTCAATATAAGCCGTCACTGATGATGTCCCAATAAAGGCACCGGCTACCGAGCTGATGCTGTCCACATACAGCGCTTGTTTCATGCGTGGGAACTTACCTTTATGGTCGGTTAAACCGGCTTTATCCGTCACACCAATCAATGTGCCGGATGAATCGAACAGGTTAACCAGCATAAAGGAGAAAATGATCCCAGCCATACCAACATTCAGCGCACCGGCTAAATCCACCTGCCCGACCACGGAGGTCACACTTGGCGGCATGGAGAAGATGCCCGAGTATTGGACATCTCCCAGCGCCCAGCCAATCAGCGTGGTTACCACAATCGACACCAGCACCGCAGCATGGATATTGCGAGAGGCCAGAACCGCGATAATAAAGAAGCCCAGCGCCCCCAACAGCACACTGTGAGAGGTCAGATTTCCCACCGCGACTAATGTATCCGGGTTTGCCACCACGATACCGGCATTTTTCAGCCCCATCATAGCAATAAACAGGCCGATACCACTGGTGATCCCCACCCGCAGACTCAGCGGAATGTTAGCAATCATCCAATATCGGATGCGGAAAATGGTGAGCAAAAGGAAACCGATTGCGCCCCAGAAGATAGCCCCCATGCCGACTTGCCATGAAATACCCATCGCGCCAACCACCACAAAAGCGAAGAAAGCGTTAAGCCCCATCGCCGGAGCCAGTGCTACCGGTAAATTAGCCAATAAGCCCATAAAGATGCTACCAAAGGCGGCAATCAGGCAGGTGGTGACGAAAACAGCCCGCACATCCATACCCGCAACCCCTAAAATCTGTGGGTTTACAAACACGATATAGACCATGGTCAAAAAGGTAGTGATACCGGCAATCAGCTCAGTACGTGCCGTGGTGCCGTGCTGTTTCAGTTTAAATACACGTTCGAGCAGCCCCTGCTCAATATCAAGATTTGGTTTACTCATTCGACGAGTTCCACAAAAGGGAGTAATTGTTGGGGATATCCTATAACAAAAAAAACATTGTTTAGAGCGAGATCACACTCTTTTTGGCTATTTTTTATCTTCACTGTTGCGCAACAGGCGGTTTAATATTAACCATGTGGCATTCAACTTATTGAATTTTATTCAGTTGATATTAATGATGTTACTAAACTGGTCATTAAACATCGCATTCTTACTCAGGATGATTAAAGTGGGATGAAAGACAAACGGTATGGTTAAAAGGAGAATTGAGTGAACCAAATTGAATGTGTCATGTTCGATTGCGACGGCACCCTGGTAGACAGCGAGGTCCTGTGCTGCCAGGCATACGTGGTGATGTTTGCCCATTACGGTATTCACCTGTCGCTGGAAGAGATGATTAAGCGTTTTAAAGGGGTGAAACTGAATGAAATAGTCGCGTTGGTCAGTCAAGAAAATGGTCTGGATGAATCAATAGCAGCTCTGGAAAAACTCTACCGCGCCGAGGTCGCTCGTTTATTCGATGCCGAATTGCAGCCTATTGATGGCGTAAAAGCGCTGTTGGAGCACATCACCGTGCCGGTCTGCGTTGTCTCTAACGGGCCGGTGAGCAAAATGCAGCACTCTCTTGGCCTGACCGGGTTGCTATCATTCTTTGATACCCGCCTCTATAGTGGCTATGACATTCAGCGCTGGAAGCCTGATCCGGCACTAATTTATCATGCGGCAAAAGAGATGCATGTCGCGGCCGAGCACTGCATTTTAGTTGAAGACTCTGCCGCCGGCACCCATGCCGGAATAGCCGCAGGGATACCGGTGTATTACTACTGCGCCGACCCGCATAACCCGCCCATTCACCACCCGTTGGTCACTATGTTTGATGATATGCATCAGCTGCCCGATTTATGGCGTGACAGAGGTTGGCAGATCACGCGTAATTAACTTACCGATAATGCAGGTTTATTACGCCACCAGCGCCATGACCGTTTAATGGCGCTTTGATTTTTAATGGTATTTTTCGGGCTGAAACGGCGATTAAGGCCATTTGCCAGCAAGTCCAGCGTCAGACATAAAACAAAATAAACCAACGCGACAAACAAGAACACTTCCATCGGATAAACCATGCTACGGTTATTAACCTGAGTGGCCAAAAATGTCAGTTCATTCACCCCAACGATATAAGCCAATGAGGTATCCTTTATCAATGAAATCCATTGATTAATAAAGGATGGCACCATCATACGTAAGGCTTGTGGTAAAACAACAAACCACAAAACCTGCCAGCGATTGAACCCCAATGACAAACCCGCCTGCCACTGACCTGCACCGATGGCGATAATTCCCGCTTTCACCGCATGAGCCAAATACGCCGATGCAATCAGTGCCAATGCGCACACCACCGTGGTGATTTCCGGAATATCCACACCAAATACCATCGGTAGCAGGAAGTAAGTCCAGAAAATCAACATAATCACAGGAATAGCGCGGAAAAACCCTAAAACTGCCGCCAAAACCCCCGCCCAAACACCACGGGACATCGCCAACGCCACGCCCAGCGCCGTGCCTAAGATTGCCGAAGCCACCCCAGCCAACAGGCTGATCAGCAACGTTAATGCCGCCCCACCTAATGGGCCATCAGGAAAAGTGCCCCACAACAGATAAGTCCAGTTATCGGCGATAATGGTAAAATCCATCTCAGAACCCCTTAGCAGCGGTTCGCTGCTGACGCCACATGCCCCAAGCCTCAATCAACGCAATAATCGCGATATACAACACCGTCGCGACACCAAAAGCCTGAAATGTTCTTAGCGTTTCGGTTTCAACCTGACGAGAGGCATAAGAAAGCTCAGCCACCCCAATAGCCATTGCTAACGACGAGTTTTTAATAATATTCATATATTGGCCCAGTAACGGCGGCATCGCTATCTTCAACGCCTGCGGCAACACCACATGGCGCATGGCCTGCCATCCCGTCAACCCCAATGCATGGGCAGCATACTTTTGCCCCTTCGCCACCCCGCTTATCCCCGCGCGCAACTCTTCAGCAATAAATGCCGTGGAATAACAGGTCAACCCGATAAAACCGGCCAAGAATTCAAAAGAAGGCCAGCCGAGGGTTAACCCGAAAAATGTTATCTCATGGGGAGTATTAAGCCAGGGTATCCAGGATGCGGGCAGTAACTGGCTGGCAGCGAAATACCAAAAGAACAGTTGGATCAGCAGCGGCGTGTTGCGAAATAGCGTGCTGTAACCTATCGCAAGCCATTGCAGCCCGTTGAGTTCACTGTCTCTGGCGGCTGCCAGCAAAAAACCTAACAATGTCGAGGCCACCACTGTGCAGGCAGAAATCCACAACGTCAGTAGAAAACCGTGCCACAACCAGCCGAGATATTGCGGAGCCAGCAGCCAATCAGTGAGGTGATGTAGATTCATAGGATTTTAGGCCTATCTCTGCTTGACACCTTAATAGAGTGTTTTTTAGGCATACAATAAAATCCATTTTTTACTATTAGATACCTATGAGTCATAACCTTATAGCCGAAGTCATTGGAGTTGCAGGTAGGCCGCCTGCAAACGAATCACGATGAGCTTACTTATTTTAAGTCAAAACCAGTAAGTGATTCGGGGGACAAATCTGTCGGGAGCAGATTTGAACGCTGCTTGCAGCGGCCTCGCAGAGGCGAGGCCCATGGATGGGCCGAGTAACACGCGCAGCTAACACCCCAACAACTCAAGGACGAAGGATATATTAGGCTTTAGGCTGTTGATCTAATGGCGCAAACTTAAACTCACCACGCGGCTGGGCTGAATTGGTTTCCGGCCCGAACCAGCGGTTATAAATTTTCGCCGCTTCGCCATCTTTTTCCAGTTTAACCAGGGTTTCATTCACTTGGGTGGTTAAACGATCTTCGCCTTTAGGGATACCCACACCTTGATACTCTTTGGTAATGCTAAAGGGTGAGATTTCAAAATCTGCTTTTTGAGCCGCAGGCAGGTTACCCAACAGACCGACGAGTTTTGCATCATCTTGCGTGATAGCTTGAACATTGCCATTGCGCAGAGCGGTAAATGCTACTGGGGTATCATCGTAGGAAATGACTTTCGCGGTTGGATAATGCTCACGCAGGGTAATTTCCTGAACGGTTCCTTTATCAGCACCGATGCGTAATTTACCGATATCTTCTGGCGTTTTTAACACGCCTTTATGCGCAATAAATTTCTGGCCGGTGGCGAAGTACGGCAAGCTGAAGTTCACTTCTTTAGCGCGATCGTCAGTAATGGTGAAGTTGGCAGCAATCAAATCCACTTTTTTGGATATCAGCAGCGGTATACGGTTAGCCGGATTGGTTGCCCGCAGCTCCACTTTAACCCCTAAATCCTGGGCGATAGCATTGGCGATATCCACGTCATATCCCACCAGTTTTTTAGTCTGCGGATCGATATAACCAAACGGTGGGTTACTGTCAAAAACAGCAATTCGCACCACACCAGCTTGCTTGATATCGTCCAGTTTATCAGCATGAGCTGCGCCAGAAAGCGTAGCCAGGCACGCTAGCAGCGTTAATACGATTGTGCTTTTTTGAGTGGAAAGAGACGGCTTCATAGAAAGCTCCTAAGGTAATTGAGGTCTTGCGATATCGATAAACTATCAATTTGCCGTTAGGTCAGGAAATAATATAAAACACTATATTTATAACTAATTAGTCTCAGTGAATGAGTCTCATTATATTGATAATAAATAACTATTTAAGGAAGGTCGGTGCAAAGGAGAGGGGGAAACACGCAAACCGCCCCCAATCACACCTTAACCTTCGGTATGATTGGGGTAGAAGAAGTTATTTTTCAGTCTTATTGGAAAGCAGATTTTCTAAATCATCGCCACCCAGATGGCGGAAATCCTGCCCTTTGACGAAATAAAAGATAAATTCACAGATATTCTGGCAGCGATCGCCGATACGCTCAATGGAACGCGCGCAAAATAGCGCCGTCAGCACACTGGGAATAGTTCGCGGATCTTCCATCATATAGGTCATCAATTGGCGCACGATGCCTTCATATTCCTGATCGACCTTCTTATCTTCACGATAGATGCGGATAGCTTCGTCCAAATCCATGCGGGCAAAGGCGTCCAGCACATCATGCAGCATCTGCACCGTGTGGCGGCCCAAAGACTCCAGGCTAACCAGCAAGGGCTGATGCTGATGAGAGAACTTCTCCAGCGCGGTACGGCAGATTTTATCCGCCACATCACCAATGCGCTCCAGCTCAGAAATGGTCTTGATAATCGCCATCACCAAACGCAAATCACTGGCCGTTGGCTGACGTTTGGCAATGATGCGCACGCAGGCTTCATCAATCGCCACTTCCATCATATTGACCTTTTTATCACCGGCAATGACCTGTTTCGCCAACTCACCGTCCTGATTATGCATCGCGGTGATCGCGTCAGACAGTTGTTGTTCCACCAACCCGCCCATCGTTAGCACTTGGGTGCGGATATGTTCAAGTTCCGCATTGAACTGGCCGGAAATATGTTTATTCAGATTCAAGTTATCCATAATACTTCCCGTACGTGTAAGTAGGCGAAATTGATGTATACCCTACATAATTCTAATTGCATCAAGGCGGCAAGCGAGCGACAACTTGGTTGAAGCCATGTTGAACAGCGCTTGCGCTGGCCCGCAGGGTGAGTCTCATTAGAGGCTCATAATCCCCAGGAGCTTACTCAAGTAAGTGACTGGGGTGACAAGTCTGCCGGGAGCAGATTTGAACGCTGTTTGCAGCGGCCTCGCCTTGCGAGGCCCATGGACGGGCCGAGTAACGAAAGCAGCCAACGCACATGCAGCTTGAAGTATGACGGGGATAGGCCCTTCAGCCATAACGACCAGTAATATAATCTTCCGTCTGTTTCTGCTGTGGCGCGGTAAACAGGGTATCGGTATCACTGTATTCAATTAACTCGCCCAGATACATAAATGCAGTGTGATCTGAACAGCGGGCCGCTTGTTGCATATTGTGCGTCACAATCACCACGGTGTAGTCTGACTTCAACTCGCTGATTAGCTCTTCAATACGACCAGTCGAGATAGGATCAAGTGCCGAACAAGGCTCATCAAGCAGCAATACATCCGGGCGGATAGCAATACCACGAGCAATACACAGGCGCTGCTGCTGCCCACCCGACAAGCTATAACCGCTCTGATGCAGCTTATCTTTGGTTTCATTCCACAAAGCCGCTTTGGTCAATGCCCATTGCACGCGTTCGTCCATATCAGCGCGAGACAAATTCTCAAACAACTTAACGCCAAAAGCGATGTTATCGTAAATAGACATCGGGAATGGCGTCGGTTTTTGGAAAACCATGCCCACTTTGGCCCGTAGTAATGCAATATCTTGTTTATCGGTCAGGATATTTTTCCCATCCAGTAAAATATCGCCTTCCGCACGCTGATCCGGATACAACTGATACATTTTATTGAATGTACGCAGCAACGTAGATTTACCGCACCCCGATGGCCCGATGAATGCGGTGACCTGATTTTTGGCAATATCCAGCGAAATATTCTTCAGCGCATGGAATTTGCCATAGTAGAAGTTCAGATCACGAACCTGGATTTTGCTGTTGTTGATGTCAGTAGCCATACTCATCAAGACTTCTCTCTTTTAGCCAATGCCGCCGTAGCCGCATTTTGAAATTTGTTGACAATCAGTATCTTCTGCGCTAATCGCTGTTTTTTTTCAGCCGATCAATACTTTTTCTTTGCGAAAATAACCCGAGCCAGAATATTCAGTAACAGAACACACAGGGTTATCAACAGCACCCCGGCCCAAGCCAGTTGCTGCCATTCGGCAAACGGACTCATGGCAAATTTAAAGATGGTGACTGGCAAGTTGGCGATAGGCTGACTCAGGTCGGTGCTCCAGAACTGATTGGAGAGCGAGGTAAACAGCAGCGGTGCCGTTTCACCGGCAATACGTGCCACCGCCAGCAAAATACCGGTCAAAATACCGGAGATAGACGCTTTTAGCGTAATAGCCGATATCATGCGCCATTTCGGTGTTCCCAGTGCATAAGCCGCTTCACGCAGGCTATCAGGCACCAGTTTCAGCATATTTTCGGTGGTACGGATAACAATCGGCACTTGTAACAATGCCAATGCAATCACCCCAGCCCAACCGGAGAAGTGCTCCATCTTGGTAACCACGATGGTGTAAACAAACAAGCCGACAACGATAGATGGTGCTGATAACAAGATGTCATTAATAAAGCGGGTAATTTCCGCCAGCCAGGATTTACGGCCATATTCCGCCAGATAAATCCCCGCCATGATACCCAGTGGCGTACCGATGACGGTTGCCCATAAGATTAACAAACCACTGCCCGCAATGGCGTTTGCCAAGCCACCACCCGCGGTATTAGGTGGCGGTGTCATCTCGGTAAACAGCGCCAAAGACATACCGTCGATACCTTTGGTGACGGTAGAAAATAAAATCCACACTAACCAGAACAGGCCGAACGCCATCGTTACCATTGAAAGTATCAAGGCGATACGGTTCTTTTGGCGACGCCATGCTTGCTTTTTACGGCGGGTTTCCAGCAGCGTTGCATCACTTTGCATATCCATAGTCGCCATCTTAGCGCCCCTCTTTCTTAGCCAGACGCAAAATCATTAACTTTGATATTGCCAGCACGATAAAGGTGATAACGAACAGGATTAACCCCAATTCCATCAATGCTGCGGTATGTAAACCAGATTCCGCTTCAGCAAACTCATTCGCCAGCGCAGAGGTAATACTGTTGCCCGGCATAAACAGCGAGAAGCTGTCGAGCTGGTAGGTATTACCGATGATAAAGGTCACCGCCATCGTTTCACCCAAAGCGCGACCCAACCCCAACATCACGCCGCCGATAACACCATTTTTGGTGTAAGGCAGCACAATACGCCAGATCACTTCCCAGGTGGTGCAGCCGATACCGTAGGCTGACTCTTTCATCATTACCGGCGTTTGTTCAAATACATCGCGCATCACCGCTGCAATGTAAGGAATAATCATGATTGCCAGAATGATGCCAGCAGCCAGAATACCGATACCGAATGCCGGGCCGGAGAACAGCACACCAACAATCGGGATGCCAGACATCACGTTACCAACCGGTTCTTGGAAATAGCGGGCAAACAGTGGAGCGAAGACGAAAAGCCCCCACATCCCGTAAACAATACTTGGGATAGCGGCCAGCAATTCAATCGCAACACCCAGCGGGCGTTTTAGCCAGTTAGGGGCCAGTTCAGTCAGAAACAGGGCAATACCAAAACTGACCGGAACGGCAATAAGCAGCGCGATAACAGAAGTGACAATGGTGCCGTAAATCGGCACTAATGCGCCAAACTGTTCAGCCGGGGCATCCCACTCTTTGGTCCACAGGAAGGCCCAACCAAATTTCTCAATGCTTGGCCAGGAAGCAACAATCAATGAGATGATAATGCCACCTAGCAGAAATAGCGTAATCAGCGCAGCCAGTTTAACCAGCGCACTGAAAATGATGTCACCGTATTTACTCGGTGCTTTGGTAGTCGGCTTATTCGCAGCCATAGACTCTCTTCTCATCCTACCGTCATACTTCAAGCTGCATGTCCGTTGGCTGCTTTCGCTCACCCCAGTCACTTACTTGAGTAAGCTCCTGGGGATTTGCTCAGTTGCCGCTTTCCCACAACTCGAATTATTTAGGGCATATATTGAATCAATATTTTATAAATCACAGCTTGCCCGTAAATCAGAAGATTGGCTTACCGCTGTTGTCTTTAATCTGAGTTTTCCAGGCAGCTCGAACCTGCTCAACCACTTCTTTTGGTAATGTGGCGTAGTCCAGAGCACTGGCTTGTTCAGCGCCATTTTTGTATGCCCAATCAAAGAACTTCAGGACTTCAGTACCTTTATCCGCATTTTTCTGTTCTTTATGCACCAGAATAAAGGTGGTAGAGGTGATTGGCCACACATCATCACCTTGCTGATTGGTTAAGTCTTGCGCGAAGGTTTTACTCCAGTCCACACCTTTAGCCGCAGCGCTAAAGCTTTGCTCTGTTGGGCTGACCGGTTTGCCATCAGCTGAAACCAGTTTGGTGTAAGCCAGGTTATTTTGTTTGGCGTAAGCGTATTCTACATAGCCAATGGAGCCTGGTAGACGCTGTACAAATGCGGCGATACCGTCATTACCTTTGCCACCCAAACCGGTTGGCCAGTTGACTGTAGAACCCGCACCCACTTTCTCTTTCCACTGCGCATTCACTTTAGCCAGATAGCTGGTGAATACGAATGAAGTACCTGAACCGTCAGCGCGGCGCACCACGGCAATATTTTGATCTGGCAATTTTACGCCCGGATTCAGCTTCACAATCGCCGGGTCATTCCATTTTTTCACATTGCCCAGATAAATATCACCCAGTATTTTACCGTCTAAGGTCAGCTCACCGGACTTAATACCTGGGATATTCACCGCTAATACCACACCACCAATCACCGTCGGAAATTGGAACAGGCCATCAGCAGCCAGTTTTTCGTCGGTCAATGGCGCATCAGAAGCACCGAAATCCACAGTATTGGCAATAATTTGTTTCACGCCACCTGAAGAACCGATCCCTTGATAGTTAACTTTGTTACCTGTTTCTTTCTGATAAGAATCTGCCCACTTGGCATACACCGGCGCGGGGAATGTCGCACCTGCACCTGTCAGGCTAGCAGCAGCGAACGCGGACACAGTGGTCATAGATAAAGTCGCTGCCACAATGCTGGCTACGGTGGTACGCATCAGTTTCATAATCCCTCCTAATGGGATATTAGAATTAACTCTAAAATTTTTCATCAGATTAAGTATGGTGCAGGAGAGAAAATAGGACAGTTTAATGACAGAAAAATGTACGAAATATGACAGTTATATGACAGTTACAGAAATAGGTCAGAGAAAAGTAATAAATGACCGACTGAACCATCAGAAGCGTTTTATAAAAGAATACAATTAATTATAGTAAGACAATCGTTTACCTATACAACCAATCATAGGATTAAACAATGAGCGCTTTGATCAATACGGCTTCAGCAAGTATATTAATATCGAAAATAATAGATCCACTATATACATCAGCAAAAAGTAATAATAAGATAAAAATGGATGCTATAAAGGAATTAAGACAGCAACTTACTGTTTTACGTATAAATAATACGCCAATATCATTCAACTCAATTGAGGAAAAAGATAGTTCATTAAATAAGGTGAATAACCTTAAGGATATGTTGAACAATCAAAAATCATGGAGCTTTAAAAATAAATTTTCGGCGTTACATGAATTAGATAGCCTTGTTTTTTCTACCAAAATCATAACACCGGAACCAAAATCAAGTGAAAGACCTTGGCCAAAAGATGACTCAACCCAACATCACATAAGTGAATAGCAATCTCGAATTTAATAAAAATCGTAGAGCAACAGAAGCTAATTTAACCATATTATATATATGGTTAAGAAGATAAACACTTGGAAGACCACATTTTATTAACCCGGACGGTTGCTCCGCTTCTGTCAGTGTCGATGTTAAGACAGTAAAAGCCCATCAATAACATGATGGGCTTTTACATGGCACAAGGGACTCACCCTATGACGATTAACTAAGTGAAACTGAATTATTCAACTGTGACCGATTTTGCCAAGTTACGTGGCTGATCCACATCCGTACCTTTGATAAGCGCGACATGGTAAGACAGCAACTGTAGCGGCACGGTGTAGAAGATAGGGGCAATAATCTCTTCTACATGTGGTAACTGAATGATTTTCATACCTTCGCTATCAGTGAAACCTGCATCTTGATCAGCGAATACATACAGTAAACCGCCACGGGCGCGCACTTCTTCGATGTTGGATTTCAGTTTTTCCAACAATTCGTTATTGGGTGCAACTACGATGACCGGCATGTCTGCATCAATCAATGCCAATGGGCCGTGTTTTAATTCACCCGCTGCATAAGCTTCGGCATGAATATAAGAGATCTCTTTCAGTTTCAGCGCACCTTCCATCGCAATCGGGTATTGATCACCACGACCAAGGAACAATGCATTGTGCTTATCAGAGAAACCTTCAGCCAGCGCTTCAATGGTTTTATCCAGAGACAGCATCTGCTCAATGCGCGCAGGCAGTGCCTGTAATGCATGAACAATGTCGTGCTCCAGGCTAGCATCCGCCCCTTTTAGCTTCCCAATACGCCCCACCAGCATCAGTAAAACTGCAAGTTGAGTGGTAAAAGCTTTGGTTGAGGCCACACCAATCTCTGTACCGGCTTTGGTCATTAAGGCCAAGTCTGATTCACGCACCAGTGAAGAACCGGCGACGTTACAAATGGCCAGCGAACCTAAGTATCCTAACTCTTTGGATAAACGCAGAGCAGCTAAGGTATCGGCAGTTTCACCCGATTGTGACAAGGTGATAAGCAGGCTATTAGGGCGCACAGCAGATTTGCGGTAGCGGAATTCAGAGGCGATTTCTACGTCACAAGGCACACCGGCTAATGACTCAAACCAATAGCGTGAAACCATACCTGAGTTGTAAGACGTACCGCAGGCTATGATTTGGATATGTTGCACATCCGCCAGCAGAGCATCAGCCTTAGGGCCAAGCTCCGACAAATCAATCGCCCCGTGGTTTAAACGCCCTTCCAGCGTATTCTTAATCGCCATTGGTTGTTCATAAATCTCTTTCTGCATGTAATGGCGGTAAATACCTTTATCACCGGCATCGTATTGCACCTGAGATTCGATTTCAGGGCGCTCAATCGCATTGCCCTGCTTATCAAAAATGGCGATGCTACGGCGAGTCACTTCAACCACATCCCCTTCTTCCAGGAAGATAAAGCGACGGGTTACCGGCAACAGGGCCAGTTGGTCGGAGGCGATAAAGTTTTCACCCACACCACAGCCAATCACCAGCGGGCTACCAGAACGAGCAGCGACCAAGCGGCTTGGGTCACGGCTATCCATCACCACAGCGCCGTACGCGCCACGCAATTGCGGGATCACACGCTTAACCACGTCCAGCAAAGACCCGCCTTGCTGCTGCTCCCAGTGCACCAAGTGAGCAATAACTTCGGTATCAGTTTGAGAACTGAAACGGTAGCCACGGCCAATCAATAACTCACGTAACGGTTCGTAGTTTTCGATGATGCCGTTGTGTACCACGGAGATATAGTCAGAAACATGAGGGTGCGCATTGTCCTCGGATGGCTCACCATGAGTCGCCCAACGGGTATGGGCAATCCCAGTACCGCCGTGTAAGGCGTGGTTTTCCGCCGCATCAGACAGCGCTTGTACTTTACCCACGCGACGTAAACGAGTCAGATTACCTTCAGCATCAACCACGGCTAAACCGGCTGAGTCATAGCCACGGTATTCAAGACGACGTAAACCTTCGATCAGAATCTCAGCGATATCACGCTGCGCTACTGCGCCAACAATTCCACACATCTGTTTTATTCCTATATAAGGTTCTTTTAGAACCTTGTCGATGTCAGTGACCTGATTTTCCGGATGTTCCGGGTTCCCCGAGCCTGTAGAGATGGGGATTATTATGTTTTGTTCTGTGCTCTCAGCAAGAATATAGATGCCGAAAACTCAGGGCAAAACATCCCTTCAATGCGGAATAACTAACGTTGAAGGGACTGTTTTATGTATTATTTTTTCTTAACCGGACGCTGCCATCCTTGAATATGGACTTGCTTAACACGGCTAAGCACTAACTCGTTTTCAGCGATATCTCGGGTGACCGTTGTCCCTGCGGCAATCGTCGCGCCGTTTGCAACAGTGACAGGAGCCACCAGTTGAGTATCAGACCCGACAAAGACATCGTCGCCAATAATCGTTTTAAACTTATTAGCTCCATCATAGTTGCATGTTATCGTCCCTGCGCCGATATTCACGCCAGAGCCAATTTCAGCATCACCTAAATAGGAGAGATGACCCGCTTTAGAGCCTTTACCCAAGCGGGCTTTCTTGATCTCAACAAAGTTACCGACATGCGCGCCTTCAGCTAATTCCGCACCTGGTCGCAGACGGGCAAATGGCCCAACAGTACAACCAGCATCCAAACGAGAATCTTCTAATACACTGTATGGGCTGATTTCGGAATCATCACCAATCACACAGTTTTTGAGAACACACCCAGTTCCAATACGAACTCGATCACCTAAAGTCACATGGCCTTCAATGATGACATTGGTATCAATAGTGATGTCACGGCCATGTGTTAATTCTCCGCGCAAATCAAAGCGCGCGGGGTCCAGCAACATCACCCCAGCCAGCAAAAGTTTCTCAGCTTGCTCTGACTGATAAACGCGTTCAAGAGCGGCTAATTGCAGCCGGTTATTGACACCTTCAACCTCACTCAGACGAGCGGGATGCACCGTAGCTATCTTCTTACCATCGGCATGAGCCAGCGCGATAATATCGGTAATATAAAACTCACCCTGAGCATTGTTGTTATCCAGCAGTGATAACCAACGCTTTAAATCGCGCCCGTTAGCCACCAGAATCCCAGTGTTGATTTCATTAATCTCACGCTGCGCATCGCTGGCATCTTTATGCTCAACAATCCCGACGACATCGCCATTTTCACGCACAATACGGCCATAACCACTAGGGTTATCCAGCTTCACCGTCAATAAACCAATCCCACCTTGTGGTTTGGCTGCTAGCAGGCGTTGCAAGGTATCTACAGAGATTAACGGCACATCGCCGTATAACATTAAAACATCTTCATCATCAGCAAAGTGCGGTGCGGCTTGTTGCATTGCGTGTCCGGTACCCAGTTGCTCTGCTTGCAATACCCAGTTAAGGGAGGGATCGGATAATATTTTTTGCAGCAACTCGCCGCCATGCCCATAAACCAGATGAACATTTTGCGCACCCAGCTTCATGGCCGCATCAATCACATGCTGAACCATTGGCTTACCTGCCAGTGGGTGTAACACCTTAGGAAGGTCGGAATACATGCGTGTCCCCTTACCTGCGGCAAGGATGACTACACTCATTGAGCTGTTAGACATAAGCAACCTGATAACTCCAATTTAATAGACGGAAGTAAACCTGTTTAGTGAAATAATTACTACATATTTCTCAGCGAAAAACTTACGCAACCCGCGTGGTTACAGGCTTGTAGCAACTTGCCCTGTAGTGAAAAAATGCAGTGAAAAGTGTCGGCGATCGGCGACGTTTTCTGACCTTTCTTTATAAAAAAACATTCATTCGTTAACGCTATTAACCACTTATTTTACGACAAGAAACAAGATTTTTCAGAAACAAACGTGTTGAATAGTTTAGCGGGGGCTTAACTAAACAGCGTAAAAGCGGATTAAGGGGTAAAAAAGGGTGAGTTCCGTTTTGGGAACAGGTCACTATCTGGCTTATAGGTAAAAAAAAATGCCAATCAGTATTCTGACTGGCATTCTGTTTTTATAGAATAATATTATAAATCAATGAGTTTATTCATCAGACACAAACAACCCAGCGGCCTAAAAAATAAACTCACCTCATATAAAATTACATCGCCTTCCTGGTCAGTTCGATTACGCGTAATTTCGCAATCGCCTTCGCCAATTCAGCGGATGCCTGAGCATAGTCGACATCGCCGTGGGAGTTATTGATATGATCTTCTGCTTTACGCTTAGATTCCAGCGCCTTAGCTTCGTCCAGATCAGTTCCACGAATAGCAGTGTCTGCCAATACGATCACAACACTCGGTTGCACCTCAAGGATGCCGCCAGAAAGATAAATAAACTCTTCCTCACCGAACTGTTTCACGATACGTATCATGCCAGGCTTAATGGCAGTGAGCAGTGGGGCGTGACCTGGGAAAATCCCAAGTTCACCTTCACTACCCGTCACCTGAATTTTTTGTACCACGCCAGAGAACATTTTTTTCTTCTGCGCTCACAACATCCAGATGGTAAGTCATTGCAGCCATGTCACCCTCCAGTCAACAGCGTTACAGTTTCTTGGCTTTTTCCACTGCTTCTTCAATGGTGCCAACCATGTAGAACGCCTGCTCCGGCAAGTGGTCATAGTCGCCGTTCATGATGCCTTTGAAACCACGAATGGTATCTTTCAGCGAAACGAACTTGCCCGGTGAACCGGTAAAGACTTCTGCCACGAAGAACGGTTGGGACAGGAAGCGCTGAATTTTACGCGCACGGGATACCACCAGTTTGTCATCTTCTGACAACTCGTCCATACCCAAGATTGCGATGATGTCTTTCAGCTCCTGATAACGTTGCAGAATAGACTGCACGCCACGCGCTACATCGTAATGCTCCTGACCAACAACCAGCGGATCAAGCTGACGGCTGGTGGAGTCAAGTGGATCAACCGCCGGGTAAATACCCAGAGAGGCGATTTGACGGCTCAAAACGACGGTGGCATCCAAGTGAGCAAAGGTGGTTGCTGGAGAGGGGTCAGTCAAGTCATCCGCTGGCACGTAAACGGCCTGAACAGAGGTGATTGAACCCGTCTTGGTGGACGTAATACGTTCCTGCAACACACCCATCTCTTCTGCCAGCGTTGGCTGGTAGCCTACCGCTGATGGCATACGACCTAGCAGTGCGGATACTTCCGTACCGGCCAAGGTATAACGATAGATGTTATCGATGAACAACAGTACGTCACGACCTTCATCACGGAATTTCTCCGCCATTGTCAGGCCGGTCAGTGCAACGCGCAGACGGTTACCCGGTGGCTCATTCATCTGGCCATAAACCAGGGAAACTTTGTCCAGAACGTTGGAGTCAGTCATCTCGTGGTAGAAGTCGTTACCCTCACGAGTACGCTCACCCACACCGGCAAATACAGAATAACCTGAGTGCTCAATCGCAATGTTACGAATCAGCTCCATCATGTTTACTGTTTTACCCACACCCGCACCGCCGAACAGACCCACTTTACCGCCCTTAGCGAACGGGCAGATCAAGTCCATGACTTTGATACCGGTTTCTAACAAATCTTGCGAGCTGGCAAGCTCTTCGTAAGAAGGCGCTTCACGGTGGATTGCCCAACGCTCTTCTTCACCGATTGGGCCTTTCATGTCGATTGGATCACCCAATACGTTCATGATACGGCCCAGAGTTGATTTACCCACCGGCACTTCAATTGGGTGTTCCAGGTTGATGACTTTCAACCCGCGGCTCAGACCATCGGAAGAGCCCATTGCGATACAACGAACAACACCACCACCCAGCTGTTGCTGAACTTCCAGCACCAGCTTGGAAGCTGTGCCTTCAACCTCAAGGGCGTTGTACACTTTTGGTACAGCGTCTTGGGGGAATTCGACGTCCACTACGGCGCCGATTACCTGGATAATCTTTCCAGTAGCCATCTTGAATCCTCTACGTAATACGTTTACCCGTCATATTTCAAATTACTTGGGCGTTGACTGCCTTCCCGCAATCTGAACTATTTAGGGTAATAACCTGGTTAAACCGCGGAGGCTCCCCCGACGATCTCGGTGAGTTCCTGAGTGATGCTGGCCTGACGAGCCTTGTTGTAAACCAACTGCAGCTCTTTGATCAGACTACCGCCGTTATCGGTGGCGGCTTTCATCGCTACCATTCGCGCGGCCTGTTCGCTAGCCAGGTTTTCAACGACGCCCTGATAAACTTGCGATTCTACATAGCGACGCAGGAGAGTATCCAGCAGTGCTTTAGGATCGGGTTCATACAGGTAATCCCAGGATTTCTTCTTCAGCTCACCATCTTCCGCAGGCGGAAGCGGTAGTAGCTGCATGATCCGTGGTTCCTGAGACATCGTATTGATAAACTTGTTATTAACGATATACAGCTTATCCAGACGACCTTCATCATAGGCTTGCAGCATCACTTTCACTGGCCCGATAAGTTCTGACAGCGAGGGGTTATCCCCCATGCCAGTAACCTGAGCAACAATCTTGCCGCCCACGGAACCAAAGAAAGACGCAGCTTTTGATCCAATCAGCGCTAAATCACATTCAACGCCTTTTTCAGACCAACCTTTCATCTCAGCCAACAGTCTTTTGAACAAGTTGATGTTCAAACCACCGCACAAGCCACGGTCGGTAGAAACCACCAGATACCCAACACGCTTAACGTCGCGTTCTTCCAGGTACGGATGTTTGTATTCCAGATTACCTAACGCGAGGTGACCAATCACACTACGCATTGTTTCTGCATAAGGACGGCTGGCCGCCATGCGTTCTTGCGATTTACGCATTTTGGAGGCGGCGACCATCTCCATGGCTTTGGTGATCTTTTGCGTGTTTTGCACGCTGGCGATCTTGGAACGTATCTCTTTTGCGCCGGCCATTTCTGCTTCTCCTCATTGCCAGACGGCCTGCTTTCCTAATGAAAAGCAGGGCCGTATAGCGTTACCAGGACTGGGTTGCCTTAAATGTATCAAGGATGCCTTTCAGCTTGCCCTCAATCTCATCGTTGTACGCGCCAGTTTGGTTGATTTGTTGCAGAAGCTCGGCGTGCTCGCGGTCAGCAAACGCTAACAGCGCAGCTTCAAAGCTACCTACCTTCGCCAACTCGACATCACCCAGATAACCACGTTCAGCTGCGAACAGAACCAGAGACTGCTGCGCAACCGACATCGGTGCGTACTGTTTCTGTTTCAGAAGCTCGGTCACCTTCTGACCGTGGCTCAACTGTTTACGTGTTGCATCATCCAAATCGGATGCGAACTGGGAGAACGCAGCAAGTTCACGATACTGTGCCAGAGCGGTACGGATACCACCGGACAGTTTTTTCATGATCTTGGTTTGCGCTGCACCACCCACACGGGATACGGAGATACCAGGGTTAACCGCAGGACGAATACCGGCGTTAAACAGGCTGGATTCCAGGAAGATCTGACCATCGGTAATCGAAATTACGTTAGTCGGAACGAACGCGGAAACGTCCCCTGCTTGAGTTTCAATGATTGGCAATGCGGTCAAAGAACCGGTTTTACCTTTCACTTCACCCTTGGTAAAGGCTTCAACGTAGTCGGCGTTAACACGCGCAGCACGCTCCAGCAAACGGGAGTGGAGGTAGAATACGTCGCCAGGATAAGCTTCACGACCTGGTGGACGACGAAGCAGCAAGGAGATTTGACGATATGCAACGGCCTGTTTAGACAGGTCATCATAAATAATCAGCGCATCTTCACCGCGGTCGCGGAAATATTCACCCATAGCACAACCGGAGTAAGGTGCCAGATACTGCAATGCAGCAGATTCTGAGGCGGTAGCTACCACCACAATGGTGTTAGCCAACGCGCCATGCTCTTCCAGTTTACGCACTACGTTTGCAACAGTAGAGGCTTTCTGGCCGATAGCAACATACACACATTTAATGCCGGAATCGCGCTGGTTGATGATCGCATCAATCGCCAGAGCAGTTTTACCTGTCTGACGGTCACCGATGATCAATTCACGCTGACCACGACCAATTGGGATCATGGCATCCACTGACTTATAGCCCGTCTGAACAGGCTCATCAACGGATTGACGTTCGATAACGCCAGGTGCGATAGCTTCAACCGCTGAGAAGCCGTCGTTTTCTACCGGACCTTTACCATCAATAGGTTCACCCAGAGTATTGACGACGCGACCTAACAGGCCACGACCGACAGGAACTTCCAGGATACGGCCAGTACATTTAACCTTCATGCCTTCGGCAAGATCGGCGTACGGACCCATAACGACAGCACCTACGGAGTCGCGCTCCAGGTTCAGTGCGATTGCGTAACGGTTGCCTGGCAGTGCGATCATCTCGCCCTGCATAACATCGGCTAAGCCGTGTACACGAATGATCCCGTCACTGACGGAAACAATAGTACCTTCATTGTGAGCTTCGCTCACCACATTGAACTGAGCAATGCGCTGCTTGATCAGTTCGCTGATTTCGGTGGAATTCAGTTGCATATGCTCCAGTCCCCTTAAGACTGCAAGACGTCCGCCAGGCGTTCTAGACGACCGCGAACGCTGCCATCTATCACCATATCGCCTGCACGTATTACTACGCCGGCCATTACGGACTTATCGATTTTGCAATTCAGCTTAACTTTGCGTGATAGCCGTTTTTCCATCGCAGCGGCAATTTTAGCCAGCTGTCCGTCATTCAGTGGGCTCGCAGAGCTCACCTCAACGTCGACGGTCGACTCCAGTGAGGCACGCAGTTGAATAAACTGCTGTAGTACCTCAGGAAGAACCAGTAAACGGCTATTCTCCGCCATAACTCGAATGAAGTTCTGTGCGGATTCATCGAGTTGATCACCACAGACGGCAATAAACGTCTTAGACATTGTTTCTGGTGCTACAGCACCGGAAAGCAATTCAGCGATCTGTTCATTGCGCGTCACTTGGGCAGTAAACGCCAGCATATCTTGCCAACGATCAACCGCCTGGTGCTCAACAGCAAAGTCAAAAGCTGCTTTGGCGTAGGGGCGAGCTACAGTGACAAATTCAGACATCAGCCCCTCCCTCCTTACAGTTCAGCGACCAGTTTATCAACGATGTCGCTGTTAGCAGCTTCATCCACGGAACGTTCGATGATCTTCTCGGCGCCAGCTATAGCCAACATCGCGACTTGCTTACGCAACTCTTCACGAGCACGCTTACGTTCGGCGTCGATCTCTGCCTGCGCTTGCGCCACGATTTTGTTACGTTCCTGTTCAGCTTCTGCTTTAGCTTCATCAAGGATCTGAGCTTTGCGTTTACTTGCCTGCTCAATGATCACCTGGGCTTCTGCTTTGGCTTTCTTCAGTTGGTCGGTCGCATTGGCTTGCGCTAAGTCCAAATCTTTTTTGGCACGCTCTGCAGAAGAGAGACCGTCAGCAATTTCTTTTTGACGCTTCTCGATGGCAGCCATAATCGGCGGCCATATATACTTCATACAAAACAGGACAAACAGGACAAACGCGATGGCCTGGCCGAGGATTGTTGCGTTAAGATTCACAGCACAATGCCTCTTTAAAAGTTAATAGTTTGGTGTAGTTCACAGTAGAGAAAACTCTACTTACGCGACAGCAAACATCACGTACAGACCCAGACCAACAGCGATCATAGGGATGGCGTCAACCAGACCCATGACGATAAAGAACTGTGTACGCAGCAGAGGAATCAGGTCAGGCTGACGTGCAGCACCTTCCAAAAATTTACCACCCAGGATGCCGATACCGATCGCAGCACCGATTGCCGCTAAACCCATCATTATAGCGGCAGCCATGTACAGCAGATCCATATTCAGGTTTTCCATGACAGTCTCCAGTTATTTCAGTTAAACGTAGTAATGTTATAAGAAAATCAGTGCTCTTCGGACGCCATCGACAGATAGACAATCGTCAGAACCATGAAGATAAAGGCTTGTAACGTAATAATCAGTATGTGGAAGATAGCCCAAGGTAAACTGAGCATCCACTGTGACCACCACGGCAACAGGCCAGCAATCAGGATGAAGATCAACTCACCCGCATACATGTTGCCGAACAGTCGCAGACCGAGTGAAACCGGTTTGGACAGCAGGCTGACACCTTCCAGAATTAAGTTAACTGGAATGAATATCGGGTGATTGAACGGCTGCATCGTTAATTCTTTTACGAAGCCGCCTACACCTTTCATTTTAATGCTATAGAACAGGATCAGGATGAAAACACCCAACGCCATGGACAAGGTAATACTCACGTCAGCGGTGGGAACCACGCGCAATGCAGGTAACCCAAAGACATGCTCGCCGATGTAAGGCAGTAAATCGATTGGCAGTAAGTCCATCATATTCATCAATAAAACCCAGACAAATACCGTCAGGGCTAATGGTGCGATGACTTTACTTTTACCGTGGTACATATCCCGAACGCTGCTATCGACAAAACCGATAATTAACTCAACAGCCGTCTGCAATTTGCCAGGCACGCCACTGGTGGCACCTGCCGCGACTTTGCGGAAAACAAACAGAAAAGCTAACCCCAGCACGACAGAGAAGAACAAAGAGTCAATGTTCAACGTCCAGAACGTTGCAGGGCCAGGTGAGTGGGGATTGACCAACTCAAAGGTACGCAGGTCCAGCTGAAGGTTATTCAGATGGTGCCCTATGTAGTCCCTTGGAGTAGAGATTTCTCCTGATGCAGACATGATGCCTCTTACCCTTTTTGTAGTTAAATACGGTGATCGTTAAATACGATAACTGTTAAGTACGGTAGCCGCTAAGTATGGCCGGTGCCAATATCTGCACAATCAGCACCGCTAAATAGGTTAAACCGAGTGGTGCAAAAGCGGCTTTAAACAGCCCCAGAGCCACAATCAGTAAAATTATCGTTACGATAACTTTTAACCCTTCGCCAATGGCAAACGACCACGCAACACGACCTGGAGCTGCTGTTTTTGCCTGATGGCGGCAAGCAAACAACATAAATATGGCACTGGGCAACCAGGCTGCCAATCCTCCTGCCAAAGCAGAAACACTCCATTCAAGGCTCTTAAAGCCAAAAGCGGCGCTGAGAACAACAAACGTCATTAACTGCAAAAACAGCGACTTTCGTGCAATTTTCCCACTGTAAAGGGATACAGGCATGACGTTTGTTCTCTCCGAACCACACTAGGGCATGTTGAGTGAGGTATAAAACTGCTTTTTACCCCATAGAGTCAAGCAGCAAAAAACGAGCAAATTATACGGGCCACTCAAACGAATTCAATCGATAAGTAACGAAAAGGTGAACAATTATTCAATTTTTTTACTTTTCGACCTCTTTTCACAAGATTACTCTCGGAATAAAGCCCAAATCTAATTGTCTGACGATTCCAATTATTATCAATAAAGCGTGAAATTGATCACAAAACTTAAAACAGACTAATTTATAGCCCATAACCCCAAGCTTTGTCTTTAACGAAAAGAGCGATCAAAAGCTTTTATAAATCATAATGTTAAAATAAAACTATTATTACGCAACTTATCTACTTAATAAAAACTAACCGTTGACATTTCAGATAATAACTCGGCAACAATTCAGACACATAAAAAAGGCGGCATTGGCTAAAAAATAATTACCATAGTGACTATTTTGTGGTTTCCGATACCGTTTTGTCATTTCTTGCAGTTGATTATGTAAGAAATAAGTAAAATAATTTAGGTCATACTAAGAGTTAGCGAATAAAAAGCAACCATAACTAAAAATAATTAAACTGATAAAATAGCTTACAGTTGCAGATAATTTATTGCTTTTTTTTGATAAAAAACAAAGTTAGTTTAGCTTAAGAATGACCAAGTGACGCTCACCTTCCAACTCAGGTATCTGCAACCGGATAACTGCTTTAAGCGTAATACCTGCTGGCAGTGTGGCTAACTCATCATCTGGCCTAACCCCTTTAAGCGCATAAAAGCACCCTTCAGGCTTCGCTGGCAAGTGATGGCACCAGGACAGCATATCTTGTAAGGAGGCAAATGCACGGCTTATTACGCCATCAAAAGGGGGTTCTGCGACAAAGTCCTCAACTCTGCTCTGTACAGGGTCAATATTGGTTAACCCTAATTCATGTTGCACCTGACGCAGAAAACGAACGCGCTTACCCAAGCTATCCAGCAAGGTAAAATGCGCATCAGGCCGCACAATTGCCAGAGGGATACCAGGCAGGCCAGGGCCGGTTCCAACATCAATAAACCGATTACCTTGCAGATGTGGGTTAACCACAATGCTATCCAAAATATGCCGCACCAGCATTTGCATTGGATCGCGAACGGAGGTCAAGTTATACGCTTTGTTCCACTTATGCAGCAACTCCACATAACCTACCAACTGGTATTTTTGTTGATCGGGAAGCGCAATACCTGCTGCGGTAAGCAGTGAGTTTAATTTTTTTAGCACAACATTATCCTGTAACCAGAAGATGCCTGGTCAGCCTATAAATGGGTTAATACGCAGAATGATAATCGAGCTTAACAGCGCTTTGAAGACCTGGCTGCGGGTTTGGCGGTTAAATCGCATCTGCCTGGCGGCTAAAAAGCACAACACAGGCAAACACTTTTAGAGTTGTACGATGTAGAAATTATGCACTGCGACGCAATAAGCCTTGTTTTTTCAACCAGACTAGCAAGATAGAAATAGCCGCTGGCGTGATGCCAGAAATGCGCGAGGCCTGACCAATTGAGTTAGGTTTATGATCATTCAGTTTAGCGATCACTTCGTTCGATAAACCAGACACTTGGCGATAATCAAGGTCTAGTGGCAATACGGTGTTTTCATTGCGTAATTGCTTTTCGATCTCTTCCTGCTGACGGGTGATATACCCTTCATATTTAACCTGAATTTCAACCTGGTCCGCCGCTTGTGGATCAGTCAATGCCGGGCCGAAAGAAGGCAGAGTGGTCAACAATCGGTAATCAATTTCTGGCCGACGTAGCAATTCTTCCCCATTGGCCTCTTTTGACAATGGTGCTTTAAGTAACGCATTGATTTCAGAAACGTTATCAGAATATGGGTGTACCCAGATATCACGCAGGCGCTGGCGTTCTTTTTCAATTTTTTCAATTTTCTGACTGAAGTGTGCCCAGCGAGCATCATTGACCAACCCTAATTTCCGCCCCATTTCAGTCAAGCGCAGATCTGCGTTATCTTCACGCAACATCAGGCGATATTCCGCCCGTGAGGTAAACATGCGGTACGGTTCTTTGGTACCAAGGGTGCTTAAATCGTCCACCAGCACGCCAAGGTAGGCTTCATCACGACGAGGTGACCATCCGTCTTCATCGTTGGCAAAGCGGCCCGCATTGAGGCCTGCAAGCAGCCCTTGAGCCGCCGCTTCTTCATAGCCCGTCGTACCATTGATTTGTCCGGCAAAGAACAAGCCCTGGATATATTTGCTTTCCAGGGTGGGTTTTAAATCACGCGGATCGAAGAAATCATACTCGATAGCATAACCAGGTCGAATAATTCGAGCATTTTCCAGCCCTTTCATTGAACGGACAATTTGCATCTGTACATCGAAAGGCAGGCTGGTAGATATGCCGTTTGGATAGATCTCGTTACTGGTCAAGCCTTCCGGTTCAAGGAAGATCTGGTGTGAATTACGATCAGCAAAGCGCATGACCTTGTCTTCGATCGATGGGCAATAGCGTGGCCCGATCCCTTCGATGATCCCGGCATACATCGGGCTGCGATCCAGATTATTACGGATCACTTCATGGGTTTTTTCATTGGTGTAGGTGATGTGACACGCCATTTGCTCAGGATGCTGGCTGGCATTACCCAGGAATGAAAATACCGGGATTGGGGTATCACCTAGCTGTGGAGCCAATTGGCTAAAATCAATGGTGCGTGCATCAATGCGCGGGGGAGTACCGGTTTTAAGGCGATTTACCCGCAATGGTAATTCACGCAGGCGTTGTGACAATGAGATGGATGGCGGATCACCGGCACGGCCACCACTGTAGTTTTCAAGGCCGATATGAATCTTTCCGTCCAGGAAAGTACCGACGGTTAAGACTACCGCTTTAGCGCGGAATTTCAGGCCCATTTGGGTAACTGCACCGACCACGCGATCGTTTTCAACAATCAGATCTTCAACCGGCTGCTGGAAAATCATCAGGTTAGGCTGGTTTTCTAATGCAGTACGTACCGCTTGGCGATACAAGACGCGGTCTGCTTGAGCACGGGTCGCTCTTACCGCTGGCCCTTTACTGGAGTTTAGTATCCTAAACTGAATACCGGCTTGATCCGTTGCCATTGCCATCAGGCCACCCAGAGCATCGATCTCTTTTACCAAATGCCCCTTACCGATACCGCCAATCGCTGGGTTGCACGACATTTGCCCCAGTGTATCGATATTGTGCGTCAGCAATAAGGTCTGACGTCCCATGCGTGCCGCTGCCATTGCAGCTTCGGTGCCGGCATGGCCACCACCGATGATGATGACGTCAAATTGATCTGGATAAAACATGGTACTGCACCTCGCCGTTATGCGAATTTCTGTGTTTGCCCTGAGGTGGGGGATTCTACTCAAGTTTAGACTTTCGACCAAGCGCCTTAGGATCGCCCTTAATTAAAAGAAGATCTTTTTATTTAAAGATCTCTTTATTAGATCTCTTATTAGGATCATGATCCTCTGTGGATAAGTGATTATTCACATGAAAGATCATAGAATTAACGAGGATCGTTTGCTGTGAATGATCGGTGATCCTATTGCGTATAAGCTGGGATCTAAATGGCATGTTATGCACAGGCACTTGGTGGCCCTAAGGTTGTTATGTGGATATGTACCGGTTTTACCCTGCTTTTAAGCATACTTATCCACATTCGTTTGCGTGATCTTTAAGCAAATTAGAGTAAATTAATCCAATTTTTAACCCAAACCTCTGCTGGATCCTCGGGAATCTCATGTTGGATGACGTCTATTTCTAAAATTTCACCCAAACGGCTGGCACCTTGTGCGATCAATTGTTGATCCAGTTGTCTGACTGCACCGCAGAAAGTGTCATATTCTGAACTGCCTAAACCGACGGCTCCGAAGCGTACTTGAGAAAGATCCGGCTTCTGTTGCTCGATTTGTTCTAATAAAGGCTGAAGGTTGTCCGGAAGGTCACCTGCACCATGTGTAGACGTGACAACTAGCCACAAACCATTCAAAGCAAGCTCGTTTAATTCCGGGCCATGCAGCGTTTCTGTTGAAAAACCTGCTTCTTCTAATTTCTCAGCCAAATGCTCAGCAACATATTCAGCGCTGCCAAGTGTACTGCCACTGATCAAGGTAATGTCAGCCATAAGGAACCCAACCGATGTAAAGAACCGGTATTGTACGCTGTGAATCAGCTGGGATCTACCTGTGGATAATGTGGGTATAGTTATTTAAGGTTTAAGGCACGATGGTACGCATTATGGGGTTCTGCAAGGAGATTAGCGTCTCTGTCGACTGGATCTCATCAATCGTTTGGATCTTGTTGATAAGTACCTGTTGCAGCGCATCTATTGATTTACACATCACTTTGATAAAAATGCTGTAATGGCCGGTGGTGTAATAGGCTTCAACAACTTCTTCTAAACTCTCCAACTTTTTGAGGGCTGAAGGGTAATCTTTAGCACTTTTCAGAATAATGCCGATAAAGCAGCACACATCATAGCCCAGCAGTTTTGGGTTAACATGAACACAGGCTGCTGTGATTATCCCTGCCTGACGCATTTTCTCTACCCGAACATGAATAGTTCCTGGGCTAACACCCAATTTTTTGGCCAATTCTGCGTAAGGTGTGCGTGCATTTTCCATTAATGCGTTCAGGATGCTGCGATCGAGATTATCGATCTGATAAATTTCACTCATATTATCTCTCTTTTTTTGCCGATTATTTAATTATAGTGATATAAAAATGAATGATTAAAAGTGAAATGGCAATATTGTTTATTGGATATTGAATTTAACTACCATTTTGTTGCTTAATCGATGTCAAGCCAAACGGCATCACTCAATTAGCATAATAAACAATAACGAATCGAGAACACGGCAATGAAAAAACAATTTATCCAAAAACAGCAACAAATCAGCTTCGTAAAATCTTTCTTTTCTCGCCAGTTAGAGCAGCAACTGGGTCTGATTGAAGTACAGGCTCCAATCCTGAGCCGCGTGGGTGATGGCACTCAAGATAACCTGTCTGGTTCAGAGAAAGCGGTACAAGTAAAAGTTAAAACTTTGCCTGATGCGACTTTTGAAGTTGTTCATTCATTGGCTAAATGGAAACGCAAAACCTTGGGTCGCTTTGATTTTGGTGCTGACCAGGGGATTTACACCCATATGAAAGCATTGCGTCCGGATGAAGATCGTCTGACGCCTATTCATTCTGTATATGTTGATCAGTGGGATTGGGAACGCGTTATGGGCGATGGCGAGCGTAACCTGGCTTACCTAAAATCTACTGTGAGCAAGATCTATTCAGCGATTAAAGCCACTGAAACCGCGATCAGTGCTGAATTTGGCGTGAAACCGTTCCTGCCAGAACA
This sequence comes from Yersinia aldovae ATCC 35236, assembly GCF_000173735.1. Taxonomy (GTDB): domain Bacteria; phylum Pseudomonadota; class Gammaproteobacteria; order Enterobacterales; family Enterobacteriaceae; genus Yersinia; species Yersinia aldovae. The sequence continues at coordinate 15,023 of NZ_ACCB01000027.1, read as the reverse complement.
GATTCATTTTATCCACAGTGAAAGCTTGCGTGCCAAGTTCCCTGATTTGGATGCTAAAGGCCGTGAACGTGCCATTGCTAAAGAGTTCGGGGCCGTTTTCCTGATAGGTATTGGCGGTAAATTGGCTGACGGTCAATCTCATGACGTTCGTGCGCCGGATTACGATGACTGGACCTCGCCGAGTGCGGAAGGTTTTGCTGGCTTGAACGGCGATATTATTGTCTGGAACCCCGTGCTGGAAGATGCTTTCGAGATCTCCTCTATGGGCATCCGAGTTGACGCGGATGCACTTAAACGCCAGTTAGCACTGACCTGCGATGAAGATCGACTGAAACTTGAGTGGCACCAATCACTGCTGCGTGGCGAAATGCCACAGACGATCGGTGGCGGCATTGGTCAGTCTCGTTTAGTGATGTTATTGCTGCAACAACAGCATATTGGCCAGGTGCAATGTGGTGTGTGGGGGCCAGAAATTAGCGAGAAGGTTGACGGTTTGCTTTAATTATCCAACCCGTGGTGGTTGCAACAGCCATCGCGGGTTTTTAATCTATGCTGTAGTCATATATAAATAACTATATGCAAGGTTGCTGATGTTATGCTTCTATTTCATCCCGTTAGACACTATTTACATACCCGCCCAAGGCTGCTGCTCTCTGTTAGCGCTGGCGTCATCACCTACTTCCTATTACCGTCACATTTCACCGTATTATTGCGCCTGATGGTGAGTTGGAATGTATCCGCGTGGCTTTATTTGTTATTTTTATGGTTGCAGCTATTACGTACCGATCCGACGAGAATCAGAAAGATAGCCCGGGTGCAGGATGAAAGTGCCAGTATGGTGCTCAGTATTGTCAGCATGTCCTGTCTGGCCAGTATTTTGGTGATTTTATTTGAATTGAGTACCGCAAATCAGCTCTCTGACTCAGCCAAGGCGTTCCATTTGGTTCTGACCGGGATGACGTTGTTGGTATCATGGTTACTGTTACCTACCGCTTTTACCATGCATTACGCCCATCTATTTTATCTGCCACGAGATAAATCAGAAACGGTTTTACCGTTACTTTTCCCCAAAGAGATAACCACGCCTTCCTATTGGGATTTCCTTTATTTCTCATTTACTATCGGTGTGGCTTCTCAAACTGCGGATGTCTCGACTGGAACGTCTGATATCCGCCGAGTGGTGCTCTTACAGTCAGTTTTATCATTTATCTTTAATATGACGATATTGGGTTTGTCGATTAACGTTGGTGCAGGGTTACTTAACTAGAAATGCTAAATTAGCGTTTCCAGCGGCGCATTAAGCGGCTTTTTAAACCGGTATCAAAGCGCCAGATATGATCGAAAATACGCATGATACCGGGCTTGCCATAAGCTGACATGGCGACGGCATGAAAACGGTGCTGGTGGGCCTGTTGTTGAATTTTAATCTTGCGCACTAATTCATCCGGTAAGCGCTGGGCGATAAAGTCAGAAATGATCACTGCATCGGCGTCATACCACTCCCTGTCTTCCATTTTACTTAATGTGCTGGCTAAACATGCGGCCAGATCGGTTCCGCCGTGAAAGTGCTGACTAAGAAAGCGAATTGCTTGTTCAATGCCACTGGCTGCTGATAGCTCATAATGGATTATTTCGGTAGCAAATAGCATGATGTAACAGCGGCGGTTATCCGCCAGAGCGATTCGCAGCAGAGCCAGACAAAATGCTTTGGCACACTGCTCATTAAAGCCACCCATCGAGCCGGAAGTATCAACACAAACAATAAAAGGGCCACGAGGTTGTTCATCATGACTCTTAAGGCTAACGGGCCGCTGTAAGGTTTTTTCCTGCCAGTTATCTCCCTGTAAACGGTAGGTGAGCAAGCGCCGCTCCAGTAAGCGACGATAAAACTCAAATTCCAGTTCACTCATCCCCAGCATCACCAGTTCGGTCGGTAATAGCCGCAAAATATCATTGCTCTGATGAATACCACTGACTTCTTCTGGCACCGTATCGGGCTGACGCACCATCACGGTGTAAGGCTCGTAGCGAGCATCTGGCGTGGGCTGCGCTTTGGCTGAACGGCTGCGGCCGAGTTGTTCGGCCAATTGCTGTAATTCGGGTTGGTGTTGCAGGAAGTCACCGTATTGCAGTAACAATTGATAATCGCCACGCTGCAAATGCCCCTGACTCATATCCCACAAGCGCCCTGCCGCGCCATCGTTGGTTGCCAGTATCGGTTCTAACGCGCCACTGAGTGCCAAACGTTGTTGTAATTCAGCTAAAAGTTGTTCGCGTTCTTGCTCAAGTAACTGATGATGGATAGTGATGGTTTGTAAGGTCAGGCTAACGCGCCAGCGCTGTAAAAAGAGCGTTTGCAAACTCTCACCGGTTTGGGGGTTTTTGGCTAAATCAGCGGTTTGCAGCAATGTTTTGGCTTGTGTAGCAAAGGGGGAATGCAATGCCTGTAACTGCGCCACGATATCGGGCAAATGGGCATAAAACTGTGGGCTATCTTCCAACTGACGCTGTTGATATAAGAAAAATTCATTTGCCAGGCCCGGTGGGACTTTCGCCTCATGGATACGTTGTTGTAAGTTCTGCTTCCAGGCTGGAATATCCTTCATCAACGCCCGTTTAATACGCGGGAATTTTTCAAAAAATAAGGCTAACTGGGGTGATGCCAGCAGCCAAATCACCATTTCTTCAATAAGTTCGCCCTCACTTATTGATAACAGCAGATCCAGTGTGGCCAGGCTGAGCATCTGTCAGTGTCCGCACATTTTTTGTTGCTGCTGTTTTAGCTGTTCTACTACCTGTAATAAGCTGGCTTCAATTTTTGCCAGCCAGGATGATGGGGTGAACAGGCAAGGTTGGTGCTGACTGAATAGCCGCCGTTGCTCAGACAAACTGTTTTCAAGCTCGGTTAATGCCACCAGCAGCTCAGGGGGAACGCTGCTGGTGGTGGCTCCCGGTTGTGAGAGGAGGGATGGCTGGCGGCTAGCATCAAGAACAATTATATGTAACTGATCATCAATTTCCGCATCAATAGATTGGGCATAACCTATACCGTTTAATTTGGCGCGTAATGCTCCGCCCTTATTTAACCACTGCACCAGAGCATCTTTCTCTATTTGCAGATGATTAACCTGAATATCATGCAGATAGAGTGGTTTTTGCAGCAAGAGAGTCAAGGTGCTGTCAGTCAGATGGCCTGGCAGCGCATATTGGGGTTTGCGGCTGAACATTCCGCTTTGTCTCACCACCGTTAGCGCCTGATGGTCACTTTGTTGCTGTTGGTGCTGCAACCATTGGCCCTGAATATGCTGTAGTTTCATTAATAGACTTTGCTGCTGGTATCCCTGTTCCGTTAACAATTGCTCAAGCTGTTGTTGCAGTAATTTGAGGGAGTTTAGGTCATGCCACAGGCAATCTTTCAATAAAATCAAATCAATAGGGGTTACTTCATCCCGGCCACTGAAAAATGCGCTAGCCTGGAGTAGGCGCAGTGCCTTTTTCCAGCGTCTATCTGATACATATGGAGCCTGTTCATGCGCGCTCAGCCGTTGACGTAGCTGAAAAATCAGCTCAAAGCAGTGATCGGGCAGCGTAATTTTGTCGATCAATGGTTGCCACTGATAGAATTCTTCATCACTGATACTGAGATTTTCTGCCACCGGATTGTGATTTTCGTTTTGTCGGCTAAGCAGTAACGAACGGAAGTTCTGCTTCTCTTGCACGCGATCCAGCCATAGGCGGATCAGCATTCGGTCATAAAGCGCTTCCAAACTACTGTCTGCATCTGGCAGCTCGTTGGAGGCGGTAACCAGCAGCCGCATTGGAATGCTGTCTTCCCGATCACCATTGCGAAAACGGCGTTCATTAATTGCGGTGAGTAAAGTATTCAAGATTGCCGGGCCTGCTTTCCAGATTTCATCAAGAAAGACGATTTCCGCTTCTGGCAGATAGCCGCCGGTCATGCGTTGGTAGCGCCCTTCTTCTTTCAACGCCTGAATAGAAAGTGGGCCAAATACCTCTTCCGGTGTTGAGAATCGGGTCATCAGGTATTCAAATGCACGGGCATTGCGAAAAGCAAATTTCAGGCGACGAGCAATCAGGCTTTTGGCAATTCCCGGTGGGCCAAGCAGAAAGACACTCTCACCGCTGAGGGCGGCCAGCAAACAAAGGCGGATAGCTTCCTGTCGTTCATACAGGCCACTTTCAAGGGCACTGCTTAATCGGGATATTCTTTCTGCTAATTGCGATGATTGCGCCATAATTGTTCTATATGTTCCGTTAGATAATTGATTTTTACCTGATAGAAAGGAATAAATCCTCTTTTTTAATAAGATAGTTTGTTGATTAGTAAAAAATTATATTCTCTGATATTGGTAGCCAATCAATTTTAACCATTTTCACAGTATTTAAGAGTAGGCAATCTATTGAAATGGTGCATACTGTGCGCCTTTTGGTGGGCGTACTAAGAATACAGAATGCGCGATTGCGGTTCTTAAACGCACGCATCAGCTTATGGATGTTCTAGCAAAAAGAATTCAATGATGAGCACAGAACATAAGAAACAATCTTTATCGGCAGTAACACTGGCAGCTATCGGGGTCGTTTACGGTGACATTGGTACCAGCCCACTCTATACCTTGAGAGAGTGCTTTTCTGGTCACTATGGTTTTGATGTCCGTCCGGATGTGGTGTTTGGTTTTTTATCGCTGATCTTCTGGATGTTAATCTTGATAGTTTCAGTTAAATACCTGACCTACGTGATGCGGGCTGATAACGCCGGTGAAGGGGGGATTCTTACGTTAATGTCCTTGGCTGGGCGTAATACGTCTTCCAGAGCCACCTCAATATTGGTGATCCTCGGGCTGATTGGCGGCAGTTTCTTTTATGGTGAGGTGGTTATCACCCCGGCCATATCGGTTATGTCGGCTATTGAAGGGCTGGAAATTGCCGCACCAGCGCTTGACCCCTACATTGTTCCCTGCTCCATTGCGGTGTTAACACTGCTATTTATCATTCAAAAACACGGTACTGGCAGTGTGGGTAAGTTATTCGCGCCGGTTATGTTGGTGTGGTTTCTAACGCTCGCTCTGCTTGGGCTGCGCAGTATTATCGCGAACCCGGAAGTTCTGTCTGCACTGAATCCCAAATGGGCACTAAGCTTCTTTACTGAATATAAAGCTGTTTCATTCTATGCCCTTGGCGCGGTCGTACTGGCTATCACTGGGGTGGAGGCGCTGTATGCCGATATGGGGCACTTCGGTCGATTCCCTATCCGCCTGGCGTGGTTTACCGTGGTTCTACCGTCGTTAGTGCTGAACTATTTTGGTCAGGGCGCGCTATTACTGAAAAACCCTGAGGCGATTAAAAACCCGTTTTTCCTGCTAGCACCGGATTGGGCGCTAATTCCATTGTTGATTCTGGCGACGTTCGCCACCGTTATTGCCTCACAAGCGGTTATCTCTGGTGTGTTTTCGCTTACCCGGCAGGCCGTGCGGTTGGGCTATTTGCCGCCGATGCGGATTATTCATACCTCTGAAATGGAATCAGGCCAGATATATATTCCTGTGATTAACTGGACACTGTATTTAGCGGTGGTATTGGTGATTGTCGGCTTCGAGCGCTCCAGTAATCTGGCTGCGGCTTACGGTATTGCCGTAACCGGTACGATGGTGATAACCAGTATTTTGTTCTGCACCGTGGCGCTGAAAAATTGGCACTGGAACCGCGTCTTTGTCGGTTGTTTGCTGGTGGTGTTATTAATTATTGATATTCCGATGTTTTCTGCCAATGCCCTGAAATTGTTCTCTGGTGGTTGGTTGCCACTGTCGCTGGGCCTGGTGATGTTTATCATCATGACAACCTGGAAAAGTGAGCGTTTCAGCTTGTTGCGCCGTATGTATGAACACGGAAATTCACTGGAAGCGATGATTGCTTCACTCGAAAAATCGCCACCGGTACGGGTACCCGGTACTGCGGTTTATATGTCGCGGGTAATGAATATAATTCCTTTTGCATTGTTACATAACCTTAAACATAACAAAGTGTTGCATGAGCGGGTGGTATTGCTGACATTGCGAACTGAAGACGCGCCTTACGTGCATAATGTGAAACGTGTGACCATCGAGCAGCTTTCTCCTACCTTCTGGCGAGTGGTGGCCAACTATGGTTGGCGTGAAACACCGAATATGGAGGAGATTTTCCACCGCTGTGGTTTGGAAGGCTTGCCTTGCCAGATGATGGAAACCTCATTCTTTATGTCCCACGAATCGTTAATTCTCACCAAGCGGCCGTGGCATCTGTTCTTGCGTGGCAAGTTGTTTATTGCGCTTAGTCGCAATGCGCTACGTGCGCCAGACCAGTTTGAGATCCCACCCAATCGGGTGATTGAGCTAGGAACGCAGGTAGAGATTTAACTGAGAAGGCAGTTAACAACGTTGATAAGCGGGGAAATGTGCCGAATGGGTCGTAACGGCGTGAGCCATCGGAGTGCCCATTGGTGCAGTCGCCCCGCCAGTCTCAGTGCGACAAAATAGGTTTGCCATCAACCTCAGGCCGTTAGTCATAACGGCCTTTTTCACCTCTATCATGACCACTTTTCATTTGTGCAGCGAAACGTTTCGATGGTGATCACAATTTCACCAAATTGGGTTTGCCTTCTGCGGCCATTTTTCTAAACTCTGTATCAGCGAAACGTTTCGCTGTCGGAGTAGAAAATGAAAAAAGGCGCATTACTGAATTCTGATATTTCCGCTGTTATCTCCCGTCTGGGCCATACTGATCAGGTTGTGATAGGTGATGCGGGGCTGCCGATACCGGCAACCACCACACGTATCGATCTGGCACTGACACAAGGCGTCCCTGGCTTTCTTCAGGTTCTCGAGGTGGTAACGCAAGAAATGCAGGTTGAGAGTGCAGTCTTGGCGGAGGAGATCGTTAAAAACAATCCGCAACTCCATGAAGCGTTACTCGCACAACTATCACAACTTGAGCAACATCAGGGAAACCATATTACGGTGCGCTATATCAGCCATGAGGCTTTTAAAGAGCAAACCAAACAAAGCCGGGCAGTGATTCGTAGCGGGGAATGTTCCCCCTTTGCTAACGTTATTCTCTGCTCCGGCGTAACCTTCTGAGGCGTTTATGCAACCTTTGCTGCAACTGAAAGGGATTGATAAAGCCTTTCCCGGCGTTAAAGCGCTCTCCGGTGCTGCACTGAGTGTCTATCCTGGCAGGGTGATGGCGCTGGTGGGTGAAAATGGCGCCGGAAAATCAACCATGATGAAAGTGCTGACCGGTATCTACCATAAAGATGCCGGCAGTCAGCATTTCCTGGGTAAAGAAGTGGTGTTTAATGGCCCGAAAGAGTCGCAGGAAGCGGGGATTGGCATTATCCATCAGGAACTTAACCTGATCCCACAGTTAACCATCGCGGAAAATATCTTTTTAGGCCGTGAGTTTGTTAATCGTTTTGGCGGCATCGATTGGAAAAAGATGTATGCCGAAGCGGATTTACTGCTGGCGCGCCTTAATATCAGTTACAGCAGCCATCGGCTGGTGGGCGAACTTTCGATTGGCGACCAGCAAATGGTAGAAATCGCCAAAGTGCTGAGTTTTGAATCCAAAGTGATCATTATGGATGAGCCAACCGATGCGCTTACCGATACTGAAACCGCCTCTCTGTTTAATGTTATCAATGAGCTGAAAGCAGAAGGTCGCGGTATCGTTTATATCTCTCACCGGTTAAAAGAGATTTTCGAGATTTGCGACGACGTGACGGTATTCCGTGATGGCCAATTCATCGCCGAAAAGCCGGTTGATGGCCTGACTGAAAACTCGCTAATTGAGATGATGGTGGGCCGTAAACTGGAAGAGCAATACCCACGTTTGAATATCCCTCGTGGTGAAAAACGTTTGCAGGTCAAACAGCTCTGTGGCCCCGGTGTGACAAATGTCAGTTTCACGTTATACAGCGGTGAGATCTTGGGCGTTGCCGGTTTGATGGGGGCGGGTCGCACCGAGCTGATGAAAATCATCTATGGTGCATTACCGCGTAAATCCGGTTTTGTCATGTTGGATGGCCGCGAAGTGGTGACTCATTCTCCGCAGGATGGTTTGGCAAACGGTATTGTTTATATTTCCGAAGACCGTAAACGGGATGGACTGGTGCTGGGCATGTCAGTTAAAGAGAATATGTCTTTGACGGCATTGCGTTATTTCAGCCGTGCAGGAGGGTCGCTCAAACATGCCGATGAACAGCAAGCGGTCTCTGATTTTATTCGTTTATTCAATATAAAGACGCCATCTATGGAACAGCCGATTGGTTTGTTATCCGGTGGTAATCAGCAAAAAGTGGCGATTGCGCGCGGTTTGATGACCCGACCAAAAGTGTTGATCCTTGATGAACCGACTCGTGGTGTGGACGTCGGGGCTAAAAAAGAGATCTACCAGTTAATCAATCAATTCAAACAAGAAGGGCTGAGCATCATTTTGGTCTCCTCAGAAATGCCCGAAGTGCTGGGCATGAGTGACCGTATTCTCGTGATGCATGAAGGCCAGTTAAGCGGCGAGTTCTCGATTGAACAGGCTACCCAGGAAGTGTTGATGGCCGCGGCTGTCGGCAAGCGCGATTTATTGGAAAAATAATTTATTTAGACTCTAAATAATTCAAGTTGCAGGAAGCCAACACACATGCAGCTTGAAATATGACGAGTAGAGCAGGAGTAATCAGATATGAGTTCCCAGACTATCCAGACCAAGCGCTGGTTCAGTAAAGAATGGCTATTAGAACAAAAATCACTGATTGCGCTGCTGGTGCTGATTGCTGTGGTTTCGTCACTAAGCCCTAACTTCTTTACCCTTAATAACATGTTTAACATTCTCCAGCAGACTTCCGTCAACGCCATTATGGCGGTTGGGATGACGCTGGTTATACTGACTTCTGGCATTGATTTATCGGTCGGATCATTATTAGCGTTGACCGGCGCAGTTGCCGCCTCGATTGTCGGGTTGGAAGTGAATGCCTTGGTTGCCGTAGGCGCAGCATTGGCGCTGGGGGCATTTATTGGTGGCATCACTGGGGTGATTGTTGCCAAAGGCAAAGTTCAGGCGTTTATTGCGACGCTGGTCATGATGTTGCTATTACGCGGTGTGACGATGGTTTACACCAACGGTAGCCCAGTTAATACCGGTTTTACTGATGTGGCGGACACCTTTGGTTGGTTCGGTATTGGTCGCCCATTAGGTGTGCCAACCCCAATCTGGTTGATGGCGATTGTCTTTATTGCCGCCTGGTATATGTTGCACCACACGCGTCTGGGCCGTTATATCTACGCGCTGGGTGGCAATGAATCCGCAACACGCCTCTCTGGTATCAGCGTTGATAAAGTTAAGATTATTGTTTATTCACTCTGTGGGTTGTTAGCAGCACTGGCCGGGATAATTGAAGTTGCCCGCCTGTCCTCCGCGCAACCCACTGCCGGTACCGGCTATGAACTGGATGCAATCGCAGCCGTGGTTCTGGGTGGTACCAGCCTTGCTGGGGGGAAAGGGCGGATTGTCGGCACCCTGATCGGCGCATTAATCCTCGGTTTCTTAAATAACGGTTTGAATTTATTGGGTGTCTCCTCTTACTACCAAATGATCGTTAAAGCAGTGGTTATCCTGCTGGCGGTGTTGGTAGACAATAAAAGCAGCAAATAACCTCCTAACTCCCTACAGGAATTGCGACTATGAAAATGAAGAAACTGGCTACTTTGATCTCTGTTGTTGCATTGAGTGCGACCGTAAGTGCTAACGCGCTGGCAAAAGACACGATTGCATTGGTTGTTTCCACGCTGAATAACCCGTTCTTTGTTTCAATGAAAGACGGCGCACAAAAAGAAGCGGATAAACTGGGCTACAACCTGGTGGTATTGGATTCTCAAAACAACCCGGCTAAAGAGTTGGCTAACGTGCAGGACTTAACGGTACGCGGCACCAAATTACTGCTGATTAACCCAACCGATTCTGATGCGGTGGGTAACGCAGTTAAAATGGCGAATAAAGCCAATATCCCGGTTATCACGCTCGACCGTCTGGCAAACTCAGGCACCGTGGTGAGCCACGTAGCCTCTGACAACCGTTTCGGCGGCAAAATGGCCGGTGATTACATTGCTAAGAAAGTCGGTAGCGATGCCAAAGTGATTCAGTTGGAAGGGATTGCTGGTGCGTCTGCTGCGCGTGAGCGCGGCGAAGGCTTCAAGCAATCAATGGAAAAAAATAAATTCCAGTTATTGGCGAGCCAACCGGCAGATTTTGACCGTACTAAGGGCTTGAACGTTATGCAGAACCTGCTGACAGCACACCCGAACGTGCAGGCGGTATTTGCACAGAACGACGAAATGGCGCTGGGTGCTCTGCGTGCGTTGCAAACCGCCGGTAAAACCGATGTGTTAGTGGTTGGTTTCGATGGTACTGACGATGGCATCAAAGCGGTTGAAGGCGGGAAACTGGGGGCAACTATCGCTCAACGCCCAGATCAGATTGGTGTGATTGGTGTACAAACCGCGGATAAAGTATTGAAAGGCGAAAAAGTACCGGCGGTTATCCCAGTAGATCTGAAATTAGTGACTAAATAATATCCTCATTCAATCAGTAGTTGTCATTCAATAAACCCAAGGTAATTGCAGTTGCAGGTAGGCAGCAAGTGAATGAATCCCGATGAGCTGATTCAAATCAGTGATTCGGGTGAGTGAACGTAGCTAACACCCCTGCAACTTCAATGACAAAGGAATAAATACGATGGAAACAGGTAAACTGGTGGTCTTAGGTAGTATCAATGCCGACCATATTCTGAACATTGAGCAGTTTCCACGTCCGGGTGAAACGGTGATCGGCAAGCAGTATAACGTGGCGTTTGGTGGCAAAGGTGCTAATCAGGCCGTTGCTGCTGGCCGTAGCGGAGCAAACATCGCGTTTATTGCCTGTGTGGGTGAAGATGATATTGGTGATCGGGTGCGTCGGCAGTTAGCTGGCGATAATATTGATACTGCGCCAATCGAGGCGGTTGCGGGCATTACAACCGGTGTCGCGCTGATTTTTGTCAATGGTGAGGGCGAAAATGTCATTGGTATTCATGCCGGTGCTAACTCAGCAGTAACACCTGACTACCTTGGCCGCTACCAGCAGCAGGTGATCGATGCCGATGCATTATTGATGCAACTGGAATCTCCACTTGAGACGGTTATCGCCGCCGCGAAATTGGCAAAGCAGCATCAAACGCAGGTTATCCTGAATCCGGCCCCCGCCCGCGAACTGCCAGATGAGCTGTTAACGCTGGTGGATATGATTACCCCAAATGAAACGGAAGCAGAGCGCTTAACCGGCGTTCATATTGAGCAGGATGATGACGCCGCGAAAGCTGCACAAATCTTACATAATAAAGGTATAGCCACCGTCATCATTACCTTAGGTAGCCGTGGTGTATGGCTCAGTGAGCAGGGTCACGGCAAGTTAGTGGCAGGATTCAAGGTTGAGGCCGTGGATACCATTGCTGCTGGTGATACGTTCAACGGCGCACTACTGACTGCTTTATTGGAAGGGCAATCAATGGATTTAGCCGTGCGCTTCGCTCATGCCGCAGCAGCCATTGCGGTAACTCGCCCCGGTGCGCAGCCCTCGATTCCGTGGCGCGTTGAGATCGACCGTTTCTTACAAGGTCAGGGCTAACTTTGGCCACCATGAAAGACGTCGCCCGTCTGGCGGGCGTATCAACCTCAACCGTTTCGCATGTTATTAATAAAAACCGTTTTGTCAGCGATGCTATTCGCGACAAAGTGCTGGCTGCCGTCAAACAACTCAACTATGCCCCCTCCGCGCTGGCCCGCAGCCTAAAACTGAAGGAAACCCGCACCATCGGCATGTTGGTTACCGCCAGTAGTAACCCGTTTTATTCCGAAGTGGTACGTGGCGTAGAACGCAGTTGCTATGAGCGCGGTTACAGTTTGATTCTGTGCAATACCGAAGGCGATATTGACCGCATGAGCCGTAGCATTGAAACCTTGATGCAAAAACGTGTCGATGGTTTATTGCTGATGTGTACCGAAAGTCACCGCCCGTCACAAGATATCCTGCGTTGCTACCCGTCATTGCCGATCATCATGATGGATTGGGCACCCTTCGAGGGCGTCAATGATGTGATTCAGGACAACTCGTTATTGGGTGGCGAAATGGCAACTTCATATTTGATTGCCAGAGGATATACCCGCATTGCCTGCATCGCTGGCCCACAAGATAAGACCCCGGCTAAAGAACGGTTGGAAGGATATCGTAAGGCCATGAATCGCGCCGGTTTAGTTATTCCCTCTGAGTATGAAGTGGCCAGTGATTTTGAATTTTGCGGTGGCTTGGTCGCGATGAAGCAGTTACTTGCACTACCGAAGCCGCCTGAAGCGGTGTTCACCAGTAATGACGCGATGGCTGTTGGGGTTTATCAGGCTTTGTATCAGGCAGGGTTATCGATTCCGCAAGATATGGCCGTTATTGGTTATGATGATATTGAAATTGCACAATATATGACGCCACCACTGACCACTATCCATCAACCAAAAGATTCCCTTGGTGAACTGGCCATTGATACTCTGATTCATCGGTTGAATAACCCGGAAGCGGAACCCCAAATTCTGGTTCTCACTCCCGAGTTAATGGAGCGTGGTTCAGTCGCGACCCGTTAAATTTCGCTTTCAGCGGATTTCGCTCCCTTTTTCACATTCCTGCCCTGAATCAAATTGTCGCCATCTCTTGGTTTTAGCAATAAGAACACCATAGAGGAGAGTAGTGTCACGATGCCCATCGTAATAAAGGTATAGTGGAAGTGATCGACGCTGCCGCCAAACGACAACCCATCATAAAACCGCAATACCACCGCGCTGATAGCTACCCCAAAACTGATAGCCAGTTGCTGGGTTACCGCCAGAACACTGTTGCCGGAACTGGCATTATTATCGGTTAGGTCAGCCAGTGTGATTGTGTTCATTGCGGTGAATTGTGTCGACATTGCCATTCCCAGGACAAATAGCGGCAATATCATCATCCACGGCGACATGCCCGGTGATTGCAGCGCAAATAGCGCAATTAATACCCCAATAATGGCAGTTATACCCACTAATACCTTACGGTAGCCCATCGAACGTAACAGCTGAGTCACCATCGATTTTGCCATCATCGAACCAATGGCGGTGGGGGCCATCATGCAACCAGCAATAATAGCGGAATAACCAAACCCGACTTGCAACATGAGTGGCATCAGGAAAGGAACGCAGCCAGTCCCTAAACGTGAAGCTACGTTACCCGCAATGCCGACGGAAAAGGTTCGGGTTTTAAACAGCGGCAAACCAATTAGCGGATTAGGATGGCCTTTGGCGTGGAATATATAGAAGAGCAACATCAATAAGCCACCCAGCAGCACAGTGGCTGGTAGATAGCGGGTAATATCGGGCCGCCCCATTATCTCCAGACTTACGGATATCAGGACTAAACTGCTACCAAATAGCAGGAAACCGATAATATCAAAGGCACGTTTAGGCATGGTGAAGTCCGGCATATATTTACGGGCATAAAAGATGCCCAGTAAGCCGATAGGAATATTCAGGATAAAAATCCAATGCCAGGTGGTGTAGGTGACCAATAACCCACCCAACAACGGCCCCATCACTGGGCCAACCAAGCCAGGGATAGTGACAAAATTCAGAACCGGCAATAATTCACTGCGTGGATAAGCTCGGATCAGTGCCAGCCTTGCCACCGGCATCATCATTGCTCCACCGACTCCCTGAATAATACGTGAGGCGACCAAAAACGGCAGGGAACCTGACAGCGCGCACAGCAATGACCCCAGTGTAAATAAAGAAACGGCTAAAATGAAAACCCGGCGAGTACCAAAACGATCAGCCAGCCAACCACTTACCGGGATAAGCATCGCCACCGTTAGGGTGTAACTGATAATGGCTGACTGCATGGTCAGTGGCGAGCGGTTAAGACTTTCAGCAATAGAAGGAAGGGCTGTATTCAGTATGGTGGCATCCAAAGCTTGCATAAAGAAAGCCATAGCAGCTATCCAAGGAAGACCTGCCATACTGCGCGCAGATTTTATCATTATCCGTCCTGGTTATATCAAGTGGGTCTGAGTACCCTTCTTTTCGCTATAGAGAGGGATAGAAAACACCGGGTAGTTAATCTTTATCTCTTAATAACACCTGACAGGCCAGCAAGGCTCCTTGGCTGTCACCGGCCAAAATCGTGTCGACAATATCCTGATGATGTTGCAGTTTAATCACTTCATCACCGGTAATGGCGCGGAAGTAACTGTGGTAAACCGAACTGAACAAGTTAGCAAACGAGGTTAAAAACGGATTTCCGCTAGCCTCATAGATCAATTGGTGAAACTGGGCATCTACTTGTATCCATCGTTCACGATTAAAACGGGTATGTAACGCCCGCATCTCTGTCATTAAGGATGCAAGTAGCTCCCGTTGTTGTTCACTGGCTTGTATGGCAGCCAGTGAACACGCCTGGGGTTCGAGTGATGTCCTTAATATAAGGAAGTGTTGCATCACTTGATCGAAGTTTTCACGGTTCATCCACCAGCTCAGTAACTCCTGATCAAGGTAGTTCCAATTTGCTTGCGGCATAACACGGGTACCAATTCGGGGGCGGGGTAATAGCATCCCTTTTGCAGCCAACATCTTGACTGCTTCACGAATAGCAGTACGGCTAACACCGAATTGCTCCCCCAACTCTATCTCACCAGGCAGTATGCTGCCGGCTTCATATTCTCCGACGAGGATTCGCTGACCAATTTTCTCAGCCAGCAGGTAAGAGAGATTTCGCTGGGCGGCCTGTTGTTGGGTATTTAGTTGCATGGTGATTTGTCCTGTCTGTCCTCTTATCTATCTATTTTACTCTACTGTTTAACTCTGGGAGTGAATGTTTAGCTTAATAATTGTTTAAATATTGGTCTTTTAGCCCCTTTTTGCTGAAATAAAACGCGG
>NZ_ACCB01000028.1 GCF_000173735.1 Yersinia aldovae ATCC 35236 | reverse complement strand
GGAGTTACCAATAACCTCCTTCAAGGAATTCTATTTCAGCTTCAAGGTACTGATAATAGATTCAGCTTCGGTTTGCGCTTGCTGCTGATTATCGGCAGGTAGCGTAATTTGTATTGTCATCAGATGGTTATCGACGTTGCCCATCAACACTGACGAATAAGCCTTTTGGCCGCCGCTGGTAATAATGCTATCCAGTTGCTGGAATGGCTGCCCGTCAACTTTAATTGCTTTATTGGTTACCACTTGCAGGTTGGCGTCGCGAGCGCGTTGCTGGTCGGCTAAACGGGTTGTCAGCACATCCAGCGCTTCATTGGTATTATCACCTAAAATCACGATAACTGCTTTATCGCCGGTTTTATTGGCGTAAATGTGCATGTTATTGGCTTGATTGCCCATTTTCCCGCTTTGATCAGACAGATCCGCTGGCAAGCTGAAGGCCACTTTACCTTCCAGCAGGCTGATCGGTTGGCCCACGTTGTTATTGCTATTGCCATCACAGGCGCTTAATCCCGCAACCAGCAGGCCAACAGCAAGAAATTTGGTTATTTTATGCATGGGAATCCCTTATCAATGATTAATATCCCCTTCGTACTTGAAGTCGCAGAGGAGCTGCAACACCATCTACTTTGGGCATAACCTTATCGCACCTTATTCAGACGCTAAAAGCAATCTATTGTTCAGTGGCCGTCACTTGCTTTAGTGTTTGCTGCTCGGTCTGCCGAGCGAAGTATTTCAGTAACACGTTGAGCATTACGCCATAGGCGGGCAGGAAGAAAAACATGCAGATCAGTAGCTTAAAGCTATAATCCACTAAGGCAATTTCCACCCAATTTGCGGCCATGAAGGGATCGGTACTGCGATAGAATGCAATAAAGAAGAACGCCATTGTGTCACTGATATTGCCAAAGAACATCGCGGCAGTCGGGGCAACCCACCAGGCGCTGCGCTGACGTAGACGGTTAAATACCTGAACATCCAGAATCTGGCCGAGTACATAGGCCATAAAGCTGGCAATCGCGATACGGGCTACCACCAAGTTAAAGCTGGTTAATGCCGGTAACCCCTGCCAACTCCCCTGATAAAACAGGGCTGAAATCAGATATGAAATCAGCAACGCTGGCACCATAACCGACAGAATGATCCGGCGCGCCAAAGGAGCGCCAAAAATTCGCACGGTCAGATCAGTAGCAAGAAAGATGAACGGAAAGGTAAACGCCCCCCAGGTGGTGTGAAAACCGAAGATAGCGATCGGTAATTGTACCAGATAGTTACTGGAGGTAATGATGACAATATGGAATAGCGCCAGCCATACCAAAGCGGTCATCCGCTGTTGGGCAGTAAACGAAAACATAGATGTGACCTTTTTGGTTATTGGGGTGAGGGAACCCAAACTAAATGTGCCGCAATTCCTACGACGCGGCGGCATAATACGCGTTTGCGCAACGAATGCAATGGTTAATTTTAACGCAAACGATGGCTTTTTACGTAAATTATCGTGTTACTTGCACCAGAAAATTGACGGGGTAAACTATGCAGCTTCGAAACTAAGCAGGCTTACGTTTATCCGCTGCCACACCGTATAACGGCTAACAAGAGAATCACCATGATCGATATTTTTGCTAATCCGGACAAAACACTTGATGCACTTGGTCTGCGCTGTCCAGAGCCGGTGATGATGGTACGTAAAACGGTCCGGCATATGGAAGACGGTCAAACCCTGCTGATTATCGCCGATGACCCAGCGACTACCCGTGATATTCCTGGTTTCTGTCGTTTTATGGATCACCAATTACTGGCCCAAGATACTGAACAGACGCCGTACCGCTATTTGGTGAAAAAGGAGTAAAAGCATAATCACCTGCTGTTACTCCTCCGCTGACGGACATATTTGAAAATAGCAATATCAATTTATTCAAGTGGTTAGATGTTCAACTGTCTCGCTTGCGTAACAACCTCAGCGCGTTGGCGGTCACCAATGCAGTTGCACCCGAATCCGCTAATACCGCGAGCCATAAACCGGTTAGCCCCAGCAGTGTGGTAATCAGGAAAATCCCTTTTAGCCCCAACGCGATAGTGATGTTCTGGCGGATATTGGCGTTGGCTGCCCGCGATAACAGAATGATTTCTGCCAGCCCAGTCAGACGGTTATGTGTCAATGCAGCATCGGCTGTTTCTAGTGCGACGTCCGTGCCGCTGCCCATAGCAATACCAATGCTGGCCGCTTTCATCGCAGGAGCATCGTTAATGCCATCTCCCACCATCACTGTTGGGTGTGACGCATTCAGTGCCATAACCGCCTGCACTTTATCTTCAGGCAGTAATCCGGCGCGATAATCTATCCCCAACTCACTGGCAATTGCCGCCGCAGCGCGTGGGTTATCACCGGTTAACATCACACCTTGAATACCTAACTTTTTCAGGGCATCAATGGCTTTTTTGGCATCTGTCCGCAGGGTATCGCGCAGTGCCAGCAAACCGATAAACTTCTCACCTTCCAGCACGGCAACAGCGGTTTTACCACTGCTTTCCAGTTGGTCAAGCTGTGTTTGCCATTCTGTTTTGAGTAACGCCGGTGGTAACTTACTGGGTGCGCTAACACGCACAGTTAACCCATTTACCTTGCCTTCAACACCGACACCGGCCAGCGCACGCCGTTCTTCGGCCAGTGGCAGCATCGGGGTATTTTGTTGTGCTCGTTGCGTGATAGCGATCGCCAGTGGATGGTGTGATCCGGTTTCGACTGCTGCAGCCAGCGCTAACAGGCGAGTTTCGCTCACACCTGATACGGGCAGAATATCGGTCACTTTGGGTTTACCCTCAGTCAGAGTACCCGTCTTATCAAAGGCAACCGTTTGAATCCGGCCCAATTGTTCCAGTGCCGCACCGCCCTTGATGAGCGCTCCCTGACGGGTTGCTGCTGCCAGCGCTGAGGTTATCGCCGCCGGTGTGGAGATAACTAACGCGCATGGACACCCAATCAGCAATAGCGTCAAACTGCGGTATATCCAGGTCTCCCAGGGTTCGGCGAAAGCTAATGGTGGCACCAGCATCACCAGCAAGGACAACAGCATAATCGCCGGTGTATAAACGCGGCTGAAACGGTCAATAAAACGTTCGATAGGTGCGCGCCGTTCTTCTGCTAATTCAATAAGTTGCAAAATACGATCGATGGCGTTATTGCCCGGTTCAGAAACCACCCGCATTTCGGTGGCGCGATCAACTGATAAACTCCCGGCCGCAACTTTTTCCCCTTTCTGGCGCTCAACAGGAATGGACTCACCGGTTAGGGCGCTTTCATCGAAGCTGGCAAACGGTGTGACCAGTTCAGCATCGGCTGGCAGACGGCCACCCGGTGAGATTTCAATGATATCGCCGGGGCGCAAGCTGGCGACCGGTACGGAGATCCGTTCGCCATCTTTTAATAGCAATGCCTCTTCAGGTACCAGCGCCATTAGTGCCGTTACACCACGACGTGCGCGGTTTGCCGCATAGGATTCGAGCAATTCACCGATCATAAATAGCAGCAATACCATTGCCGCTTCAGCGGTGGCCCCAATAAACATCGCTCCGATTGCCGCAACACTCATTAAGGTTTCAATAGCGAAAGGTGTGCCGGAGCGGATGAGCTTCCAGGCCTTGGTCGCAATCGGGATAAGCCCGACAATTGTGGTTGCGATAAATGCTAATTCACTTAGCTCAACGCTGAATAGCGAGATCCCCCAACTGATAAGCATCAGCGTGGCTAATAGGGCTAACGGCAGGTATTCATTAAAGCGTGATACTGGCGGGGCCATTTTTTGCGCGGATGTAGCTTGGGTATCCATCAGGCTGAACCCGGCTTGCGTTACCGCGTACTGGACTTGAGGGCGGATATCTGTGTATGCATCGACCACCAGTTTTTCGGTGGCAAACAGGACTTTTACATTTTCAATACCTGTCAGGTTACTGACGGCATTTTCAATCTTGCGGGCGCAACTGGGGCAGTCCATCCCTTTGACTTGCCAGCTAAAACGCTGACTACCTGAAGGTATCGCTGCTGTAAGTAAATCACTTTCTTCGTCACCTTCATCAGGAGGGTTCTGACTACAGCAACCTCCATCTTGATGTGAGTGCTCACTCTCTGAGCTGGTACTGCTATTACTGGCAGTCGTTGCTTGTTTGTTGCTGCAACCTGTTTGTTGTTTGGCGTGAGTATCGCCACAGCCGCAATCGCTGTGTTTAGCGGTTGAATGTGTTTGTTCAGAATGTGAATGCATGATGCCCCCTGGATGAGTTTTAGCAGATATAGCGGCACTCTACACCTTGGAGCCAACTCCAGAGTCAAGACCTAAATGAGAATAATTGCTAAACAGTGATTAAGTTTATGCGCAGCGAGGAGCAAAACTGCTGGGATATAGCGTGTGAATGAGTAAATCGAGAATTTAAGCTCCATCCTTGGAGCCACATTAATGAGATCAAACCATTGAATCACGGTGAGTTATAAATATAGCGATCTGACAATCAGGAAATGCCCGACAAAATAGCATCCGGCGACAATGGCATCTGAAGCACGGAAGGAGAAACGATAGCGGTTCAGCAGCCAGATACTGTGTGATATCAATAGCAAGACTGTACCGGTCAGCAGTGAGAAGCTCAAATCAGTACTGCGGGCAAAGTACTGCTCACCCGCCATCCAGACCATCAGCAATGTCATGCCGACGAAGGCCACCACCGGCCAGCGCATCTCTTGCAACTGCGTCCAGATTGTGGCTAGCAGCAGTGCGCCTATTATTATCAAAACCACTGGCAATGGCCAGAACAGCGTAAGTGTCATCTGGCTGGCAAAACTGATGGTGTACAGTAAATGCGATAGGAAGAATGCGCCTAGAGCATAAAGTAAGCGCTCACTGGGTAGCAGTAATAAAGCATCAGCTATCAATGTTGCCAACAAACCCAGAACAATCAGATAACCGGCAGGGCCAAGGATCGGCGCTTGCCAGGCCAATAAAAGTAAGAGTAATAAAGTGACCGGTTTGAATACCCAACGCTGCCAGCGCGGGCCGCGATAAGTGGCATCGACAAACAACCAACCAGAAAAAAATACAGCAAGGAATGGCCAGCTCATGATTTATCCTTTTTCTAAGCAGGGTTCGGTGAGGACACCTGTGTGATAATGATAATCTGTAGTTAATAGCAATCTGTAATTAATAGCTGCAATCAATTAATAACTATTCGCGACCAGTGTACGTCTATTAAGTGTAAGGGATGAGAGCAAAGAACGATAGCGACACTTAAGCGACTTGCATAAGTTGTAGCGCTTAATGCGTAAGAGTGCGCAGAATCAGATTAAGGGCGAGGAGTAACCGGCTGAGCTCTTGGCCTTGTCAGATTGACATGCTATGTTAACGCCGATTTCCTTTCGCTAAATCAAGGGATAGAGGCATATAGCATCATGGCCAGTGAACAATTGCTTTATCGTATTCAGTTTATAAATAACGGTAAGAATTATCAGCTCTATGTCCGTGAAGTCGGCCCAAGCAACTTGTTTGGATTTATCGAAATTGCAGATTTTGTTTTCGATAGCCAATCAACGTTATTGGTCGATCCATCCACAGAAAAATTGAAAACTGAGTTCTCGGGCGTTAACCGTAGCTATATCCCTCTCCATTCGGTGATTCGTATTGATGCCGTCACCGAAAAGGGCAGCGCCAGAATCTCTGAACTGGGCAGTAATGTGATGAGTTTCCCTTATCTGCCAGGTCATAAACCTTAAATATATCCCGCAAGATAGCGCGACCACGTAATATTATTATGAATAAACCCCCATTGTTGTTTATTGCTGTCGTTATAGTAATTGTTGTATTGGCGAGTCGCCAATATTGGCAGAAAAAACAGCAGGAAACTGAAAACGACCGCGCGGCTGTACGTAGTCTACAAGTAGACGTGTCGGATAAAAAAGAGGTGCTGGCTCCGAATCGCCGTTCGCGTCAACGCGAGGAGATCGTGGCAGAAGAAAAGCGTTATGAGGTTTATTTCCGCCCATCGGTAAACAGTATGGGTATCAAGAATGGTATTGATATTAAGGGGGGTAATGAAGCGAAAAACGGCAGTGGAATCAAAATGGTACTGCCGCAGCAGGAATATAACCGGATTGAATTAGGGGCGCAGGGAACACTACAGTTACAAGGCAACCGCTATATCGCCTTTACCCCAAATCCAGTGGCTAAATAAATACCCATTACCATGATAGTTAACGATATATAGCAGAACCTGTCATGATGGCGCGGATATTATTTTTTAAGCAGGGGTGGCTGTTTCTTCTGCCAGACCAGTAATTCAAAGACACCAAAAACAAAGATTTTGAGTTGTTGCCAGCCACTGATCGGCTGATCTTTGGGTTGTGTCGACTTGAGTAGTACCAATTGCAAACCATGCATTAGAACCATAAATATCATGGCAACATTAATAAAGTACCTCAATGGCTTAGGGAACGGCTGGAATAGGTTCAACAGTAAGAAAAACCATACTCCTAACATCAGTAACCGGCCGAGATTAATCCACATGGTGTTGCTCCTGTTCTTCCGCTGAAACAGCGTGTTGGCGAATCTGTTTATTTCGAATATAAAGACGATAGGCTACTTGGCCGGCAATTTTCTCACGATGTAATTGCCAACTGGCG
Source organism: Yersinia aldovae ATCC 35236 (assembly GCF_000173735.1). Classification (GTDB taxonomy): domain Bacteria; phylum Pseudomonadota; class Gammaproteobacteria; order Enterobacterales; family Enterobacteriaceae; genus Yersinia; species Yersinia aldovae. The sequence continues at coordinate 53,597 of NZ_ACCB01000028.1, read as the reverse complement.
GGGACATCAGTAGCGGCGCTTTCTGCCTCAGCCTCAACGTAAATCCAGGCTTCGTCGGTTAGCCAGTTATGTTGCTCCAGCAACGTGATGGTTTCAGCCAACAAACCTTTGCGGAAAGGAGGGTCGAGGAATACCAGGTCGAAAGGTTGCCCCGGTTCGGCAAGCCATTGTAAAGAATTGGTATTCACCACCAACCCGTTCTCGGCTTGCAGTAATGTCAGGTTACTGCTCAGTTGTTTAGCAACATTGCGATCGGCTTCGAGCAACACGGCTTCATTGGCGTAACGGGATAGCGCTTCCAATCCCAAGGCACCACTACCGGCAAAGCAATCGAGACACCGCACACCCTGAATCATTGGCGCGAGCCAGTTGAACAGTGTTTCTCTTACCCGATCAGTGGTAGGACGCAGCCCTGGGCTATCAGGCACCGGCAGTTTGCGCCCACGCCATTTGCCGCCAATGATACGGATTTGTCCTGCTGGCTGTGATGAACTCTGTTTTGCCGTGGATCGCTTGGTTGTAGATTGTGTTGTTATAGGTCGCTTTGCCATAGATTGCTTGCTTGAAAGTTGGCCAATATTGCAGCGCTGAATAAAAGAGTTAGTCGCTATTCTACCTACGACTGTGGTATGGGGGAAACGTTAAACCTTTGTTGACTGAATTCACATTAGAAAGCAGCATCGTGCGCGTGTTGCTGTTCAGGGGAAAGTGTTAGACTTGCGGACTATTATCTTATTTATGCAGACCCGAAGTCATCAGGGTAAAGCCATGATTAAACCGCGAGGAGTGTAGTCGCAAATGGCAAAAGAAAAAAAACGTGGGTTTCTTTCCTGGCTAGGTCTTGGCCGTCAGAGCGAAGAACAAACAACAGAGCCGCTGGCGACTGAAAAAGAAAGCGTTACTGAGCAAGCGGTAGAGCGCGGCATCAGTGAAAAACAGGCTGAAACAACATCAGAACATATGCTTGTTGAGGCAGAACCAGTAGAAGAGCCTGGCACCGTTACACTGGGTGAATGGGATAGCAGCGCTGTCAGTGAAGCTGCGGCTGAAACGTTGCCAGAGGCGGATGCCAGGCCTACTGTACAGGTCATTGAAAAACCTGTTGATATCTCTTCAAATCCACAATATTTACAGCATCATTTTTCGCAGCATCAGACCGCAGACGATAATATTACTGAATGGGATGAAGGTTCTATCAGTGCGCCAGAATTACCGTTAACAGAAAATAATATCGTTATCGATACACCCGCACCGCAAGCTCTCGCGGAGGAGGCACCGGTTGAGGTTGTCGAAGAATCTGTTGTTGAAGAAGTTGAAGACGAATTTGAGCCAGAAAAAGCGCTTGAAAACGAAATCGTAGCGGTAGTTGCTCAAGAACAAGAGCGGCCAACTAAAGAAGGTTTCTTCGCGCGCTTAAAACGCAGTCTAATCAAAACCAAGCAGAATCTTGGCTCTGGTTTTATGGGGCTGTTCAGCGGTAAGAAAATCGACGACGATCTGTTTGAAGAATTAGAAGAACAGCTCCTGATCGCCGACGTTGGTGTCGAAACTACCCGTAAAATCATTACTTCTCTGACCGAACATGCCAGCCGTAAGCAGCTAAAAGATGCCGAGGCACTGTATGGTAAGCTCAAAGAGGAAATGTCTGAAATTCTGTCTAAAGTAGACAAACCATTAGATGTCAGTGGTAAAAATCCCTTTGTCATTTTGATGGTTGGCGTCAATGGTGTAGGTAAAACGACGACTATCGGCAAGTTGGCACGCCAGTTCCAGGCTGAAGGTAAATCTGTCATGTTGGCTGCGGGTGATACTTTCCGTGCGGCGGCGGTTGAACAGTTGCAGGTATGGGGTGATCGCAACAAGATTGCGGTGGTCGCACAGCATACGGGTGCAGATTCAGCTTCCGTTTATTTTTGATGCGATTCAGGCAGCTAAAGCTCGTGGGATCGATGTGTTGTTGGCTGATACTGCTGGGCGTTTACAGAATAAAGCCCATCTGATGGAAGAGCTGAAGAAGATTGTCCGGGTAATGAAAAAACTGGACGGCGATGCCCCCCATGAGGTTATGCTGACGTTGGATGCCAGTACCGGACAAAATGCGGTGAGTCAGGCGAAGTTGTTTAATGAAGCGGTGGGCCTGACCGGGATTACCCTGACTAAACTTGATGGCACCGCCAAAGGTGGGGTGATTTTTGCTATCGCCAATCAGTTCGGTATCCCAATCCGTTATATCGGTGTAGGGGAAGGCATAGAAGATTTACGGCCATTTAAGGCTGACGATTTTATTGAGGCTCTTTTTGCCCGAGAGGATTAAAACGGATGATTCGCTTTGAACAGGTCAGTAAAGCTTATCTGGGCGGACGACAGGCACTGCAAGGGGTAGACTTTCATCTGCGCCCAGCGGAAATGGCGTTTTTGACCGGCCATTCAGGTGCGGGTAAAAGTACTTTGCTGAAGCTGATTTGTGGTATCGAGCGGCCCAGCGCTGGCCATATTTGGTTTGGCGGTCACGATATTAGCCGTCTAAAAAACCGCGAAGTGCCGTTTCTGCGCCGCCAGATCGGGATGATCTTTCAGGATCATCATCTGCTGCTCGACAGAACGGTATACGACAATGTCGCGATGCCACTGATTATCGCCGGTGCCAGTACCGAAGATATTCGCCGTAGGGTATCGGCAGCACTGGATAAAGTTGGGTTATTGGATAAGGCGAAAAATTTCCCTATCCAGCTATCGGGTGGTGAGCAGCAGCGAGTGGGCATTGCCCGCGCAGTGGTAAACAAACCTGTGGTATTGCTGGCAGATGAACCGACCGGTAATCTGGATGATGCTTTATCTGAAGGGATATTGCGTCTGTTTGAAGAGTTTAACCGTGTGGGCGTCACTGTATTGATGGCTACCCATGATACGTCGTTGATTGCCCGGCGGCGCTACCCGACTCTGACCCTGAGTCAGGGGCGGATGTTAGGAGCGCATCATGGCGAATAACGCACAGAAAGCAAAAACCAAGGCGCTGAAAGGCGGCTGGCGTGAGCAGTGGCGTTACTCGTGGGTCAATGCCATCGCGGATATCATGCGTCAACCCTTAGCCACGCTGTTAACGGTGATGGTGATAGCCATCTCCCTGACGCTGCCAAGTGTGTGCTATATCGTGTGGAAGAACGTGAGTCAGGCAGCAGATCAATGGTATCCAACGCCGCAATTGACGGTCTATCTGGATAAAGCTTTGGATGACAGTGCGGCTGAAAATGTGGTTATCACCCTGAAAGCAGAAGTTGGCGTTGAAAAGGTGAATTATCTGTCACGCGAAGAAGCGATGGGAGAGTTCCGTAACTGGTCCGGTTTTGGTGGTGCGCTGGATATGTTGGAGGAGAATCCGCTGCCTGCGGTCGCGATTATCACGCCTAAGTTGGATTTCCAAAGTTCCGGCACGCTCGATACGCTGCGTGAACGTGTAAGTAAGGTTGAAGGTGTTGCCGAAGTCCGTATGGATGATAGCTGGTTCGCTCGCCTGGCAGCGCTCACCGGGCTGGTAGGGCAGGTCGCGGCAATGATTGGCGTTCTGATGGTGGTCGCAGTCTTCCTGGTCATTGGTAACAGTGTACGTCTGAGCATCTTTAGCCGCCGCGATACTATCAATGTTATGAAATTAATTGGTGCAACAGATGGGTTCATTCTGCGGCCATTCCTAAATGGCGGGGCGATGCTGGGATTGGGTGGTGCGGTGTTATCGCTGATACTCTCCGAGGCGTTGGTGTGGAAGCTTGGTTCTGTTGTCACGCAGGTCGCAACGGTATTTGGTACGCACTTTACTCTACATGGTTTGAGCTGGGATGAGTGCCTGCTGTTGGTCTTGATCTCTGCCATGATCGGCTGGATCGCCGCTTGGCTAGCAACGGTTCAACATTTACGTCGATTTACACCGCAGTAAAAAATGTTTGTTATACTATTTCCCTGCAAGTGTGCATATCATGCAGGGAAATAGTGATTTCGTACTGATTCTACTGCTGAATCCCAACTGCTTTTCCTCTGATATATGCTGCGTTAATTGCTATGCTCCGTTGGCAAAAAGTGCGTTCCCGTTGGAACTTTCACAGCAATAGCCGGTCGAAAAATACAGTGAAATGATAAGGTGTCCAGTGCTTGAATCTGTTTAAACAGATGCTAAAATATGCGCGCTGAGAGATTTGCACTAAACATGCTGAGAGGGTTTTGAATGACCAAAGAAATGCAAACTTTAGCCTTAGTACCGCAGGGCAGTTTGGAAGCCTATATTCGGGCTGCCAATGCCTATCCGATGCTGACCGCAGAGGAAGAGCGTGAGCTGGCTGAACGGCTGCATTACCAGGGCGATCTGGGAGCGGCTAAACAGCTTATCCTGTCTCACCTGCGCTTTGTCGCTCATGTTGCCCGCAACTATTCTGGATATGGTTTGCCACAGGCTGACCTTATTCAGGAAGGTAATATTGGCTTGATGAAAGCGGTTCGCCGTTTTAACCCTGAAGTTGGGGTTCGTCTGGTGTCCTTTGCTGTACACTGGATCAAAGCAGAAATTCATGAATATGTGCTGCGCAACTGGCGTATTGTGAAAGTCGCAACCACTAAAGCCCAGCGTAAGCTATTCTTCAACTTGCGTAAAACTAAGCAGCGGCTTGGTTGGTTCAATCAGGATGAAGTTGAACTGGTTGCCAAAGAACTGGGTGTAACCAGTAAAGACGTTCGCGAGATGGAGTCACGCATGTCCGCTCAGGATATGACGTTTGATCCCTCTCCCGATGACGAAGCTCGCGATGGTCACTCTATGGCCCCGGTTTTATATCTACAGGATAAAAGTTCTGATTTTGCCGATGGCATTGAAGAAGATAACTGGGATAGCCACGCCGCAGACAAACTGTCTTATGCGATGGAGGGGTTGGATGAGCGTAGCCAGCATATTATCCGTGCTCGCTGGCTGGATGATGACAATAAGTCAACATTGCAGGAACTGGCCGATCAGTACGGTGTATCAGCTGAACGCGTACGCCAGCTTGAAAAGAACGCGATGAAAAAATTACGTATGGCAATTGAGGCCTGATACAGCAATACAGATGCTGTGACGTAACATGACAGAAAGGGCGATAGCGATATCGCCCTTTTGCTTTTTACCACCGTAGCTAGCGTTGCCAGCCCTGAGTGACGTCGCTAAACCCACAAGCACGCATAAACGCGCCCATCTCTGCTCTATTTATCGCACTCACCTGCTCATGAGCCAGATACCAGTGCTTCACTTCTGGTAGCTGACGCAGCGTTTCTTCCATCAGATATAATCCGACACCACGGCGACGCGTCACTTCTCTGACACATAAATCCACTAACTCCGCTCGCTGACCATGAACAACCACTTTGACTGCACCCAACAGACGATCATTGAAACGCGCTGCAAAGAGCGGTTTACCCTCGTTAATCCACCGTTGCCAAGTGGCTTCCCGTAGCTGTCCAGGAAAATGTTGTTCAGGCCAGATTTTAGCTAAATCTATAAGGTCCTGATGGGTAAGGATTGTTAATCGTTCAATAGTCAGTTTCATCGCAGAGAGACCATAAAAAGATAAGGGAGAAAGGGCTGTGGTTTATTGTACTAGACTACAGGTCAGAGTGTTGTGTAAGTTTTTCTGTACGTTTACGGCGGAAAATGTTTTTTCGCTATTGCATTTTCCGAGTTTTCACGGAGTAAATGATCACATAACCAGCACAACCCACTATCATTTGAGTAAAACCCATTCAATTTAATCCTAATTTTATGCTGTTTACACCGCTTGTTTCTGCTTGTGTTAGTTGATTTGCAGCATAAAATTCCTGTTTAATGGTATGAAAAATAAAGTCTTATTAGAAAAAACCACCTCTTTTGAGACTAAACCATTCTTACTTATGAATAAAACGTTACGTTAGTGATAAAACGTTCAGGTAAACACAACAAGCACGTTCACAATGACAGATGGGGAATTCGCGGATGAAATTAACGAAAGGTAAAGTGTTGCTGGCTGGGTGTATAGCAATGGCGATGAGCCACTCTGTGCTGGCGAAAGACATAAAAATCGCCATTGTGGGTGCGATGTCCGGCCCGGTTGCTCAATATGGCGACATGGAGTTTATCGGTGCGCGTCAGGCTATTGCTGATATCAACGCCAAAGGTGGAATTAAGGGCGATAAACTGGTCGGCGTGGAATACGACGATGCTTGCGACCCGAAACAAGCGGTAGCGGTTGCTAACAAAGTCATTAACGACGGTATCCGTTACGTTATCGGCCATTTGTGCTCCTCTTCAACTCAGCCAGCTTCGGATATTTATGAAGATGAAGGCGTGATTATGATCACTCCTGCGGCGACTAACGCTGATCTGACCACCCGTGGTTATAAAATGATTATGCGCACCACAGGCCTGGACTCCGACCAAGGCCCAACGGCAGCTAAATATATCCTTGATACTATCAAGCCTAAACGTATCGCTGTGGTACACGATAAGCAGCAATACGGTGAAGGCTTGGCACGTTCTGTTCGTGACAGCTTGAAACAGCAAGGCACTGAACCCGTGTTATTTCAGGGGGTGACTGCCGGGGATAAAGATTTCTCCACACTGGTTGCTCGCCTGAAGAAAGAAAATGTCGATTTCGTCTATTTCGGCGGTTACTACCCAGAGATGGGCCAAATCCTGCGTCAGGCGAGACAAGCCGGCCTGACAGCTCGCTTTATGGGGCCAGAAGGTGTGGGGAACTCTTCACTGTCTAACATCGCGGGTGCAGCCTCTGAAGGTATGCTGGTGACATTACCTAAGCGTTATGACCAGGTTCCGACTAACCAACCTATCGTTGATGCGCTGAAAGCGAAAAAACTGGACCCGACTGGTCCATTTGTCTGGACCACCTATGCTGCGCTGCAATCATTGACGACGGCAATGGAACGAAGTGGCAGCCAGGAACCGGCTGATTTGGTCAAGGATCTGAAAACCGGTAAACCGGTCGAAACCGTGATGGGACCATTGAGCTGGGATGAGAAAGGTGATCTTAAAGGGTTTGAGTTCGGTATTTTTGAATGGCACGCGGACGGCTCTTCTTCCGTAGTCAAATAACAATAATATTAGAATCATCAAGTTGTAGGGTTGCTCTTGTTGCAATCCGGCCCCTTTACCAACTCGTATCCCCTCTTTCGGGGGGATTTTTCCTCTCTGCACACAGCAGAATAGATACAGTTGACTAGGGCAGCCAGGCAAGCGAATCAAAAGGTTAGAGTATGTCAGAGCAGTTTCTGTATTTCCTGCAACAGATGTTCAACGGCGTTACGTTGGGCAGCACTTATGCGCTGATTGCCATTGGTTACACCATGGTGTACGGCATCATCGGTATGATCAATTTCGCTCACGGCGAAGTGTATATGATAGGCAGCTACGTCTCATTTATCGTGATCGCCGCATTGATGATGGTGGGGATTGATGCCAGTTGGCTACTGATCGGCTGCGCATTCTTAGTCTCGATTGTGATCGCGAGCGCTTACGGTTGGAGTATTGAACGGGTGGCTTATAAGCCTGTTCGTAGCTCTAAGCGCTTGATCGCGCTGATTTCGGCGATCGGAATGTCTATTTTCTTGCAAAATTATGTCAGCCTGACGCAAGGTTCGCGTGATTTAGCATTGCCGAGTCTGGTTACCGGGCAGTGGACGTTGGCTGAAACCAATGGCTTTGCGGCGACGATCAGTACCATGCAACTGACAATCTGGATTGTTACTTTCCTGGCCATGTTAGCCCTGACTCTGTTTATCCGCTATTCCCGTATGGGGCGTGCTTGCCGTGCTTGTGCCGAAGATTTGAAAATGGCCAGTTTGCTGGGTATTAACACCGATCGCGTTATTTCGCTAACCTTTGTGATTGGCGCGCTGATGGCGGCTGTGGCAGGTGTGCTGCTCGGCCAATTCTATGGTGTTATTAACCCTTACATTGGCTTTATGGCAGGCATGAAAGCCTTTACTGCCGCAGTATTAGGCGGCATTGGTAGTATTCCGGGCGCGATGATTGGGGGCTTAATTCTGGGTATCGCTGAAGCCTTGACCTCTGCTTACCTCAGCACTGAATACAAAGATGCTGTTTCATTTGCTCTGTTAATCGTTGTGCTGTTGGTGATGCCAACCGGGATCTTGGGCCGTCCAGAGGTTGAGAAAGTATGAAACAACTCAACTTCGTCAATGCCATTATTTCGACCGTAGTTTTATTCGTCCTCGCCTCATTTGTGATGGGATTGCAGTTGCAGTTAGATGGTACCAAACTTATTGTGCAGGGTGCGGCTGAGGTCCGTTGGCTGTGGATTGGGGCGGGCTGTGTGGTGGTTTTCTGCTTTCAACTGGTTCGTCCGTACATCCAGCAAGGGATTAAAAAAGTCTCCGGCCCGGCATGGGTATTACCCAGCTTTGACGGTACGACTGTGCGCCAGAAACTCTTAGCCGCTGTCATTATTATCGCCGCAGTCACCTGGCCATTTTTGGTTTCCCGAGGTTCAGTTGATATCGCGACGCTGACACTGATCTACGTCATGTTGGGTTTGGGGTTGAACGTCGTTGTTGGGTTATCAGGCTTGCTGGTTCTGGGTTACGGTGGTTTTTATGCCATTGGTGCTTATACCTATGCTCTGCTGAATCACTATTACGGTTTAGGTTTCTGGGAGAGTTTACCACTGGCGGGGATAGTCGCCGCGTTGTCCGGTTTCTTGCTGGGTTTCCCGGTATTACGTTTGCGCGGTGATTATCTGGCGATCGTGACGTTGGGCTTCGGTGAAATAGTGCGTATTTTGTTGCTCAATAACACCGAAATCACCGGAGGGCCAAATGGGATTAGCCAAATTCCTAAACCTACTTTGTTTGGTTTGGAGTTTAGCCGTACAGCGAAAGACGGTGGTTGGGATACTTTCCACAATTTCTTTGGCCTGACTTATGATCCAAGTGACCGTATCATTTTCCTGTATTTAGTGGCGCTATTATTGGTGATCCTAACGTTATTTGTGATCAATCGATTGCTGCGTATGCCGCTGGGTCGGGCATGGGAAGCGTTGCGTGAAGATGAAATTGCTTGCCGTTCACTGGGCCTCAGCCCAACTAAAATTAAGCTGACTGCATTTACCATCAGCGCCGCTTTTGCTGGTTTTGCGGGGACGTTGTTCGCTGCCCGGCAAGGTTTTGTTAGCCCGGAATCTTTCACTTTTGTCGAATCGGCTTTTGTGTTGGCGATTGTCGTATTAGGCGGCATGGGATCACAGTTTGCAGTGATTCTGGCTGCCGTGCTGCTGGTGGTTTCGCGCGAATTAATGCGTGATCTCAATGCTTACAGTATGTTGCTGTTAGGTGCATTGATGGTATTGATGATGATCTGGCGTCCACAAGGTTTGCTGCCAATGAAACGCCCACAACTGAAGCTGAAAGTTGCTGATATAAAAGCTAAAAAAGGGGATCAGACATGAACACACAACCTTTGTTAGCTGTTGAAGGGCTGTCGATGCGTTTTGGCGGATTACTGGCAGTCAATAATGTTGGTCTGACCTTGAATCAGGGGGAGATAGTCTCCTTGATTGGCCCAAATGGTGCGGGTAAAACCACTATTTTTAACTGTTTGACCGGTTTTTATCGTCCGACCGGCGGCACCATTAAGTTACGTGATCGCCATCTGGAAGGGTTACCCGGCCAGATGATTGCCCGCATGGGGTTGATTCGTACTTTTCAGCATGTGCGTTTGTTCCGTGAAATGACGGTAGTCGAGAATTTGCTGGTGGCTCAACATCAGCACCTTAAGAGTGGCGTATTCGCTGGTTTGCTGAAAACGCCGGGGTTTCGGCGTGCAGAGGCAGATGCATTGGAACGTGCGGCAACCTGGCTGGAGCGTGTAGGTTTACTCGAGTTGGCGAACCGCCAGGCAGGAAATTTGGCATATGGTCAGCAACGACGGCTGGAAATTGCGCGTTGTATGGTGACGCGCCCTGAACTATTAATGTTGGATGAACCCGCCGCAGGCTTGAACCCAAAAGAAACAGAAGAGCTGAATCAGTTAATCATGGAGCTGCGTGACCAACATCAGGTTTCAGTATTGCTGATTGAACATGATATGAAACTGGTGATGGGGATTTCTGACCGTATTTATGTGGTGAATCAGGGAACGCCGTTAGCACAAGGTACACCAGCGGAAATCCGTAATAATCCGGATGTGATCCGGGCTTATCTGGGCGAATAATGTTATTTGGGGTAAATGAAAAGTGGGCGAGGCACAAATATAACATGTTGTCATTTAATAAGGTTTCAGCCCATTACGGCAAAATTCAGGCATTACATCAGGTTAGCCTGCACATTCAGCAAGGCGAAATCGTTACACTGATTGGCGCTAACGGTGCGGGTAAAACTACGCTGCTCGGGACATTGTGCGGTGAACCGAGAGCGACTGAGGGCAGTATTGTTTTCGGTGATCAAGATATTACTGACTGGCAGACTGCGCGCATCATGCGTGAAGCGATAGCGATCGTGCCGGAAGGGCGCAGGGTGTTTTCCCGCATGACGGTTGAAGAGAATCTGGCAATGGGGGGATTTTTTGCTGATCGCCAGCAATATCAACAGCGTATCGAGCGGGTGTACGACTTGTTTCCACGTTTATTTGAACGTAGAACCCAGCGGGCTGGAACCATGTCAGGTGGCGAGCAACAGATGTTGGCAATAGGCCGAGCACTGATGAGCCAGCCAAAATTATTACTGCTGGATGAGCCTTCTCTGGGGCTGGCTCCGATTATTATTCTGCAAATATTCGATACTATTCAACAATTAAGAGAAGAAGGGATGACGATCTTTCTGGTTGAGCAAAACGCAAATCAAGCGTTAAAGCTGGCAGATCGCGGTTATGTACTGGAGAATGGCCGTATCGTTTTGGAGGATACGGGAGCTGCTTTGCTGGCGAATGAAGCGGTGCGTTCCGCTTATTTGGGCGGCTAGCTGTCGATTTCTTAATCAGATTGTAATTTAAGGCCCATATTTGGGCCTTATCTATTATTTTATGCTAGCGGCATGATAGTAAAGTTCAGCGTGTCGCTATAGCTGCCTTTATCGGTCGTTTCGGTACTGAAAAGTTGTATTTTAGGTGTCCAACACATTTTTTTTACATCTTTGTCTAAGTAAGTAAGGTAATAATCCTCTGGTAAGAAAAAGTCAGAGGAACTATATTCAGTTCTCAATATGACTTGGTAATTAATTACTTTTTCTTTGTCTTTTAATTGGAAGTGATTTCTATCTTTGGATAATCCGTTCAGATTATTGGCTTGAATACGATGTATCACCCTTTTTACGCCCATAGGTTGATAATGGATACAAAAACGGTTGGCTTCTGAATTATCTAATGGAACGTTTAAACCACTACCATTTTCTGTGTTATCGAGTAATAGGTCTAAATCGACCGACTTCAATTTCCATATAGCCGAGGATAAACGGAATTTAGGATCAACTTTGATGGCCTCTGGAGCAGCCGCAGTCTGAGGCTCAAAATTTTCACATTGTTTACCCGTCGAGCCAAAAGAAACACCTTTTGATGAAAGCAAAGAGTGCTGTTGTTGATCAATATTGAGCACACCACCCACAGTTGCACCTATTCTGATAGGTGGAAGAGTATTAGAGGAAACTTTGAATGACACATCATAGTATGTATTTTTTAATGCGTTGGCACCGCTATTGAAAGTGATTTCTTGAATATTATTACCACTATTATTATGGCTAACGCCATTGAGAGAAAGCTCACTAATAGCATTAAGTGTAATGTTAAGTTCGGGTGAACCATCGGCTTTATAAAAATGAAGTGAGAGTATAGCGTGATCCGGACTTAATGTAATTGACTCGCCATTGGAAGAGTTAATTAGCTGTTCCCACGGTTCAATATGTGAGCTTTTATCAGAAAATAGGTCATCAACCAGATGGGCGCGAAAAGAAACCTCTACACTATTATCTTCATCATCTAATATTGTTATGGAACAATTAGAGTAACTCTTGATGTAGGGATAAAAATAAGTATTGGCCATAGCTATTGGTTGTATTATTAATAACAATAACCCCATAAAATATATTTTTGTTTTAACATTCACTTTATTGTCTCTCCATGACTGTCAGTTAGTCGTCTCAGCTATTTGTTTCAAACAATAATGTTAGCTGGCCATGATATTTACCGGTTATATCCAACCCGCTGGGGGCCTGCGCAGAAATCCGCAGTAAATAGTCTGTACTGATCTGGCTTGATGTATCTTTAGCTACGCTGAATGTTTCCGGTTCTGCCGATAGCTGGCGCATATTGGTACGATCCGTTCCCCAGCTTATTTCAGCAGGAGAGAACTCCTGAGCTGAGGTATACATAACACCTGAGTGACGGGCGAGTATTAGCGGTTTTTTCACGGAGATACGGTAACTTTCTTGTCGGCGTAGCTTTACGGTTATCGGGACTTCGGCCTGATAAATAGAATGATTTTCCGGGGTGTTTTTGAGTTTAATACTGCCGTACCAGCCACCTTGCGGTTTTTCAACCTCTATTCTGGGCTGTGCAGTAACGTCTAGCGTAACATCGATATCCCCTAGAGGAATAGGATCTGCTCTGACCTGCAAAGGGAGTAAGAGTAATATCAGTGCAATTTTTATTGTGTTCATAACCTTCCTTATTCTTAACCGGTAGGGCAACGCAAGTTGAACACTTTATCCTCGACCATGCCCTGAATATGGCTCACGCCCAGTTGACGCTGCTGATCGGGATAAAGATTAAAGTCTTCGATAACCTGCCCCTGAGTTTTTAGTTGATACCACTGTAGGCGGGTATTACCGGTATTGTGTAACTCTACCTTTCCTGCAATACAGCGGTGTATCCATTGGTACTGTTGTAAGGCTGGCAAGTGCCTGACTAACCCCATATAACTGAGTTGCACGCCCAGGACGACGCCATTCCCGCTGATACTGCGGCTATTTACCGGTATGACGGCTAATCGATATACCTGTTCTTTATCTGGTGTGCGGAGTGTTTTAAGGAATATCTTTCCGCTCTGTTTCGGGCCTAATGTCAGTTTTGCTGGGGCGGCAAACAGCGCGGGTTGTGATTGTTCGCCCACTGACGTTAGTGACTCCCGCTCAGGCGGTTCACCGGGATTATTGAGCCGATAGAGCTGTACAGAGATGTACTCAGGATCTGAACCGTGGTTGGTCACAGTTACCACTGCACTGTCCTGCTGTATTTCCAGCACATGTGGCTGAATATCTATGGCACCAAAGGTACTGAGTGACAGGACGCTAGCCACAATCAACAGTAAACGTTTCATTATCCGCCCTACCGCTAAGTTGTTTAGTTGACAGCGTGACAGGTGTACCAGGGTATAGATTCAGGCTGTCTGTCAGTGTTGGATTATCACCGGACTTTAGTTGATCGAATTTACTGTGCACGGTACCGGTGGAATTGAGTGTAATAGTGCCATTAGGTGAGCATTGATGCTGCCAGTGACGAGTTTGCACAGCCAGAGATGGAACATGATGAATGAGTACTCCATAACCAATACTGATGGTCACTGGCGCATGAATTTTCTTATCATTCTCTTTATTTTTGACTGCCTTGATGTCGACTACTGGATTGATATACAAACGATAAAGTGTTTCCTGAGCTGGCGCTTTCAAGGGTAATAACCTGATGTCACGCTTTTGTTTCGGCCCTAAGGTAATACGGTTAGGATTAAAAATCATTTCAGGCTGAGTGATATCACTGATCAATGTCTTTTGTTCGGGATTCAACCCAGGGTTATCGACACGTTGCAATGTGATATCCAGATAAAGCGGTTTATCACCACTGTTATAGACCTGAATTGTCCGATGTTTATCTAGTGCTTCAACTGTAGTGCGGGTAGGGATCGCCATTAGTTGCCCATAAGCTGTGGTTATAGGAGCCAGGAACAATACTAAAGTGGAAAATAAATAAGCATATTTCATAACCAATCCTGTCGGTATTAATCCAAATAACAAAGGTAAATGTGACCGTGTTGCTGGCGCATATCGCAGCGGTAACGTGCTAAGTGTGCTTGAACGGTAATACTCTTTAGCATGACGCCAGAATGTATGGAAAACAGCCCATTGGGATGAACTGTGTCACCGGTTTCTTCAATAACCCCGCTAACAGGTTGCCCCTGCGAGTCTTTAAGGAAACCGTTGTAAAGTAGATCTAAAGTGATGTTTGCCTGGCTGGAAAAGACTTGGCCGGGATGAGCGCGCACGATATTGACCGGCAGCTGAATATTCATATCTAGATCACTGCGGCCACTGTGTGTACGGACGAAGAAACGATCCTGATAACGTGGAATCGGTATGGCATACACACCACTGCCACCTATTGGATGGCCCTCGGCATGGAAACTGTAAGGGGTGTCTGCCAGATCCGGTGTTTCTATCAGCAATGCAACTCCGCTGTAGCTGCTGCGGCCTAATGCTATGCCTTGTGGGCTAATGGCCAACATGCCGTTATAGCTGATACCGCCATTGGCTATCTTGTTATCGACCCCTGCCCGTGCCGACACATCACCACGGCTACCGCTGCGATGAGCAAAACTGCCGAAACTGTTTGTTTTTCCACTGGTGCTGGCATCAATTCCAATGGAACTGGTGCCATAGTTATCACTAAACTCTTTTTGATAACTGGCACCGGTGGTCCACTGCTGGCTAACATAGGCACTGTTGATGCTGGCACTTTTTTTGAGGAATGACAGCGTGGTATTCAGGAATACGCCGTAATTACTTTGGCTGTTCCATTGCCCACCTTTTTGTACGCCGAGGGATAAAGCAAGGCCATATTGCGGCTGCTGCCAGTCCCAGCGGCCTTGAATACGATGTTGCCGACCATTTTTATATTGATTGAATTGATAACTGAGTTGGGTTGGACCAAAACGACGGCTATAAGAGGCGGACGTGCTGCCCGCATGAGGTGCGTATATCGAGACATCTGGTGTTTGATAACGGGCGACCGATGCATACCCTAAACCCGCATTTCCACCGGTTAAGCGCATATACCCACCACTGCTTTTTTCGCCAGACATCAGCCCCAGTGTTGGGGTGATATTCAGACTGGAAGTCCCTAATGGATGTGAGGCATTGCCTTCGGCTGCCCAATGGTTGGCTGTATCTTTAAGTAGCGTGATATTGGTTTGCAGGCTTTTCATGTTTATGCTGCGGCCAAACTGCACCAAGTGAGGGTGATTATTATCAGGTGCTGCGCCTTTGCCCACGGTCAAGAACCAGCCGTTATTGGTCTGAGTACCAATATTACTGATGGTCTGACTTTCCTGATTGACCACTCTGCCGGTTCGATCCACTAAACGAATCTCAACGTTGTAATAGCCTCCAGGAAGTTGGCTATAATCAATTTCGTTACGTCCCAGTTGTGCAGGGATACGGCGGATAAGCTGATTATCACGATAGATTTCGAAATCGCCATCGCTTGTGGCGTATAGCACCAGGCTACCGGCGGAGGGTTTATCAATAGCCAAATAGCTTTGGCTACCCAGAGTGACGAATTGGTCTAAAGCTGGATTGATTAGGGTATGAATGCTACCCGCGCTGTTATCGAGATTGTTTTGTCGGCCAGCCCGTAAATAGTGAGCCTGAAAATTCTTTTGCAGGTACCAGCTACCGATGCCCATCTGGGTTTGTTGCTGGTATCGTGATTGATTTGCAAATGAGTAATTATTTTTTGTGCGAGTAGTGTTATAAAACCAATGGGTAAAGGCAAAAGATTGAAATGGGAGGCCAAGGTATCCTTGCCCACGCGCTGAAACGGCACGATAATTTTTGGCGGTCAGTCGCAGGTCAAAGGATTGGTTGTGTACCAACCCCCAAGTGGTAACCGGCATTAAATACCGATTGTTGTTATTGGTTATCGTTACAACATGATTTACGTTGTCTATGGTGACGCGATGGTTTGCTAAGTTGTAGTCACAGCCGTTTTTGCATTGTAAATAAGGTATTTGAGGTAAGATTTCTTCTAATAAAGCAATGGATATCTCATCAACCTGATTATTACGATAGAGTGATTTATCGAAACTTAACTGCTGTTGTTCTTCAGAGAAGAACAGCGGACTGGGTAAGGTTTTCCGTCTAATATACCCAATAATTGCCGTGCATTACTTTCGTCTGCTGCGGAGAAACCAGCTGGGACTAAATGTTCAATAGTAATATCCTCGGCCCCAGCCGAGTTAAGTATGGAAAATAAGCAAATAAATAAAGTGACTTTGTTAGTTATTACGTTATTTGTCATGGGATTCCATTCCATTCCATTATTAATAATGGCAATATGTGCGTTCTTATAAATATATTTTATATTGATGGTTTGATTAACACTATTGGGCTTTATTTTTTACTGGAATTGACATACAGCCAAGGGAAACCCCTGACTGTATGTATTAACTATAAGGAAATTATAATGTTCTTATTAGGCTGATGGTTCCATAACAAGTTTAACCGTACCAGTGTATACTTCACCATCTAAGGCATCAACGCTTGCTTTACCAGCCACTGTTAGTACTTGGTTTGCTTTTCCATTGGCTAAGTTAATCGTTTGGTCAGTGGTATGATCTATAGCTAAACCGCCCACCATAACTCCAACTGCTGTAAATTCTTTACCCGTGCCACTGCTTTCTTCTAACTTAAACTCCTCCGCAAGTCTAAGTTTAACTTTATTATATCCATTAATTGAGGATATTTCTATTGGCTGAGAAATATTGTAATTGCCATCACCCAATGTTGTATCATAATCCAACTTCAATTGCTTAATTTCCACACCAGTAGGACTGGTCATTGTCATTTTTACTGAGGATAAAACTTCAACTTCAACATCAATATCTTTGTTTACAGATGCAGCATAAACACTGCTGCTAGCTAATATAGCCATAGTAACGATAGAAAGTAGTGTCTTTTTCATGATAAATACCCAATGGTCCGTTATATATAAACCCTATCCGAATGGAGGGGGAGTTAGTGGCTTCCTCTGCTTATGAGCATATATTGAAAATGATAACGAGGGTGTTAAATTGTCACGTTAATATACCTCCTCATAAGCTGGGAGGAACACTAACATTTTAATTGTCATTGTTTCAAGCAAGAGTTTGTCCTATTTTATTATACTTGATTTCTTATATTTATATATATTATTAATAATATCAATTCATGATATTAAATTATAGGTTTAGGTGTGTTTGTTTTTTATGTTTAAATTTTAGTTGTCGTTGTTTCTATTTTTAGTTTATTTTTAAGGTGAATAATGTAATTAAATTAGTTGTTGGTGTTATTTAATCACTTTATGCATCATGATCGACTCTTTATTTTCATCGTTCATTCATACCTTTGTCATGCTTCTGTCATGTCGGGGTTATATTTCTGTAATGAAAAACTGTCATGTTTGCTTCCGAACAAAAACTGATTTATTTCGCTCATCCACAGAAATTCATTGAGATGGGCCATACAGATTTATTCAGGGGCCAGATATGTTTAACAATGCTATTGGTAAAACGTCGATATGTGTCGCACTGACCTTGGCATTCAGTGCCAATGCGATGGCGGTAACCGAAATTCCTTTCTGGCATTCAATGGAAGGGGAGTTAGGCGTAGAAGTTAACTCGTTAGCTGATCGCTTTAACCAGTCGCATAGCGATTATAAAATTGTGCCGGTCTATAAAGGTAACTACGAACAAAGTCTGGCGGCGGGTATTGCTGCTTTCCGTTCAGGGAAAGCGCCAGCTATTTTGCAGGTTTATGAAGTTGGCACCGCCACAATGATGGCGAGCAAGGCGATTAAGCCGGTTTCCAGGTATTTAAAGACGCCAATATTAATTTTGATGAATCGATTTTCGTCCCGACGGTTGCGGGTTATTACACTGATGCCAAAACCGGTCACTTATTATCTCAGCCATTTAACAGCTCCACGCCGGTGTTGTATTACAACAAAGATGCTTTCAAAAAAGCAGGTTTGAACCCGGATCAACCACCAAAAACGTGGCAGGAACTGGCTGCGGATACAGCAAAATTGCGCGCTGCTGGCTCAAGTTGTGGTTACGCCAGCGGGTGGCAGGGATGGATTCAAATTGAAAACTTCAGTGCCTGGCATGGTCAGCCCATTGCCAGCTGTAATAATGGTTTCGATGGCACCGATGCGGTGTTGGAATTCAATAAGCCTTTGCAGGTTAAGCATATTCAATTGCTGTCTGATATGACCAAAAAAGGTGATTTCACCTATTTTGGACGTAAAGATGAATCAACAGCTAAGTTCTATAACGGTGATTGTGCCATTACCACTGCCTCTTCCGGCTCTCTTGCTGATATCCGCCATTACGCCAAATTTAATTACGGCGTGGGTATGATGCCTTATGACGCGGATGCCAAAAATGCCCCACAAAACGCCATTATTGGCGGAGCCAGCCTGTGGGTGATGGATGGGAAAGACAAAGATACTTATAAGGGCGTAGCTGAATTCCTACAATTCCTGACCCAGCCGGAAATTGCTGCTGAATGGCACCAGAAAACAGGCTACTTGCCTATCACCACCGCCGCTTATGAGCTAACCAAGCAACAGGGCTTCTATGACAAGAATCCAGGTGCTGATGTTGCTACTCGCCAAATGCTGAACAAGCCGCCATTGCCTTACACCAAGGGCTTACGTCTGGGCAATATGCCACAGATTCGCACGGTGGTAGACGAAGAACTGGAAGGTGTTTGGACGGGCAAGAAAACGCCACAGCAAGCATTAGATACCGCCGTATCACGAGGCGATGTGTTGCTGCGTCGTTTCGAGCAAACCAACAAGTAATATTATTTGGCTACTTTACTTGCCAGTTTGGGTGAGATGTTTTGGCACCCAAACTGGCCGTATTCGTCAGGCCAATGACTCTGTGTTGCCATTAGCATCTTGTCCGATAAACGGTTAATTTTATGTCATCTTCCCGTCCTGGTTTTTCCTGTAGTTGGTTACCTTACCTGCTGGTATTACCGCAACTGGCTATTACCGCCGTTTTCTTCTTGTGGCCTGCCGGTGAAGCACTGTGGTATTCGGTACAAATGCTCGATCCATTCGGCCTTTCCAGCGAATTTGTTGGGCTGAGTAACTTTATTGCGCTGTTTCACGATGAATATTATTTAGCTTCATTTTATACCACACTGATTTTTAGCTCTCTGGTGGCGGGAATTGGCTTAGTGGTGTCGCTATTTCTGGCGGCGATGGTGGATTATGTGCTGCGCGGCAGCCGTATCTATCAAACTTTAATGATTCTACCTTATGCCGTAGCCCCTGCCGTGGCGGCAGTGTTGTGGATCTTTTTGTTCAATCCCGGTCTGGGGTTGATCACTCATTTTCTGGCCTCACTCGGCTACAACTGGAATCACGCCCAAAATAGTGGGCAGGCGATGTTTCTGGTGGTATTGGCGTCGGTGTGGAAGCAAATCAGTTATAACTTCTTATTTTTCCTTGCTGCACTGCAATCTATTCCGCGTTCATTAGTTGAAGCCGCAGCCATTGACGGAGCCGGGCCAGTGCGCCGCTTCTTCAATTTGGTCTTGCCGCTGATTTCACCGGTGAGCTTCTTTCTGCTGGTGGTGAATCTGGTTTATGCCTTCTTCGATACTTTCCCGGTAATTGATGCCGCAACAGGCGGTGGCCCGATGCAGGCGACCACCACCCTGATTTATAAAATTTACCGCGAAGGTTTTGCCGGGTTGGATTTATCCAGTTCAGCTGCTCAGTCGGTTGTTCTGATGTTGCTGGTGATTGGCCTGACGGTTATCCAGTTCCGCTTTGTTGAGCGTAAGGTGCGTTACCAATGATTGAGAATCGCCGTGGGCTGGATATCTTTTGCCACGTCATGCTGATTATCGGCGTGCTGTTGATTCTGTTCCCGCTGTACGTGGCTTTTGTCGCGGCGTCTCAGGATGACACTCAGGTGTTCCTGGTGCCAATGACGCTGATTCCTGGCCCGCATTTATGGCAGAACATCAGCCATATTTGGCATGCTGGTGTGGGGAATAACAGCGCACCTTTTGGCTTGATGCTGTTTAATAGCTTTGTGATGGCATTGGCGATTACCGTCGGCAAAATTACGGTATCGATGCTGTCTGCCTATGCCATCGTCTATTTCCGTTTCCCGCTACGTAACCTGTTCTTCTGGCTAATTTTCCTCACCTTAATGCTGCCGGTTGAAGTGCGAATTTTCCCGACGATTCAGGTGATCGCCAACCTGAATATGCTAGATAGCTACACCGGTCTGACTCTGCCGCTGATGGCATCCGCTACCGCAACCTTCTTATTCCGCCAGTTCTTTATGACCTTGCCAGATGAGCTATTGGAAGCGGCGCGCATTGATGGGGCGGGCGCTATGCGCTTTTTCTGGGATATCGTTTTGCCGCTATCGAAAACCAATTTGGCAGCGCTGTTTGTTATCACTTTTATCTATGGTTGGAACCAATATCTCTGGCCAATCCTGATTACCAGCGATGCTTCTATGGGTACGGCGGTAGCGGGAATCAGAAGCATGATTTCCAGTTCAGGCGCTCCAACTCAGTGGAATCAGGTGATGGCAGCAATGATTTTGACTTTAATTCCACCGGTCGCGGTGGTCCTTCTGATGCAGCGTTGGTTTGTACGCGGCCTGGTAGACAGTGAGAAGTAATCTGATATGGCATGTTTAAAGCTTCAGGCAGTAACCAAATCTTATGACGGCGTGACGCCGGTGATAAAGCAGATTGATTTAGATGTCGCTGATGGTGAATTCATCGTGATGGTCGGCCCGTCGGGTTGCGGTAAATCGACACTGCTGCGGATGGTGGCCGGGCTGGAACGCACCACCAGCGGAGATATTTATATTGATAATCAGCGGGTGACGGATCTGGAACCCAAAGATCGTGGCATCGCCATGGTGTTTCAGAACTATGCGCTATATCCCCATATGAGCGTGTTTGACAATATGGCTTATGGCTTGAAAATCCGTGGTTTTGGCAAAGAGCAGATTCGCCAACGCGTGGATGAAGCCGCTCGTATTTTAGAACTAGAGCCACTGCTCAAACGCAAACCGCGCGAGTTATCCGGCGGTCAGCGCCAGCGAGTCGCAATGGGGCGCGCGATTGTGCGCGAACCGGCGGTGTTTCTATTTGACGAGCCGTTGTCCAATCTGGATGCCAAGCTGCGAGTGCAGATGCGCCTTGAGCTGCAACAGTTACATCGGCGATTAAAAACCACCAGTTTGTATGTCACTCATGATCAGGTTGAAGCCATGACGCTGGCCCAGCGGGTGATTGTGATGAACAAAGGTGTGGCGGAGCAAATTGGTACGCCAAGTGAAGTATATCAACACCCTGCGACCCTATTTGTTGCCAGTTTTATTGGCTCACCGGCGATGAACCTGCTAGCCGGAACGGTCAGTTCGGACGGGCACGCCTTTATTTTAGCCGATGGTATGACTCTGCCGCTGGAGGTGCCACGGCCACAATGGGCAGATCGGCGCTTGACCCTGGGTATCCGTCCGGAGCATATTCAGCAAAGGGTATCTCAGCAAAAAACCTCAGCGCAGGGTGTGCCGATGGCTTTATTAACGCTCGAATTATTGGGCGCAGATAATTTGGCGCATGGGCAGTGGGGCGGGCAGAGTGTGATCGCTCGCTTATCCCATGAAGAGATGCCCGCGGCGGGCAGTACGTTATATTTATATCTGCCGCCTGCGGCGCTGCACTTTTTTGATTCAGAAAGCGGACTACGGATGGAATCATGAGTAAAAACTGGCCTTACCCAACTATTGTTGCTCATCGCGGTGGCGGTTCGTTAGCGCCAGAAAATACCTTGGCGGCGATTGATGTCGGCGTGCGTCACGGCCACACCATGATTGAGTTTGATGCCAAGTTATCGCAAGACGGCCAGATATTTCTCCTGCATGACGACACACTGGAGCGCACCAGCAACGGCTGGGGTGTGGCCGGAGATTTACCCTGGGAGAAGCTGATCCAGTTGGATGCCGGTGACTGGTATAGCACCGCATTTCGTGGTGAGCGCCTGCCATTGCTCTCTGAGGTGGCGGCCCGCTGTATCCAGCATGGTATGGCCGCTAATATTGAGATTAAACCGACCACCGGGGCTGAAACTCCCACCGGTCGGGCCATTGCTTTAGCTGCCCGTCTGTTGTGGCAAGGTCAGGTGATTCCACCGTTATTGTCCTCTTTTTCGTTTGATGCATTAGCCGCTGCGCAGCAGGCAGCACCTGAGCTGCCGCGCGGTTTATTACTGGATAAATGGGATGATAACTGGCTGGCAATGATCCGCGAGTTGGATTGCGTCTCTTTGCATATCAACCACAAACAACTGACCGCCGAGCGGGTGGCGTTACTCAAAGCCGCCGGGCTGCGTATTTTGGTTTATACCGTCAACCAACCCGCGCGGGCGCAGGAATTGTTAAATTGGGGCGTTGACTGTGTCTGTACTGACCGTATAGATTTGATATATCCTCGTCCTTGAAGCTACAGGGGCGTTAGCTGCGCTCACTCACCCGAATCACATACTTGTGTATGCTCATCGGGATGTGCTCGTTTGCTGCCTACCTGTAACGCCAATGACTTTGATATAAACAGAACAGGAAACAGAATAGGTCAGCCATTCTTACATTTACGGGCTGACCAGGCCCGGCTTGACAGGAAGTGAACCATGCCCGCCTTTGTTGTTTCGCTCTGGCACCAGATTGTCTTGTCTTCACCGCTGTTTGTTCTGCTCGCGCTGGGTTACTGTTTGGTACGATTGGGTAAATGGCCCTCTACCATCACCGATGGCCTGACCCGTTTTGTCTTCTCCCTCGCGTTACCTGCCATGCTGTTTCGTATGATGTGTGATTTCTCTGAGCGCCCGGCGGTGGATGCTCGCTTGCTGATTGCCTTTTTTGGCAGTTGTCTGGTGGTTTTTGTTATCGGGCGGATTGTTGCCAGCCGGATATTTCATCTGGATGGCGTGTCCGGTTCCGTTTTTGCCCTCGGCGGCATTTTCTCTAATAACGTGATGTTGGGGCTGCCCATCGCTACCATCATGCTGGGGGAAAAGTCTATCCCGGCTGTGGCGTTGGTATTGGTGTTTAACGGATTGATCTTGTGGACATTAGTCACTATATCCGTGGAGTGGGCGCGCAATGGCTCACCAACGTTAGCCGGGTTTGCGAAAACCGCCCGTAGTGTGCTGACTAACCCACTGATTATCGGGATTATATCCGGCACATTATTTAGCCTGACCGGTTTGCAATTGCCGCAATTTATCGACCAACCGGTCACGATGTTAGGGCAGGTGGCTCCGCCGCTGTCATTGATTGTGCTGGGCATGGGCCTGGCGGAATACCGCGTAAGCGAGGGCTGGCAAATCAGCAGTGCCATCTGTTTTTTGAAGCTAATTGTGCAGCCGATGGTTATATGGGCGCTGGCATGGGCAATGAATTTACCGGTGCTGGAAACGCAAGTTGTGGTATTGCTCGGGTCAATGGCAACGGGCGTAAATGTTTATCTGATGTCACGTCAATTTAATGTGCTGACCGGCCCCGCCGCCGCCAGTTTAGTGATGTCCACGGTGCTCGCGGCGGTGACAATCCCACTGATTCTGACCATTATTGGCGTCGGAATGCCTTAACCGCAGAAGATAAGTTTTCACCAGCGAATCATGCCCCTACCTGCGGACAGGACTCATTTGGTTTATTTTTGCTCAGATGTAAACCTACTCCGCATGAAAATTATATTCCGCTTCCGCTACAATGGCGCATTGTCATCTTATTGAGCCAACTATTGTGTTGTTACTGGTCATTACCACCATCTTATGGGCGTTCTCTTTTAGCCTGATTGGCGAATATCTGGCCGGACAGGTGGACAGCTGGTTCTCTGTGCTGATGCGTGTCGGGCTGGCTGCACTGGTCTTTTTGCCATTCCTGCGTTGGCGCAATATCCACTGGCGGGTGATTTTATTGTATATGGTGGTGGGTGCAATTCAGTTAGGGATCATGTACTTGTTTGTCTTCCGCGCCTATCTCTACCTGAGTGTGCCGGAGTTTCTGCTGTTCACCGTGATGACGCCGCTGTATGTCACATTAATCTATGATTTGCTGCGCCGTCAGCGCTTGCGGTGGGGCTATGCCCTCAGTGCCTTGCTGGCTGTGGCTGGGGCGGCAATCATTCGTTATGACCATTTAAGCGAACATTTTTGGTGGGGATTGATATTGGTTCAGGCGGCCAATATCTGTTTTGCCATCGGGCAGGTGGGCTACAAACGGCTGATGGAAGTCCATCCTATCCCGCAGCATGTGGCCTTTTCATGGTTCTATGTTGGTGCTTTGATTGTTGCTGTCATTGCCTGGTTTGCTTTCGGCAATCCACAAAAACTGCCCACCACGCCGTTGCAGTGGGGGGTGCTGGTTTGGCTCGGTGTCGGGGCTTCGGCCTTGGGCTACTTCATGTGGAACTATGGTGCGACACAAGTTGATGCCGGCACCCTGGGTATCATGAATAACGTGCATGTTCCGGCTGGGTTACTGGTGAATCTGGCCATTTGGCAAGAAAAGCCCCATTGGCCCAGCTTTATCATTGGGGCAATGGTGATAATGGCTTCGCTATGGGTACACCGGCGTTGGGTCGCTCCGCATTCTTTACAAACGGCAGACTCTCACAAGCGTGTTGCCGGGCGGAACGAATAAAAGCTTCAGTGACCGGTTGGCGCTGTTCCCCGTCTCGGACGGCAGCGTATAACCGGCTCCACAAACCATTTCCCAGTGTTTTCGTCACCACCAGCCCCTGACGCTCGAAGCTCTCAACTACCCAGTGTGGCAGGGCGGCGATCCCCATTCGTGCTGAGACCATTTGGATCAGCAGCAAGGTGTTATCAACATTTTTCAATGCGGGATTGATCCCCGCCGGTTGCAGAAAATGCCGCCAGATATCCAATCGTTGACGCTGCACCGGGTAAATCATTAACACTTCTTGCGCTAAATCTTCCGGTTCGATACGCGCTTTATTGGCTAATGGATGGTCAGGTGCCAATACCAAACGCACCTCAAAATCAAACATCGGCGAATAATGCAGGCCACTGCGCGGCAAGATATCGGACGTCAGCACCAGATCCAACTCCCCTTGCTGCAAGGCGGGTTGTGGATCGAAAGTCACGCCTGATTTGAAGTCCATCGCCACTTGTGGCCAGCTTTTGTGGAAATTATCCAGCGCGGGTGTCAGCCACTGAATACAACTATGGCATTCGATGGCGATACGCAGCGCGGTTTGGTGTGGTTCGTTACAGGTTTGCAGCGCTTGCTTGATTTGCGGCAGCACTTGTTCCGCTAATTGCAACAGGATCTCACCTTGCGTTGTGAAACGTAATGGCTGGCTTTTACGCACAAACAGACGAAAACCCAGGCGCTGTTCCAGATCACTGAATTGATGGGACAACGCCGATTGAGTCTGATGAAGTTGTGTTGCCGCCGCCGCCAGTGAGCCGGTATTACGCAGAGCTTGCAGGGTGCGTAAGTGTTTTAGTTCGATCATGAGAGTCCTTCACAGTGACAGTGAACAAATTGCGCTTGTGATTAATACAGTACCTGCTGATTATGGATGTGTAAACATCTGGACGGCTAAATGGGAAATAAGACGATGACAATTTTAAATCACACACTGGGTTTTCCGCGTGTAGGTCTGAAACGTGAACTGAAAAAAGCACAAGAAAGTTACTGGGCAGGCAACTCCACGCAAGAAGAATTGCTCAATGTGGGTCGTGAATTGCGCGCCCGCCATTGGCAACAGCAACAGCAAGCTGGCGTTGATTTAGTGCCAGTCGGTGATTTCGCCTGGTATGACCATGTCCTGACCACCAGTTTGCTGCTGGGTAATGTCCCGGAGCGCCATCAGAATGCTGATGGTTCGATTGATTTGGATACCTTGTTCCGCATTGGCCGTGGCCGCGCACCCACCGGTAAACCGGCGGCAGCGGCAGAAATGACCAAATGGTTTAATACCAATTATCACTACATGGTGCCAGAGTTCCAACAAGGCCAGCAGTTCAAACTGGGCTGGACTCAGCTGCTGGATGAAGTGGATGAAGCACTGGCATTAGGTCACAAAATCAAGCCGGTACTGCTTGGCCCGGTAACCTATCTGTGGCTGGGTAAAGTGAAAGGTGAGCAGTTTGATCGCTTGTCATTATTGAAAGACATTCTGCCGGTGTACCAGCAAGTGTTGGGCGAATTGGCCAAACGCGGTATCGAGTGGGTGCAAATTGACGAACCGGCATTGGTGCTGGAATTGCCACAAGCGTGGCTGGATGCTTATCAACCGGCTTATCAAGCGCTGCAAGGTCAGGTTAAATTGTTGCTGACCACCTATTTCGACAGTATCGCTCATAACCTCGACACCATTCGCGCTCTGCCAGTGCAAGGGCTGCATGTTGATGTGGTTGCCGGTCAGGATGATATTGCTGAGCTGAATGCAAAATTGCCGCAAGCGTGGTTGCTATCACTGGGCGTTATCAATGGTCGTAACGTATGGCGTGCCGATCTGAGTCACTGGTTTGAACGCTTGCAACCGCTGGTGAATAGCCGCCCGCTGTGGCTGGGGAGTTCTTGTTCCTTATTGCACAGCCCGATTGATTTAAGTGAAGAAACGCGTCTTGATGCCGAAGTGAAGAGCTGGTTTGCTTTCGCCCTGCAAAAATGTGCCGAACTGGCGCTACTGACTCAGGCATTGAATGCCCCCAGTGACGCTAAACTGGCTGAATTGGCGGTTTACAGCGCCCCAATCCGCGCTCGTCGCGCTTCCAGCCGTGTGCATAATCCACAAGTAGAACAGCGTCTGGCGGCAATTACTGCGCAAGATATTGAACGCCAACTGCCTTATGAAGGCCGTGCCGAAGCGCAGCGTAAGCGCTTTAATTTACCCGCCTGGCCGACCACGACCATCGGCTCATTCCCACAAACCACCGAGATCCGTGGCTTGCGTTTGGACTTCAAGCAAGGCCGCCTGGATGGTAAAAAATACCGCACCGGTATTAGCGAACACATCAAACAAGCGATTGCTGAACAGGAACGTTTGGGGCTGGATGTGTTGGTTCATGGTGAAGCTGAACGTAATGACATGGTGGAATATTTCGGCGAGCATCTGGACGGTTTTGTCTTTACACAAAATGGTTGGGTACAGAGCTACGGTTCACGTTGCGTTAAGCCGCCGGTCATTATTGGTGATATCAGCCGCCCTGAAGCCATTACCGTTGAATGGGCGAAATATGCTCAATCACTGACCGATAAACCGGTAAAAGGCATGTTGACCGGGCCGGTGACCATTCTGTGTTGGTCATTCCCACGCGAGGATGTCAGCCGCGAAACCATCGCGAAGCAAATTGCGTTGGCACTGCGTGATGAAGTGGAAGACCTGGAAAAAGCCGGTATCGGTATCATCCAGATTGATGAACCCGCGCTGCGTGAAGGCCTGCCTTTGCGCCGTGCTGACTGGCAAGCTTATCTACAGTGGGCGGTTGATGCTTTTAAATTGAATGCTGCGGTTGCGCAAAACGATACTCAGATTCACACCCATATGTGTTATTGCGAATTCAATGACATCATGGATTCTATTGCTGCGCTGGATGCTGATGTAATTACCATCGAAACCTCCCGCTCAGATATGGAACTGTTGGAATCATTTGAAGATTTCGCGTATCCGAATGAAATTGGTCCCGGTGTTTATGATATTCACTCGCCGAATGTGCCAAGTGTGGAATGGATTGAAGCTTTACTGCGCAAAGCGGCCCAGCGTATCCCGGCGGAACGTCTGTGGGTTAACCCCGACTGTGGCCTGAAAACCCGGGGTTGGCCGGAAACCCGTCAAGCGCTGGCAAACATGGTGCTGGCAGCACAACGTCTGCGTGAAGAACAAGTCTGATTAATAACGGTTTACTCTGTGTTGTGAGACTTTGGGCGCATATTTTGCGCCCTTTTTTATGGCGGTTATTTATCATCTTCGGTAACAGGATTAGCGGCAACTCCGTGCTGTGCAAACCAGTCAAACATGCGCTGCCAGCCATCAAGAGCCGATTCTTCATGGTAGCTTGGGCGGTAATCAGCATTAAATGCGTGCCCTGCATCTGGATAAACAATGATTTCGGCATCAGCATTTGCTGCTCGTAATGCCTGACGCATGGTATCGATATGCTCCTGCGTGATACTACCGTCTTTACCGCCATACAGCCCCAGCACCGGGGCGTTAAGGTCGGCGGCAACATCAACCGGATATTTTGGCAGTAGCAAGGTTTTCTCCCCGACCAATTTACCATACCAGGCCACTGCGGCTTTCAGTTGCGGATTATGGGCGGCATATAACCATGCAATGCGCCCACCCCAGCAAAATCCCGTGATGGCTAATTTGCTGGGGTCGCCACCGTGAAGGAATGCCCAGTGAGCCGTATGATCAAGATCGACCATCACCTGTCGGTTAGGTACTTTACTGACTAAGTTTCTCACTAATGCGTTGATATCATGGTATTCTTTGGCGTCCCCTTGGCGGAAAAACAGCTCAGGAGCAATGGCCAGATAACCCTGCTTTGCCAATCTGCGGCAGATATCTTGAATGTGCTCATGCACACCAAAGATTTCTTGCACCACAATCACCACCGGATATGGCCCCGAGTGTTGCGCTGGCTTGGCAATGTAAGCCGGCAACTCATCGCCTTGAGAAGGGATGGTGGTTTCTATGCAGTGAATACCTTGTTGGTCGGTATGACGTATCGTCGAGGCCAGAGGATCTACTGCGGGTGTGAATCCGCTTGTCGCCTGCCTGAGAGTCATAGATTGATCAGTTTTCACGGTGGTCTCCTTATGAAATGAGGAAAGTATGACTCGGTAAATCGTATTGGGTTGAGCTATCCATTGCCCTTGATATTTACTGTTGACGACTTTAACTATAGGTAATCTTTGGGATTAATGAGATGAGGTTTACAGTAATTAAGCATTTTATTGCGGCATGAGTACGGTAGATAAGTCAGTTGCTGATAAGAGGATATTCATCCAACATTGCTCAATGAGTCCTACTATTGATATTCATATATAAATCACTACTGTGGTGGGCGGTGTTTGTATGAAGTTCAGGCTATATAGCCTTGGATTGTGATTTAAGTCACATTTTTAATGTATTTGTATTTATCATTTCTTTTATCAAAGTGATTGTCGTCACGAAATTATGTGATGATTTTGAGTAAAGTATTCCTTTATACCTCCCTATATTCCTAAATAATTCGAGTTGCAGGAAGGCGGTAAGTGAATGACAACTCGGTGAAAACCGATTTGAACCGCATTTATGCTAGCCCGTAGGATGAGTCTCTTTGAGGCTCATTAATCCCGATGAATTTACATAAGTAATTGATTCGGTAGGGTTAAAAGTAGCCAGCGCACATGCAGCTCGAAGTATGACGGACATAACATCTCTCATGACAGAGGAGTCTCACACATGGCTAAATCCGACGTTTTTCACTTGGGCCTGACTAAAAATGATCTGCAAGGGGCGACTCTGGCGATCGTTCCGGGTGATCCACAGCGTGTTGAGAAAATCGCTAAATTGATGGATAACCCAGTGCATCTGGCTTCACATCGTGAATTTACCTCATGGCGTGCCGAACTCGATGGCAAAGCTGTGATTGTCTGCTCAACCGGTATCGGTGGCCCGTCAACTTCTATTGCAGTTGAAGAGTTGGCACAACTTGGTGTGCGGACGTTTCTGCGTATTGGTACTACTGGCGCTATTCAGCCACATATTAATGTCGGTGATGTTTTGGTCACCACCGCAGCGGTGCGTTTAGACGGTGCCAGCTTGCACTTTGCACCAATGGAATTCCCGGCGGTGGCTGATTTTGATTGCACCACGGCATTAGTTAACGCGGCTAAGTCAGTCGGTGCGACGACTCATATTGGCGTTACCGCGTCTTCAGATACTTTCTATCCAGGGCAGGAACGTTACGATACCTACTCTGGCCGCGTAGTTAGCCGTTTTAAAGGTTCTATGGAAGAATGGCAATCTATGGGCGTGATGAATTATGAAATGGAATCTGCCACTCTGCTGACAATGTGTGCCAGCCAAGGATTGCGTGCCGGTATGGTCGCAGGGGTGATTGTTAACCGCACTCAACAAGAGATCCCGAACGAAGAAACCATGAAAGCAACTGAAAGCCATGCAGTAAAAATTGTCGTTGAAGCGGCTCGCCACCTGCTGTAATACATACGGCTGATGGGTAAGTAACCCGCAATAAGCGAATCAATGAATACCAAATAAGCGGGTCAGTTTACTGGCTCGTTTTTTATTTCAGCGCTTTATCTGGTAAGGTCATCACTCTTATAACGAGCAATAATAAGAGGAAAATATGACGACACCTGCTCTATCTCATCCTTCCCTATTGCCACTGGATGGTGGTATTAACTTTCGTGATCTCGGTGGTAACGTCGTTGCAGATGGCCGGCGTATTAAGCGCGGGTTATTGTTTCGTTCAGGATCACTTGACCGTTTGAGCACCAAAGATTGTGCTGTTCTTAGCAGCGGCTCTGTCGCTCAAATCCTTGATTACCGCGATGCGGATGAAGTTCAGGCTAAGCCCGATATTGTGTGGCAAGGTGCCAGTTATCACAATATTCCAGCCAACCCCCTCAGCAGTGAAGTTAACGCCAATCTGGAAAAACTGACTAACGAGACGTTAGCAACATTTGATGCCAGAGCATTCATGTTAGAGCTGTACCGTCGCCTGCCATTTAATAATCAAGCTTATAAACAGTTAGTCAGTTTGCTACAAAATAGTGCTTCACCAGAGCATGCCGCTGCTGGCGTGGTACAGCATTGTGCCGTCGGGAAAGACCGTACTGGAGTGGGTTCGGCTTTGGTGTTGTTTGCTTTAGGCGCTGATGAATCGACGGTATTGGAAGATTACCTGTTGACTGAAACAACACTGGCACCTTTCCGTGAACATATGCTGGCGGAACTGGCACTAAAATTAAACGCCCAGGCGCTAGGGCAGTTTGCATTTGTTTTATCGGCCCGTGAAGAATTCATCCAAACCGCACTGCGCAGTATTCAAGAGCGCTATGGTAGCCGCGAGCAATGGCTACAGCAGGAATTTGGTCTTGGCAGCATTGAGCGCGAAAAGTTGCAGTCATATTTCCTGGAATAATTATTTCCCAAGAGAGTAATCTTCTCATTTCTTCTGTATTGAGCCACCACTAAGTGGCTCTTTTTAACCGCTTAATGATGCAAACTACCACTTAACCAGTTCGCTGATATTTCTCTTAGGGAGCAGGCGTATGTTAACGCCTGACAAATTCCCTGGAGAGAATGCTCATGCAACATGCGATTACCTTTGTTATCGCCTCCGCCTGTATCCTTACGATCTGCTACCGTTTATACGGTATCTTTTTTGTTCGTAAGGTTCTGCGCGTCGATGACAGTGAAGTAACACCTTCCCACACCTTTGAAGATGGTAAAGATTACGTTCCAACTAAAAAATGGGTGAACTTTGGTAGCCACTTTGCAGCCATTGCTGCGGCTGGCCCCTTGGTTGGCCCTGTGTTGGCGGCCCAGTATGGTTATTTACCCGGCTTCCTGTGGTTATTGATTGGTTGTGTTATCGGCGGTGCCGTTCACGATACCGTTGTTCTGTTCGCTTCGATGAAACATCAGGGTAAATCTCTATCTGAAGTGGCTAAATCAGAACTCGGGCCAGTCGCGGGCTGGTGTACCGGTCTGGCAATGCTATTTATCATTACGATTACTATGGCCGGGTTATCAATGGTTGTAGTACATGCGCTGGAACGTAACCCTTGGGGTACTTTCGCGGTGTTCATGACAATCCCTATCGCGATTTGTGTTGGTTTATGGGAGCGCATGACCGGCAGCATGAAAGGGGCTTCTTATGTCGGTATCGCCGCTATTATGGTGTGCGTGTTTGTCGGCCCATATATCGAACACACCTGGCTTGGCGAATGGCTCATGTTGAAAGCCGATACCGTCAGTATCATTCTTCCAATGTATGCTTTCTTCGCTACGGCTCTACCTGTCTGGATGTTATTGACCCCTCGCGGTTATCTCTCCAGCTTTATGAAAATTGGCGTATTCGGTGCACTGATTGTTGGCGTTGTATTTATTAACCCTGAAATTCAATTCCCAGCAGTAACACAGTTTATCCACGGCGGTGGCCCGGTTCTGGCTGGCCCCGTTTGGCCGTTTATTTCTATTACTATTGCTTGTGGCGCTATTTCTGGTTTCCACGCCTTTATTGGTTCAGGTACTACACCAAAACAGATCGATAAATGGAGTGATATCTTACCCGTTGGTTTTGGTGCGATGCTGGCCGAATGTATGGTTGGGGTTATGGCTCTGATCGCTGCAACCTCGCTACATCCTGCTGACTACTTTGCTATTAACTCATCTGCCGAAGCCTGGAGCGCACTCGGTATGGATGTGGT
The DNA here is from genome assembly GCF_000173735.1 of Yersinia aldovae ATCC 35236. GTDB lineage: Bacteria > Pseudomonadota > Gammaproteobacteria > Enterobacterales > Enterobacteriaceae > Yersinia > Yersinia aldovae. The sequence continues at coordinate 21,087 of NZ_ACCB01000028.1, read as the reverse complement.
TAATCTGCCAAAACTGAGCGAAGAAATTGGTTTGGACTTGTATGGACGTACCGGTGGTGCCGTGACTCTTGCCGTCGGTATGACAGATATTTTCATTCGTGTTCCGTGGTTTAGCAGCATGGCCGCCTACTTCTTCCAGTTTGTCGTGATGTTTGAAGCGGTGTTTATCCTGACAGCAGTTGACTCGGGTACTCGTGTTGCTCGCTACCTGCTGCAAGATTTCCTGGGCGATATCTGGGCTCCACTAAAACGTACTGATTGGTTACCGGGTACATTAGCATGTAGTGTTATTGCTTGTGCTCTGTGGGGTTACCTCCTTAACTCCGGTGATATCAACTCAGTCTGGGCGCTGTTCGGTGTATCAAATCAGCTAATGGCTTCTGTTGGTTTGATTATCGGTGCCACTATTATTCTGCGTCTGGCAACCAAACGGATTTACATGCTGACTTGCGTGATTCCATTGGCTTACCTGTTTGTCACCGTAAACTATGCTGGTTACTGGATGATCACCCATGTGTACTTCAATTCAGCAGCGAAAGGTTACAACCTGTTTAATGGCATCATCTCTATCATCATGATGACACTGGGTGTCATTATCCTGATATCAGCACTGAAGAAATGGCGTGAGCTGTGGATTCGCAGATCAGCCGAGATGGCAGGCAATAAGGCAGTCACTGCCAACGCCTGATATCTCTGACATTCCAAATTCAGAGCATTAACCCTTTCAAACGGCCAGAATCTTCTGGCCGTTTATTTTTTGTTGAGCCAAGACCGCGACACATTGAGTATGCTGGTAGCCACTTTTATCAAAAACAGGAAAACGCGTGTGACTTTGAATGACGTCATTACTACCATTACCGATTTTGTGCGCAACCATGAAGTGTGGGCCATGCCAATTGTGTTTTTTCTGGCTTTTGGCGAATCACTCGCCTTTCTTTCACTGTTATTGCCCGCAACGGTAATTTTGCTTGGTCTGGGAGCATTAATTGGCGAAAGTGGTATTCCTTTCTGGCCAATCTGGGGCGCTGCTGCCGCTGGCGCTTTCTTTGGTGATTGGCTCTCTTACTGGATTGGTGTCCACTACAAAGATCGTGTCGGTACCCTATGGCCACTTTCTCGCAACCCGCAATTACTCGTGCGCGGACATGCTTTCTTTGAGCGCTGGGGGTTCTTTGGCGCATTTATTGGTCGTTTCTTTGGCCCTTTACGTGCGGTTGTCCCTTTAGTTGCCGGCATTTGTGCAATGCCTAAGCGTTATTTCCAACTAGCTAATATCACCTCCGCCTTAATTTGGGCATTTGGTATTTTGGCTCCGGGGGCATTTGGTATTCAATGGCTTTCTCACTGGATGGATTAAACACATGAGCGCCACGCTGGTTGCCAACAGATGCCTGTTTTAACCTATTTTCCGATAGGAAAGTGAGTGAATTTTGAACTGCGTATTATTTATGCGAACAGCTTCGCAATGTGGCATGTAACGGAAAAACACTCTGGACATCCATACAGTATCCCCTTACCTTGACTGGCAGTAGGTTAATGGGGAGATAACCGTGGATATCAGTTTATTTTATGGCCTTGGAGGCTGCCTGGTTGGTGGGCTTATAGGTTGGCTAATTGCCAGTCTGTATCAACAGCGGGCTAGAGCACAACAAGATATCGAGCGGCGTTTACTGGAGCAGGCTATGCAGCAGGCTCAACAGAATGTCGCAGAGTTACAGGCAGTTCAGCAGCGCAATGAACAGCAATTACGGCAAAATGAATTAGAGCAGCGCAATTTGCACAGCCAGCTAGCGGGAAATGCCGAGAAACTCCAACAGCTAGCGCATTGGCGCAATGAATGCGACCAGCTTAATCAGGAATTACGTGCGCAACGGGAAGTGAATAGTGCTCAAGAGGCTGAATTGCGCGAAGTGACTATTCGCTTGGAAGAAACGCGACTGGCCGCAGAGGAAAAACAGCGTCTGTTGCTTAACAGTGAACAGCGTCTGACCGCTCAATTTGAAAATCTGGCGAACCGCATTTTTGAACAAACTGGTCGCCGGGCAGATGAACAAAATAAGCAGAGTCTGGATCGTCTGTTGTTACCTTTACGGGAACAACTAGATGGTTTTCGCAAGCAGGTTCAGGATAGTTTTGGGCAAGAAGCCCGTGAACGGCATACGTTGACCCACGAAATTCGCAGCCTGCAACAACTTAATGCTCAAATGGCGCGGGAAGCACTTAACCTGACCAAAGCCCTCAAAGGGGATAACAAAACCCAGGGAAACTGGGGTGAGGTCGTTTTAGCGAAGGTACTTGAAGCGTCAGGCTTACGTGAGGGTTATGAGTATCAAACCCAGGTTAGCGTCAAAATCGATAGCAATAGCCGTATGCAGCCAGATGTCATTGTGCGTTTACCGCAGGGTAAAGATGTTGTTATTGACGCTAAAATGTCGCTAGTGGCTTACGAACGCTATTTCAATAGCGAGGATGATGTAGCGCGGGAAATGGCATTGAATGAGCATTTATCCTCGTTGCGCAGTCATATAAAAATGCTAGGTCGCAAAGATTATCAGCAGCTTCCCGGTTTACGTTCTCTCGATTACGTATTGATGTTTATTCCTGTTGAGCCTGCCTTTTTGGTGGCAATTGATCGCCAACCGGAATTGATAAGTGAAGCGCTACAACACAATATTATGTTGGTTAGCCCGACAACATTGCTGGTGGCTCTACGCACTATTACCAATTTATGGCGATACGAACATCAAAGCCAGAATGCACAGCGAATCGCTGATAAAGCAGCAAAACTTTATGACAAACTGCGCTTATTTGTTGACGATATGGAGTCATTGGGGCAAAGCCTCGATAAAGCACAACTAAGTTATCGTCAGGCAATGAACAAACTGTCGCAAGGCCGTGGTAACCTGATTGGGCAAGTAGAAGGTTTTCGCACTTTGGGGGTCGAGGTAAAACGGCCTATCAGCCCTTTGCTGGCAGAAAAAGCCAGTGCGGAGCATCAACCAGAGGGTGATTTGACTCTATCCGATGATGCAGAATCAGATGATCCTGCACCGCTGAAGTATCAGAGTTAGTTGCACGTTCCTCTTCTGCATGATGTTGGGAAAGCTGCGATTAAGCAGTTTGCTTAATACCAGGTGAGGTGGGGCTTTCATCGGAGTTCTGGTACACTTCCTCGAAAGATTGACTGAAAAGCAGGCATAGAAAATGGTAGATCAGGAGAAGGAAACCACTCATTTTGGTTTCCGCACCGTAGCCAAAGAACAAAAAGAAGGCATGGTGGCAGAAGTTTTTCATTCCGTAGCAGCTAAATACGATCTGATGAATGACCTGATGTCGTTCGGCGTCCATCGTATTTGGAAGCGTTTTACCATTGATTGTAGCGGCGTGCGTCGCGGTCAACGGGTCTTGGATCTTGCTGGTGGTACAGGCGATTTGACTGCCAAGTTCTCCCGTTTGGTAGGTGAGCAGGGTGAGGTGGTTCTGGCGGACATCAACGAATCTATGTTGCGTATGGGGCGTGGAAAGCTACGTGACAAAGGTATCGTTGGTAATGTTAGTTATGTTCAGGCCAATGCCGAATCTTTACCTTTTCCTGAAAATTACTTTGACTGCATTACCATTTCATTTGGTTTAAGAAACGTTACTGAAAAAGAAAAGGCACTGCGCTCAATGTTTCGGGTATTAAAGCCCGGAGGCCGTTTACTGGTTCTTGAGTTCTCTAAGCCACTTCTGGAACCTTTAAGTAAAGCCTATGATGCTTACTCCTTCCATATTTTGCCTAAGATTGGTGAGCTTGTGGCACAGGACTCTGAAAGTTACCGCTATTTAGCTGAGTCTATTCGGATGCACCCCGACCAAGAAACACTGAAGGGCATGATGATGGATGCCGGGTTTGAAAACGTAACCTATTCCAATTTAACCGGTGGCATTGTTGCGTTACATCGGGGCTTTAAGTTCTGACAGGAATATGGCTATGCCGTTAAAATCACTGATATTAAAACCTTTTTTATTGAAGCCAATGCTGCTGGCACCACTCATAACGGCTGTATTAGAAACGTCGCTAAATAGTGTGCTATTTCGCGATAACAGTATGAAAGCCGCGCGGTTGCGTCTGGTAGGGAAAGTTCTACGCATCGAATTGAATGAGATGAATTTTCCCTTGCTATTAGTATTCAGTGAACGGCAGATCGATATTTTGACCCAATGGGATGGTGAAGCAGACTGTATCGTTAAAACGAATGTTGCGGTGTTAGCAAAACTGCGAGATCGCCAACAGCTTTCACCTTTGATGCGTTCTGGCGAGTTGATTGTCGAGGGTGATATCCAGGTCGTTCAGCAACTCGTTGCGCTCTTGGAGCTTGCCGAGTGGGAGCCTGCGGAGTGGTTAGCGCCGTATATTGGCGATATAGCAGCAGAAACCGTCGGTCAGGCAATTCATAACAGTGCCCGTTTTTTAAGGAAACAGGTATGCCAGCAGCAGCATTATCTGGCCGAAGCTATCACTGAAGAATGGAAAATGGCCCCAGCCCCGCTTGAGGTAGTGTGGTTTAACGAAGAAGTTGATGCCACTTCCCGCGCAATAGAAGTTTTGAGCACCAGATTGGCAACTATGGAGACAAAACAATGACGCCAGGAGAACTTCGGCGCCTGTATCTAATCATTCGGGTTTTCTTAAGCTACGGACTGGATGAATTAATTCCGAATATACGTTTGACGTTACCTTTACGTATTGGTCGTCATCTATTTTTCTGGTTGCCCAATCGCCATAAAGATATGCCTTTGGGTGAGCGTTTGCGCCTCGCCTTGCAGGAGTTAGGGCCTGTCTGGATCAAATTTGGCCAAATGATGTCAACCCGACGTGACCTATTTCCGCCAACTATTGCTGATCAACTGGCTTTATTACAGGATAGAGTTGCCCCATTTGATGGCGCACTCGCGCGAAAACACATTGAGATAGCAATGGGTGGGCCATTAGAAACATGGTTTGACGATTTTGAACAAGAGGCTTTGGCCTCCGCCTCTATTGCCCAGGTACATACGGCGCGTTTAAAAGAGAATGGTCAGGAAGTTGTGCTCAAAGTGATTCGTCCTGATATTCTGCCAATTATTAAAGCTGATGTGCGGTTGATGTATCGCCTGGCGGGATGGGTGCCGAAACTATTACCTGATGGCCGCAGATTGCGGCCGCGGGAAGTGGTGCGTGAATATGAAAAAACGCTATTGGATGAGCTAAATTTACTGCGAGAAGCGGCGAACGCCATTCAATTGCGCCGTAATTTTGAAGATAGCCCAATGCTCTACATTCCCGAGGTTTATTCCGATTATTGTCGAGAAAGCGTATTGGTGATGGAGCGGATTTACGGTATTCCGGTATCTGACATTGCAGCTCTTGAAGATCAAGGCACCAATATGAAGCTGCTGGCTGAACGCGGGGTTCAAGTCTTCTTCACTCAAGTTTTCCGTGACAGTTTTTTCCACGCAGATATGCACCCTGGGAATATTTTCGTCAGCTATGAGCATCCCCATGATCCACTCTATATCGGTATTGATTGTGGTATTGTCGGTTCACTGAATAAAGCCGATAAACGTTATCTTGCGGAAAACTTTATTGCTTTCTTTAATCGGGATTATCGGCGGGTTGCAGAGCTGCATGTTGATTCTGGCTGGGTTCCTCGTGATACCAATGTTGAAGATTTTGAATTCGCTATCCGTACCGTCTGTGAACCTATTTTTGAAAAGCCGCTAGCCGAAATATCCTTTGGCCATGTGTTATTGAATCTCTTTAACACTGCCCGCCGCTTTAATATGGAAGTGCAGCCGCAGTTAGTTTTGCTGCAAAAAACTTTGTTGTATGTCGAAGGCTTAGGGCGTCAACTTTATCCTCAGCTTGACCTTTGGACGACAGCCAAGCCTTTCCTGGAAAGCTGGCTGCGAGACCAAGTCGGGTTGCCTGCGGTTATTCGTGCATTGAAAGAAAAAGCACCATTCTGGGCTGAAAAATTTCCTGAGCTGCCAGAGCTTGTGTATGACAGTTTGCAGCAGCACAAATTATTACAACAAAGTGTCGATAAACTCACAACGCAAATGCAATGCCAGCAGCAACGCCAAGGCCAATCACGGTATTTGTTCGGCGTTGGCGCTACACTATTAGTCAGTGGTACTATTTTCTTTCTGGCTGGTGCTATGGAAGCCTCTACAGGGCTTGTCATCGCGGGTGTATTGGCTTGGTTTCTCGGTTGGCGGCGAACAGGCTAACTTATTTATTGTTCGTAATTCCGAGTTTTGAGTTATTACATGACTTAGGTGTGATGTAACAATTCTTCAGGAAGAGATAATTTTCATGAAGAGCTATGCGTTAGTTCATAATGCGGTAAGTTAGATCAGTATCCATAGAGCCAGTATGCCGTATAATGCGCTTCTCTGTGGAATAACCCTTTTATATAGAGGTGAATGTAATGGGCGGTATAAGCATTTGGCAGTTATTAATCATTGCCGTGATCGTTGTTCTGTTGTTTGGCACTAACAAACTGCGGACATTAGGGTCAGATTTGGGTGCATCCATCAAAGGCTTTAAAAAAGCGATTGGTGATGACACACAAACGCCTCCAACCAATGTCGATAAAACCAGTAATGATGCTGATTTTGCGAAATCGATTACTGAAGTACAGCAGCCGGTCGTGAAAGCTGAAGAGTCTAAGTCTAAGAGTCACGACAAAGAGCAGGGATAAGCTGTGTTCGACATCGGGTTTAGTGAACTGCTACTGATTCTTGTGATCGGTCTGGTCGTCCTTGGGCCGGAACGGTTGCCCGTAGCGGTAAGAACTGTCGCAGGCTGGATTCGTACATTGCGTTCACTTGCCGCAACCGTGCAGAATGAGTTGGCGCAAGAATTAAAGCTGCAAGAATTGCAAGACAGCTTGAAGAAAGCAGAGCAGGCAGGTTTACAAAATCTAACGCCGGAATTAAAGGCGTCAATGGATGAGCTTAAAGAAGCCGCTGAAGCACTTAAACGCTCTTACAGTGCAGATATTGGCTCGAAAGACCCCCATACTATCCATAATCCATTAGTGACTGAACCTGAAGCGATTCATGATGGGGTTACGCCAGCCGAGTCTGCCACTCAGGTTTCTGCTGCGCCACAGGTTCCCGGTACTCATTATGTCGAAGCTGTTCAACCAATTGCGGAGGCAGTTTCTGTTCATGTCGAGCAACCTGTGGTTGAGGCTGGTGAGTTGATTAAACCTACTCCTACCGCCAAAAGGGAGCCTGTGCATATTGTGGATATCTCTGTCATCAAGCCGCAATCGGCTGCAACTGATGCCCGTGGCACCGAGTCTCTCAGTGCTGACAAACCTCGTATTCACCCAACTGGCGGCGATCGGTAAACATGGCTGTTGATGATACCCAACCTCTTATCACTCATCTGATAGAACTGCGTAAGCGGTTATTGAACTGCATAATCACCATTTTGGTGGTTTTTCTGGTATTGGTGTTTTTTGCCAATGATATTTATCACCTGGTATCAGCACCGTTAATCAAACAGCTGCCTGCTGGCTCCAGTATGATCGCAACTGATGTTGCATCACCTTTCTTTACTCCGATTAAGTTAACCATGATGGTCTCGGTGTTTGTCTCTGCGCCGATGATCCTCTATCAGGTTTGGGCATTTATTGCCCCTGCGTTGTATAAACATGAACGTCGCCTGATGGTTCCGTTGTTGATATCCAGTAGTTTGTTGTTTTACCTGGGAATGGCCTTTGCCTACTTTATTGTTTTCCCGCTGGCATTTGGTTTTTTCGCCAAAACCGCGCCGGAAAGCGTGCTTATCGCAACGGATATCACCAAGTATCTTGATTTCGTCATGGCGCTCTTTATGGCTTTTGGTATCTCTTTTGAAGTGCCAATCGCGATAATCCTATTGTGTTGGGCGGGTGTAACAACGCCAGAGGCATTAAAGAAGAAGCGTCCTTATGTGTTTGTGGGGGCTTTTGTGGTCGGGATGCTTCTTACGCCTCCTGATGTCTTGTCGCAAACACTTTTGGCTATCCCAATGTATCTGCTATTTGAGATAGGGGTGTTCTTTGCTCGTTTCTATACCGGTAAACAGCGCCGCGCAGATATTGAGGAAGAGGATGAAGAAGCAAACAACTATCCGAAAGTGCCATAAATAGAGACCTTGCTAGATCTACAAAATGTAGGGAATAAGCATACGACAGTATGTGATTAGCGCGACTTAAACACTGTTTGCCGCAGCCTCATAGAGGCAAAATCTATTGATGGGTCGAGTACTGCAAACCGTCAGCAAATCAGCAACCTGAACGATGGCAGGTATATGCTTGGATGTTTTAGCCACCTGGTAGGGCGGCTTCTGTTTTGGAACGCATATGTTTGATATTGGTGTGAATTTAACCAGCTCACAGTTTGCAAAAGATAACCAGTTGGTGGTTGATCGGGCAAGAGATGCAGGAGTTACCGGTATGCTTATTACCGGCACTGATGCTGAAGAAAGTCAGGCCGCTCTTGCCTTGGCTGTTAAATATCCAGGTTACTGTTGGTCGACTGCCGGTGTTCATCCCCATCAGGCGAGCAGTTGGCAAACCAGTGTTGAGCAGCAGGTTCGCGCTCTAGCCGCCAACCCCTCGGTGGTGGCTATTGGTGAGTGTGGGCTGGATTTTAACCGCAATTTCTCTACTCCCGCAGAACAGGAAATAGCTTTTACTGCACAGCTAGCCTTGGCTGCTGAGCTTTCCTTGCCGGTATTTTTGCATTGCCGGGAGGCTCACGAACGCTTCATCACTCTACTTTCGCCTTGGCTAGATAAAATCCCTGCTGCTGTCGTGCATTGTTTTACCGGTTCAGGTGATGAATTAGATGCTTGCTTGGCATTAGGTTTATCTATTGGTATCACCGGTTGGGTTTGCGATGAGCGCCGTGGCCTTGAACTGAGAGCATTGCTGCCCCGAATTCCTGTCCAGCAATTGTTGCTGGAAACTGACGCACCCTATTTGTTGCCAAGGGATTTGCACCCTAAACCTGCATCTCGTCGCAATGAACCCTGCTTTTTGCCCCATATTGTCCAGCAGGTGGCTGTCTGGCGAGAAGAAGACCCTACATGGCTGGGGCAGAAGAGTGATGAAAACGCCCGCCGGATCTTCCGGTTGGTTTGAGTTAGGAGAACAAGATGAGTTATGCATTTCCGGGCACCTTTCCTGGTCGCCGTATGCGCCGTGTGCGTCGTCATGATTTCAGCCGTCGTCTGGTTGCTGAAAATCAACTGACCGTAAACGACCTGATTTATCCGGTTTTTGTCATGGAGGGTGTTAATCAGCAGCAAGCTGTTTCTTCCATGCCGGGCGTCTCACGCATGACAATTGACCTGCTAGTGAAAGAGGCAGAGGCCATTGCCAAACTTGGTGTGCCGGTTATCTCGTTATTTCCGGTTATTGAGTCTGGCTTGAAGTCATTACATGCGGAAGAAGCTTACAACCCAAATGGTCTGGTGCAGCGAACCGTTCGTGCCTTAAAAGATGCAGTGCCGGAGCTAGGCATTTTGACCGATGTTGCTCTCGACCCTTACACAACGCATGGACAAGACGGCGTCATTGATGCTGACGGTTATGTCATTAATGACATTACTAAAGAGATTTTAGTCCGCCAGGCGTTATCTCATGCTGAGGCCGGGGCAGAGATTGTTGCTCCTAGCGACATGATGGATGGCCGTATCGGGGCTATTCGCGATCAGTTCGAACTGCAAGGGCTGGTTAACACGCAAATTATGGCGTATTCAGCGAAATATGCCTCTTGCTACTACGGTCCATTCCGCGATGCGATTGGTTCCAGCAGCAATTTGAAAGGAGGTAATAAAAAAACCTATCAAATGGACCCGGCCAATAGTGATGAAGCGTTGCAAGAAATCGCTCAGGACTTGCAGGAAGGGGCAGACATGGTAATGGTCAAGCCGGGTATGCCTTATCTGGATGTGATCCGCCGCGTGAAAGATACCTTTGGTGTTCCTACTTTTGCCTATCAGGTGTCTGGGGAATATGCCATGCACATGGCAGCTTTCCAGAATGGTTGGTTGCAAGAGAAACCGACGGTGATGGAGTCATTATTGTGCTTTAAGCGGGCAGGTGCGGACGGGGTGTTAACCTATTTCGCCAAACAAGTTGCGCAATGGTTGCATGACGATAAAATGCAGCGTTAAGTCAGCAAAGTAAATAGCCCCGAGCTAAGTGCAACAGGTACCTCGGGCTATTTAATTGTTTATTGCTCTTCAGTTTCTTGCAGCTAATATATTATTGTTTTTCAAACTGACGATTATCCAGACTTTGCATAATCTGGCTATTTAGCATATTTAGCAGCAGCATTGAGCGCGCTTCGCCGTCGGGTTCTGTATATATTGCCTGCAGTCCGGCAAAAACCCCCTCTGTAATAGTAACGATATCGCCGGTTACAGGGACTTCTGGGGCAATTATTTTATCCGCAGCATGAGACTGCATATCTGTAATGACGATGGCTGGGATCACGGCAGGTTGTGCACCAAAACGGACGAAATGGCTTACGCCACGGGTAGCACTGATGGTTGTGGTATGGATATGTTCTGAATCAAATTCCACAAACAGATAATTTGGGAATAAAGCCTCAGTCGTCTTAATTCGTTTTCCACGCACTATCTTTTCGATAGTGGCAATTGGTGTCCAGCAGTTCACTGCTTGTCGTTCCAAGTGCTCTTTAGCGCGCAGAAGCTGACCGCGTTTACAATATAATAAATGCCAATGTTTCATAATCTCACATACCTTTAAGTGCTACCCGGCAGCATATCAAAAGCAGGGGGATATATATAGTGAGCCGAAATGTATCATTTGGTATATATAGTTTTTTATACAAAAGGTTAGTTCATTCTTTCGCAAAAAAACCAGATTTAAGCTGATGATAAATAGCCGCATGATATTTTTTTAGAGTGAACCTGCGTCAATTTTAACAAAAAGACAGCAACTGCTATAAAGACAGCCTATAATGGCGCATCCCTTAGCCGACGAAATGATCAGCATGAAATACCGTGACTTACGCGACTTCCTCTCGTTGCTGGAACAGAGGGGCGAGCTTAAACGTATTAGCCAACCCATTGATCCTTACCTGGAAATGACAGAAATTGCCGACCGTACCTTGCGTGCCGGTGGGCCTGCGTTACTTTTTGAGAATCCAAAGGGCTACAGTATGCCTGTGCTGTGCAATCTGTTTGGTACTGCCAAACGCGTTGCTATGGGAATGGGGCAAGAAGATGTCAGCGCGCTGCGTGATGTTGGTAAATTGTTGGCTTTCCTAAAAGAGCCTGAGCCTCCAAAAGGTTTCCGTGATTTATACGATAAGTTACCGAAATTTAAGCAAGTATTGAATATGCCGACCAAATGCGTTAGCTCGGCCCCCTGCCAGGAGCAAGTCTGGCAAGGTGATGATGTCGATCTAAGCCGCATTCCGGTCATGCATTGCTGGCCTGAGGATGCTGCTCCATTGGTATCCTGGGGGTTGACTATTACCCGAGGCCCGCACAAAGAGCGGCAGAACCTGGGTATTTATCGCCAACAGGTGTTAGGCAAAAACAAACTCATTATGCGCTGGTTATCCCACCGTGGTGGTGCCCTGGATTATCAGGAATGGTGTGAAACTCACCCCGGTGAACGTTTCCCGGTAGCGGTAGCGCTGGGAGCTGATCCTGCCACCATTTTAGCGGCGGTCACTCCGGTACCCGATACACTGTCTGAATATGCCTTTGCTGGTTTGTTGCGTGGGCATAAGACTGAAGTGGTGAAGTGTCTTTCCAACTCACTTGAAGTTCCCGCGAGTGCAGAAATTGTATTGGAAGGATATATTGAGCAGGGTGATATGGCACCGGAAGGCCCTTATGGTGACCATACAGGCTATTACAATGAGATTGATAGTTTCCCCGTGTTTACCGTCACACATATTACACAGCGTAAAGACGCAATTTATCATTCTACTTATACTGGTCGCCCGCCGGATGAGCCTGCTGTGCTCGGGGTTGCACTTAATGAAGTGTTCGTGCCCATCCTGCAAAAGCAATTTCCGGAAATTGTTGATTTTTACCTGCCGCCAGAAGGGTGCTCGTATCGGCTGGCTGTTGTGACCATCAAGAAGCAGTATGCGGGCCATGCCAAACGCGTGATGATGGGCGTTTGGTCGTTTTTACGCCAGTTTATGTATACCAAATTTGTTATTGTTTGTGATGATGATATTAATGCTCGTGATTGGAATGACGTTATTTGGGCGATTACTACCCGCATGGATCCATCCCGCGATACGGTATTAATTGAGAATACCCCGATAGATTATTTGGATTTCGCCTCACCGGTTTCCGGTTTAGGATCGAAAATGGGGCTGGATGCCACCAATAAATGGCCCGCTGAGACTCAGCGTGAGTGGGGGCGTCCCATTAAAATGGATGAAGCCGTTCGCACCCGCATTGATGCTATTTGGGATGAACTCGCCATTTTCAGTGACAAAGAGACGAAACGCTAACCGGCGTCGGCTTTGTCCTTAGTTTTGCATTTGATGACCCGACAGAGGGAAGGCATGACAACTTTAAGCTGTAAAGTAACCTCCGTAGAGGCCATTACCGATACGGTGTACCGGGTGCAATTAGTCCCTGCATCTGCTTTTTCTTTCCGTGCCGGGCAGTATTTGATGGTAGTTATGGATGAGCGTGATAAGCGCCCATTCTCTATGGCCTCCACGCCGTTGCAGCAAGATTTTATTGAGCTACATATTGGAGCCTCAGAGCTAAATCTCTACGCAATGGCGGTGATGGACAGGATTTTGAAAGAAAAAACGCTGGATGTGGACATCCCTCATGGTGAGGCGTGGTTCCGTGAAAACAGCACCCGGCCATTGGTTTTGATAGCAGGCGGTACGGGTTTTTCCTACGCGCGCTCTATCTTGCTGGCTGCATTGGCAGAGCAAGCCGATCGCGAAGTCTCCATCTATTGGGGGGGGCGTGAAGCGGTACACTTATACGATTTAAGCGAGCTTGAAGCGCTGTCGATTCAGTATCCGCAGCTAAAAGTCATTCCTGTGGTGGAGCAACCGGAAGACGGTTGGCGTGGCCGAATCGGCACCGTATTGAGTGCGGTGTTACAAGATTATGGCTCGCTTGCTGAGCAGGATATCTATATTGCCGGTCGTTTTGAAATGGCGAAGATTGCCCGAGAGCGTTTTTGTGCCGAGCGCGGTGCGCTGGAAGCGCATATCTATGGTGATGCTTTCGCTTTTATCTAAGTAAAACGGCAGATAAAAAAGCCCGCCCCTGACAGGCGGGAAAACGGCAACTAAACTCCGGTAACAGGGCCTGTATTCAGGCCCTTAATATTTTGCAGATTCGTTATACACGTTCAAAAACAGTAGCGATGCCCTGACCTAAACCAATGCACATGGTTGCCAGGCCGAATTGCACGTCGCGGCGCTCCATCAGATTGAGCAACGTGGTTGAGATTCGCGCTCCTGAACAGCCTAAGGGATGGCCGAGTGCAATGGCTCCCCCGTTCAGGTTCACTTTGTCATCCATGCTCTCCAGCAAACCCAAACCTTTCAGGCAAGCCAGTGATTGAGCGGCAAACGCTTCGTTTAATTCGAATAAACCAATATTTTCGAGCTTAAGACCGGCACGTTTTAATGCCAGTTGGCTGGCCGGTACTGGGCCATAACCCATAATCGATGGGTCACAACCAACGACTGCCATTGAGCGAATTCTGGCTCGCGGGGTTAAACCCAATGATTTTGCGCGGGATTCGCTCATGATAAGCATCGCAGAGGCACCATCGGAAAGTGCTGATGAGGTTCCTGCCGTCACAGTACCATTCACCGGATCAAAGGCTGGGCGCAGAGCGGCCAAACCAGCAATATTGGTTTCAGGGCGAATAACTTCATCAAAATCAAAACGTTTCAGTATGCCATCAGCGTCATGGCCATTGGTGGCGACAATCTCTTTGGAAAAATGGCCCGCCTGAGTCGCAGCATAAGCGCGCTGATGGGAGCGCACCGCAAATTCATCTTGCGACTGGCGGCTGATATTGTGGATTTTTGCCAACATTTCAGCGGTCAATCCCATCATTCCAGCAGCTTTAGCCACCGTTCGGCCCATGCCCGGATGGAAATCCACGCCGTGGTTCATCGGCACATGGCCCATATGTTCCACGCCACCAATCAAACTGATTTGCGCATCACCCACCATGATAGCTCTGGCACCATCATGCAACGCCTGCATTGAGGAACCGCACAGGCGGTTAACCGTAACCGCGGGCACGTTATGGGGAATTTCTGCCAGTAAAGAGGCATTTCGGGCAATGTTAAAGCCCTGCTCCAGAGTCTGCTGCACACAACCCCAATAGATATCGTCGATTTCGGCGGCATTCAGCTTAGGGTTACGGCTTAAGACTTCACGCATTAAGTGAGCGGAGAGATCTTCAGCCCGAACCTGACGGAATGCGCCCCCTTTGGAGCGGCCCATTGGTGTACGGACGGCATCAATAATGACTACATTTTCCATGTTTTCAGGCCTCATGCCGGTTGACGGGTAGAAACATCAAGCAGCGCTGCTGCCACAGGATAATAGGTTTCGTTATGTTCAGCTTTGGCTCTCAGCCCTGCGGGGACGTGGTACAACGCGCCAAGGTGAGCATAACGCTGGGCCATTTCGACATAGTTTGTACTGCCGATAGTATCGAGATAACGGAAGATACCGCCGTGGAACGGCGGAAAACCAAGGCCATACACCAGCGCCATATCGCCTTCAGCCGGGCTGGCAATAATGCCTTCTTCCAGGCAGCGCACCACTTCATTGATCATCGGGATCATGGTGCGGGCAATGATATCGTCGTCGCTAAATTTCTGTGTGGGTTGGCTGACGGTTGCCAGTAAGGTATCAACCTGCTCGTCGTTCTCTTTGCGCGGTTTACCTTTTGCATCCTGCGTATAACGATAGAAGCCCTGGCCGCTTTTCTGACCAAATCGCTGGTTATCGAACATCACGTCGACCGCATCGCGATAATCTTTATTCATGCGTTCCGGGAAACCGATGGCCATGACCGCTTGTGCATGGTGTGCGGTATCAATCCCCACCACATCCAGCAGATAAGCAGGGCCCATCGGCCAACCAAACTGTTTTTCCATCACTTTATCAATTTGGCGGAAGTCCGCACCGTCTCTGACCAACATGCCAAACCCCGCCAGATACGGGAATAAGACGCGGTTAACAAAGAAGCCTGGGCAATCATTCACCACAATCGGCGTTTTACCCATTTGTGTAGCGTATGCCACTACAGAAGCTATAGTCTTATCTGAGGTTTTTGCGCCCCGAATAATCTCAACCAACGGCATCCGGTGTACCGGATTGAAGAAATGCATTCCGCAGAAGTTTTCTGGCCGTTTAAGTGATTTTGCGAGTTGGCCGATCGGGATTGTAGAGGTGTTGGAGGCTAAAACGGTATCTTCACCGATTAGTGCTTCAACTTCAGCCAGGACAGTCGCTTTTACTTTTGGATTTTCTACCACTGCTTCCACGATGATTTGAGCGCGTTCAATACCCGTGTAATCAAGCGTTGGTCGGATGGTTGCCAGAATGTTAGCCATCTTCATGCCATCCACTTTGCCTCGTTCTAACTGCTTATTCAGTAATTTGGCGGCTTCATTCATTCCCAGAGTCAGGGATTTGTCATTAATATCCTTCATAATGATCGGCACACCTTTCAGCGCCGATTGATAGGCAATCCCTCCGCCCATAATTCCGGCACCCAGCACCGCAGCCTGCTTAGGTGCGCTGACCCCTTTGGACAGTTTTTTAGCCTGCGCTTTAACAAACTGGTCATTGAGGAAAATTCCCACCAATGCGCGAGCTTCATTTGAACCTGCCAATGGCACAAAACTGTTAGTCTCCAGCTTCAATGCCTCAGTGCGGCCAAGTTTCGCAGCGGCTTCAATGGTTTTAACCGCCGTCATCGGTGCAGGATAGTGTTTTCCTGCCACTTGCATGACCATGCTTTTGGCAATGGTAAAGCACATCGCGGCTTCTGTTGAATTGAGTTTCAGTGGGTCAAGTTTCGGTTGACGGGCTGCCTGCCAGTCAAGTTTACCGTCAATAGCCTGTTTCAACATGACTAGAGCGGCATCGGCCAGTTTCTCTGGTGCTACGATGGCATCAACCAACCCAACTTTTAACGCCTCTTTGGCAATAATATCTTTGCCCGCAGCGATAATTTCCAACGCACTGTCAGCGCCTAACAATCGCGGTAAGCGAACTGAACCGCCAAAGCCCGGCATGATACCGAGTTTGGTTTCTGGCAGGCCAATACGTGCCTCTGGTGAGGCCACGCGAAAATCTGTTGCTAAAATACATTCACATCCGCCACCTAGCGCGTAACCATTGATCGCGGCAATAGTTGGAACCGGCAGGTCTTCCAGTCGATTGAAAATATCATTGGCGAAAACCAGCCACTGATGCAGCTTTTCTGGCGGGGCATTAAACAGGGACAGAAACTCGGTAATATCGGCACCGACAATAAAGGCTGCTTTGGCGGAGCGCAGTAACAACCCTTTGAGTTCACTTTGTTTTTCTAATACAGAAAGGGCTTCACCCAAGTTGGCTACGGTTTTGGTATCCAGCTTATTAACTGAACCCGGCGCATCAAACACCAACTCGGCAATACCATCTTCCAACCAGTGAAGCTGTAGTGTTTCGCTTTGGTAGAGCATATCTATCTCCTGAATAAGCGCATGTGATCTGGTATGACCAGATATTCAGGAAGTGTGATTATTTTGTTAATGAATTGCAAATAAGAGATTGTTTTTTTGCAGCGAAGATCACAGTCAAAAGCGAGTGCTAATTGATTATTATCATATTTATTCGTGGCAATTTGAGTAGATGAATATGAGGTTCACCACCGGCCGCAACGTATTTGATTGATCGATATATGGTCGTCGAAACATGCTTTCAGCGACTATGATAAGATGAAAAAAATTCAGTTCTAATAGCAAAGGGTACTGTGATGGAAACGCTGGCTTCTTTATATAACGAACATTTATCCACCCTACAACAGCGCACCCGTGATGTGCTGGAACGCCATCAGTTAGACGCTTTACTGATTCATTCCGGTGAGTTACAACGTATTTTTCTCGATGACCGTGACTATCCTTTTAAAGCCAATGCGCAGTTCAAAGCTTGGGTGCCGGTCACTCAAGTACCAAACTGTTGGTTATGGGTAGATGGTGTAAATACACCAAAGTTATGGTTCTACTCTCCCGCTGATTATTGGCACTGTGTTGAGCCGCTACCAGACAGTTTCTGGACTCAAGCGATTGATATTCAACCATTGGCAAACGCTAATGATATTGCACAACTGTTACCGACACAGCGTGACCGTGTGGCCTACATTGGCTATGTGCAGCATCGTGCGCAGGCTCTAGGTTTCAGTGCTGAAAACATTAACCCGCAGCCTGTGCTGGATTACCTTCACTATTACCGCTCCTATAAAACTGATTATGAGCTGGCGTGTATGCGCGAAGCACAAAAGACTGCGGTTGTCGGCCATCGTGCTGCGCATGAAGCATTCCAATCTGGGATGAGTGAGTTCGATATCAATTTGGCCTATCTGATGGCTACCGGTCATCGTGATACTGATGTCCCTTACGATAATATTGTTGCGCTGAATGAACACTCGGCGGTACTCCACTACACCACCTTGCAGCATCAGCCTCCAGCCGAACTACGCAGCTTCCTGATTGATGCGGGTACTGAATATAACGGCTATGCTGCTGACTTGACCCGTACCTATGCCGCAGATAGTGAAAACGACTTTGCTGCATTGATCAAAGACCTGAATACTGAGCAGATTGAGCTGATCAAAACCATTAAAAGTGGTGAGCGCTACACCGATTATCATGTTCAGATGCATCAACGTATTGCGAAGTTACTGCGCACTCATAATCTGGTCACCGGTATCAGCGAAGAGGCGATGGTTGAACAAGGCATCACCTGTCCGTTCCTGCCACACGGCTTGGGTCATCCGCTTGGGTTGCAAGTGCATGATAGTGCAGGTTTTATGCAAGACGACAGAGGAACCCATTTAGCTGCACCAGCCAAATATCCTTATCTACGTTGTACCCGCATTCTGCAACCGCGTATGGTGCTGACCATTGAGCCGGGTCTCTACTTCATCGAGTCTCTACTTGCGCCGTGGCGTAGTGGCGAGTTCAGTAAGCATTTCAATTGGGATCGTATTGACGCGCTGAAGCCTTATGGTGGTATTCGTATAGAGGACAATATCGTTATTCATGATCATCGGGTTGAGAATATGACGCGTGATCTGAAACTGGCCTGATGCAGCCTTATTTGATACCTGCGATACCGGTGACGAGCAGCGAAGAGATTAAAAAAAGTCGTTTCATCACCTTACTGGCTCATACCTGTGGGGTGAATGATGCGAAAAGTTTTATTCAGCAGGTAAAGCAGCAGCATCCCACAGCCCGGCATCATTGCTGGGCTTTTGTTGCCGGAGCACCGACAGATTCACAACAGCTCGGTTTTTCCGATGATGGTGAGCCATCCGGGACGGCGGGCAAACCCATTCTGGCCCAATTAATGGGCAGTCATATCGGTGAAGTTACCGCTGTTGTGGTGCGTTACTATGGGGGTATCAAGCTGGGTACCGGTGGGTTGGTTAGGGCATACGGTAGCGGTGTACAGCAGGCGTTAACGCAGATTGAAGTAAAGTATAAAGTCCCACAGTTAGAATATACTTTGCAGTGTGACTATGCGCAGCTTGCGATGGTAGAGATGTTATTACAGCAGGTTGACGGCCAGGTTTTACAGAGTGAATATGCGGAATTCGTGACGCTTCATCTCTCTTTACCAGCAAGGCAGGCCAGTCAGGTCGGTGATAAATTGCGTGATCTCAGCCGTGGCACGTTGCAATTAGCGCCCATTTCGCAATAATCCCCATCCAAGTGAATTGCTAAGGAACGTGCCGGAATGCATTTTCGTGCCATAACCCGTATTGTTGGTCTGCTGGTCATCCTATTCTCCGGAACAATGTTTATTCCCGGACTGGTGGCATTGATCTATCGTGATGGCGCTGGACGTGCCTTCAGCGAAACCTTTTTTGTTGCTCTGGCGATTGGCCTCTTTCTTTGGCTACCGAATCGAAAGCAGAAGCATGAGCTAAAACCCCGTGAGGGCTTTTTAATCGTCGTGCTATTCTGGACGGTGCTGGGCAGCGTCGGAGCATTACCTTTTTTATTCTCAGAGCGCCCGAACCTTTCGCTAACTGATGCCTTCTTTGAATCATTCTCCGGGCTGACCACTACCGGAGCGACCACGCTGGTGGGGCTGGATTCACTGCCTAAAGCAATACTATTCTATCGACAAATGCTGCAATGGCTCGGTGGCATGGGGATCATTGTGCTGGCGGTGGCAATCCTGCCTATTTTGGGCGTTGGGGGAATGCAGCTCTATCGGGCGGAAATGCCCGGCCCGCTGAAAGACAATAAAATGCGGCCTCGCATTGCTGAAACCGCTAAAACGCTGTGGCTCATCTATGTCTTGCTGACCATTGCCTGTGCGCTTTCTTTGTGGGGAGCTGGGATGTCAGTATTTGATGCTATTTCTCACAGTTTCTCAACAATCGCGATTGGCGGTTTTTCTACCCATGATGCCAGTATCGGCTACTTTAACAGCCCGACCATCAACACCATTATTGCTGTCTTCTTACTGATTTCTGGTTGTAACTTTGGTTTGCACTTTGCGGTATTGAGTGGGCGCAGTTTAAAAGTCTATTGGCGTGACCCCGAATTCCGCATGTTCATTGTTGTGCAATTGACGCTGGTTATCGTTTGTACCTTGGTGCTTTGGTACCATAATGTCTATAAATCCGGTTTAGAAACGGTGAATCAGGCGTTTTTCCAAGTAGTATCAATGGCGACGACGGCGGGCTTCACTACTGACAGTATTTCCAAATGGCCGTTGTTCCTGCCGATACTCTTATTATGCTCTGCTTTTATAGGCGGCTGCGCGGGTTCTACCGGTGGCGGCCTGAAAGTCATTCGTATTCTGTTGCTCTACCTGCAAGGTTCGCGCGAGTTAAAACGATTGGTACACCCGAACGCGGTCTATACCATCAAACTAGGGCGGCGAGCATTGCCGGAACGGATACTGGAAGCCGTGTGGGGGTTCTTCTCCGCGTACGCTCTGGTATTCATTATCAGCATGTTGGCGATTGTCGCGACTGGTGTTGATGAATTTTCTGCTTTTGCGGCGGTGACCGCGACACTGAACAACCTTGGCCCAGGTTTGGGTGTCGTCGCGGACAACTTCACCTCAATGAACCCGGCCGCCAAGTGGATATTGGTGATAACAATGCTATTTGGCCGGTTAGAAGTTTTCACCTTGCTGGTTCTTTTCACCCCAACATTCTGGCGTGAATAACTCTGCATAAGGAACATTGCAATGAAAGCCCTTATTCTTTACTCCAGCCGAGATGGCCAAACGCAAGCCATTGCTTCTTATATAGCTAAACAATTATCGGCGGTGGCCACCTGCAAAATACAGGATCTATCGCAGGTGGGGCAAATCGATTTAAGCCAATACCAACAAGTCATGATTGGTGCCTCTGTGCGTTATGGCCACTTCAATTCGGTATTGAGTAAATTCGTCAATAAACACGTTGAACAGCTAAATCAGATGCCGAGTGCATTCTTTGCAGTGAATCTGACAGCGCGTAAGCCAGAAAAACGTTCCCCACAAACGAATGCCTATGTTCGCAAGTTCTTACTCAGCACGCCGTGGCAACCCACGTTATGCACGGTATTTGCGGGAGCTCTGCGTTATCCTCGCTATTGTTGGATAGATAGAGTCATGATTCAGCTTATTATGCGCATGACCGGCGGAGAAACAGATACCAGTAAAGAAGTTGAATATACGGATTGGCAGCAGGTAAGCGGTTTTGCTCAGGATTTCTCTGCATTACAGTACGAAAAGTAGCATTAATGCTGATTATCACAGCAAATCGTTGAAATAAAACACGG
>NZ_ACCB01000029.1 GCF_000173735.1 Yersinia aldovae ATCC 35236 | reverse complement strand
TTTGTTCACTTGCTGCCGACTACAACTCCAATTACTTCGGGTTTAAGGGTATTTAGGTGTAAAAAAGCCCGTTCGTGGAAACCAAACGGGCTTTTTATTGATGACTTAAATATGCAGAATTTAAATCGCTTCTTCGTCCTGCTCACCGGTACGAATACGTACCACACGGGAGACATCAAAAACAAAGATTTTACCATCGCCAATTTTACCGGTCTGAGCCGTTTGCATGATGGTTTCTACACAGGTATCCACGATATCGTCAGCAACAACAATCTCGATTTTTACTTTTGGCAGGAAATCCACCATATATTCCGCGCCACGATACAGTTCGGTATGCCCTTTCTGGCGGCCAAAACCTTTTACTTCTGTGACCGTCATGCCCGTGATACCGACTTCAGCCAGCGCCTCACGGACATCATCGAGTTTGAATGGCTTAATAATCGCGTCAATTTTTTTCATGGTGAATCCCTATTTTACCAATTCTTGCGGCCAAAGCCTGATGTAATCGGATAGCGTCTATCTTTGCCAAAGTTGCGGGCGGTAATACGTGGCCCGACAGCTGACTGACGCCGTTTATATTCGTTGATATCGACCAGACGGATGACCTTACGCACAATAGTTTCATCAAAGCCGTCAGCGACCAAATCGGTGACTGACTTATCATGTTCGACGTATCCTTCGAGGATCTCGTCCAAAATATCATAAGGTGGCAGGCTGTCTTCATCTTTCTGATCTGGAGCCAGCTCAGCAGACGGTGGGCGGGTAATGACCCGCTGCGGGATCACGTATGAAACGGTATTACGGTATTCCGACAGTTTAAATACCAGCGTTTTAGGTACATCTTTCAACACATCAAAACCGCCCGCCATATCACCGTACAACGTGGCATAACCTACGGCCATTTCGCTTTTATTACCGGTGGTTAATACAATACTGCGGCGTTTGTTGGACAAGGCCATCAGCACCACACCACGACAGCGCGCCTGAAGATTCTCTTCGGTGGTATCGCGCGCGGTGCCAGCAAACATCGGCGACAATTGGCTCATAAAGGCATCAAACATCGGTTCGATGGAGAGCACATCGAACTCAATTCCCAGAATTTCAGCCTCTTCTTTGGCATCCGCGATACTGATATCAGCGGTGTAACGGAACGGCATCATCAAGGCCTGAACCTTATCTTTACCCAGCGCATCCACGGCAATCGCCAGTGTCAGTGCCGAGTCAATCCCGCCGGACAAGCCTAGCACCGCGCCATTAAAACCATTTTTAGTCACGTAATCACGCACCGCCAACACCAGCGCTTCGTAAACCTGCGCCAATGGGGGCAACTCAGCCACCGGTGCCGTCATTGGCACTACTTCACACCCATTGAACTGCAATAAGGTGGTTTGCTCAGCAAATGCCGCCAGACGATGGGTCATATTACCGGCAGCATCGAATACTTTGGAACAGCCATCGAAAATCAGTTCATCCTGCCCGCCTATCTGGTTGAGATACACCAATGGCAAGCCGGTACGCTGGCAGTGAGCGGCCATTAGCGTTTTGCGGATATAGGGTTTTTCGCGGTTATACGGCGAGGCATTGATCGACAATACAATTTCAGCCCCCGCAGCTTTAACCGCATCAACCGGGCCATCGAACCATAAATCTTCACAAATCAGCAGCCCCAGGCGATAACCTTTCAGCTCAACCACGCAGCTTTTGTCACCCGCTGAGAAATAGCGTTTTTCGTCGAAAACACCGTAGTTAGGCAGTTGCTGTTTAAAGTAACGCCCCAGCAATTTGCCTTCGGCAAACAGGGACAAGGCATTATACAGCTTGCCCGCTTCACGCCACGGGTGCCCTACCAATACGGCAGTGTGCTGGGTTGCTGCCTGCAAACGATCCAACTGCGTTTTACAACGTTGATAGAAATCATCACGATACAGCAGATCTTCGGGCGGATAACCGGACAAAGCCAGCTCGGAGAACATCACCAGGTCAGCTCCGGCCTTCTGCTGCTCATGTAAGGTTTGCAACATACGTTCAGTGTTGCCTTCGATATCGCCGACTAGCCAATTTAGCTGGGCTAACGCAATGGAAAGTTTTCTGCTCATGGGATTTAAACTCGGTTATCAGTGTGCCTGTAGCTAACATTTTATTGATAAATAATATATATACCCTAAATAATTCGAGTTGCAGGAAGGCGGCAAACGAGAGAGTCCCGATGAGTTGACGCCAGTCAATGATTCGGGTGAACGAAAGCAGCCAACGCACATGCAGCTTGAAGTATGACGGGTATAAATTATTCTTTAAAATCATTGGCATCTAGCTCATGACGTGACAGCAATTTATAAAATTCAGTGCGGTTACGCCCCGCCATCCTGGCAGCCTGAGTCACATTGCCTTTAGTGATTTGTAGCAGTTTACGCAGATAATTCAATTCGAATTGATTGCGCGCCTCGACAAAGGTCGGTAATGCGGTGTTCTCGCCTTCCAATGCCTGTTCCACCAGCGCTTCACTGATAACCGGCGCAGAGGTCAATGCCACACATTGTTCAATCACGTTGACCAGTTGGCGGACATTACCCGGCCAACTGGCGGTCATAAGCCGCTTCATGGCATCGGTTGAGAAGCTACGCACAAATGGCTTATGGCGTTTGGCTGATTCACGCAACAGATGGTTGGCCAACAGCGGAATATCTTCCGAGCGCTCATGCAGCGCCGGAATTTTCAAATTGACCACATTTAAACGGTAGTAGAGATCTTCGCGGAATTCATTTTTCGCCATTGCTTTAGGCAAATCACGGTGAGTCGCCGAAATGATCCGTACATCAATACTCAAATCGCGGTTGCTACCCAATGGACGCACTTTGCGCTCCTGTAGCACTCGCAGTAATTTTACTTGTAATGACAACGGCATATCGCCGATTTCATCTAAAAATAGCGTGCCACCTTCTGCTGCCTGGAATAACCCTTCACGGCTACTGACTGCGCCGGTAAACGCACCCTTGGCATGGCCGAAGAGTTCGGACTCCAATAACTGCTCTGGTAATGCACCGCAGTTGATCGCAATAAACGCTTTTTTCGCTCGCGGGCTGGCAGCATGAATGGCTTGCGCCAAGACCTCTTTACCGGTACCACTTTGGCCGTTAATCAGCACGCTGACATCAGATTGCGCCACCATTTTTGCCTGTTCAAGCAAGCGCAACATTACCGGGCTGCGGGTAACAATCGATTCACGCCAGCTATCATCACCGGCAGGAATGGAAAGTTCCAATGCCGCATCAATAGCCTTATATAAAGCATCGCGATCAACCGGTTTGGTTAGGAAGCTAAACACCCCCTGCTGGGTTGCCGCAACCGCATCAGGTATCGAGCCGTGGGCCGTCAGAATAATCACTGGCATCCCCGGCTGATGTTTCTGAATCTCGACGAACAGCGCCATGCCATCCATTTCATCCATGCGCAAGTCACTGATAACCAAATCTATCTTTTCACGCGTTAGCAGACGCAGAGCTTCCTGGCCACTCTCAGCCGTGGTGATATTAAATCCTTCACTGGTTAGACGCATCCCCAAAAGCTTAAGTAAACTTGGGTCATCATCAACCAGCAGTAGATTGGCCGGTTTGCGTGGTGTCATGAGTGTCCTTATTGGAGGCAGGTGGAACATCCGTTGGTGTCACCGCAGGCGGTGTATAAGTATCTGCCGGTTTTGCTAGTGCAGGTGCTGCGGGCTGATTGCCAGAGGGCACCACCGTTTGCGCGGGTTTAACCTCTGCGGGCGTGCTTTCAGTCGGTTTAGCCTCTAATGGCTTAACCTCCACAGGCTTAGCTTCTGCTGGTTTTGCAGGTTCTGCTTTTGGCTGAGGTTTGACTTCCACCGGTTTTGGCACAGCGACTTTGTTATCAGCATCGGCTTCCGGAATTTCATTTTGCAACTGCTTGCGTGATGAAAGCTGCCGTTCAATATCGGTCAGGTTTTCCAGCTTACGGGTAGTATCCAATAAGTTATATTGCAGCCGGGTCTGGCTTTCGCGCAGGCGATCAATTTGGGCGTCAGATTCATCTTGCAGCCGCTGATAGCGTATGCGCTCCTCTGCCAGCGAGATACGCAATACCTGCGGCTCGCGCCACAACTGAATCAGTTGGCGCACCGCGCCTGGAAAGCTTTGGCTGTAACTATTTAGCCGCTCAACCACCTGACGCCGCTCTGACAGCGACGGATCAGCGCTGCTGACCAGAATGCCCTGTTTAAACGCAGCAGACCAGGTCATAACAGGCAATGTTTTCGCTAAAGCCCGAGCTTGAGTTGAACCCAGACGCTCGGCACAATCCATCGCTCGTAGCCAATAAAGGGAGTTCTCCAGCGTCTCTTTATCATCCAGCCCCCACAAGACATCGCAAGAGAGGGTTCGATAATCAACGATTTTCGTTTCCGGTATCACCATCTGAACCGCTTGTGAAAAGCGGCTGCCGTTAGGCTTATCGGTACACCCGGTGAGTAATAGTGGGGCCAGCAATAACGCTCGCCAAAAAATACCCGAACCGAGTCGACCCACCAGCTTATTGGCTCTGGTTGATGTCTGGTATGACAAAGAGACGGTCTTTTTAATAACGCAGCTCATAGACCAGTTGTACATTATTTATTCATTCTCAGCGGTTAATGGCAATTCTACACGGAAGCAAACTGCGGCATAATCCACGGTAACCAATTGTAAGTCACCCTGCATACGTCTGATGCAGTCCTGAGCTATACTCAGCCCCAATCCGCTGCCTTTGACGGCCCCTTTTCGCTGATGGCTCCCTTGGAAAAAAGGCTCAAATATCATTGTTTCTTCTGATTGCGGGATAGGTACCCCGGTATTCGCAATATCAATTTGCACCCGATTATTCACCTCACGGCTGCGAATCCAAATGGTACCGGATTCCTCGCCATAGTGCACCGCATTGGAGTAGAGATTATCTAATACCCGCATCAATAATGTCGGTTCTGCCCAACAAATGTCTGCGTGCAAGTCAGTCTCGGTACGAATCATCTTGGCCCGGGCCGGTAAACTGTGTGCAGCAATCACATCTTCAACCATTTCAACCAGCTCTACATTCTCAAGCTCACCGGGGCCATCGGCCAATTTACGGTTATAATCGAGCAACTGTTCAATCAACAATTGCAGATGGCGGCTGCTATTATCAAGGATAGCCACCACTTCTTTTTGATCTGAAGTTAATGGCCCGGCAACCTCATCGGCCAGTAACTCGGTGCCCTCACGCATACTGGCCAACGGCGTTTTTAGCTCATGGGAGATATGGCGTAAAAACTCGTGACGCTGTGATTCAAGCCAGGCCAAACGTTCACTAAGCCAGATGATGCGCTGTGCCAGTGAACGTAACTCACGCGGCCCTTTAAACAGTGCCGTATTCCCCAAGGGCCGCCCTTCCCCTAACCGGTTAATCATTCGTTCAATTCCCTTAACCGGGCCGATAATCATTCGGGTGAATAGCACTACCAACATGACACTGACCAAAAACAGCAACAGTGACTGCCAGCCAAAGAATTGCCCACGTTCAGCGATATCTTTTTGCAGTTGTTGCCCACGAGAGAAAATCACATCGCGCGTGGCCTGCACCATTTCGGCATTCGATCGAGAAAACTTCTCCAGCAAAGCAGAGGCATTCTGTTCCGGCCCACTATTTTTACATTGAATATCAGAAAGTTGCATTAGCAGCTCACGTAACGTCTGATAGTAACGGGCATCAGGCAGGATTGTTGCATGTGTATCAAGCATTTGCGCATACTGTTTACGCTGTTGCTGGTAGAGCTTCGCCAGGGTTGCATCATCCAGAACACAATATTGGCGATAGCTGCGCTCCATTTCAAGCGCCACACTGGTCATGGCCTCACTGCGCCGGGCATCTGCCAACGTGGTGCGATTAATATTGGCCGCCTGGGTGCTGAGATGGTCAAGGCTCTGATAAGCTTGATAAGCCAGCACCAATAAGGGCAACAGCACTAACAGAAATGCCATGAGCACTAATTGACGTAAAGAACGGGGGAATAAACGCCATCTTTTCAACGAAATCATCTCATTACCTATCATTCTGTTGTGATGCTAACTGACTTTGCCAGGATTACAATGCCTGTCCCTCAATTAACATGATCTAACCAGAGCTGAGATAAAAAAAGCACTTGGCTTTGAGCAAAGTGCTTTTAATTAATGTGGCTTGTCCATTATCGTCAGAATCATCATCAGGCCTGTTTTTATCATTAATTGCAGTAAAAATAGAGAGTTTAGCTTGTCTTTGACCATAATATACCCTAAATAATTCGAGTTCAGGAAGGTGGCAAGTGAGAGACGAATCGGTCGCAGAGCGATTTGAACAGCATTTATGTTAGCCCGCAGGGTGAGCCTCAAAGAGGCTCATTAATCCCGATGAGCATGAATAAGTGATTCGGGTGACCAATCTGCCGGGAGCAGATTTGAACGCTGCTCGCAGCAGCCTCAACGAGATGAGGCCGATGGATGGGCCGAGTAACGAACGCAGCCAACGCACATGCAGCTTGGAGTATGACGGTATAGATGTGACAACGGGGCAATAAATTGCCCCGTCACAGAATATTTGGATGCCCTTAAATATCGTCTCCAGTTTGATGAAGCCGAAGCAATCATCGGGAGGATGAGACGAATAGCATCCAGACATGTCCAAAGTTGATGAACAGTTCATCACCGCAGGACATAGGCGGCACCTAACTCAACGTGTCGTCCGATGTTTGATAATGTGCATTCACACGATATCGATTTGGTTGGACGATAGGTACCAGTCTTTGGCATCATTCGGTGGCTTATGAAGCGCATATTCCGCCTAAACGCGGGACTATCATAAAGAGTTGAATGAGCAACTGAGGATAACAATGCAGATAACGTGCCAAGTTTTTGATATCAATCATAACAAACTGATTTTAATCACAAATTTACTTTACGAACAAATAACCTCCACCTAATCCTTTATCAAGTCGGTAGGGTTATCGTTGTTTTGTCGCTAATTCCCGACACCTAATGACACATATAATAAAATACATATAAATCATTACGTTAAATGTCTCCTTTTTGAGACAATCTCTATCCCCGTTGTCGCACTTTACCGACACTTTAAATAAAAACCAGTAAAATCAAAAAGTTAAAATTATAACCATGCCACCTTTTATCCATTTACCCCTCTCAACACATCACTGCATAGCGATGTCGTTGAAATCATTATCACGCCATAAATTATGAGATTTCATCATTATTACAAATAAGTCATGCTGATTCTTGTCCTCGGCTCCCCATGAGAAACCACCAAAGTGCGAGTAAAACCTATGACATTAAATTATTTCACTTTTGAAGCTAACGGATAGTGACCAACGGTACGTTAAAAATATATCGAGGTTAATATGAGGAAAATAAATAAAACACTCATCGCAGCAATACTGATTTTCTTAATGAATATCCAGAGTATACCTGCTGCAAAAAATCTATTATCAATACCGCCAAGCCATGTGCCACAAAGGGTACAAAAGATAGATTATATCCACACCCCGGAAAGTGCCAACCCGCCTCAATTTGAAGTGAGCAACCTGCAATATAGCTATCGGCTGACCAATGGCGAGAGCTATATTTCTTTCACCCTAAACTCAACTGAACTTGTCAGTTATTATGTTCATGTAATAAATGATGAAAACATTATTTACCATGAAGTCTCTGGATTCAGTAATCATTCTTCCAAAAACATCGCCTTAGATCTGGAAAATATGATAGCCGGAGATTATGTTTTGGTGATAGAAGTTTATAACAATGAAAAAGTATCAACGAGAAAGACTTATCCTCTCATATTCAAATAATAGCTAAAATTGCATGTAAAAAGGGGGTGCTAACCGATACCCCCTATCACACTCAAAAACTCATAATGGCGGGTGTATATTAAGAACCTAAGCAACGACAGACGATTCCAACCCTGCTCTTTCAGATGTTTCGCATAGCTGAATCACCCACGAACAGGATGATTCAAACTCTTGCAAATATAATCATACAACCGTTGAGTATCCTCCAATGAACACAGGCGAGTGCCCAGATTCAGTGTCGCAGCACTACCGGCTGCAACGCCAAAACGGACTATATCCAGCAGATCTGCGCCATTTGCCAGTTTCAGTGTCATCGCACCAACCATGCTGTCCCCAGCGCCAACGGTACTCATTTTTTTCACCGGCGGAGGCACTATTTGTACACAATTATCACGATCGACGGCCAGCGCCCCCTGTGGCCCAAGCGATACCACGACCCGCTCAGCAGCACCGCGTTTGACCAACTCCATAGCAGCACTGCGTACATCATCGGGGTGCTCCAATGCCCGCCCGATAAGAGTCGATAGCTCGTTTTGATTAGGTTTTACCAATGCCAGCCCGCCCAAATCCAAGCTGGCTTTTAATGCATCGCCTGAACTATCAATAATACATTGCAGTCCCATCGCTTGAGCCTGCCGAACCAGGTGAGTTAATTTCTCAATAGCCGTACCTGGCGGCAAGCTGCCACTGATTACCAGAATCGATCCTGAGGGGATGTTGCATACTTGCAGCACCAGCAGATCAAACTCGTCATCACTGAGTCGTGCCCCTGGCATAACAAAACGATATTGTTCACCACTATTGTTTACGTGGACATGCATGTTCTGTCGTGTCCAATCTTGCGTTTTCAGCGTTTCTGTATGAATACCTTCTCTATCAAGCAATTCTTTCAGGTATTCTCCGGTCGGGCCGCCAATAGGAAAAATTGCATTTGCTTGCCCCCCCAGATAGACAACCGCGCGTGCGACATTAATTCCTCCCCCTCCGGGTTCAAAAATAGGTGCCGTACAGCGTAGCTTTCCTTCAGGGTAGATTTTAGGAGTCGTCGTCGCACTGTCTAACGAAGGGGATAAGGTTAATGTGAAAATCTGAGTCATGATAATACAACCTTCCTTTTTGGCTTTTACTGCGCAGATTCGGCGCGTAAAATAGAAATTGTGTATTGGTAACGTACTGAAAATGGCGGTAACGGTAACCAAAAATTCTAAATACTTATCGTAACCGCAGTAAATACAATGACTACTCTGAGTAAAGCACATAACTCAGTGTTTTGCTGTATTAAGGTACAAGTTGGTGAGTCAGTTTTTTGGTTTTAAAATCCGCTTAAAAGGACAAAAATCACATCAGAAACCTATTTGTAACCCGGTCTTTTTATTCCTGCTATCCCCGCAATAACCCCTTCCCTTTCCATATTTATTAATAGAATTATCCGCAAAACGGTTAATAAATTATGTAGGGTATTTATCAAGTCATTCGGATGATAAGTAGTGTTAAAGAAAACAGCAGTATCTGCACTGTCTATTCATTTGAGAGTGGAAATTTATTTCAGTGCGTGACGTAAATAAAAAAGGAGCATCAATTGATGCCCCTCCTTCATACTCAAAACCAATCAATTTACCCTAATTGCTTGCGCGCATTACGGAACATGCGCATCCACGGGCTATCCTCGCCCCACTCTTCTGGATGCCATGAGTTACTGACAGTACGGAAGACGCGCTCAGGGTGCGGCATCATTACCGTAGCTCGTCCACTGGCACTGGTGACCGCCGTAATACCGTTAGCGGAACCATTCGGGTTAGCTGGGTACTGATCTGTGACCACACCGTAGTTATTGACAAAGCGCAGCGCCACCAGATTGTTCTGCTCCAATGTCGCCAGATGTGCAGCATCACGCACTTCAACCCGCCCTTCACCATGTGAAACCGCAATTGGCATCCGTGAACCAATCATATCCTGCATAAACAGTGATGGGTTGTTTGCCACTTCAACCAAACTGAAACGCGCTTCAAAGCGGTCTGACAGGTTACGGACAAAGCGTGGCCAGTGCTCAGCACCCGGAATAAGCTCGCGCAGATTAGACATCATCTGGCAGCCATTACAAACACCCAACGCCAGTGTTTCAGGGCGATGGAAGAAAGCGTTGAACTCATCACGCACACGGTCGTTGAACAAAATGGATTTCGCCCAACCTTCGCCCGCACCCAACACGTCACCGTAGGAGAAACCGCCGCAAGCCACCAGCGTTTGGAAGGATTGCAAATCAGTGCGCCCTGCCAGCAAGTCGCTCATATGTACATCAACCGCATCAAAACCAGCGCGGTGGAAGGCAGCAGCCATCTCAACGTGGGAGTTCACCCCTTGCTCACGCAGCACTGCCACTTTTGGCCGAACCTGCTTGATAATATAAGGTGCGGCAATGTCTTGTGACGGGTCAAAGGTCAGTTTCACATTTAAGCCAGGATCGCGTTCATCCTGTTTCGCCTGATGCTCTTGATCGGCACAATCCGGGTTATCGCGCAGACGCTGCATCTGCCAAGTGGTTTCAGCCCACCACAAGCGCAGGGTACTGCGTTTTTCGCTGTATATCGCCTCAGTGCCACTGCGGATATCAAAGACATCACCTTCAACAGCGTGGCCCAGATAGTGAACGCAATTTGCTAAACCGTGGTCGGCCAACAGTTGCTCTACCTCGCCACGCTGCCCGGCACGCACCTGAATGACGGCACCCAACTCTTCGTTGAACAAGGTAGCCAGCGCATCGTTACCCAAAGATTGAATATCGATATCCACACCACAATGGCCGGCAAAAGCCATTTCAGCCAGTGTGACCAACAAGCCGCCGTCAGAGCGGTCGTGATAGGCCAACAGCGACTGACTGGCCACTAAATGTTGCATGGCGTTGAAGAAGCCAGCCAGTTGTTTCACATCCCGCACATCCGCCGGTTTATCCCCTAACTGACGATAAACCTGAGTCAACGCCGTAGCCCCCAGTGCATTGTGGCCCGCGCCCAGATCAATCAGTAACAGCGCGTTATCACCCATATCAGTGCGCAATTGCGGTGTTACGGTATGGCGAACATCTTCAACACGGGCAAAGGCCGTGATCACCAAGGAGAGCGGCGAGGTCATCTCGCGCTGCTCATTACCTTCCTGCCAGCGGGTTTTCATCGACATAGAATCTTTGCCCACTGGAATGGTAATTTCCAGTGCCGGACACAGCTCTTCACCTACCGCACGCACCGCATCATACAAACCGGCATCTTCACCTGGGTGACCTGCGGCAGACATCCAGTTGGCAGACAGTTTAATGCGTTTCAGTTCACCAATTTGGGTGGCCGCGATGTTGGTCAGTGCTTCGCCAACCGCCAGACGAGCAGAGGCAGCAAAGTCCAGCAAGGCGACTGGCGCACGTTCACCCAGCGACATCGCTTCACCATAATAGCTGTCGAGGCTGGCGCTGGTCACCGCACAGTCGGCCACCGGAATTTGCCACGGGCCAACCATCTGGTCACGGGTCACCATACCGGTTACGCTACGGTCGCCAATGGTGATCAGGAAGGTCTTCTCGGCCACCGCAGGCAAATGCATAATCCGCTTAACCGCATCAGCGATACTGATATCAGCCCGTTGCAGCACTTCGCCCTGCGCTTGCAAGCGACTCACGTCACGCAGCATTTTTGGCGTTTTGCCCAGCAGGACATCCAGCGGCATATCGATCGGTTGGTTGTCGAAATGGCGGTCGTTCACCGTCAAATGCTGCTCTTCAGTCGCTTCACCAATGACGGCGTATGGCGCACGCTCGCGGCGGCAAATCTCATCAAACTGCGCCATCTGTGCCGGGGCAATGGCCATGACATAGCGCTCTTGAGATTCGTTACACCACACTTCCAGCGGGCTCATGCCCGGTTCGTCGTTAAGGATGTCGCGCAGTTCAAAGCGCCCACCACGGCCACCATCACTGACCAGTTCCGGCATGGCATTCGATAAACCACCGGCCCCCACATCATGAATAAACAGAATCGGGTTGTGCTCACCCAACTGCCAGCAGCGGTCAATCACTTCCTGACAGCGCCGCTCCATCTCTGGGTTATCGCGCTGTACCGAGGCAAAATCCAAATCTGCATCAGACTGACCGGAGGCCATAGAAGAAGCCGCACCGCCGCCCAAACCGATATTCATCGATGGGCCACCGAGTACCACCAGCTTGGCACCTACGGTAATTTCGCCTTTTTGCACATGATCAGCGCGGATATTACCGATCCCGCCCGCCAACATGATGGGCTTATGGTAGCCACGTAGCTCAGTGCCGTTGTGACTGTTTACGCGCTCTTCATAAGTACGGAAGTAACCCAGCAACGCCGGACGACCAAATTCATTGTTAAATGCCGCGCCGCCCAATGGGCCTTCGGTCATGATATCCAGTGCGGTCACAATGCGGTCTGGCTTACCAAAATTCTCTTCCCACGGCTGCTCAAAGCCCGGAATACGCAGGTTGGAAACCGAGAAACCGACTAAACCGGCTTTTGGTTTAGCACCGCGCCCGGTGGCACCCTCATCACGAATTTCACCACCAGAACCGGTGGCAGCCCCTGGCCACGGTGAAATAGCCGTCGGGTGGTTGTGGGTTTCCACTTTCATCAGGATATGTGCGGCCTCCTGATGAAAACCATACACGCCGTTTTCTGGCGCAGCATAGAAGCGGCCAACCTGAGAACCTTCCATCACCGCTGCATTGTCTTTATAAGCAGACAAGACGTAATCCGGTGTGTGTTCAAAGGTGTTTTTGATCATTTTAAACAGCGTCTTGGCTTGAACTTCGCCATCAATGACCCAATCTGCATTAAAGATTTTATGGCGGCAATGCTCAGAGTTAGCCTGAGCGAACATATAAAGTTCAATATCGGTTGGGTTGCGCCCCAAACCGGTGAAGGCCGCCAGCAGATAGTCTATTTCATCCGGTGCCAGTGCCAGGCCCAATTTACTATTGGCCTGCGCCAGGGCACTGCGGCCCTGCCCGAGAATATCCACCCGTTGTACCGGAGCGGGCTGGTGATGAGAGAATAACTGCGCTACTTGTTGTAAATCGGTAAACACCGTTTCCATCATGCGGTCATGCAGTAAGGCGGCTAATTGTTGCCATTGGCTTTCGTTTAGATTCGGGCCTTGAATATAGAAGGCCAAACCACGTTCCAGACGCAGAACCTGCGGCAATGCACAGTTATGAGCGATATCAGTGGCTTTGGAAGACCACGGAGAGATAGTTCCCGGCCTTGGCGTGATCAGCAGCAAACGCCCTTCTGGCGCATGTTCGGGGAGAGATGGCCCATATTTAAGTAGCCGCTGGAGTCTGGCGTGTTCATCAGCACTCAGTGGTGCGCTAACATCGGCAAAATGAACATATTCAGCGTAGATATCATCTACTGGCAGATGAGCATCCTGGCAGCGGGACAACAGTTTGGTAATACGAAAAGCCGACAAAGCGGGCGAACCACGCAGTATTTCCATAATCTAAGTTTCTCTCTCTTCGAAGTGACGGGAACAGCACTTCATTGGGCGCAGCATTCATTGACGCAAAACAGGGGAAAACGCGCGCTATTATAGTGAATCTATGGCTCCGACGAAACCGTTTGCGTAGCTATTATTAATAATTGCGTTAGAAATTGTCGTTATAGAGAGAATACCAATACTGGATATACCCAAGTGACGTCGAGATACCGGTGGGCGGCAAGGCAGCAAACAAATGATTCGCGTGACAAATCTGCCCAGAGCAGATTTGAACACAGCCAACACGCCTGCAACTTGAAGGGCGATGGGGATAAATAAGCACGCAATAAAGTTGCACACTGACGCTTTGTTGCGCAAAATGCCACTCCACTGGGGATTTAACCATGTTGAATCTAGCTTCCTGCAAGCACAAAAATAGCGCTGCCGAGAGATAACTATTTGACGCGCATAAAATTAAATTACTTTGTCATTGGTCTAGTTGCCTTACTTCTGGCCCTTGCACTGTGGCCCAATATTCCCTGGCGTAATGGCCAGGAGGGGCAACTTGACCAAATAAAAGCCCGTGGCGAGCTGCGAGTAAGTACCATCAGCTCTCCACTGATCTATGCGACCGGAAAGGATGGCCCTTCCGGTCTTGACTATGAGCTGGCAAAACGTTTTGCTGACTATCTGGGGGTTAAGCTGGTTATCACCCCTCGTCATAACATTGATGATTTGTTTGACGCCTTAGATAGCAATGACGCCGACATGCTGGCCGCCGGGCTTATCTATAATAGTGAGCGCCTCAACCGGGCGCGCACCGGCCCTGCCTACTATTCAGTCTCGCAGCAGTTGGTCTACCGGCTGGGAACGCCACGGCCAAAATCATTCAGCGACCTGAAAGGTCAGTTGGTGGTGGCCTCCGGCTCTGCCCACATGACCGCATTGAAACAGCTTAAAGAGAGCAAATACCCTGATCTCAAATGGGGATCATCCGTTGATCGCTCAGGTAAAGAGTTACTGGAGCAGGTCGCGGATGGCAAACTCGACTACACCCTCGGCGATTCGGTAACTATTGCCTTGTTACAGCGCGTCCATCCACAATTGGCGGTGGCTTTTGATGTCACCGATGAAGAACCGGTCACCTGGTATTTCAAGCAAGGAGTAGATGACAGCCTGTATGCCGCGATGCTCGACTTCTATAGTGACATGGTGGAAGACGGTAGTCTGGCGCGGTTGGAAGAAAAATATCTGGGCCATGTGGGTAGCTTTGATTATGTCGACACTAAAACCTTCTTGTCGGCCATCGATAACGTGCTGCCGACTTTCCGGCCACTGTTCAAAAAGCACGCCGGGGAAATTGACTGGCGCTTACTGGCGGCAATTGCCTATCAGGAATCGCACTGGAATCCGCAAGCCACTTCCCCTACCGGTGTACGTGGCCTGATGATGCTGACTCGTGCAACCGCCAGTGGCCTGGGGGTTAAAGACAGAGTTGATCCCGAGGAGAGTATCAAAGGTGGTTCCACATATTTACAGCGTTTGATGAAAAAGATGCCGGAAACCATTCCTGAAGATGAAAAAATCTGGTTCGCACTGGCCGCTTACAACCTCGGTTATGGCCACATGCTGGATGCCCGCCGTCTGACTAAAAATCAAAACGGTAATCCAGATAGTTGGGTTGACGTCAAAATGCGCCTGCCGATGTTAAGTCAGAAGCGCTACTACCCCAGCACCACTTATGGCTATGCTCGCGGTCATGAAGCCTATAATTATGTGGAGAACATCCGCCGTTATCAGGACAGTTTGGTAGGATATTTACAGGAAAAGAGAAGAAAGCAGCGCAAAGTGCCGCGATTGAAGCTGAACTGGGCAAAGCTTATCCGGTCGTCGAGCCAGGTTGGTCAATCAATAATTAGCACTTATCTTTACTTACATCTCGCGCGGTTCAGGGTTTTCCCGCTGCGCGAGTTTCAACGCTTTTTTCTGCGCGCGCCGTTGACGAAAAAAGCACTTAACTGCTGTGAACACTCATCCGCCAGCACACCGGCGCTTATCTCTATCTGATGATTCACCCCAGGATGGCGCAAAATATCCACCAGCGATCCAACAGCACCGGTTTTCAAATCATTGGCACCATACACCAGGCGGCGGATTCGGCTGTGAACCATCGCTCCGGCACACATCACACAAGGCTCTAAGGTCACGTATAAAGTGGCATCCAGCAAGCGATAATTCTGTAGCAATTGCCCACCTTGCCGCAGCGCCATAATTTCCGCATGAGCGGTCGGGTCATTATCGCTAATGGAGCGGTTCCATCCTTCAGCAATCATTTGATTATCCAGTACCAAAACCGCACCTACCGGGACTTCGCCCTCTTCCTGCGCTCGCAGTGCCAGCATCATGGCATACCGCATCCAGTGCTCATCACTGTCTCCACCAGATGAATCACATTCAGAAAACATATTTTTATCAGCAGACACATTAACCTCTCAGATACTTTTGCGGCGTGCATTATACACAGCCAGCGGCAAGCGCTATAACCTCTAATTTCACTATAAGGTAGCTCAGCTCATAATGATCGGTTAATGTTCCGCCAGGATAGAAACATGAGAAGGCAAATACATGAAGCTCAGCAAGAAAAATGCCGCGGTGGTGCGTAAGACCCTGAATGGATGGGCCAGTGAGGGCGTCATTCCTGAAGAAGAGCACCAACGCCTGTTACAAAATATTGATGTTCAGCCTTTTGACTGGCGCAGATTAGCCGGTTACGCCTTCCTTGCCGCACTGGCATCACTGATTATCGCCATTGGCAGCCTGATGGCGGATACGTTCTTGCTCGCCTGGATAAGCCAGTTTTTCCGCTTCGATCCCCCGGTACGGGTCGCAGTCACCGGCGTACTGGCTGCCGCCTTTTATCTGTGGGGCTTTCGTCGCCGTCAGCGCAATCCCAGCAAATTGTACAGTAATGAAGCGGTGCTATTTCTCGGTGTGATAATGACCGCAGCCGCCATCGGCCAGTTGGGTATCTGGCTGGATAATGGCAGTGGCCGTATCTCGCTATTATTGCTGCTCGGCACGGTTATCTACGGCCTGGTGGGCTGGTTTGGCCGATCCCCGTTGGTATGGCTGTTTGCCTTGCTGTCGCTGGGTAATGCCTTCGGGGCAGAAACCGGTTATTTATCCGGTTGGGGCGCTTACTGGCTGGGAATGAGTTACCCAATCCGCTTTATCGCTTTCGGCTTGCTGCTTTGTGCAGCCGCACTGTCACTGCAACCTCAATTAGCGCAACGCCGGTTAGACCGCGTTTCACAAGCTATGGGGCTACTTTACCTGTTTATCGCCTTATGGATATTGTCTATTTTCGGCAATTACGGTGACCTGGACCACTGGTACCAAGTGCGCCAGATAGAGCTACTGCATTGGAGCTTACTGTTTGCCATCGCCGCTGGCGCGGCAATCTGGCTGGGGCTAAAGCAAGATGATGCCATGTTACGTGGCTTTGGCCTGACATTCCTCGCCA
The DNA here is from genome assembly GCF_000173735.1 of Yersinia aldovae ATCC 35236. Lineage (GTDB taxonomy): Bacteria > Pseudomonadota > Gammaproteobacteria > Enterobacterales > Enterobacteriaceae > Yersinia > Yersinia aldovae. The sequence continues at coordinate 41,350 of NZ_ACCB01000029.1, read as the reverse complement.
TCAACTTGTATACCCGCTTCTTTGAGTTCTTCTGGGATGCGATGCCAAAAACTATCTTCTTCCTGCTGCTGGGGGTAAGTTTGTGGCTGCTGGGCCGCCACGCAGAGCGGATCTGGCAGCTCGGTCATCATGACAACGACCTCACTCATTAAGGCCCAAACCGCCGATTAACCAGGTGAATCACAGCCGTTGTTGTTATTCCAATTGCTGTAATTCACCATTTTTACTCACCCGCCAGCGGTGCTCACAGAAATATAGCAACGGGTTATCCTGTTTACTGTCGCTGTAGCCGCTGTAGAGTTTCAGCGGCGCCCCCAGACGTTGCTCCAATTGCACCACTTTTTCCGGCCCAAGGCAGCGCAGCGGTAACACCCATCCGCCATTACGCCGCGCCATGCGGCTGCCGACCAAACGCAAATGGTGGATAAAGGTTGAATCGTGGTAAACCTGCTCCACCAGCCGTTGCGGTGAACCGGTGATTAACCACACTTCAGCCTCATCGCTTGCCAGATATTGACGTAACCGCATCATCACCACTGGAAATGCGGTTACTTGCTGGCGGAATTCATTCACGAAACGCAACTCTAAATCTTTCAGGTGCGCTTCCCGCCGCCCGAAGGTAATGGCCCACAACAGCAGGCTCATCGGCCAGCGGGTGCAGCGCCCACCGACCAATAATCCTAAACCAATAACCGGCAGTACAGGGATTACCAGCAACAAATTCAGTGGCAAATGGCGCAACAGAAAACGCAAAAAACTGCCAAACATATCCTGCTGGTGCAGCGTGCCGTCTAAATCAAAAAAGACAATCCGTTTGGCACGCTCTGATTGCGGTTTAGCTTGCTCAACGCTCAAAAATCACTCCTCAGGATCATTGAATCCCATAAGCCAGGTGAATATAAAACCTGCCAGTATGGTGACAATCATCGCCACTAAATACAACATCACTTTGCCTGTGATAATAGTCAGCGCAAGTGGCAAACCCGAAATACCAAAGGTAATGACTGTCGCCACTTTCCAATAACTGATTAGCGCCCCGCCCACCGCACCGCCTAAACACGCGGCAATAAACGGTTTACCCAGCGGCAGCGTCACACCAAAAATCAGTGGCTCACCGATACCTAATACCCCGACGGGTAATGCCCCTTTAATCACCTTCCTCAAGCGGCTATTACGGGTTTTCATTAATACGGCCAATGCCGCGCCAATCTGCCCAACACCTGCCATCGCCAGTATTGGTAGCAACGGGTTAGATCCATGTGCCTGAACCAACTCCACATGAATAGGTACCAGCCCTTGATGCAAGCCGGTCAATACCAATGGCAGGAAGAGGCCGGATAGCAACGCCCCAACCAGTAACCCACCGTGATCAATGGCCAGATTGACACCGTGGGTAATCCCATCGGAGATATAGCCCCCCAGAGGCTGCAAAATTACAATTGCCAGTGAAGCGGTTATCAAGGTGGTCAGCAATGGGTTAACAATAAGCTCGATGGACTCTGGCAAGCGCTGGCGTAGCCATTTCTCCAGCCAGCACATCAGCACCACCACCAACAAGACGGCAATGACACCGCCGCGCCCCGGCTGCAATGCCTCGCCGGATAAGGTAATTTGCGCCAATGCCGGGCTGGTCAGAATGCCGGCCATCACTCCGCCCATCGCCGGTGAGCCACCGAAGACTTTCGCCGCATTCACCCCCACCAGAATATTCATAATAGCAAACACAGCGCTACCGAAGATGGCGAGCAGGCCTAGCAGATTTGGATACTGCAATGCCAAATCACCGGAGATATCAGGTCGTTTCAGTAAGTTAACTATCCCCATAATCAAACCTGAAGCAATAAATGCGGGGATAATTGGGATGAATATATTAGCCACTTGCCTCAAGGCTGCGCTCATAGGGGCTGCATATTTGGCTTTGGCCTGCGCCTTATTACGGCTGATATCATCCTGAGCAACCACGGTGTCCGCTGCCCGATTCCCTATCAGGGAACGCATACTATCAACCACTTTTGATGCTGCTCCAGGGCCGACAATCAGCTGATGCTGGTCACCCTGCTTGATGTAACCCTTCACCCCTGTTAGCTGTTTTAGCGCGGCTAAATCGGGCAATTGTTCATCTTTCACCACAATACGCACCCGCGTCATGCAGTTTTCAAGTTTGAGAATATTTCCCTCACCGCCAATCCCTGCAAGTATTTGTGTTGCCAATAGTGTTGACTTATCCATAGCCGTTCCCCTGAGTGTAAGCCTTACAGCGCTGCGCGTAAGTAACCATTATGCTGCTGCAAACTCTGACGGGCCTGTTCAGCGCTGATCCCTTTCAGAATCATCAGAATGGCCGGTTTAACTTCATATTCTGTTTGCGCCAAGGCGTGCTCGGCATCAGCACGGCTGGCACCCGTGGCTTCAACCACAATACGGCAAGCGCGATCGACCAACTTTACATTGGTCGCTTTCACATCCACCATCAGGTTCTGGTAGACCTTGCCCAGCTTGACCATCGCTCCGGTGGATAACATGTTGAGTACCAATTTCTGCGCCGTACCCGACTTCATCCGGGTCGAACCGGTCAGTGCCTCTGGCCCCACAACGGGCGAAATCGCCACCTGCGCTTCCTGCGCGATAGGGGAATCTGGATTACAGGAAATGGCGGCTGTCGGGCAACCTAGCGCGCGGGCATAACGTAAAGCACCGATCACATAAGGCGTGCGTCCTGAGGCGGCCAACCCGACCACCATATCGGTTGCCGTAAGTTGTAAATCTTGCAAATCCTTTGCACCAAGAGCCATATCATCCTCAGCACCTTCAACCGCTTTCAGTAACGCACCGGGGCCACCGGCGATCAGGCCAATCACCATGCCATGCGGTACACCAAAAGTCGGCGGGCACTCAGAGGCATCTAACACCCCCAGCCGCCCGCTGGTTCCTGCCCCCAAATAAATCAGTCGCCCGCCCTGTTTTAATGCCTCAGCCGTCAGATCAACCGCCTGAGCAATCGCCGGTAAAACCAAACGAATGGCTTCGGGTACTTTGCGATCCTCATCGTTAATGCAGGTCAGCATTGCCAGTGTAGAGAGTTTGTCCAGCGCCATTGTTGCCGGGTTACGGCTTTCAGAAACTAACGTGCCCAGATTCATGATATGTCCTCTTTGAATTTTTAATTCACAATTATATTTTTATAATTGAATATAATATTCATTAAAGCGAATGTTTTCTTGCGCCATTCATTGAATGATCACAAAAAAAGGATGTTATGCTCCGTTACTGGCGCTTTATCTTGATTTTTACCGATATCATTATGTTCTTCCCGCACTCAGGAACTGATTTATGAGCAGTCTTCTTCGCATTCGCCAGATCTACCCTACGCTGGCACAAAATGACCGTAAGCTGGCCGACTTCCTACTGTCCAACCCTGAGCAGGCGCGGCACCTTAGTTCACAAAAGTTGGCGCAACAGACCGGTGTCAGCCAATCAGCCGTAGTCAAATTCGCCCAGAAGTTAGGTTATAAAGGCTTTCCAGCGCTAAAACTGGCTCTGAGTGAAATTGTGGCCTCGCCACCTCAGGCGGTCACACTGCATAACCAGATCCTAAGTACCGATAGCTTAAAAACGGTGGGCGAAAAATTACTCAGTGAAAAAACTGCCGCATTACGCGCCACGCTGGATATCAATAGTGAACAACGTCTTACACAGGCGTTAGAGATGCTGCGTACCGCGCGAAAGGTGATTTTGATTGGTATTGGTGCTTCTGGTTTGGTGGCCAAAGACCTGGCTTATAAGTTACTGAAAATTGGCGTGGTCGCCGTATCGGAAACAGATATGCATGTACAACTGGCGGTGGTGCAGGCGTTGAATGTGCAAGATTTAGTGTTAGCCATCTCATTTAGTGGCGAGCGCCGCGAGGTAAATCTGGCAGCGGAAGAGGCACAGCGCCGTGGTGCCAAGGTATTGGCTCTCACCAGTTTTTCCCCCAATAACCTACAACAGCGGGCAGACCACTGCTTATATACTATCTCAGAAGAGCCGGTGATTCGCAGTGCCGCTATCTCGTCCAGCACGGCACAATATGCGCTGACCGATCTACTATTTATGGCGATGATTCAGCAAGACCTTGAAAGTGCGCAGGCAAATATTAAGCACAGTGCAGCGTTGGTGAAAAGACTGGTCTAAGGGCACCAGAGAGGTATAATCCTCCGCTGTTGAGCATCCCCCAAGCGAAGGTAAGAGGAATCATGGCTCTGTTGATCACTCGTAAATGTATCAATTGCGACATGTGCGAGCCGGAATGCCCGAACAAGGCAATTTCTATGGGTGCAGACATTTATGAGATTGACCCGATGCGCTGTACCGAATGTGTCGGCCATTACGAAACGCCAACCTGTCAGTTGGTCTGCCCTATTGATAATACTATTGCTATCGATCCAGCCTGGGTTGAGAGCAACGAGCAGCTATGGGATAAATTTGTCCAACTGCATCATGCCGACCGATTATAATCCCCCGCGATAATCGTTTTGATACCAACAGCTTATACCGGCGCACCGTAAAAAGGGCGGCATTGCCATGCACGCCCCGATATCCTGTCATCACAACTTGCGGCCAATACTGGCCCTAGCTTTCAATAATCACCGTGGCGCAGGCATAACGCCGTTCATCGGCTAGCGTCACATGGAGGGATTTGACCCCCAGCTCCGCCGCTAATTCGGCTGCCCGCTGATGCAAACGCAGTGTCGGTTTGCCCAGCGCATCGTTAACCACTTCAAATTGATTAAAGGCCAATCCGTTGCGAATACCAGTACCAAATGCCTTGGCAGCCGCTTCTTTGACCGCAAAGCGCTTGGCCAGAAAACGGATTGGCTGCTGGTGCTGCTGATAATGCTGTAATTCCGCAGGACTGAGGATACGTTGTGCCAGCCTTTCACCGGTGCGCTCCACTACCGCCTCAATCCTTGATATTTCAACAATATCAGTACCTAACCCGAGAATAGCCATTAACGACGCGCTTCCCGCATCAACACTTTCATATCACTAACCGCCGCCGCAAGACCGGTCATTACCGCCTGACCAATGATTGCATGACCAATATTTAGCTCATGCATTTCCGGCAAGGCGGCTATGGGTTGCACATTATGGTAAGTCAGACCATGACCCGCATTCACTTTTAAACCTTTGCTGGCAGCATAGATCGCCGCTTGCGCTATCCGTGCGAGTTCAGCCTTGCGAACCAAATCTGAGGCGGCATCGGCATAAGCACCCGTGTGGATTTCGATGTAAGGTGCTCCGACCGCAACAGCGGCATCAATTTGGCGCATATCAGCATCGATAAACAGCGAAACCAGAATGCCCGCCTTGGATAACCGGCTGATCGCAATAGTCATTTTATCGATCTGACCGGCAACATCCAACCCACCTTCGGTAGTCACTTCCTGGCGTTTTCCGGCACCAAACAGCAAAAATGCGGTTGTAGTTCACACGCAATATCAACCATCTCGTCGGTAACCGCCATTTCCAGATTCATGCGAGTCTGAATAGTTTGACGCAGGATCTTCACATCCCGATCAGTGATATGGCGGCGATCTTCCCGTAAATGCACGGTAATACCGTCAGCTCCGGCTTGTTCAGCGATGAATGCAGCCTGAACAGGATCAGGGTAAATGGTTCCGCGTGCATTTCGTAGTGTCGCGATGTGATCAATATTAACGCCCAGCAACAAATCAGCCATGACAGCCCTCCGGATATGGATGCATCTTTAATAGGTTAATAAGCATGTAAATAGACATGCCATCAAATGCGTTACTATTGCGCAGTTTACACCGAGTGAGCTGGCAGCGGATAGGTCACAGCGTAGGAAAGTTGATACCGGCGGTTTAAAAAAGCGAGGCTGAACGTTATGGCACAGGGTCGGCTGGAGGCTTGATCACAAATTGGCGAAATAATTCACGACTTTTGAGTGGCTTCCCCCCCAAATAAGGCTTGAGGGCAATACGGGTGAAACGTTTGGCAGCACGCAGCGTCTCCGCATCGGGAAACTCACGGTTAGCCAGAGCCAATAATTGACGGCCGGTAAAACTGTAGTGATCGACCACCAGACTGGCGATAAAGCCTTTCTCCTCACGATAACGATACGTCATGGTATCCGCCACCGCTTCACCACTGCCCGCACAATGGAGGAAATCCACGCCATAACCCAGATGCGCCAGTATCGCCAATTCAAACTGACGTAGAGCATATTCAGGCGATCCATCGCTGCCAGCCAGTGCTTGCAGGCAATGCAGATAGTCAAAAAATAGCGCGGAGTAATTGGTTTGATGTTCTAACACGCGAGAGAGCAGCTCATTGACATATAAGCCGCTGTACAACATAGAACCTGTCAATGGGAGAGCCAAAGATACCGGTTCAGCACTGCGTAATGTTTTGACTTCACCACGCCCAGCCCAACGGACTAACAGTGGTGTAAAAGGCTGCAAGCAGCCTTTTAAGTTGGAGCGACGACCTCGCGCACCTTTTGCCAATACCCGGATACGGCCTTCCCCTTCAGTGAATAAATCCAGCATCAGGCTGGTTTCACTGTAAGGTCGCCCATGCAGGACAAATGCGCGTTGCCACCCCTCCATTGGCGACACTTATTTCAGGTCGTCAGTATAGCCTAAGCTGCGCAATGCACGTTCGTCATCTGCCCAGCCTGATTTCACTTTAACCCACAGCTCAAGATGCACTTTCGCTTCGAACATTTGTTCCATGTCGTGGCGGGCTTCAATACCGATGGTTTTGATTTTTGAACCTTTGTTGCCGATGACCATTTTCTTCTGGCCTTCGCGCTCAACCAAAATCAGGCCGTGGATATTATAACCACCGCGCTCATTAGGGACAAACTGCTCAATTTCCACCGTCACCGAGTAAGGCAACTCCTCACCCAGGAAACGCATCAGCTTTTCACGAATGATTTCTGACGCCATAAAACGCTGGGAACGGTCAGTGATGTAATCTTCTGGGAAGTGATGACCCGCTTCCGGCATATGCTTGCGCACGATGCTGGCAATGGTATCCACATTCATCCCTTTCTCAGCAGAGATAGGCACGACATCAAGGAAATTCATCTGCTGGCTTAAGAACTGGATATGCGGCAACAGCTTGGTTTTGTCTGTAACGTTATCCACTTTATTAATGGCTAATAAAACTGGGCATTCTAAACTGCGCAGCTTATTCACCACCATTTCGTCGTCGGCAGTCCAATTGGTGCCTTCGACCACAAAAATCACTAATTCCACATCACCAATGGAGCTGCTTGCCGCGCGATTCATCAATCGGTTAATCGCACGTTTTTCGTCAATATGCAGCCCTGGGGTATCAACGTAAATGGCCTGATATGGCCCTTCAGTATGGATACCCATAATACGGTGACGTGTGGTTTGCGGTTTACGCGAGGTGATGGAGATTTTCTGCCCCAGCAACTCATTTAGCAACGTAGATTTGCCCACATTAGGACGACCTACAATTGCAATAAAGCCACAATACGTTTTTTCTACTTCGCTCATTCAAGCTCCAACTGTTTCAGCGCTTGTTCCGCTGCCGCCTGCTCAGCTTTACGGCGACTTGAGCCGGTACCTACTACCGGTTCATTCAAGCCACTCACCTGGCAGTGGATAGTAAATTCCTGGTCATGTGCTTCTCCGCGAACCTGCACAACCAGATAAGAGGGTAATGGCAGATGACGGCCCTGCAAGTATTCTTGTAGGCGCGTTTTTGGGTCTTTCTGCTTATCACCAGGGCTGATTTCTTCTAATCGACTGTGATACCAGGCGAGAATCAGCCGTTCAATGGTATGAATATCGCTGTCTAAGAATATACCGCCGATTAACGCTTCGACGGTATCAGCCAGTATTGACTCACGGCGGAAACCACCACTTTTCAACTCACCCGGCCCAAGGCGCAAACATTCGCCAAGATCAAACTCTCGGGCCATTTCAGCAAGGGTATTCCCTCTGACCAAGGTAGCCCGCATCCGGCTCATATCCCCTTCATCAACCCGGGGGAAGCGGTGATACAGCTCATTGGCGATAACAAAACTTAATATAGAGTCACCCAGGAACTCCAAACGCTCATTGTGTTTGCTACTGGCGCTACGATGAGTCAGTGCTTGCAGTAAGAGTTCCTGCTGTTGAAAAGTGTAGCCCAGCTTCCGCTGTAGCCTGTTTATTACGATGGGGTTCATGAGTTACCAATAGATCAAGAATGCGTCAAAAACTACAGCACACGGAACAGGTCTGACCACCAAATCATCAAGACAAAACTGTTTCGTTTGCAGTGGCTCCCATCAGGGAGCCAACTTTTTATCGCTCGAAAGCTTATTCTACAACGAGTGGAAATATAATGCTGCGTTTTAATGCCCCAGCTTACTTGGGTATAGCCTATATTAATGAACTCCACCAATACGACTTAAACGCACTCCCGTTGGCCATTCACCTTCTTGCTTTTCAAAACTCATCCAGATAGCCGTGGCTTTACCCACCAGATTACGCTCAGGCACAAAACCCCAGAAACGGCTGTCTGCGCTATTGTCCCGATTGTCACCCATCATAAAGTAGTGGCCTTGCGGTACAACCCAAACCCCTAACGGCTGATTAGGTTGCTGATAATAAGCACCAACCGGATCCTGACGGCCCGGAACAGTCAAAATATGGTGTGCAACAGGCCCAAGGCTCTCGGTGCGCTCGCGCAGACGAACACCACCATCAGGTACCGCTTCATTGGTTGGGATCTGGAAGAACCCGGCCGAAGCCTCACCATTACCGCTATAGCGGAATGTCTGCACAAAATCACTTGGCTCAGACGTGCTGTAAGTAATCGCCAGCGCGCTGTCACAAGAGGTTCCGCTATTGCACGACGGCTGAACCGTTACTTCTTTGCTAATAGGATTATAACTCACCCTATCACCCGGTAACCCCACGACACGTTTGATATAGTCCAAACGCGGATCCAGTGGATATTTAAAAACAGCAATATCACCGCGTTTCGGATGACCAGTCGGAATCAATGTCGTCTGTGTTATGGGATCTTTAATCCCATAAGCAAACTTCTCAACCAGAATGAAATCACCAATCAGCATGGTAGGCATCATCGAGCCAGAAGGGATCTGGAACGGTTCGTAAATAAACGAACGCACGATAAATACCAAAGCTAATACCGGGAAGACTGAAGCACATGTCTCAATCCAACCCGGTTGCTTTGCCGCTTGCGCTAAAGTCTTGTTATCGACAGCATTGCCAGCTTTAGCTTGAATTTCCGCAGTTTGCGTGTGAATAGCCGCAATTTTTGCCTGACGGGCTGGTGCCCATCTAAACCGCTCAAAGCACCAGATAATCCCCGTCACCAGCGTTGCTAACGCCAAAATTAAGGCAAACATATTAGCCATGAAAACTCCTTATTTGCTGTCTTTACCGACATGCAGAATCGCCAGGAAAGCCTCTTGTGGTAATTCAACGTTACCCACCTGCTTCATACGTTTCTTACCATCTTTCTGTTTCTGTAGAAGTTTTTTCTTACGGCTAACATCACCGCCATAACACTTCGCCAGCACGTTTTTACGTAACTGTTTCACCGTTGAACGGGCAATGATGTGGTTACCAATGGCGGCCTGAATCGCAATATCAAACTGCTGACGTGGGATCAGTTCTTTCATTTTCTCAACCAGATCTCGGCCACGATACTGCGCGTTGTCACGGTGAGTAATTAACGCCAAAGCATCGACTCGTTCGTTGTTGATAAGCACATCAACACGCACCATGTCAGACGTCTGGAAGCGTTTGAAATTGTAATCCAACGACGCATAACCACGGGATGTTGATTTCAAGCGGTCAAAGAAATCGAGTACCACTTCAGCCATCGGAATTTCATATGTCAGCGCCACTTGGTTACCGTGATAGACCATGTTGGTCTGCATACCACGTTTTTCAATACACAAGGTAATGACGTTACCTAAGTACTCCTGCGGCAACAACATATGACATTCAGCAATCGGCTCACGCAGTTCTTCAATGTTGTTCAGCGCAGGCAGTTTCGATGGGCTATCAACATGAATGGTTTCCTGACTGGTAGTGATCACTTCATATACGACTGTCGGTGCTGTGGTGATCAACTCCAGATCATATTCACGTTCCAGACGTTCCTGAATGATTTCCATGTGCAGCAAACCAAGGAAGCCACAGCGGAAACCAAAGCCCAGAGCGGTGGAGCTTTCTGGTTCATAGAATAACGAGGCGTCGTTAAGACTCAGTTTACCTAACGCATCACGGAAGGCTTCATAGTCATCTGAGCTAATCGGGAACAAGCCTGCGTAAACCTGAGGTTTAACCTTTTTGAAGCCCGGTAATGATTTCTCTGCCGGGTTACGGGCTAATGTCAAAGTATCGCCAACCGGTGCGCCAAGAATGTCTTTTATCGCACACACCAACCAGCCTACTTCACCGCAATTGAGCATATCGCGATCGACACGTTTTGGTGTAAAGATACCCAGACGATCAGCGTTATAGCTTTGGCCAGTACTCATGACCTTAACTTTATCGCCTTTACGTAACGAACCATTCTTAATACGAATTAATGAGACAACACCCAGATAGTTATCAAACCAGGAGTCGATAATCAGTGCCTGCAATGGCCCGTCCGGATCACCCTTTGGCGGCGGAATATCACGCACCAAACGTTCAAGGATATCAGGCACACCCACGCCGGTTTTCGCCGAGCAACGCACAGCATCGGTGGCATCAATACCCACGATATCTTCAATCTCTTCAGCAACGCGCTCAGGATCGGCGGCAGGCAAGTCGATTTTATTTAAAACTGGAACTACTTCCAGGTTCATTTCCATCGCGGTGTAACAGTTCGCTAGCGTCTGGGCCTCAACACCTTGCCCTGCATCAACGACCAGCAATGCCCCTTCACAGGCCGCCAGAGAGCGGGAAACTTCATAAGAGAAGTCAACGTGACCAGGGGTATCGATAAAGTTAAGTTGATAGGTTTGACCATCTTTGGCGTGGTAATCAAGTGTGACACTCTGCGCCTTGATGGTAATGCCACGCTCGCGCTCCAGATCCATAGAATCCAGCACCTGAGCGGCCATTTCGCGCTCAGATAATCCGCCACAAATCTGAATAATACGGTCAGATAGCGTCGACTTACCGTGGTCAATATGGGCAATAATAGAAAAGTTTCTTATGTGCTTCATTTATATGAATTTTTCTCTAGTCGTTGTCTTTAATTAATTATTGGTGGACACAGCGATGGACTCAAACCCAAAACTACCCACATAAATATGCACGCATCTTACACTGTAACTCAGCCTCGTGAAAGGCATCACACTTAGCTTGTTACCTGATTTATCCTGTATAAATGTATCTTTACCTTCCCATCTGACGTATCTGACTCCATGTTTTTTCCTCAGCGTTAGTCAGCAAAGATCCACTCCCCATACTTTATTATATCGATAGCCATGTCAGGTTATGACATTGAGAATAGTAGTTCTAATCGCCAAAGAGCAACCACGCGATGTAACGGTCGAAGCCTGACTCTATTTATCCATATTCTATCGCTAATAATTTTAGGAGAATGCCCATATACTCAACAAGAAAACAACATAGAGTATTAATATTAAATTGTAACAACCAAGTGAGATCTCCTCTTGGCAATGACAAGGATAATATTATGATCGATGAAGGGAAAGTCCTTAGCCGCCATGAGGTTAGAAAAGAAAACTCAATGCTAACTATATTTTCAATAATATTTATACTTGCATTCAGCTTGGTAATTATTATTCTCGCAGTTACAACACCCCTCTTTCCACCCCTTCGGTTCTTTCTATTCTATGTGTGGCCATTGCAGCAATAACATTAAGTAGTTTACTTTATCTACGTTTACACAGTAACCCAATGTTCACCTATTTCCTGTATGAGAAAGGAGTTCGCGTGTTCAACCACCACAATGGTAAAGTCTATTTTATTCCATTTAATAAAATTCGATATATTCATAAATACCATTTAGGAATAAACTCTGATGGTAAAATTAATGCTATGGCTTTTCGCACTTCAAAAGCTCAGCCTTGGAATATCATTATAAACAATATAAAGAATGCATATCCCCTAATGAATACTCTGATACATCAACAAGTAATCAATGTCGGCGTGATTAGTTTAGATAGCTTATCAAAAGGCGAGCCTATTTTATTCGAAGTGATTAAAAGAAATGACAACTGGCTTGTAAAATTAATGCTCCACAGTGTTATTAATATAATTAAAGATAGCACTCTTGCAATAGAGACATCGCCGATTTCACTTAGTGCTCATTGTTTGGCTACAAGCGAAGGCATTATTAATATGGAAGACATACTGTATATCGAAACTCAAAGAGAAACATATCATGATAAAATTCAACTATTTGACGCCAAAGGTAAAATTCTCTTTACAATAGATTACTCAGCATTAGTCAGTGCAGATCTCTTTATTGCATTAGTTGAGCATATGATTCAAAACCGTATCCCAGCCTACCATGCCGATTAGGTAATACGTGTTACTGCTGTTGAATACGGATAGCCGCTGGAGGCAACCCTATTTGTAATACTGTCGGTTGATAAGCACTTTGCCCTTCAATCCTGCTGGCCAACTTTCTGGCAAGTAAGAATCCTAAACTAGCACCAGAAATAGATCCCAGCGCTGTATAAACATCGGCTAAGAATAAGAACTGAAATAAAGCACCACCTGCAATTAACCCAACCAAAGGGGTTAAATAGACCAGTAAAGCAGAACGTAACAGGCTGCCCTCACTAATTCCAACTTCAACCCTTTGCCCAGGTTCTAGTGGTTGCAAAATAGCGACCTGCAAATGATGCTCTGATTCAGGCCCTAGCTCATTTAATAAGTGGCTACCGCAACCACGGCGAGCATGACAGCTCCCACAGCCTGAATGTGGCTCACAGCGTAATAAAGCAATACCGTTTTGCCACGAAATCACTGTAGCCCATTCTTTCATCATTTTGCCGATTCCAGTACAACGCTATCGGCAATACGCTTCGCAGTTGAAGGAGGTAACTCACCCACTACCGTGATTTCTACATTATTACGAGCTTCAGTCTGAACAGTGCGACGCCCCTGGCGCAGGGATTGTTCTGAAGGAACATCTTTACCCGCCGGATTAATGTTTACTGAAAAGCTGAATAAGCCATCACTGTATAATCGGGATTCTGTCGGTGCATCCATATTAGGCAATGTACGACGGCTACGCGACACTTCGGTCACGCCCTCCGGCAACCAACGCGGTGTCCAGGTAAAATCCACCTTGTTTTTAGCTGGCAGCGCAAGCAATGGCGGCATAGACAGTTTTAGCACGCCTTGCAGAATATCTTGAATAGGCTCACCGACAGCAAATGAAATCACCCGAAACTGTTCAAGTGTTTCGCCATCGCGATCTAGCAAGTCTATCCGCATCGGGAGTTTTGTTGCCTCATCCATCCAGATAATATAGCTATATCGCGTACTGTCACGTGCCACGATTCTAATGACCTGACATGGCCGATCAGCCACACGGGCACGGCCGAGTGCAATATAGTTATAGTGTTTTGACAGTTTTTCAAAATCGGGGAATACCGCAGAAGGCAGGGCATCGACAATATGCTCACCACTTAGCGTAAAAGAGTCAAACCCAGGCTCGAAATAGCTTATCTCATTGCCACGTTGAATAATCTCAGTACGTGGGCCATCCATACGCAATAACTGCGCTAATGTCTTTTTATCCAGAATAGCATGTCGATAGCGAAGAGAATCAATCCCTTGCTTGTTAACATTGATATATGACAGCTCATAATTGAGCGACTGGGTGGCACTGCCCATTTCCTGCAACAATTGCATCGGCGTGGTTTCCGCCGATGCAATTGTTGGCATAAACAGGCTGCCCGCCGCTAGATAGACGGAAAACCAAAGTTGCTTCATTACTGCTGCTGCATTCCTAAGGACTGAGTGCCAGGGACTTGAATCGCCGCTTGGGTTGATGCTGAAGGCTGCTGCAGCACGTCATTTTGTGGCAGGCGACGTTGCAATTCGAAATCTTGCAATTGAGTCATCATATTGACACGTCTACGCTGCTCTTGAACCTGATGCTGTTGATTCGTGCCAAAGGAACCATCAGCAGGCACACCAAAACTGACTGGTGATGCTTTGCCCATCATCGGCAAAGTATTAAACGCCGGTGATTCTGATTGCAATGTACCAGATACAGGTTGGTTGTATTGCTGAACACCAACAATGACTGCGAGAGAAACACAAGCAGCAACGCCCACTTGGGTAATCTGGCTGGCCCAAGGGCGAATTTTTGCCCAAAAAGGCATTCTCTGCCAGACATGTGGTTGTGGCTGAGATTCAGGTACTGCACCAGGAATAAAGCGAGCTGGCTCTTTTTTCAGTGCTTCTGCAACACGGCTGACGATGTCCAGATGTAAGACTTCACCAACATCCCCCCGCAGGGTGTCACGGATCAAATGATAACTCTCCCAGCTTTGCTGTAATGCTTTATCTTTCGACAAAGACCCTAGCAGATCGCTATCAAGAGTTTCTCCATCCATCAGAGCGGAAAGCTTTTCTTTCTGCATGCCAAAATACCCTTTGTGTGTCCGCTTATCGCTGAATTAGCGGCTGAATTTTGTTATCGATAGCTTCTCTGGCACGGAAGATACGTGAACGCACAGTACCCACCGGACAGTCCATAATGGCCGCTATTTCCTCATAGCTTAGACCATCCAGCTCCCTGAGTGTAATCGCCATGCGAAGATCTTCAGGAAGTGACTCTATGGTTTTAAAAACTATCTGCCTTAATTCTTCAGACAACATTAAGTTCTCAGGGTTCGATATTTCTTTTAATGCACCCGCATTTTCATAGTTTTCAGCATCATTTGCATCCACATCACTGGATGGCGGGCGCCGCCCCTGAGCGACTAAGTAATTTTTTGCTGTATTGACAGCAATACGGTATAGCCACGTATAAAAAGCGCTATCGCCACGGAATGATTCCAATGCACGATAAGCCTTGATAAAAGATTCCTGAACAACATCAGGAACATCGCCCTGAGGCACATATCGGGATACGAGGCTCGCAACTTTATGCTGGTATCGAATAACCAGTAAATTGAACGATTTTTGGTCCCCTTTCTGGACCCGCTCAACCAGCATCTGATCGGTTAACTGCTCGCTCATCCGAGGTGGACTCTCCCGAAATATATCCTCACGCTAAAAGTAATACTGCCAGCCATATCTTTATCTTCCTGAGCAAGCACTCGCTTGGAGTTTATAAAAATTGCAAAGTTCCATGTTGCCAGATTTTTTGTCTGAATATTCTTTAGACATCTTATACCCATAGCTTTTGCTCTGGGAGATAGGCTAACATGAAATTCACTCTTCTTCTGCACACATCATACGATATGCAATCATCATCTGAACACGTTAGCGATGTATTGATCATCGGAAGTGGCGCTGCCGGCTTGTCTTTGGCTCTACGCCTCGCACCACATTGTAAAGTTACTGTTCTGAGCAAAGGGCCACTCAATGAAGGTGCCACTTTTTATGCTCAGGGAGGTATTGCTGCTGTTTTTGATGAAACTGACAGCATCAGTTCACACGTCGATGATACCCTGATCGCCGGAGCCGGGCTTTGTGACAAAGACGCCGTAGAGTTTATCGCCAGTAACGCCCGCTCTTGCGTACAATGGCTAATCGATCAAGGCGTCCTTTTTGATACCGAAACCAATGCCCGTGGTGAAGAGCGCTATCACCTTACCCGTGAAGGGGGTCATAGTCATCGTCGTATACTGCATACTGCTGATGCTACAGGTAAAGAAGTAGAAACCACCTTAGTCGGTAAAGCAAGCACCCACCCTAATATATTAGTAAAAGAGCGCTGTAATGCAGTGGATCTTATTACCTCGAATAAAATTGGCTTACCGGGAACCAAACGTGTGGTGGGAGCGTATGTCTGGAACCGTGAATTAGAGAAGGTCGAGACACTTCGCGCCAAAGCGGTAGTTTTAGCGACAGGAGGGGCGGCCAAGGTTTATCAATACACCACCAATCCGGATATTTCCTCAGGTGATGGTATTGCTATGGCATGGCGCGCTGGTTGTCGGGTTGCCAATCTGGAATTTAACCAATTCCACCCTACCTGCCTGTTTCACCCGCAAGCACGTAACTTTTTACTGACTGAGGCCTTACGTGGTGAAGGGGCTTACCTTAAGCGCCCTGACGGTAGTCGCTTCATGCTCGATTTTGACACTCGAGGCGAACTGGCCCCGCGTGATATCGTTGCTCGCGCCATCGACCACGAAATGAAACGTCTTGGCGCTGATTGCATGTACTTGGATATCAGCCATAAACCGACTGATTTTGTGATGCAACACTTCCCGATGATCTATGAAAAGCTACTGTCTTTGGGCATCGATCTGACCAAAGAAGCCATTCCAATCGTTCCAGCCGCGCACTATACCTGTGGTGGTGTGATGGTAGATCAACATGGTCGCACGGATCTGGATGGGCTATATGCTATTGGTGAAGTGAGTTATACTGGGTTACATGGTGCTAATCGCATGGCATCCAATTCCTTGTTGGAGTGTCTGGTTTACGGCTGGTCTGCTGCTGAGGATATTCTGACACGGTTGCCTAATGCCAAGTTAGCCAAGCATTTACCGGACTGGGATGAGAGTCGTGTCGATAACTCCGACGAACGGGTTGTCATTCAACATAACTGGCATGAATTACGTCTGTTTATGTGGGATTACGTCGGTATCGTGCGAACAACCAAGCGTTTAGAGCGAGCCTTACGCCGAATTAATACGTTACAGCAGGAAATTGATGAATATTACGCCAATTTCCGCATCTCGAATAATCTACTGGAATTGCGTAATCTGGTGCAGGTTGCTGAGTTGATTGTGCGCTGTGCCATGTCGCGTAAAGAGAGTCGTGGCTTGCACTATACCCTTGATTATCCTGATCAAATGGAAAATCCGCAACCGACCATTCTTCAACCATAGATAATTTTTCGCTCAAGACATCAGCATATTCAGGGCGAAATAATACGCCCTGCTAATCTTGTGCTGATGTCTTTTAATAATTGAGATACTTTTAATAATTAAGATAGAAGTCACTGATTAACTGACGAAATTCGGTTGAATAAATCCCTTCAGATTGGCGCAGATCCAGTTCCTGATATATCGCCTCACCCGCTTGCCGCGACAGTGTCAGCAACATTCGATGCAGCGGTTTACCGGGGCGATCCCTGACATTAACCTGACCACGAACATACCACCCCATCTGACCGCCAAGCCGCGCCAGTTCAATTCCCAGTTCATGAGGTAAAACCACACAAAACATACCGTCGTCTGTGATAAGCTTCTCAGCGCAATTTAGTAGCGCTAAATGTGTTAATGAACCGGTATAACGTGCGGTATCCCGCGCTTCATCGCGACAGGCGACGGCAGGAGCAAAATAAGGTGGATTACTGACAATCAGGTCATACTGTTGAGGATGGTTTTCAGCAAACTGATGGACATCTTGCTCATAAATATGAACACGTGCAGCCCAAGGCGATGATTCTGCATTGCTAATCGCCTGTTGTGCCGCTGCAGGCTCCAGCTCAACACCATCAATGAGTACATCGGATGCCGAACGCTGAGCAATCATCAGAGCAATAAGCCCGCTGCCGCAGCCAATATCCAGTACTCTGCGCGAATTATCCACCGGCACCCAGGCACCGAGTAATACACCATCGGTACCCACTTTCATCGCACAACGGTCGTGTGCCACAAAGAACTGTTTAAAAGTGAAACCACCACCACGTAATACCGGTTTTTCTTCAATTTCTCGCCCATATTAGTCATCAGAATCTATAACCGGCGTAGCATAGGACAATATGATTGAAGGGAAAAGACATCATTACCGCTTAAACAGGTGAAGAATTCGGCTAACCCGTCTATAATCGGCGCCCCAAGTAGAGGAAGACCATGACTGTAACCAATTTTTCCGAACTCGATCTCGATGAACGCCTGATTGACGCACTGCGTGACAAAGGCTATGAGCGTCCAACCGCAATTCAAGCTGCGGCTATTCCGCCAGCAATGGATGGGCGCGACGTATTGGGTTCGGCACCAACAGGTACGGGCAAAACTGCCGCCTTTTTGCTGCCTGCCTTGCAGCATTTGCTGGATTTCCCACGCAAAAAATCTGGCCCACCACGGATTCTAATCCTGACGCCAACCCGTGAATTGGCCATGCAGGTCGCGGATCAAGCCCGTGAGTTAGCTAAACATACACAACTGGATATCGCGACGATAACCGGCGGTGTGGCTTATATGAATCACGCGGAAGTCTTTAGTGAGAATCAGGATATCGTGGTTGCGACCACCGGCCGCTTGTTGCAATACATCAAAGAAGAGAACTTTGACTGCCGGGCTGTGGAAACCCTGATTCTGGACGAAGCTGACCGTATGTTGGATATGGGTTTCGCACAAGATATTGAAACCATCGCCGCAGAAACCCGCTGGCGCAAACAGACGCTCCTGTTCTCCGCTACGCTTGAAGGTGAAGCTATACGTGAGTTTGCAGAACGCATTCTGAACGAGCCGGTAGAGTTGGAAGCAGACCCATCACGTCGCGAACGTAAAAAAATTCTGCAATGGTATTACCGTGCAGACAGTATTGAACATAAAACCGCCTTGCTGGTGCATCTGTTAAAGCAACCAGAAGTGCAGAAATCGATTATTTTCGTTCGTACCCGTGAAAAGGTACACCAATTAGTCAGTTGGCTGCGTGAAGCCGGGATTAACGCTTGGTTCCTCGAAGGCGAAATGGTTCAGGCCAAACGGACTGAAGCAGTTATTCGCCTCAGTGATGGTCGCGTCAATGTGCTGGTTGCAACAGATATCGCTTCACGCGGCCTGGACATCGACGACATCAGCCATGTATTCAACTTTGATCTGCCGCTGACCTCTGACGTCTACCTGCACCGCATTGGCCGTACAGGTCGCGCTGGGCGTAAAGGTGTGGCTATTTCATTGGTGGAAGCCCATGACCATCTGTTATTGGGCAAGATTGGACGTTACCTGAACGAGCCACTGAAGCCTCGGGTTATTGATGAGTTGCGCCCTACCAGCAAGGCACCAAGCGAAAAAGCCACAGGTAAACCCTCTAAAAAGGTCTTAGCGAAGCGTAAAGAGCTAAAAGAAGCCAGTAAAGAAAAAGTGAAGGTTAAAGTTCGTCACCGCGATGCCAAAAATGTGGGCAAACGCCGTAAACCGAAAGACAAGCCTGATACTAAAACTACGGGTTAATAACTCAACACCCGAACAAAAAACCGCTGACGTCAAACTCAGCGGTTTTTTATTATTCAAACGGTTGCTGATAGACCTCTGCCCACTTTTTCCCGCGTAGCCAGGCATTCAATTGCTGATGATTTTTCTGCATCTTAGCGCTTTGCAGGGTCATCGGGGTCATCGCTAAATACTGTTGAAACGTTGCCCCTTGCTTGTTACGTAACTCAGGATCTGCACCCGCTTTTAATAAGCGCAGAGCCAAGTCTGGTGCATTGGTTTTACCCGCTAAATGCAGTGGGGTATCTCCCATCCGATCGGCCAGATTCGGATCAACCCCAGCAACCAGTAATAAGATCACTTGTACTTCACGCCCGGCCATAACGGCGGCCGCCAGTGGTGTCGCTAATGTCACACTGTTTCGCGTGTTCGGCTGGAGGCGGCCATCGAGTAAAAGATGCATGTAATGCGCATCCTGAATACTGGCTGCAGTATGCCATGCAGTATCGCCTTGTAATCCGGGCTGAGAAGGATCTGCGTACTCTTGCAATAATGCCGTCAAACTTTCTGGCTGTTGGTTAAGGATCGCCCATTGCAGTAAAGTTATCGACTGCTCACCTTGCTGACGTAATAATGTTGTATTGGCCAACTGATGGATCTGTTTTACGTCTCCGCGAACAATCGCCTCTGCAATTGGCATGACCAATGGATCGCTGAAAGCCGTGTTAATATCTGTCATTGCGTGTGCCTCAAAACTCAGTAGTGGGATCAAAACACCAAAGATGACGTAACGTATCTGACGTTTCACCCTTATTGTCAGTGTTGATTCAGGCATCCTGCCGCCCCCAAGGTTGCTGTTCATCCATTGAGCTGAGAACTTTATCAATACCATGCGCCGCCAGACGGCGTTCCAGGTGTTTATGCGGTAGCCAATCATCCAACCCGGTGAGTTTATCGCTATTTATCAGAGTGATTTTATGGCCAATCGCATCAGGAATCAGTGATGTAGACTCCTGAGTATCTGTCAATAAATCATATTGTTCGCTATAGCGCCGAATCCCGCCATTCTCTGCCGCCAGCCGCGCTTGAACGGGGTTAAGCCCCATGCGGTTCAGTGTATGATCAGAAACGCCAGCAGCGTTGAATGTTACCGCAAAAGTTCCGGTTGCTAACGCTGCAGTGGCCGCCAGCCCACCACCGAGCGAGTGCCCAGTGATCACCAGATCATCGCCAAAAGCCATTCTTGCCGCCTTCCCCAAAGCAACAGCCTGATTGTATTGCACATCCTCATAGCCGGTAGCTTGACGAATGTTACTCAACCAGTCCTGCATATCATTGGTGCCAGCAAAGGCTAAAACATATTGTTGATTATCAGAGTAAATTCCAGCCATAAAACCTGAAGCGCTATTAGATAGACTCGCAGGATCGATACCTGCTGCCAATAATGCACGGTCACTTAAACGGGAAAAACCAGCAAAGTTAACTGAAATGGGAGAGTAGACGTCTTTAGCAATCAATGCTAATGAATAGTCCGCTTGCTGTGATCCTTGCCCACTTGAGAGAGGTATATTATTGCTACCGAGAATACTCTCCTTATCTGCCACAATTCCTTCAGCACGCGACAAGCCAAGATTCGCAACCATGCTGTAGTAAAGCTCATTACTCGCCGGTACTGTGGTCAAGTGTGTCATCGCTATCGTTTGAGCTGTACGTGTCGCTGCTACAGATACAACATCGTCTTTCCCTGTGGGTGCAGATAAACTGACTCGCCCCATAGAACCCGCCAATGAAGCAGGTGCAATCATATTGACCGATGCACTCATACCAACTCCTTGTCGAAAGATGATCCAGATGGTTAACTAAGATTAATCATCTATCTATCGACACATCGGATGAGTTCTTAAATGAAATTGATAAATTTTATTTATATAATTTTTAAAATGTGATCCTACTCTGATTTATGACTTTATAACCCCCTTTGGCGGGCTGACATCAAGTACAGACGAACATGAATCTATCATTTTCGCACAGGAGCCAATTCCCCATAATCAAACGCTAATTCCGCCAACGCATAAGTTTAATACATGGATGGGAACCGCCTGGGAAGGCGCTCAAGAGGAATTAAAAGCCAGCAGCATTACCGCTGCAACCCAACAGAAAACCGCGTTGATAAAGCAGGTATCAGGGCACATCAACATCTTACTCGACGCCATTGCAACGAATAATCGACAGACTGATATTCAGCAATTGGCAGCATTCAAACATTACCGAATCGCGTTAATGCACCCCACCCCGCGGAAGATTCTCATAAGGTCTAAATAAATGTACAGCCCGCTTTAATAAGCCATTCGGGAATATATCGATTAAAACCTTCAGCTTTACAGTATTCTTTAAAGGCGCTTTGCGAGTTTACATTCGCCTTTCCATATATCGATTGCAATTTATTTGCTATTGTACGGTTAGAAAGGTTTAGTTTTCTCCCTATTTCTTTAGCGTTGAGGGATTGTAATAAGAAGAATATCACTTCAAGTTCTTTGTTAGTGAAATCATTTGTAGGTGGCTTCATTATCAATACTGGAGGCGGGGTCTTATTAAATAAATCACATATGGAAATAAAATTGAATTTTGTCACATGAAAAATAGTGCCAATACATTTTTTCTCATTGTCAAACAGAGGGAATTTTTCACAAAGCGTATGCTCCTGACCGAATAAACAGGTCTGAATCATAGCTACACGTTTCTTATCCGTCTCAACGGCCCTGTCTTGCTTTTGTAAATCTGGCGCAAATTCTGCCCACTGAGCAGGACATTCGCTGTCTAATCGGCCTTCAATATCAAAATTAAGGGGTAATTGGCTATATTTAAGGGTAGCTTTATTTGCATACATAAAGCGCGATTCACAATCTTTTACCCCCCACGGCTCATCATTATTTTCCATAAATGATATGAGCGAACCGAAAGGCTCTGCATCAAGTTCCTTAGAACCAATTATTTTTTTGTGATTATTTTTATCCATCATTATTTCCTCATTTTTAAATTAAAGACATTCTATGAGTATGGAATATTTAGCCCAATAGATATAACAATGCCATAATATAAAATTATGGCTTTTTCTTTATGATACAAATTATCCAATAAATAGTACTGGCAATGATTAATGAATTGAATGACGGAATACCAAAATCAATATTCATACCGCCGATAGTTCCTACAACACAAGCCGCGATAGCCTTCCAGCCAATTAATTGCGTTGATTCAGGCAGCGCCTGCATCTGGCGAGAGGCACCAAGCAATTGGCGGCTGGTACGTAACACATAGTAGTCAACCAGCATGACACCTGATATTGGCGGAAAGACAACACCGAGTAGCATGAGAAAATCCGTAAACTTATCTAAAATCCCTACTATTGATAAGAGAGTACCCACGATACCGAGTAAAACCGTCAGCCAAGTTCGACTCCATCTGTTACCCGTTATTCCTTGTACCACGTTTGTAAGGGCGAGCGATGAAGAATATAAGCAAACATCATTAATCTTGATGGTAGCAAGAATAACGGTGAGTAACCCGCCCCCCCCAGATGTTTGGATCATAATTGTTACCACATCGGCAGTGTCGAGTGCATGAGCAATCAATATGGCGATACCATTAACAATAAATTCACCCACCAAGATGCAGATCATCGTCATCCAAAATACGTGCCTACTATTTTTACAATAGCGACTAATATCGGGTGTCATTAATGCACCGACAATGTACCCCCCTGCCACCATGGTAGCACCAGCAGCAATAGTAATAGGTGTTCCAGTAGGGATGACGGCAACCAGATCAGCAATATGATGTCCTGCTAACAGATTTAACGAAATCCAGAAAATTGCCATAAAGAAGAGAGGCACGGCGAGTTTTGCAGTCCAGCTCAATGCGCTGAACCCGAATGCAACCAGTATTGTAAACCCTATCCCGGAGATAGCGGCAGCCCAACTAAAACTGATCAAATCTCCCGACATGTGATTCAAACTATCGGCAAGAACTGCATTTAATATGCCAAACCAACCAAGCAGACTAATCACTATTCCGCCGCCAATAATAACCGAGCCGATACGACCAAAGCCGCACCAACGAGCGAGTAGACTGATTGACAACCCCTCACGTGCGCCTGCAATACCAAGCCCGAGGCTAACAAATTGAAGCAGTAAACTCCCTAAAAAGGTTGCCAGCATCGCCTGGGTAAACGTCATTCCATGCCCTAAGGTAGCACCTAACATAAATTGGGCTAATGTTGTTATTGCCCCCACTCTGACCAATGTGACTGAGAGAAAACTTGATTTGGCAGATAAAGGTAAGCGACTCACAGAATAATCGTCGCCGAGGGGAGAGAGTCCATTCATTATTTCTTCTCCTTATATTTTACTAACTTTAATAAAAACACTTATAATTTAATTTATTAATATGAACATAATATTTTCATGAATATCCATTATTCTATTTTTTAGATAAAAATCTTGCCAAGAGATCACAAGATTAGTAACGTACCAAGTATTGAAAAGCAAGTTCTATTTTATCCATAATGAGAATGGCTGATTTATTTTACGTAGTAATATAAATATTAAATATGAGGATTATATGTGTAATAATAGCCAACACCTGCACCTTCCTGACGAAATTCCACTGCAATTAACGCTATCATGGGAAGACAGTGATGAAGCTTGGGGATTCAAAGATCTTGATTCGCGCTATTTGTATGCTAACACTCCATTTTTTGAACTATTAAATTTGCCACTAAAATTTTGTATTAAAGGTTTGTCAGATGGAGAACTACCTCACCCTTCTTTTGCAAAATTATCACCCCAATTTAGAGAGCAAGAGCAGCTAGCGGCGATAACGAAAAAAAGGGTATCTTCAATTGAGATGCATTATTTTGGCCGCAAAAAAAAATTTCAACTTTATATTTTCGATAAAATTCCATTTTTAAATAGTAAACAAGAGTGCTTGGGTATTATGTTCCATGGAAGAAAAATGGATTTGCTCACAGTTGAGCAATATGTTGACCAAGAATTACCTCTTACATTATTAGTTGAAAAACCAGATGATTTTTTTACTGATGAAGAATTTGATGTCGTGTTTTATTTACTGCAAAATGCAAGTAATAAAACTATAGCCCGGAGGCTAGCTATCTCTGAGCAAGAGGCTGAAAGTTATCGAGGAAAAATTCACCTTAAAGCATACAGTGATTCATTTCACGATTTTAAAGAATTCTGCAAAAAAAATGGTTATAGCCATTATGTTCCTCAAAAATTCCTCGAACCTAGCTCCATAATTATTCATAATTCAGAATGGAATATTAGTGATGTAGAGCGGTCAGCCGAACAAAATTAGCCCAACGGATAAATTCCAACAAGATTGGAATTTATATTTAATATATATCAGACAGTTGCTTAACTAACGTACGTTTTCGTATTGTGGGTCATCGAATCCCAATATCTATGATAAATAATAGGCTATAGAATGGTGACATAGAATAACACTGAATGCCCTCGTACTTTTTTATATAGTACTGTTTTGATGTCTATTCCTCCCAATGAGATTAACCGTTTTTTGTTCCTAAAGAAAAACAAACATGCCATCGCAGTGGCATGGATTCAAAAAATACATATTAAATAAAGAATAAAAATCATAATGTTAAACAAAAAATAAAGGGAGCCTAAGCTCCCTTTAAAATTTGTTTCAACTTAACGCTATAACAGAAATTACAGGCTTTCAGTGAAAGTACGCGTAATCACGTCGCGTTGCTGTTCTGGCGTCAGCGAGTTGAAGCGCACAGCATAACCAGAAACTCGAATCGTCAGCTGAGGGTATTTTTCTGGGTTTTTAACTGCATCTTCCAGTGTTTCACGGCGCAGAACGTTAACGTTCAAATGCTGACCACCTTCAACACGTACCGTAGGTTGCAGTTCCAGTGGAACTTCGCGATATTCGATCTGACCTAACTCACTTGCAGGAACGATTTGATCTTCTGCATAGCCAGATTTAGCGCAAACGCAGCGCAGTTCAGCCTTTTCATCATCTAACAGCCAAAAAGAGTTCAATAAGGCTTCATTGTTAGCTTTAGTGATTTGAATACCAGTAATCATTTGGTGCCTCCGTAATACGGCTTTAAATTCCAAGGGGAGAAAAGCTACCTTGGTTATTTGGTAAAACCATTGTTGTCTTATTGTTCTATATACCAGTCACACACGCGCTATTCTTTGATATAAATCAAACTTCCCGCCCTCACGATAGGGGCAGTAAAGGCAAATTTATGTTTTATATCAATTTTATTAGTATGACAAATGACAATTATTTTTGTAAATATTCAACATTTTTTACAATTCGCGGTCAAAAAATAACCACCAAATCACAGAGTCTGGTTTAACGGTTTCACTCATCAGCTTGAACCGGTAAGCTATCGCGCATCAATACCTTACACTACCAAGGAGAGTGTTTATGTCCGCCTCCCTTAACTGGCACGATGTGATCGGCCTGGAAAAAGAACAACCTTATTTCAAAGATACGCTCGCCTTTGTGACAGCAGAACGCAGTGTTGGGAAGATTATCTACCCGCCACAAAAAGATGTGTTTAACGCATTTCGCTTAACTGAGCTGGATCAAGTAAAAGTAGTGATTCTGGGGCAAGATCCCTACCACGGCCCCAATCAGGCGCATGGGCTGTCGTTCTCAGTCTTACCCGGTGTACCTGCGCCCCCCTCTCTGGTGAACATGTATAAAGAGCTGACCACTGATATTCCAGGCTTTCAGCGCCCTAATCACGGCTTTTTACAAAGTTGGGCAGAACAAGGCGTTTTACTACTAAATACAGTGCTGACAGTTGAAGCCGGCAAAGCACACTCTCACGCTAATCTCGGCTGGGAAACCTTCACGGATAAAGTGATTGCCGCATTAAATGAACACCGTGACGGCGTGATTTTTATGTTGTGGGGAGCACATGCACAGAAAAAGGGCCGCATCATTAATACTCAGCGCCATTTTATTTTGAAAGCACCACACCCATCACCACTCTCTGCACATCGTGGTTTTCTTGGTTGTAAGCACTTCTCACAAGCGAACCAACTCTTGCAGCAGCATGGTCAGCAACCGATTGACTGGCAACCTAAATTGCCAACGGCTGAATAAAACGTCATTTACTGAAGAAAACAAAATAAAAAAGGCACCCGCAAAGGTGCCTTTCCACATCAGGTCACCTTAAGCTTTCGCTTTAGACACCGCAACCATCGCTGGACGCAGCAGACGGCCATTCAGCGTATAGCCTTTTTGCATCACCATCATCACATGATTTGGCTCGTGGTCAGCAGACTCAAGCATCGTCATTGCCTGATGAACTTCAGGATTAAACGGCACATGGGTCTCACCGACAACTTCGATACCAAATTTACCTACTGCATCAAGCAGTGATTTCAGTGTTAGTTCAACACCTTCAATCATTGAGGTTAGCTCAGTATTGGATTTATCGGCTGTATCCAGCGCCCGTTCAAGGTTATCGATAACAGGCAATAATTCAGCTGAGAAACGTTCCAAGGCAAATTTATGCGCTTTTTCAACATCCAATTCAGTACGACGACGGATATTCTCAACTTCAGCCTTAGCGCGTAGTAAGCTCTCGCGCTCACGCTGTACGGCCGCAGCCAACTGCGCTTCAAGCTCAGTAACACGCGGATCTACACCGTCACCCGTCTCTTGTGTTACTTCCACTTGCTGCTCTGCTGCATTTTCCATTTCTTCCGAGGCTTGCTCGTTTGATGTTTTCTGTTCTTTACTACTCATGGATATCTCCGCGTTTTAGCATTAATCTCGCTACTTGGCATATTATGGGGATCAAAACCGGGGATTCAAGGGAACCGGCCATAATGTAGGGTAAAAGACGCCCCAGTAAGGAAAATCACGGCAATGAATAATAAAAGATTCAATTGTATTGGTATTGTCGGCCACCCACGACACCCGGCCGCACTTGCCACCCATGAAATGCTCTACCACTGGCTAAACGCCAGAGGCTACGATGTCATGGTTGAACAGCAAATTGCCAAAGATCTCAATTTAACCGATGCAACCACCGGTAGCCTGGCAGATATCGGCCAAAAAGCAGACCTTGCTGTAGTGGTCGGTGGTGATGGCAATATGCTCGGCGCTGCACGGGTATTGGCGCGTTATGATATCAAAGTGATTGGCGTCAATAGAGGCAATCTGGGCTTTCTAACCGACTTGGACCCGGATAACGCCCAACAGCAGCTTTCCGATGTGCTGGAAGGCGAATACCTGAGCGAACAACGTTTTCTGCTGGAAGCGCAGGTAACGCGCGCTAATCAGCAAAGCCGCATCAGCACAGCTATCAATGAAGTGGTTCTACACCCAGGCAAAGTAGCCCATATGATTGAATTCGAAGTGTATATTGATGACCGCTTCGCCTTTTCACAACGATCTGATGGCTTGATTATTGCCACACCGACCGGCTCTACCGCCTATTCACTCTCTGCTGGCGGCCCAATCCTCACCCCTACGCTGGACGCCATCGTATTGGTACCGATGTTCCCACACACTTTAACAGCCCGGCCCCTGGTTATTAATAGTAGCAGCACCATCCGATTGAAGTTCTCACAAATCACCAGCGACTTGGAAATAAGCTGCGACAGCCAGATAGCCTTGCCTATTCAGGAAGGTGAAGAGGTATTAATTCGGCGTAGTGATTTTCACCTCAATCTTATTCACCCCAAGGACTATAGCTATTTCAATACGTTAAGCACAAAACTGGGTTGGTCAAAAAAATTATTCTAAAAAGTGCATCAGACACTTTACTGTATATAAAACCAGTCTATACTGTATTCAAATACAGATATGTGTTTATGTACAGGAGATTTACCATGCTGGCCCAATTAACTATCAGTAACTTTGCTATTGTGCGTGAGTTAGAAATTGATTTTCAATCTGGAATGACAGCAATTACTGGCGAAACTGGAGCAGGTAAATCTATCGCCATAGATGCATTAGGGCTATGTCTTGGGAGCCGTTCTGATGGCAGCATGGTGCGATTAGGGGCAACACGGGCGGATATTTGCGCGCGCTTCTCGCTAGCAGATACCCCATCAGCCCGCCAATGGCTAGAGAACAACCACCTTGATGAGAGTAACGAATGCCTGCTGCGGCGTGCAATTGGCACCGATGGTCGCTCAAGGGGCTTTATTAATGGAACACCAGTACCTTTATCTCAATTAAGGGAACTCGGCCAACAGTTAATCCAGATCCACGGCCAACACGCACATCAATTGCTGTTAAAACCGGAACATCAAAAGCACCTGTTGGATGCGTACGCAGATCAATCAGCCCTATTAGCCGAGATGAAAGCTGCCTACCAAACTTGGCACCAAAGCTGCCGTGCATTGGCACTTCATCAGCAGCAATCATTAGAACGGAATGCGCGTCGCGAATTATTACAATATCAGTTGAAAGAGTTGAATTCATTTGCTCCTCAAGTAGGGGAGTACGAACAAATTGATGCTGAATATAAACGCCTGGCAAACAGTGGGCAGTTGCTGTCTCTCAGTCAACAGACCTTACAACTCCTTTCGGATGACGAGCAAAACAAT
Organism: Yersinia aldovae ATCC 35236; assembly: GCF_000173735.1. GTDB lineage: Bacteria > Pseudomonadota > Gammaproteobacteria > Enterobacterales > Enterobacteriaceae > Yersinia > Yersinia aldovae. Next base: position 12,391 of record NZ_ACCB01000029.1, on the reverse strand, counting down.
GTCCTCAGCCAACTTTATGCTGCCAAACATCAGTTAACTGAATTGGCAGGGATGGATGAGCAATTTAATAATCTGTTGAATATGTTGGAAGAGGCTTCAATCCAAATCAGTGAGGCCAGTGATGAATTACGCCATTATGCTGAACAACTCGATATGGATCCAAACCGTCTCTATGAACTGGAACAAAGGTTATCGCGCCAACTAAATTTAGCCCGAAAGCACCATGTAACACCGGAAGAACTTCCCCTCTTCCATCAACAGCTACTGGATGAGCAAGAACAGCTTTCACAGCAAGAGAATGATCATGAACAACTCAGCAATACGGTAAACACCCACTATAAATACGCTTTAGAAATAGCTAAACGGTTGCACCAAGAGCGCCAGCATTATGCTAATGAATTGGCAGCGCTGATTACTGAAAGTATGCATGAGTTATCCATGCCACATGGTAGATTCACCATCGAAACCCAGTTTGAGCCGGAGCACCTCAGTGCTGAAGGAGCGACACGTATTGAATTTTGCGTTACCACCAACCCCGGCCAGCCACTGCAATCACTGGCAAAAGTGGCCTCGGGAGGGGAACTTTCTCGCATCGCATTAGCTATTCAGGTTATTACAGCGCGTAAAATGGACACCCCAGCCCTTATCTTTGATGAGGTAGACGTGGGTATAAGTGGCCCAACTGCAGCGATTGTGGGCCGTCTGCTGCGTCAGCTCGGTGAATCGACACAAGTCATGTGTGTTACTCACCTTCCACAAGTTGCGGGCTGCGGTCATCAACATTTCTTTGTGAGTAAACAAACTGATGGCACCGAAACCGAAACCCATATGCATCGATTAGATAAAAAAGCCCGTTTGCAAGAGTTGGCGCGTCTTCTGGGCGGTAGTGAAGTGACGAAAAACACTCTGGCAAATGCAAAAGAATTACTTGCCGCGTAGAAAAAGATTAACTTTTTTCCTTTCCTGAGGTCATACAGGTGCCCTGTAAAGGTTTCCAACTGCTGCAAGGTCTATTATCATCGTCATCCTATGCCCTAAAGGAATGTGATTACTATGCGCTGTAAAATGCTGACTGCCGCCGCTGTGATGCTTGCAATGCTTACTGCGGGTTGTTCAACGCTGGAGAAGGTGGTCTACCGGCCTGATATTAATCAGGGTAACTATTTATCACCTAATGACGCGTCCAAAATTCATAAAGGTATGACCCAGCAACAAGTGGCATATACCTTAGGCACCCCAATGCTACAGGATCCGTTTGGCACAAAAACCTGGTTCTATGTGTTCCGCCAACAACCTGGCCATGAGAAAATAACACAACAGACGTTGACGTTGACCTTTGATAGCAGTGGCGTGCTGACTGATATCAAAAACGAACCAACGCTAGCAGGAAATTAATTTATCCGAAGATTGCAGAGCAAATTGAGGGTGTGAATGCTGATCGTAGGCTTTAGGTGTCAATTCTATATTATGCTTATTTAGCCATTCATCAGCACACGTTTTTTCTTCAATAGCAGTCAAGTGCTACAACAAAAATAAGGCGCAGGTGGTGCCTTATTTTTTTGCTAGCTCAGCACGCTGCCGGCGCAGCTCTTTAGGATCAGCAATTAGTGGACGATATATCTCAACCCGATCACCATCGTTGAGCTTATCGCCGAGCTTCACCGGGCGGCTATAGATACCGACTTTATTCCTTTTCAGATCAATATCGGGTCGCAACTCCAGCAAACCCGATACATTTATGGCGTCCTCAACAGTGCTACCCACCTCAAGAGAAACCATGCGCACATATTGGCGTTCAGGCAAAGCATAAACCACCTCAATGCGAATATCAGACACTATAAACCTCTTTAGCTCTTTGGGTGAATGCTTGCACCATATTGCCGGCTAATTCTTTAAATACTTTACCAAACGCCAGTTCAACCAACTTGTTGGTAAATTCAAAATCCAGATGCAATTCAACTTTACAGGCATCTGCACTCAGGGGGGTAAAATGCCAACCGCCCATCAATTTGCGGAATGGCCCATCCACCAGTTGCATATTGATGCTCTGGTTATCAGTCAATGTATTACGAGTAGTAAATGTTTTGCTGATACCAGCTTTGGCGACATCTACGGCTGCCGTCATTTCATTTTCAGTAGCATCAAGCACTCGGCTACCAGTACAACCGGGTAAAAATTCCGGATAAGAACGAACATCATTAACGAGTTGGTACATCTGTTCTACGCTAAATGGAACCAACGCAGAACGGCTAATTTGCGGCATAACATTTCCTGTGAGACATAAAACGCGCAGATAATACCATTTATCCAGCGCCAGACAAAAAATCTGCCAGACATTCCTCACAAAAAATAGAGACAAAATGCACCAGCATCCTGCGGGAAAGGATTTCATTCATCTGCACATACAGTATAATGATCAATATTATGACAAAGAAAAAAGCATACAAACCCGGTTCCGCAACCATTGCGCAAAACAAACGTGCCCGCCATGAATACTTCATTGAAGCAGAATTCGAGGCTGGTCTTTCACTGCAAGGTTGGGAAGTAAAATCTCTGCGTGCTGGCAAAGCCAACATTAGTGATAGCTACGTAACCTTCAGAAATGGTGAAGCATTCCTATTTGGTGCCACCATTACGCCGTTAAACGTGGCATCGACGCATGTTGTCTGCGAGCCAATGCGTACCCGTAAACTGCTACTAAACAAACGCGAGTTAGACTCGCTGATTGGTAAAGTTAACCGCGACGGTTTTACCGTAGTGGCTCTTTCCGTATATTGGAAAAATGCTTGGGTCAAAGTTAAGATCGGCGTCGCAAAAGGTAAGAAAGATCATGATAAGCGCGACGATATTAAAGATCGTGAGTGGCAATTAGACAAAGCGCGCATCATGAAGCACGCAAATCGTTAAGTAACTGGCTTAACAGGACATAGTTCTGTTATACTGGCGAAGTTCTTTGGGGCTGATTCTGGATTCGACGGGATTCGCGAAACCCAAGGTGCATGCCGAGGTGCGGAGGCCTCGTAAAAAACCGACAAAAAAAATAATTGCAAACGACTCGCAATACGAATCTGCTGCTTTAGCAGCTTAATCAGCCTAAGAAACTGAAGGTTCCCTCTCTCCCTAGCCTCCGCTCTTAGGACGGGGATCAAGAGAGGTCAAACCCAAAAGAGCTCGTGTGGAAACCTTGCCTGGGGTTGAAGCATTAAAACTAATCAGGATAGTTTGTTAGTGGCGTGTCCGTCCGCAGCTAACCGGCGAATGTAATGACTGGACTAAGCATGTAGTGCCGACGGCGTAGTAATTTCGGACGGGGGTTCAAATCCCCCCAGCTCCACCAAATGTTAAACCGGTTATTACCAGATAAGTCCGGTGAAGTACGAAGAGCCCGCATCCCACCTAGGTTTGCGGGCTTTTTTGTGTCTGTAGTAGTCCAAGGATATCCGCCTGAAGCCAGAGACAATTGGTATACAAATTGGTATACGCTAAGATAGATACCAATGGACGTATACCAATCAAGGGAAGAACCATACATGGCAAGGACAACACGCCCACTCACCCATACCGAAGTGCAAAAAGCAAAAGCCACCGACAAAGACCTAACTCTCCATGATGGTGATGGCTTATTTTTGTTAGTCAAAACTACCGGCAAGAAAATTTGGCGTTTCCGCTATCAACTTCCCAACAGTAGTAAACGCACAATGGTAAGCCTCGGCGCGTACCCTGCACTCTCTTTGGCTGAAGCCAGAGAGGTACGAACAGAGAAACTGGCAATGTTAGTGCGAGGGGTTGATCCGCAAGCAAGAGCTGATGAGGAAGCCGAAAAACTCCAGATAGCTGAAGAGAGTATTTTCGTAAACGTCGCTCGCAAATGGTTCGAGTTGAAAGAAAGCCACGTTAGTGCCGCCCATGCGAAAGATATTTGGCGTTCTATCGAAAAAGACATCTTACCCAGCATAGAGAATGTCCCCGTTCAAGAACTCAAAGCTCGCGCCCTGATTCAGGTATTAGAACCCATCAAAGCACGCGGAGCATTAGAGACGGTCAGGCGGTTGGTACAACGTATTAACGAGATAATGATCTATGCAGTCAATGTAGGTTTGATTGATGCCAATCCTGCATCGGGTATTGGCAATGCTTTTGAAAGGCCTAAAAAGCAGCATATGCCCACCATACGCCCCGAAGAATTGCCTAAACTTATGCGCACCATAGCCATGAGTAATCTCTCGATACCAACCCGCTGCTTACTTGAATGGCAATTATTGACACTGATTCGCCCTGCTGAAGCCTCTTCAACAGCCTGGTCAGAGATCGATATTGAGAATAAGCAGTGGTGTATACCGGCAGAACGGATGAAGGCAAAGCGCGATCATATCGTTCCTTTGTCAGAACAAGCTTTAGAGCTGCTGGAAATCATGCGTCCAATCAGTGGCAATCGTCAGTACGTATTCCCCAGCCGCAACGACCCGCGTAAGCCAATGAACAGCCAAACGGCAAATGCAGCATTGAAACGTATCGGGTATGGAGGAAAGCTCGTTGCTCACGGTTTACGTTCGATTGCCAGTACAGCAATGAATGAGGCAGGGTTTAATGCAGACGTGATCGAGGCAGCATTAGCGCATAGTGATAAGAATGAGGTAAGAAGGGCGTATAACCGATCAACTTATCTGTGGCAAAGAAGAGAGTTAATGGATTGGTGGGGGAGTAAAGCTTGTGTACGGGGGTGAACAGAAGGCTGAACTAGCAAACAGGATCATGGCAACAGCCAGAGTCAGCCCACAATGGTGTCCGAGAAATCCTATTTTGTAAGCAATAATCCGTCTAATGGATCTAGGATAAATCAGTGTGTTAATTATTCTTCGTGAAGAGGACGTTTGCTTGTTATAATCCTTATGTTTTTGTTATGGGGCACACTGTGAATACTAATCTTTCAATCAAAGCTGTCGACCTCTTTTGTGGTGCTGGAGGCCTGACGCACGGGCTCATCAAGTCTGGTATTAATGTGGTTGCAGGTTATGACATTGAAGAGTCCTGCCGATTTGCCTATGAACATAACAATAATGCTACATTTATTAATCAGGACGTCACGTCATTGAGTGGTGATGAAGTTCTGCGCCATCTGAAAAATGCTGATTATACGTTACTTGCGGGTTGTGCACCTTGTCAGCCTTTTTCAACCTATTCACGAGCGAAGAAAACAACAAAAAATCACCAAGACAATAGGTGGAATCTATTGGCAAGCTTTGGCAGGCTAATTGCCGAAGTCTTGCCAGATTTTGTCACGATGGAGAACGTTCCTGGTTTGGCAGATCAAAAAGTTTTCATCGATTTCCTAGCCCAGTTAAATATGAACGGTTATAGCATTGACTATAAAATTGTTTTCTGTCCTGACTATGGAATGGCGCAAACAAGAAAGCGCTTAGTCCTCATTGCCTCAAGATTGGGTAAAATAAGTTTACCAAAACCATCACGTAAACCTGATAATTACCTTAACGTTGCTGATGTAATCAGCCATCTCCCCAAGATTGGTGCGGGGGATACATGTAAAAACGACCCATTGCATAAATCATCAGTTCTGAGTCCTATCAACATAAAACGGATTAAAGCATCAGTACCTGGAGGATCGTGGATGGATTGGCCTGAAGAGTTACGTGCCAGTTGCCATAAAAAAGACACGGGAAAGACATACATCAGCGTTTACGGCCGAATGTCATGGAATACACCAGCCCCAACTATTACCACACAATGTAATGGCTTTGGAAATGGGCGTTTCGGACACCCAGAGCAAGATCGAGCTATAAGCCTTAGGGAGGCAGCCATTCTGCAATCTTTCCCAGCCGATTACCATTTCCATTCGAAAAATACAAAGCTCAGCGTTGCAACGCTAGCAAAAATGATTGGTAATGCTGTACCGGTTAGATTAGGTGAAATAGTAGGCCAAAGCATCAAATCCTCTTTAGCCCACATCTAAAAATCACTAGGCTATCTTATACCCATTTGCACTGATAAAATTATCATAAGCCTGAATAACATATTTAAGATATTCTGTTACTATATCAATTAGACTCCTAAAATCACTAGCTACATGGTTCTCTCCACATTCAGTAAAAGATAGAGAACCATGTGCTAATTTATTTCGTATATCCTTTATGAGCCGGATTGGGCCTTTATCATCACGAAAAGTTGTATTAACTCTCTGATTTATACTTCTAGGAAGAATAATCTCAATACCAATACTATTGCTTAACCTTTTAATTTCTTTAACATCCCAATTACCTCCACCACCGGGTGGAATTTTAAGCTCAATAGGTCTGACATTGAGAAGTTGATCAAAAAGCTCAAGAGCTTTTTCGAGTCTCTTGTCATTGCTTATTGATTCATATGGTGCAACTACGGACTTAACGTAGAGCTTTTTCATATTTTCGGTTAAAAGTAATAGCTGCCCATCAATACCGTGTGCAGCATGGCGCTCTACAGCCTCGATTAGCATTGATATCGTTGATTCGACCAAATTATAAAGATGAAGATATATACCTGAGTACATAATCTTCTGTTGTCCCGGGTTAATCTGATAAGGAGTTCCAACAACATTGAATACAGCGCCGCCAGAACCAATTGCAAGTTCTATGTTACTAACCAATTCAAAATAACTTTCAATATCAGAAACTCTATCTTGAAATACTTCCTGTACTAATTGCACTATTAGGCCCTCTCAAGTAGAGCATTGCGTATAAAACCAATTCTCCCTAAAAGTCTCTTAATTGCGTTAGCACCATCAGAACGAATTTCTTCTTTAAATGCATTACTATCAAGAATCTCATCTGTTATTTCTTTCGTTATTGAGAGGGTTGGATTCTGCTCGAGTGCCTGGAATGAACCAATAGCGATTGACTCAAATCTGGCTCTTGGTGTTGTCTTGCTACCGACTGTTTTTCTGAAACCTAATCTGAAAGAAGAATCAACGAAATTTAGAACCCGCTCAAATCTGGATCTATACTCTTCAATAAGATGTGGGTTATTAGTAAACTCATCATTCATTCTTTTAATATATCTGAATATAAATGGAGACACATCATCCTTATATCCTTCAAAACCGTCCGAATAAGCGAAAAACCTTGCGACTAGCTCTTCTGATTCTCTCTCTTTCTTCTGTTTAGACGAAACAGGAGCTAATTTTAGGAAAAGTTCATTTTTGGCAAGTTCTGTAACAAAATCCATAAAGTCTCCACGGAGGGCTCCTCTTCTTACCTCGGCAGGGTTAGCCACTTTGCTACCAGTATTAATTCTTTCAAACAAATCAACTCTGGACTCCATGTCCGTATCTTCGGAAAGAATAATCCCGCGAATAGACTTATTCAAAATCTTCCGCTGCCGAGCAAGAGGGAGATCATTAAAACGAGTGTTATTAAGTAAATCTAAACGTTCTAACCCATTTAGAACAAGTCTGTTATTAAGATACTCCTCTAACGTTCTAAGCCTCTGGGAACCATCAACAATCTCCAACATCCCTGTTAGATCATTCATCCAGAAAAAAACAAACGGGATTGGTAACCCAATCAATAATGACTCAATGAACTTACATTTTCGGGGTTCATCCCATGTATATTCTCGCTGGTACTTAGGTACGGTATATTCACCAGCAGCAACTTTTTGTGCAAGTATTTCGACCGTATACTCTGAGGTATAAAAATCTATTTTTTTTGAATATGCTTGAATTTGACTATCAGTCTTTTTTTAATTTTTCGGTATCCATGACATCCTCAGATATATTATTAATGCATGCTAATGAGGTATTCATAGACTTCCAACCATCTATGTAATGCTCACACAGAGCTATGATACCTCAACTCCGACATACCACTATACGCCATTACCAGTCAGTAAATATATATCTGGATGAGTATGAGATAAGATTAAAAAGTATGTTCAAAATGTAATGGTCTAATCATTCCCTATACTTCCCCTTTCATTACTCTTCCTTATTACAGCTTCCAATAACTTGCAGCTATCTCATTCTTGCCGTAATTTCCCCCCTGTAAACTCGCTGTCGATGACAGTCGCCAATGTTTCCAGTATCGGGATTGATACGAATGACCTGAGAGAAACGCCTTCGGGTGGTCATAAAGCCAAAGTCATATGGAATGGAGTGTGGTCTGAGACTGACGCTTTCGAGCGACCACAACATGCTGTCTAAGCTTTAGAAAAACGTTATACCGTCATACATCCGTCAACCCTTGAGAATGGGTGTCACCCATGTGGGTGATTAGGGCTTACTTCTACTAACGAAATGGCTAATAAAGAGCATTTCCTGACCTACCGGTATTGCCTGTCGAGGATACTGTCATGGGTTATCAACCAAGCGAATAACTCGCCTCCGTAGAGCAATGGCCTTCCAAACCGTAGCTCTATCAGTGACAACGCTGTTATTGGCACGCTTAACGCAAGATGCATCACTGCATCTAAAGACTCCTTATACCTCAATTTCTGGTGCGTGCTAAACGTTGCTGGCTGCGCTGTGCTATGCCGCAAGGCATCTGCAAGCGCTGGCCTTGCTGCGTGTGGCTCGTGGCGTCACTTTTACGAGTGAAAGTGACGCCATAGCACAACCCCGCCTCAGCCGTTGAGATAAGCGACTTCACCAATGCGTCATGCATCTGACACCGCTTCAACACGTCAGATTGACCACTTCTACCGGAGTTTGAACCGATACCGAGGCAGGCCCACAGCCTGAGGGGATGACCTGCAATAGCAGGAGGTTGCACCGAGTGCATCACCTAGACCCCGCAATACCTCAACGGCTGCCCGCTCTGGCGCACAGGTATCGTTCAAGGCAGATAACCTGCCATTCCCCATGCGCCAGAGAAATGCAGCTCGTTGACATTGTTTGGGAGAAGTTCGCTATGAGTAAGTTAAGCCGTGAGATGAAAATACTGGCTAAGCAAGCTGGGGGGAGCCATAAAACCGTTCATGACCGTATTCGAATTATGGACAGATTTAGCCGACATTTACTGGCCCTTAATATTCAGGTGCGTGATGTTAAACACCTAAAAGCAAAGCATGTTGAAAGTTATATTGCTGACCGTGTTTCACAGGGGATCGCCAGTCGTTCTCTTCATAACGAAATGGCAGCATTGCGTACCGTTTTCCGATCCGCTGGCCGGGATAAAATCGTCTTATCAGAACGCTTGACCAACAAAGCGTTAGGATTAGGGGGAACCAGCCGTGCCGGCAGCAAATTCGCCATCCCTGAGAAGGTCTATCAAACCGCCCTGCGCACCGCCCAGCAGCAGGACAAAGGATTCGCCTGCGCCCTGCAACTGGCCCGCTTGCTGGGGTTGCGTTCACAAGAGGCGGTGCAATGTGCCAACTCGCTGAAAACATGGCAAAAGGAGCTTGAGCAGAACCACGCTACATTAACCGTGGTGTTTGGCACTAAGGGCGGCCGCTCACGCGAAACCCGTATTTTGGATCGTGAAGCGGTGAAACTGGCCGTCAAAGAAGCACAACAGGTTGCAGAAACACGCGGCGGCAAACTCATTGATAAACCTAACCTGAAAACCGCCATGAACTTCTGGCGCTCCCATACCACCCGCCTGGGGCTAACCGGACACTACTCCCCCCACAGTCTGCGCTATGCCTGGGCGCAAGAGGCTATCAGTTATTACCTCGCCGCAGGATTTACCCGCATTGAAGCCAGAGCATTGACCTCAATGGATCTGGGTCATGGTGATGGCCGTGGCCGCTATGTTGAACGCGTTTATACCCGCAAGGAGGCGTAACCATGTCAGATATTAATTTGATCCGCTTACCTGAAGTGATTGAGAAAATACGACTGAAGAAATCATCAATTTATCATTTGATTAGCCTCAACCAATTCCCCCGCCCAATAAAGTTAGGGCCGCGTTCAGTTGCCTGGATTGAAAGCGAAGTCGACGAATGGGTCATTATCAGACTCAACCAACGCGAGGAGGGTCGCGACTAATGATTTTTTATTTTTTTTCTGGCGGGCGCTTTGCAGTATAATCTCGGCGCTGCGGCAAAATCCGTAGCCGGAATTGGCGTTCCGAACCCTTTGACGGTATCCAAATACATACACAGAATGTACTTGGGTAATGTTCGTGCACACCTGTTGTCTATGGTAGTCCGGGCAAGGCTTTCGAAAGGAAGGCCGGGATCCGTTAGGGCCGGTACGCCAACCTTGTTCGGGCTACCACCCAATGGGCTTGGCGTCTCTGGGGGTAGCTTAATAAACACCCTAACGGAGGCAGCCCAATGGCTACTACCCTTCACTGTCTGTACCCGCAATACGTTCGTACCCATCCGGGGGTGCGCTATGCTGTATGATCCCACCCCCCTTACCTCGGCTGAACTCACCGACCATTGCTGCGCACTGGCTTATGCCATCATCGAACTGAATAACCCTCTCGCCAAAGAATTGCTCATGTTTATGCTGTGGGAAAGGCTGAATATGTTAAGCGAGGAGCTGGAAATAGAGGGGTTAGCAGATGAGTAAATTCATTTCTGAAATTACCCACCAATCACGCCATCACTGGCTGTCTATTCTTACCGCGCTGGACATTCCTGTGCTTCCCGGCGGAAAACATGGCCCTTGCCCGGTCTGCGGAGGTAAAGACCGTTTCCGTTTTGATGATAAAAAAGGACGAGGGACGTGGTTCTGCAACTATTGCGGTCATGGCGATGGTCTGGATTTGGTCACTCTGGTACGGCAATGTGATTTGATTCAGGCCGCCAGAGAAATCTCCCGTTTAACAGACTTAACCCCAACAGCGCCCGCCAAAGAAAGAACTGAACCGCTCCCTCACACCGACATCATACAAAAAGTCACCGCCCTGCTGGCAACCTGTACTAAGGGAACCAGTGATTACCTGTTGCATAAGGGCTTGGCATATCAGGGATTTTTAATGCCCGCCAACAGCGCTAAAAATATCGGCGGGGTGCATTTTAATGTGGGCAGCATGGTGCTGCCATTGGTAGATTTGCGCGGCAAAACTACCGGTGCGCTGTTAATCAACCCTAGGGGAGAAAAACGCTTACTGCCCGACTCGCGGATTAAATCTTCGTTTATCCCCATCACCCACCATGCCCTGTCACAGACAATCATCATTACTGAAGGTTTTGCCACCGGTCTGGTCATATCACGATTTGTCGCCGCTACAGTGGTGGCCGCCATCTCAGCAAACAATCTGACCCATGTTGCAGTGGCACTGCGTGAACGTTATCCCGATGCACAGATTATTCTTGCGGCGGATAACGACGTAACCGACTCTGACCACAATCCCGGCAAACAACAGGCGGAACACGCCGCACTCGCGGTCAATGGGCTGGTGACCCTGCCTCCCACCGGCGATAAAGCTGACTGGGATGATTATCGCCAACAGGTCGGAACGGACACCGCCCGTATCGAGTTTTTCCGCCAACTCTACCATCCCAAGGAATGGATATGAAAATGCCGCTCACTTTGATTGACAATGAACCGGTGCAATTTGCCACCAACCTGCCGTTGCGCAAAGGTTCCGACGGTTATAACACCCCGCAGGATTACAATATCAAGGGCCATTTGCCGAGCAATACGCTGGCCAGCATTTATGGCCCCAGCGGCTCATATAAATCCTTTCTGGCCGTCTCATGGGCTTGCCATATCGCCACCGGCAAGCCGTGGGCCTCGCGGCGTGTGACGCAAGGCTCGGTGGTCTATATCGTTGGCGAAGGCGGCATTGGCGTGCCACGCCGTATCCGTGCATGGGAAATGGAGTTTAACGGTGGCACACCGATTGAATCGCTATACCGCATTGACTGCCCGGTCTTTCCCGCCAGCCCGGAGAGCGTCGAGCAGGTAATTAAAGCCGCTCAGGACGTCACCGCACAAACCGGCTCACCGGTGCGCCTGATTGTGCTGGATACGCTGGCCCGCTGCTTTGGTGGCTCCGACGAGAACGCCGCCAAAGATATGGGCGCATTTATTCAGGGCTGCGATTTTATCAAGGCAGAAACCGGCGCGACGGTGCTGGTTATCCATCACTCAGGCAAAGATTTGGATAAAGGCGCACGCGGCTCCAGTGCCTTTCGTGCGGCGCTAGATGTCGAATTCAATGTGCGTCGTGAGGGCGAAGGCGGCGCACTGGTGCTGAGTTGCACCAAAATGAAGGATTCAGAAGAACCCAGCACACGGGCCTATGACCTCTCGCCGCTCAATCTGTATATCGATAACGATGGCGAAGAAGTTAACTCATTGGTGCTGAGTGATAAAGGGCGTGAAGTCAGCGATGAAGACTCCCCCTACGAGGCCGAACTGGCGGGGATTCAGCGCCTGACGGCCAATCATATCGCGCTGTGGCAATCTATCCGCTCCCGTACCGCCAGTGGTGAGGCCTGT